>CACERG010000004.1 GCA_902561795.1 uncultured Bacteroidota bacterium | reverse complement strand
AATGAAATATTCGCAAGATGCCTATTTGCATCAAGATCATTCCACCTAATTTCAAATTCTTTTAAAAACATAAATTTTTTTTTATAAATCTATTCTTTTTCTATTTTTTAAAAAAAAAAAAAAAATGAAAAAGATTATTTACTTTTTGTTGCTTGGATTAATAATAAATGCCTGCGGTGAATCAAAACCATCACAAAAACAAACAACTAGTAAAACTGAACAAAACTCAGAAGAAGAATTAAGCACAAACATTGTCATTAACTCTGATGATACAATGAAGTTCGACAAGAATATATTATTGATACCAGCAGGTAAAAAAATTACTTTAACACTCAACCATAATGGTAAATTCCCAAAAGTTGGGATGGGTCATAATTTTGTGCTTTTAAAAGCTGATACTAACGTGAGTGAATTTGCTGAAAAAGCCGCCATGGCTAGAAAAACAGATTACATTCCTGAAGGAGACCAAACCATTGCTTACACGAAGCTTTTAGGAGGAGGTGAAAGTGATACAATAACCTTTGATGCGCCAAAAAAAGGATACTATACTTTTTTATGCACGTTTCCTGGTCATTGGCAATTAATGAAAGGTAAATTAATAGTGAAATAAAAATTATTGAAGGGACCAAGCTTTGCCTCCAGTTGCTTCATCAAGATCGACGCAACCCACATTTTTTCCTGGAACTGGTTGGTAAGCAAGGACATTTTCACCAATATATTCATTGGTCCGAAACGCATTAATAGTTAGATTCCTTAACTCAGTGGTAAAACTAGCAGCAATTTTTTCTTCATCACTATTAATATCTTTACTTTTTAAAAATTTGTCTAATAGTTTATCTAACTCATCAAATGTTAAATCCCTTGTTGGTTTTTGTCCAAATTTAGTTTTAGCAACATCCTTAAAAAGCTTAAGGCTCTTGTTTATATTTTCTTTTGACTTTTTGTCCCATACTGCATCAATATAATTATCTACAAATTCTGGTAGTTTAAGTTCTATAGCTCCAGGAATGTCTGTTTTTGGAATTATAATTTCCATAAGGCGAGAAATCAAATTAAAATCTTCTGATTTAAAAAAAGTTGGGTTGAAAGTTTTAGACGATTGGCATCTTTGAAATATACTAACTATCGAAGGAGTTACTATTATAGTCCCAATCCCTTTACCAATGTTCCCTAAAGCTTTTCTCCTATCCATTTCCAATAAATTTATAAATTTTTCTTATTTAACTCTTGAATTGCGTGTTTTACAGCCCTTGCTGTGAGGGCCATATATGTTAGTGAAGGATTTGCATTTCCAGAAGAGGTCATACATGATCCATCTGTTACATAAACATTTTTTACTGCATGAATTTGATTATGTTTATTTAAAACAGAATTTTTAGGGTTGTCTCCCATCCTAGCTGTCCCCATTTCATGAATACCATTCCCAAAAATATATTTTTTATCATATGGTACTATTTCTTTTGCTCCAGCTGCTTCAAACATTTCAATAGCTTGTTGCATCATGTCTTTTCTCATATTGAGCTCATTTTCTTTTATCTCTGCATCAAATACTACCTTTGGTAATCCCCAACTGTCTTTATCATCCTGATCCAGATACATTTTATTTTCATGATATGGTAAAATTTCACCAAATGCTTGCATTCCAATACTCCAATCACCTGGTTTTGTAATTGATCTTTTAAAGTCCGACCCATATCCGAGTTCTAAAGCATTCTTGGATACTCCTCCTCTGCTTGCATCTCCCTGATAACCATATCCACGAGTATAGTTTTTTTGATTTGTGTCCCCCCCTACATTTCTAAATCGTGGAATATAAAATCCAGCTGGTTTTCTTCCTATATAATATTTTTCTTCAATCCCCTCTATTATTGCATCTGCTCCCACTTGAAAATGGTGATCCATAAGATTATGCCCTAATTCCCCAGAATCATTTCCCATCCCATTTGGAAAGCGTTCAGATATTGACTGCATTAATATTGATGTCGAACCAACTGTAGATGCACAAAGAAAAATTACTTTTGCCTTGTAATCGAAAACTTCTTTTGTATTAGAATCGATTACACGGACTCCAGTTGCTTTTCTAAGATTTTTGTCATAAATAATTTCATGAACTAGAGAGTTAGGCTTAAGTGTCATATTACCAGTAAGCTCTGCTGCTGGAAGGGTTGAAGAGTTACTGCTAAAATAGGCTCCATATGGACAACCCCTTCTGCATCTATTTCTGTACTGGCAACTAACTCTTCCCAAGCCAGGTTTTGTACCTTCAGTAATGTGAGCAATCCTTGCATTAGAGACTATTCTGTCATCAAATGAATTATTGACTTTTTTTTGGAGAACTTCTTCTGCACAATTAAGTTCCATAGGCTTTAAATATATCCCATTTGGAAAGTGGGGGAGGTTTTCATTTTTCCCACTAACACCGATATATCGCTCAACATAATCATACCAAGGTGCAATATCTTTATATCTAATGGGCCAATCAATTGCTATGCCTTCTTTTAAATTAGCATTAAAATCAAAATCTGTTAATCGATAAGTATGCCTAGCCCATAGAAGGGACCTTCCACCCACGTGATACCCTCTTATCCAATTAAATGGCTTTTCTTCCTTGTATGGATGTTCTAGATCGTTTACAAAAAAATGTTTTGTAGATTCACTGTTTACATAATCTGTTCTGCTCTGTTTTGGTTGTACCCTTTTAATTTCTTGGGTGATGACGTCCCCATTTTTGTAATCCCAAGGATCGTCATTCATTGTGGTGTAATCTTCGATGTGTTTTATCATCCTTCCACGCTCCAATACTAAGGTTTTCAATCCTTTTTCACAAAGTTCTTTGGCTGCCCAACCACCACTTATACCGGTTCCTATAACAATGGCATCAAATTCGGTTTCCATAAAAAATCAATTCGCTCAACTATCTAGTTATTCAAATATATATATTTTCTTTATTGATCATCATAAATTACATAAATTTAGGAACGTGTTACGATAATGAATAAAACAAACAAAGTATATGAAACCAAATATTTTTACCAAAGCCACCTTATTGATTCTTTTGATTTTCAATTTTTTGTCATGCAAAAATGAAAATAAAACTAGTAGCCCAAATCAGAAAGTTTTTTTTAAGACTTCATTAGCTCAATGGTCAATACACAATTCTATTCGTGAAGATGGAGTATCTCCATATGAGTTTGCAAAAATCGCACATGATTTAGGTTTTGAAGGACTAGAATATGTAAATGATCTTTATTCAGATGTTACAGAAAGTGAAGACAAATCTTTTGCAATAAAAGAATTTGTGTCAAAGAATAATGATCTAGCTGCTAAGTACAATTTGAAAAATGTGCTTATTATGATTGACGGCGAGGGGGATTTAGCAAGCTCAAACTCTGAAGAAAGAATGCAAGCTGTTGAAAATCATAAATTATGGATAGATGCTGCTAGTAAAATGAATTGTTCAGCAATTAGAATAAACTTAAAAGGGGAAAAAGAAATAGAAAGTTGGATAAAATATTCGATAGAAAGTCTTAACGCCTTGGGAGAATATGCTAAGCCTCTGAACATTAATGTGATTGTAGAAAATCACGGCGGATTATCTTCAAATGCAAGTCTTCTCATGAAAGTTATAAACCAAGTAAACTTGGAAAATTGCGGCACTTTACCAGACTTTGGTAACTTTTGTATGAGTGAGGGATATGGATCACTTAAAGACAATAATTGTGAAGACCCTTATGATCCGTATTTAGGAGTCTCTGAGATGCTGCCCAGAGCATTTGGTCTGAGTGCAAAATCTTATGAGTTTGATTCTAATGGAGATGAGACCACCTTGAACTACTATAAATTATTATCCATTGCAAAAGATGCTGGATATTCTGGATATATTGGAGTAGAATATGAAGGTGAAAAACTTTCTGAAATAGACGGTATAATTGCAACGAAAAAATTACTTGAAAAAGTAGCTTCTAAAATTTAAAGATGACCCCTTTTAGACGTTTCCAACTTTCATTCCTTTTTTTCCTTGAGTTTTTTATTTGGGGAGGATGGTTTGTTACAATGGGAACATTTCTTTCTCAAGAATTTAATGCTTCTGGGGGTCAGCTTGCACTAGCCTATGAGACGCAGTCTATAGGTGCTATAATTGCTCCTTTTGTAGTAGGATTAATTGCTGATCGTTATTTTGAAGCCCAAAAAATCTTGGGCATTCTTCACATTATAGGTGCGTCATTATTATACATGGCAAGTAACTCCGCTAGTTTTTCAAATTTTTATCCATACATTTTTATTTACATGCTTTTATATATGCCTACACTAGCTTTGTCAAATTCTGTAGCATTTCACCAAATGGAAGACCCCTCTAAACAATTTGCATCAATCAGAGTGTTGGGAAGTGTAGGTTGGATAGTCGCAGGATTAGTAATTGGTTTTTTTGCGTGGGAAGGAATGCAGACATTAAAATATTCTTTTTACATGTCCTCTGGTGCTTCTGCAATACTTGGGATTTATTGTTTTATGCTTCCTAATACTCCTCCAAAGTTAGCTTCTAATAAAAAGTTATCTTTCCGAGAAATAATGGGTATTGACGCATTGTCTATGTTAAAAGATAGAGGTTTCCTATTTTTCTTTATCGCATCAATCCTAATTTGTGTCCCATTAGCATTTTATTATCAACATGCTAATCAATTTTTAAATGAGCTAGGAATGAAAGCGGCTGCTTCAAAAATGATTTTAGGCCAAATATCAGAAGTGTTATTTTTACTTTTGCTGCCTATTTTTATTAAAAGATATGGAATTAAAAATGCCCTTATTGTCGGTATTTTGGCTTGGGGAATACGCTATATTTTATTTGCATATGGAAATGTAGGCACTCAAGTATGGATGTTGATTTTTGGAATCATTCTTCATGGTGTCTGCTACGATTTCTTTTTTGTTTCAGGCCAAATATATACTGACTTTAAAGCTGGTGAAAAATTCAAAAGTACTGCCCAAGGGTTAATAACTTTGGCGACTTATGGTGTTGGAATGCTGATTGGATTCCGATTTGCAGGATGGTTAACCGACCAATATGTTACTGATTCAGGTCATTTATGGAAGAATATATGGGTTCAACCTGCTATTTTTTCATTTGTTGTTTTAACTTTATTTTTAATCTTTTTTAAGAATGAAACTATTAAAATCAAAACAGTATGAATAAAATTAAACTTGGAATATTAGGTGGCGGTGGTGACTCCTTAATAGGTATACTACACCGTGTTGCCTCGAATATGTATGATCGCTATCAAATAGTCGGAGGAGTTTTTAATCCTAATTATGAAGAAAATTTGAAATTTGCTGATAAGATTGGAGTCGATACAGATAGGGTCTACATTGACTTTGATACTTTTATAGAGGAAGAAATTAAAAAATCTAGCGAGGAACGTATTGAGGTAGTTTCTGTTCTTACCCCAAATTTTTTACACTTCCCAATGGCAAAAAAACTTTTGGAGAATGGTTTTCACGTTATCTGTGAAAAACCTTTAACTACATCATATAAAGAAGCAATTGAATTAGAAACACTCCAAAAAAAACATAACGCTATTTTTGCTGTTACTTATACCTACACTGGTTATCCTATGGTACGGCACATGAAACATTTGATAGCCTCAGGTGCCCTAGGGGAGATTCAAAAAACAGATGTGCAATATTATCAAGGATGGATAAATCCAGTCATTCATGACCCTGAAATTCGAAAAACAGTTTGGCGTCTGGATCCCAAAAAAGCAGGTATTAGCTCATGTATTGGTGATATTGGAACTCATGCATTTCAGATGACTGAATATCTAACAGGAATGGAGGTAAAATATGTACTTTCAGATCTCAACATGTTATATGATGATAATGAATTGGATCTTGACGGTACTATTCTTATTCGTTTTTCTGAAAATGTAAAGGGAGTTATTCGAGCAAGTCAAATTGCTACAGGAGAAGAAAATGGACTAACTGTAGCTGTTTATGGTAAGAAGGGAGCCTTCAAATGGGAGCAAGAAAATCCAAACATACTTTATCATATCACTGACGATGAGCCTAAAAGAATTATTAAGCCAGGACACGCATATGTTTCTGAAGTTGCAGCTGATGGAACAAAACTACCCGGCGGACATCCTGAAGGTATATTTGACGCTATGGGTAATATCTATAAAGGTGTTGCCAAAGCGCTGAGGGATGAAACTGCATTTGATGGAGAATATCCTACAATGAACGATGGAGTAAGGGGTATGTTATTTATTGAAAAAGTTGTTGAATCACATAAAAATGGAAATATATGGCTAAGCTTGGAAAGGAAATGAAAACAGTAAAAGGACCTGGAATCTTTCTTGCTCAATTTGTTGACAATAAGGCTCCTTTTAACACATTAGAAGGAATGTGTAAGTGGGCATCTGATTTAGGGTATAAAGGAATCCAAATCCCTACATGGGAATCATTCTTAATTGATTTAGATAAAGCAGCTGAGAGTAAAACGTATTGTGATGAGCTTAAAGGGAAAATAAATTCTTTTGGATTAGAAATCACTGAACTTTCAACTCATCTTCAAGGTCAATTAGTCGCTGTTCACCCGGCATACGATTTGATGTTTGATAACTTTGCCCCTGACGCTGTCAAAAATAATCCTAGGGCGAGGACAGATTGGGCTGTGGAGATAATGAAAAAAGCTGCAAAAGCTAGTAATCATTTGGGCCTTAAAACACATGCAACTTTTTCAGGGGCTTTACTTTGGCATACATGGCATCCATGGCCTCAAAGGCCTGAGGGTCTGGTAGAACTTGGATTTAGTGAACTAGCAAAAAGATGGATGCCTATTTTGGATATATATGATGAAAATGGAGTTGACGTGTGTTATGAAATTCATCCTGGTGAGGACCTTCATGATGGTGTAACATTTGAGCGCTTTCTTCAAGCAACAAACAACCACAAGAGAGTAAACATTTTATATGATCCAAGTCATTTTGTTTTGCAACAGCTTGATTATATAGAGTATATTGATCACTACCACGATTTTATTAAATCATTTCATGTAAAGGATTCTGAATTTAAACCAACGGGCAAAAAAGGGGCGTTTGGTGGTTACGGTGATTGGATTGACCGGGCTGGAAGATATCGTTCTCCTGGGGATGGTCAAATTGACTTTAAAACAATATTTACTAAACTTACTGAATATGGCTGTGATGTATGGGCGGTAATGGAATGGGAATGCTGTATAAAAAGCCCTGAACAAGGCGCTAGAGAGGGTGCTCCATTTATTAAAAGTCATATAATTGAAGCCACTCAAAAAACTTTTGATGACTTTGCAGGAGGTAAAATCGATGAGCAATTATTAAAAAATATTTTAAACATATAAAGACTATGAAAAATTCTATTCTTCTTCTACTAATAATTTTTTTGTTTTTGAGTAATGAAAAAGCAACTAATAATTTAATTCAAAAAAATGATGAGGGTTGGGAATCTCTTTTTGATGGTAAAACATTAAATGGATGGCATAGATATAATCTTAAGGGTGTAAAGCCTATATGGAAGGTGAAAAAAGGAGTGCTTACTTTTGATCCAGACTTAATACAAAGAGGAGACTATGTCCATGACCTAGTAACAGATAAAATTTTCAAAAGTTTCCAACTTTCGATAGAGTGGAATATTTCAGAAGGAGGAAATAGTGGAATTTTTTGGGGAGTACAGGAGGGTGGAAGTATCAGTAATCCTTATTTAACGGCCCCAGAAATTCAAATTATTGACAATGAAAAACATCCCGATGCTAAAGAAAAACTGAAATTCCACCAAGCTGGTGCAGTTTATGATCTTGTGGAACCTACCAAAGACGTTTGTAACCCTGCTGGTCAGTGGAATCATTTTTTATTAACAATAGATCACAATAAAAATCAAGGTAGCGTGGTCCTTAATGGAACAAAAATCCATGAATTTCCAATAAGCGGAGAAAAATGGGAATCTCTAATAGCAAAATCAAAATTTAGTGACAAATGTGAGTACAAAAGATTTGCTAGACTAAAATCCGGAAAAATAAGTTTACAGGATCATGGAAATAAAGTATCGTTTAGAAACATTAAGATTCGAAGACTATAATCAAATAAACATATGATACTATCCATGACAGGTTTTGGAAAAAAGGAATTCCAATACGAGGACAAGTACATTAGTATTGAAATACGCTCTTTAAATAGTAAGAATACAGATATTACAATTAGAACTCCTAACTACTTAAGACCTCTAGACCCTGAGATTCGAAAAAAACTAGCAAATAAAATGCAAAGGGGTAAAATTGATTTAAATATCCATGTTGAATTTTCCGGAGATTTGGCACCTACTTCGATTAACAATAAAATAGTTAAAGCTTACATGAAACAATTAGAAGAAATTGGATCTTCTACCGAAAGTGAGCGGTTATCGATAGCGATGCGTTTACCTGAAGCTTTCTCGTCGGAAAAAGAGGCTCTAAGTGAGGAGGAAAAAAAGATTCTTTTATCTAATCTAGATATCTTGATCAGTGATATAAAGGATTTTCAGAAAAATGAGGGTATTGAAATGGGAAAAGACATCGAATTAAGATTAAATTTAATTGATTCACATTTGAAAAATGTTGTTGAATTAGAGCCTAAACGGATTGAAAAAATGAGAGAAAAGCTTTTGACTTCAATACAAAGTCTCAAGATTGAAATTGATGCTAATCGATTTGAGCAAGAAATGATATTCTACCTTGAGAAATTTGATATAACAGAGGAAAAGGTACGCTTATTAAATCATATCAAATATTTTCAGGAGGTTATAAATGAAAATTCTCCTAATGGGAAAAAACTTGGCTTTATTGCTCAAGAGATGGGTAGAGAGATAAATACCATAGGCTCAAAAGCTAATGATGCCCATCTCCAAAAAATTGTTGTTCAAATGAAAGATGAATTAGAGAAAATTAAAGAGCAACTCCTTAATATTTTATAGATTGGATTCAGGAAAACTTGTTGTCTTATCGGCTCCTTCAGGAAGTGGTAAAACATCACTTGTTAAGGAGCTATTGAAGGAAAAACTCAATCTTGGTTTTTCAATTTCTGCAACCTCTAGGGCTCCAAGAGGGAAAGAAAAAAATAGTTTAGATTATTACTTTTTGAGTCATGAAGAGTTTGTTGAAAAAATCAATGAAAATGCCTTTTTAGAGTATGAAGAGGTTTATAAAGGAGCCTTCTATGGAACATTAAAAAATGAGATTAAAAGAATTTGGGAATCAGGAAAACATGTGCTTTTTGATATTGATGTCTATGGTGGTATTAAAATAAAAAACCAATATCCAGAAAATACTTTATCTGTTTTTATTATGCCACCCTCAATTAAAGAGTTAGAAATAAGGCTAAGAAATCGGGGTACAGAAAGTGAAGAAAAAATCAAACATCGGCTTAATAAATCAAAGGAAGAATTGTCCTTTTCAAAAAAATTTGATGTGGTAGTTATGAATGATGATTTTATAGAAACGAAAATTAAATTAATAGAAATCGTAAATGAATTCATAAAATCTTAGTCATAATAATAAATTTTTTAAATGAAGAGAATTGGTTTATTTTTTGGCAGCTTTAATCCAATACATAATGACCATTTAAAACTAGCTTCTTTTTTTCTTAAAAAAGCTGACCTAGATTTAATTTGGTTTATGATTACACCTCAAAATCCATGGAAAAAAACAACTGATCTATTAGATGAAACTGAACGTTTAAAAATAGTATCTCAGGCTTTGGTATCTCACCCAAAATTTGAAGTGAATACGATTGAATTTAAACTGCCTAAACCAAATTATACATACACAACTCTCACAAAATTAAAAAAACAATATCCTGAAAAAGTATTTAAACTCATACTGGGAGCTGATAATCTTATTTCTTTTGATAAGTGGAAAAATTACGATAAAATTTTAGATGAATTTGAATTATTGATTTATCCAAGGATAAGCAATGAGTCAATTCCAAAAAAGTTTTTAAAGCATTCAAAAATTTTTTGGCCCAAAGCTCCAGATTTAATGATTAGCTCCTCTGAAATAAGAAAAAAAATTCGTGAAGGCGACGATGTTAGTGCTAAAATTCCAACTAGAAGTTGGGAGTATATAAAAGAGAATAATTTTTATTCAACTTAATTAACTTTCAATTAAAACTTCTCTGATTAAACGTTTTGTAATTTCCTCGCGGCTCCAATTCTTCATATTCGACAACTTATTTTTAGGTTTTTTTACAAAATCAATTAAATTTCTCAAGTAATCTTCGATAATTTTTTTTTCATAATCTCTAGCTATACACACATTGGTGGCTTGTAATAAAAATCTAGAGGTATTAGTATCTGGACTTCCAATACATAGTATTGGAATTTCTGTTGCTAAATATTCTAATAATTTCCCAGATATCATTTGATTTTCAGCTTCTTTAAAAATGAAATTACACAAAAGATCTGCACTTTTCATAAGCGCAATTGCTTTTGAATGAGATATATAACCTAAATATTCGAAATCTACTTTAGGTATTTTAGATCTAATTTCATTAATAATATCAGAATTTATATTTCCTGCTATCGTAAAATAAATTGAATAATAATTTGAAAGCTTTTTTATAACCTCTAAAAGAACTATATAATTTTGATTTTCTGTAAGTAATCCCGTATAAACAATATGAAATCCATTTTTCTTGGGTAAAGATTTGGTCATTTTCATAAGCCTTGAATCATAACCATTAGGCAGAGTTATAAACTTTTGATTAGGGGCTTTCAATTTAAGTTTTTCTATAAAAATTCCATCAGCACTAGTTATGACTCCATTTGCATTTTGAATTACTTGTTTCTCAAGTCTTTCATCTCTAGAAATAGTTTTTTTGGAACGATATAATGAAGTATTGTAAAAAATATCTGTCCAAGGATCCCTTAGATCAACCCACCAATTAAAATCATAATATTTCCTTAGCCTTAACCCAACTAAATGCGTTGAATGAGGAGGCCCAGTAGTTATTATTTTTTTAATTTTTTCTTCTCTAATTAAGTTAAATGCAGCTCGATATGCAAAATTGATCCAACCTATTCTTGCATCGGGGACAAAAAAATTTCCCCTGATATATGCAGCAAGTTTCATGAAAAGATTGTTTGTTTTTACTTCACCTTGTGGTATTCCAATTTTTTTATCTCCAGTAATTATCCTTGAATACCATTTTAATGGTTCGAAAGTTCCTGTCTTAATGACTTTTAAGTCTTTTATTTCCTCATTTAAAGTTTGGTCTAGAACAGGATATGATGCTTTAGATTCATCAACTGTGATTACAAAAGGTAAATATCCAAGCTTCTTTAAATATTTAGCGAAATACATCCACCGCTGAACACCAGACCCTCCAGATGGTGGCCAATAATAGGTGATGATTAAAATTTTGGATTTATTTCCGTTCAATATTTTTTTTTTGCCTTCCATAGAGGTACAGATGAGCATGCCTCTCCATAGAATATACTTTTTGCAACTTCCTGTAATCGTTGTATTAAATAAATATAGGATGCTTCTGGTATAGAATAATCCGAACAACCTTTTATAATGAGTGGTTTCCCTTTAAATTTTTCTAAATTTAATTGATCAATTGTTTTAGAAAAAAGGTGTTTTTCAAGTTCATTTAAACTTCCCAGTATGACAATTTTTGCAAATGGTGACAAGTAGGTAGTTATCAAAAGTGAAGCCCATGCAGGTAAAATTAAATCTGCAGAGCAATCTAGGGCAACCAAATGATCTTTATATTTAGTCCAATTATGCTCTTTTAGAGATTGTCTAAATGCCTTTTCCCGAAGTACACCCTCTTCGAGCCATTGAGAAATATCTACTAAAGTTCTTACACCTTTTGATTTATAATCCTGAAGATCAACAATGATAAGTGAACTATTAGAAACTTTATTTATAATAGTATTATTCATAATCTTTAGAGCATTCCTAATTCAAGCTTAGCCTCTTCACTCATTAAATCTTGTGTCCAAGGTGGATCAAAAGTTATCTCGACTTCAGCGGACTTCACTTCATCAAGAGATTTAACTTTTTCCTCAACTTCCTTCGGTAAAGATTCAGCAACAGGACAGTTCGGTGTGGTTAATGTCATCAAAATTTTTACTTCAAAATCTTCATTAACTAAAACGTCATAAATTAATCCCAATTCATAAATATCAACTGGGATTTCGGGATCAAAAATAGTTTTTAAGGTCCCAACAATTTTTTCTCCCAAAATACTAGTATCAATTTCTTCTGACATAATTTTTAATTTAATTGTGTTTGAAAAGCTACAGCATACATTTTTATTTGCTTGACCATCGAAACTAGACCATTTGCACGAGTTGGAGACAAATGTTCTTTAAGTCCAATATTATCAATAAAATCTATATTCGAATCAATAATTGAACGTGGGTGCTGATTTGAAAATACTCTTATTAAAATTGCAATAATGCCTTTAGTTATTATAGCATCACTATCTGCTGTAAACTTGACCTTATCTCCATCTAGGTGTGCGTGAATCCATACTTTACTCTGGCAACCCTTGATTATATTTTCTTCAGTTTTATGTGTTTTGTCAATCAATGGTAAATCCTTCCCTAATTCAATCATATGCTCATAACGTTGAGTCCAGTCTTCAAAAAATGAAAACTCTTCAATAATCTCTTTTTGTATAGACTCAATTTCACTCATTTTTAAAATTATTAAATTATTGTAACATTTTAATTGCTTTTTGAACTCCTTTAACCATAATATCAATTTCGTTAAAAGTATTATAAAAGGAAAAAGACGCTCGTACAGTGCCCGGAATTTCAAAATAATCCATAATGGGTTGCGCGCAATGATGTCCTGTTCTTACGGCAATACCCATTTGATCCAAAATACTACCTATATCATATGGGTGTATATTTTTTATATTGAATGATATAACCGCAGTTTTTTTCTGTAAGTCACCATAAATTTTTATACCGTCAATTTTTTTTATTTCTTTAGTGGCATATTTTAATAGATCATTCTCGTATTTAATTATATTTTTAAATCCTATGCTGTTCATATAATCCAAAGCTGCACCAAAAGCAATCCCCCCAGCTATATTTGGAGTACCAGCTTCAAACTTATGTGGAAGATCTGCATAAGTAGTTTTTTCAAATGTAACACTAGAAATCATTTCACCTCCACCTTGGTAGGGAGGTAATTTCTGTAATAGTTCAGTTTTACCATATAGCATGCCAACTCCTGTTGGGCCACATAGCTTGTGAGCCGAAGTAACATAAAAATCAACATTCATTTTCTGCAAATCGGGTTTAATATGAGCACACGCTTGAGCACCGTCGATTAGAACATAAGCACCAATTTTATGCGCCATTTTGATAATTTCATCAACTGGGTTTAGAGTACCTAAGGCATTTGAAACATGATTTACAAAAACTAATTTTGTTTTTTTGTTAAGAATATTTTTGTAAATCTTAATATCCAAGGTTCCCTCTTGGGTCATAGGAATAACCTTAAGTTTAGCACCTGTTTTTTCACATAACATTTGCCAAGGAACAATATTTGAATGATGTTCTAATGCTGAAATAACTAATTCATCTTCTGGTTTCAATAATTTACTAAATCCGGATGCTACTAGATTTATACTTTCTGTTGTTCCGGAGGTAAAAATGATTTCATAGGGTTTAGCAACATTAAAATGCTGTTGTATTTTTATTCTTGCTTCTTCATATGCATCTGTTGCCTCCTGACTTAGCCTGTGAACGCCTCTATGAATATTTGAATTTAAACGTGTATAATAATCGGTAATCACATCAATTACCTGCTGAGGGGTTTGAGATGTTGCGGCATTATCAAAGTAAATGAGATTTTGTCCATTTACTTTTCTACTTAATATCGGAAAGTCTTCACGGATTTTAAAAATATCTATCATTACAATTCAAATCCTAGATTCACACCAAGCTTACTTGCAATTTGTCCATTAATTCTCTTTTTTAAAGAAGGGAGTTGTACGCTTTCAAGTACATTATTTGCAAATGCATAGGTCATTAGAGCCTTAGCTTCTTTTTTAGGAATACCTCTTGACTGAAGATAAAATAACGCTTCTTCATCCATCTGGCCAATTGTACAACCATGGGAGCATTTTACATCATCTGCGTATATTTCTAATTGAGGTTTACTATTTACAGTTGCTTTATCATCTAATAGGACATTATTGTTTTGCTGAAAAGCATTAGTTTTTTGTGCGATCTTCTCTACAAGTATTTGTCCATTAAAGACCCCTTCAGAACGCTCTGAGAAAATACCCTTGTAATCTTGATGGCTCTCACAATTTGGATGAGAATGATGAACCATTGTGGAGTGATCAACGTGCTGCTTGCCTTCTAAAATTGTAACCCCTTTAAGAGTTGATAATATTCGTTGGCCAGTATGATAGTATCTCAGATTATTTCTTACTAGCTTGCCACCCAAAGAAAATGTGTGGACACTTGCATGACTATTTTTTGCTTGTTGTATGTAAGTATTATCAATTAAAGAAGCCGATGTTAAATCATTTTGCAATTTATAATAATCTACAAATGCTTCTTCATGAACATAGACTTCTGTAACACTGTTGGTAACTACAGGGTGATCTTTTAAACTTTGGTGCCTCTCAATAATTTGAACCTGAGAGTTTTTATCAACCACAATTAAATTTCTAGGTTGAAGCCAGAGAGAATGTTCTTCACCAGATGCAAAATGAATAATCTCAATAGGTTTTTCAGCAACTGTTTTTTTAGGTATATAAACAAAAGCTCCTTCCTTGCTGTAAGAAGTATTAAGAGCTGTGAGACTTTCCTCTAAACTTGCGATTTTATTAAAATATGTATTTATTAAATTCCTGTATTTTGGTTTGGTAAGAGCAGCGGACATTAAACAAACATCTAAACCATCATGAGTAGTATTTGATAAAAAAGGGCTATAAACGCCATCAATAAAAATTACTTTGTAAGTATCAGTGTCATATAGAAAGTATTTTTTTACATCCTTTAATTCAATACTTGCTTCAGATCTTGGGAAAAGTGCGTAATCAGCATTAACTAGTGCATTCAAAGATGTATACTTCCAAGATTCATCTTTTTTTGTTGGAAATCCTTTTTTTTCAAATACTCTTAATGCTTTTGCACGAGTTTGATGTACGCTGTCTAATAAATCTAAGTCTCCCTCAAAAGCTAAATAGGATGAAATTAATTTCTCTTTAAATTCCATTTATGCTAATTCTTTTATCCAATCGTACCCTTTTGCCTCCAATTCATGTGCCAACTCTTTAGTACCAGATTTTACTATCTTCCCACCAAAAAGCACATGCACAAAATCTGGCACTATATATTCTAAGAGACGTTGATAGTGTGTTATTACAACTACTGCATTTTCTTTAGCTTTAAACTTATTCACTCCATTTGCGACTATTTTCAATGCATCAATATCTAATCCTGAATCTGTTTCATCTAGTATTGCCAAAGTTGGCTCTAACATAGCCATCTGAAAAATTTCATTTCGTTTTTTTTCACCTCCAGAGAATCCTTCATTTAAGGATCGGGATAAAAATTTTGAATCAATGTCCAATAGAGTAGACTTTTCTCGTATTTTTTTTAATAATTCACTTGCTCCCAAATCACTTAACCCTTGAGCCTTCCTATTTGCATTGATTGCTGTTTTTATAAAGTTTGTAACAGTTACACCTGGTATTTCAACAGGATATTGAAAGGATAAAAAGATTCCCAAATGTGCTCTTTCTTCTGGATCAAGCCCAGATAAATCTTTCCCTTTGAATAAAATTTTACCTTGGGTGACATCATAATCTTCATTCCCAGCAATAACAGAAGACAAAGTGCTTTTACCTGATCCATTAGGTCCCATAATTGCGTGTATCTCGCCAGGTTTTACATTAAGATCAATGCCATTTAAAATTGTTCTCCCTTCAACTTCAGCATGTAAATTTTCGATTGTTAACATTACTTTGCTATTTGTTTTAATTTATGTCTGTAAAGTATTAGCCAACACTTCCTTCTAAACTAATTTCAAGAAGTTTTTGAGCTTCAACTGCAAACTCCATTGGAAGTTTATTTAGAACTTCTTTACTGAATCCGTTAACTATAAGTGCTATGGCTTTTTCTGTATCAATACCTCTTTGATTGCAGTAAAAAATTTGATCCTCACCAATTTTACTTGTAGTTGCCTCATGCTCAACTTGAGCTGAATTATTTTTAGCTTCGATATAAGGAAATGTGTGTGCCCCACAATTATTTCCCATTAATAATGAATCACACTGTGAAAAATTTCTCGCATTTTTTGCTCTAGACCCCACTTTCACAAGGCCACGATAACTATTTTGTGATTTCCCTGCAGAAATTCCTTTAGAAATAATAGTACTACGAGTATTATTACCCAAATGGACCATTTTTGTTCCAGTATCTGCTTGTTGGAAGTTGTTAGTAACAGCTATTGAATAAAATTCTCCAATCGAGTTGTCTCCTTTTAAAACACATGAGGGATATTTCCAAGTAACAGCAGATCCAGTTTCTACTTGAGTCCAAGAAATTTTTGCTCGATTTTGACAAAGTCCCCTTTTAGTAACGAAATTGAAAACACCTCCTTTTCCATTTTTATCACCAGGAAACCAGTTTTGTACTGTAGAATATTTTATTTCAGCATCGTCAAGAGCTATTAATTCAACGACCGCTGCATGAAGTTGATTTTCATCCCTAGAGGGAGCTGTACATCCTTCCAAATAACTGACATAACTTTGCTCATCTGCAATAACAAGTGTTCTTTCAAATTGGCCAGTACCAGCTTGATTAATTCTAAAATAAGTAGACAATTCCATTGGACAACGTACTCCTTTTGGAATGTAACAGAAAGAGCCGTCTGTGAATACAGCACTATTTAATGCTGAATAGTAGTTGTCCCTTGGAGGTATAACGGTACCAATATATTTTTTTACTAATTCAGGATATTTTTGAATGGCCTCTGATATAGAACAAAAAATTATCCCCTTTTTTGCCAAAGTTTCTCTAAAAGTGGTTGCAACTGAAACTGAATCCATAACAATATCTACAGCAACACCCGAAAGCTTTTTCTGTTCATCAATAGAAATGCCAAGCTTATCAAATGTTTTTAGTAGCTCAGGATCAACTTCCTCAAGACTGTTATACTTTGGCTTTTTTTTAGGAGCAGAATAGTATGAAATTTTTTGTAAATCTGGCTTTTTATACTTTACATTTGACCAATCAGGTTCAACCATTTTTTTGAAACTTGAAAAAGCTTCCAAGCGCCATTTAGTCATCCACTCTGGCTCACCTTTTTTTTCTGATATTTTTCTAATTATGTCTTCATTTAAACCCACAGGAAATGTATCCGATTCTATATCGGTGTAGAACCCATACTCATATTCTTTGGTTTCTAATTCTTTTTTTAACTCTTCTTCTGTGTATGCCATAATTTATTAAAGTGAAAAACTCTCCCCACAGCCACAAGTCCTTTGGGCATTAGGATTATTAAATACAAATCCTTTACCATTTAGTCCGCCTGAATATTCTAATATTGTACCCGCCAAATAAAGTATACTCTTTTTGTCAACTATAATTTTAACTTGATTATCTTCATAAATCTTATCCTCTTTTTTTATTTCAGAATCGAATTTTAATTCATAGGAAAGACCTGAGCAACCACCACTTTTGACACCAACACGGACATAGTCTCTTGATGGATCATAACCCTCCTCTTTCATCAAAGTAGAAACTTTTTGTTTAGCTGTTTCGTGAACTTTTATCATAATTAGTTAACATTACATTTAACAGTATGCAAATATACGTTATTTCTATTGATTTTATTGGTAAAGCGATTGATTTACACTATTGGCAGATTACATAACTTAATACCAAATAGCTAGAAAAATATCTTTTGAACCTTTTGAATTTTGAAAAGGTTTTAAAACACTTTCTGAACTGCCAATAACTATAACTTTGTTTTGTTGACTCAAAATAACATCGTTGGCCTGATTAATACCATAATCTCCAAGAGTAGTTGTTTTAATTAAGCTCCCATTCTCAAGAGTATAGTATAATGCAATATCGTTTCCTACACTTTCCGTATTTAAAAATGTATTTTGATTACTCGTTTGGCCAACAATAATAAGCGTTCCATCTTTACGCCTTAAAAATGAGTTTGCCTTTTCAAAGCTAGATGTTCCAATATTTCTCAAATCTTTTAGTTTACCGTCTGATGATAATCTTGCAACTACAATGTCTGATGATCCATACGCCGATTTTATATCACCATCTAAACTATATGTCTGACCCAAAATAAGAAAGTCCCCATTTGGAGCTTCAATTATAGCCTTTCCGCTGTCATATTCGCTACCACCGATAGATTTTTCCCAAATTAATTGTCCTTTGCCATCTATCTTTACGACCCAAATATCATAGCTGCCTTTTGGATTAGTTATATCGATATCGTCACTTTCTGATGAACCCAAAATTACAAATTCACCTTGAGAAGTTTCGATTGCATCATATGATCGGTCATTATTTGTACCCCCAAAATAATTTCGCCATTGCAGATTACCATTCATATCAATTTTGTGAACCCAAAATTCTCCAACACCATGCCTTGACAAATTGTTAGATTTGATCTTTTTTCTTCCTAAGCCTTGGGATGCAGATACATCCAAAAATCCATTAAAAAAGAGGTCTCCATTTGAAGTTTCTATTATGTTGTATGCATGATCGTGGCCCGAAAAACCAAAGCTTTTCTCCCATATTATTAAACCACTAGAGTCTGTTCTTATTAACCAATTATCATGTTGACCCCTATTCTCAGTAGAATCACCATCACTACTTTTACTATAACCAACTAACACAAACCCATCATCAGACAATTGAACTAAGTCTTGACCTCTATCATCCTCTGAACCGCCATAAGTTTTTGTCCATTGTAGATTTAAATTTGAGTCAAATTTCATTAAGAAAATATCACTTCCATTTCTTTTTTTATTTGAAAAATGACCATCAATACTTTTTGTATTTCCTATTAATGCAAATCCTCCATCATTTGTATTAATAATTGAATTGGCAATATCCTCTTCACTACCACCATAAGTTTTAACCTCTTGCCATTGATTTTTAGTAGGTGGTAAAAAAGACCAATTTGTTTCACTAATAGAATTACATCCTAAGAAAATAAATATAATGGGTGTAAATATGTAATTATTCATCTATAGCTGATGCCTTTACTAAAAATAATCCTGATTCTATATCACTTATAGCAATAACTCCACTTTCAAAAAATGGGTATATGCTCCATACGCCATTAAATTTGGGATTATTATCTGATGGATATGTATCAAAAAAACCTTTTTCAAATATTGTTTTATTTTGTACTTCACTAATATCAATTACTCTAAGACCTGCACTATAATTGGCTAAAAAAAAATATTCTCCCACTATGTAACCGTTGTGATCTATTGCAGCGAAATTTGAAAAATATTTAAAATGTAATTTAGGCTCTTTTAGGTTTGAAAAATCAAATATTCGGGTTTGAGTTTTTAATCCAAATTGCAATTCATCCAATTCATCACCAAGAAAAAAATATCTATGATCCTCGGTTAAAAATCCTTGGTGGGTATATCCTGGACCAGAATAATCGATTGTACTTATTTTTGAAGGATTCAATTTATCAGTAACATCTAAAATAACAATCCTATTATTTTCTCCTCCATCACTATTACTACCAAAAAAAATTTCTTTTCCTTGAAATTCTGGGTCTGGACCTATATAGTTTACAACATGTGCGTCATGAGTGTATCTCTCCCTAGAATAACCTCCTAAAATTTTGGGATTTTTAGGGTCACTAATATCTATAAAAACTGGACCCCCTGCATATAAATTTGATCCCATAACATAAGCAAATGAAGATGCTTCATTAATCCAAATATTGTGTGCATTACCGAAGTCTTGTAGAATCGCACTTGAATCAAAAATTTCAAAATTTTTAACACTTCTTAGCTTTGTCAGATCAAAAACTTGTAAACCGTGATTTTGTGCCTCACTCACAATGAAAGCATGGTTTTTATAAACTTTAATGTCTCTCCATGGGCTAGTTGTTGAGGCAGTTGGTAATTTCCCTAAAAAAATAGGATTTTCCGGATCACTTATATCTATAAAAGCTGTACCGTCGTCTAGTCCTAAAAGTACATATTCTTTTTCAGTTTCAGGATCTTTCCATCCCCAATTATCGTTAGCTGAATTGCTGCCGAATTCTCTTAGAGATATTTGAGCTAATAGATCATAACCCAAACAGGGATAATTACCTGCATAGCCATCTAAGCAGGGTTTCTTAAAATTTTTATCATTAATTACTAGACCTGTATCAAAGACTTCATCACCTAAAACTAATTCTCTAGGTATTTCACTTTTATTACAACTTAGGGCAATGAACAAAAGATACAATGAACACTTTTTCATACGTCTAAAATTAAAAAAAACACAAATAGAATTCATATTTTAGAATTATATAAGATGCTTACATTTGTAATGTGTTAGAAAGTAAAAATTCACCCAATACTCCGTTGAGTAATCTAGGAGAGTTCGCCCTTATCGAACATCTAACAAAAAACTTCAATCTCACAAATAAGTCTAGCCTTCTTGGAATAGGTGATGATGCAGCTATTATTAATGATAAAGGTAAATTAACTCTGATTACTACAGATATGTTAATTGAAGGTATACATTTTGACCTTGGCTATGTCCCTCTAAAACATTTGGGTTATAAATCTGTTATGGTCAATCTTTCTGATCTTTATGCAATGAATGTGTATCCAAGTCAAATCACAACATCAATTGCAGTATCAAATCGTTTTTCTTTGGAAGCTCTTGAGGAAATTTATAAAGGAATTCAGCTGGCTTGTAAAAATTATAATGTAGACCTTATAGGAGGCGATACTACAAGCAGTAAAACTGGCTTGATTATATCAATAACCGCAGCTGGATTTGGCGATAAAAATAGAATTGTAAATAGGAAAGGTGCAAAAGAAAATGATTTATTGGTCGTAAGTGGGGATTTAGGAGGTGCATATGTGGGATTACAAGTGCTAGAACGCGAAAAAGCAGTTTTTAAAGTCAATCCAAATACCCAGCCGGATTTGAGTAAATATTCTTACTGTATTGAAAAACAATTGAAACCAGAAGCAAGAAAAGATGTAATTAAACTTTTAGATGAATTAGAAGTTATACCAACTTCTATGATTGATATAAGTGACGGGTTGTCTTCAGAAATATTACATCTTTCAAAATCTTCTAATGTAGGCTTTCATCTTTTTGAAGAAAAAATCCCAATAGATCCTCATGTAAATTTAATTTGTGAAGAATTTAAATTTAACCCTACAATAGCTGCTTTAAATGGAGGAGAAGATTATGAATTACTTTTTACAATTAGTCAAAATGATTTTGATAAAATTAAAGATCATCCTTTCCTAACAGTTATAGGTCATGCTTGTGATAAAAAAATAGGTTGTCAAATGATTACAGGTCTAGGACAACAAATAGAATTAACCGCTCAGGGGTGGCAATCCTTCTCCAAAATTTAACTAGCCTAAAGATACATCTAAAGTCATCATAACAATAAAGCCTAATATAAATCCTAGTGTAGCGACATCAGTATACTCGTCTTGTTGAGTTTCAGGGATTACCTCCTCTACAACTACAAAAATCATAGCACCTGCGGCAAATGCCATCGCATATGGAAGCAAAGGTGTAAAAAAAGTTACAGCCACAGCACCAACTACAGCTGCTATAGGTTCTACTATGGCAGAAAGCTGTCCATACCAAAAGCTTTTGAGTTTTGAGACTCCCTGCCTTCTCATTGGCATTGATACTGCTATTCCTTCTGGAAAATTTTGAATTCCGATTCCTAAAGCTAAGGCAACTGCTCCAGTTATTGAGGCTTCAGGTATTCCTGCAGCTACTCCTCCGAACAGTACACCTACTGCAAGCCCTTCAGGAATGTTATGTAATGTTATTGCTAAAACTAGTAAGGTAGTTCGATGCCAAGGGGTTTTAATTCCCTCAGATTCTTTAAAATTTATGTGTACATGTGGTAATACCTTATCCATTCCAAAAATAAATAAGGCACCTAATCCAAAACCAATAGCTGCAGGTAAAACTTTTATAAATCCCTCTCCCGGACTCATATCAATTCCAGGAGATAATAAACTCCAAAAGCTGGCAGCAACCATTACTCCACCTGTAAAACCGAGCATTCCGTCAAGTAAAGCTCTATTCATCCCCCTCACAAAAAAAACAAGAGAAGCTCCAAGTGCTGTCACTCCCCAGGTAAATAGAGTAGCATAAAATGCCCCGTAAACAGGATTTGTACTCTTAAAAAATTCAACTATTACTTCCACCAATTTAAATTTAAACGAAAATAGAGAGATTGTATGAATATTTTAACATGTACAAGTGTTTTAATTACTTTTATACTTCAACTATGAACAATAAATATTTTGATTATATAATTTGTGGTGGTGGTGCCTCTGGAATACTGCTTTTAAAAGCTTTACGTCAAGATAATTACTTTGAGAATCAAACAATTTTAATTGTAGACAAAGAAATAAAAAGTGGCAATGACCGAACTTGGTGCTATTGGGAAAAGCCAATTGGAGAATTTGACTCAATTCTTTCGCAAAAATGGGATCGTGCGCAATTTAGTTCTGACACGCATACAAGTGAATTTGATCTAAATCCATTCCAATATAAAATGTTAAGATCTGGAATTATTTATGACAAATTTCATAAGCAAATTAAAAATTTTAAAAAAACAAAATTTCTTTTAGCAGAAATTAAAGATATTATTTCAAAAGGTACACACACAGAAGTAATCACAAGTTCTGGAAGCTTTAAATCAAAACGTGTTTTTAGTAGTCTTTTTGATTTGAAGCCTTTATTAAACCAAAATAAATACCCCGTATTAAAACAACATTTTTTGGGATGGTTTATTAAAACAAAAAAACCAGTTTTCGATCCTAAAAAAATTATTTTCATGGATTTTAATATCCCTCAAGAAAATGAAACTCGTTTTATTTATTTGCTTCCACAAAATAGTCATGAAGCTCTAGTTGAATATACACTTTTCTCAAAAAATCTTTTGAGAATAGAAGAATACGAAAATGGCATAAAATCATATCTAGAATCTAAAGGAATAGTTGACTTTATAATTGAGGAAAAAGAAAAAGGAAGTATTCCTATGACCTGTTTCCCTTTTTATAAACTAAATACTCCTACTCTCTTACATATTGGCACTGCAGGTGGTTGGACTAAACCCAGTACAGGATTTACATTTATGAATACTCGGCGAAAAATTGACAGTTTACTCTCTTTTTTAAAAACAAAAAAACCTCTTCATGTATTTAGTTTTAAAAACCGTTTTTTATTTTATGATTTATTATTTATTGATGTATTAACAAAATATAATGCCCAGGGGAGTAATTTATTTGCTCGTATGTTTCAAAAAAATCATCCTGTAGATGTTTTGCGTTTTATTGACGAAAAATCTAGTTTTTTAAAAGAACTTAAGATTTTTATCTCATTTTCATTTAAGCAACAAGTTTGGTTTCTTAACGCAATTCGCCGAAGAATTTTTTAAAATTCTCTCTTCATTAAATTTTCCCCAAAGTTTTTAAATATATTTTTTGCCTCCGAACTGATTTCAAGATTAGAAAGTGTTTTAAATGCCTTCATTGTGTAATCGTTTACCAATTTCATGCAAGCTTCTCCAGCATTTGTTTTGTCAAAAATAGACTTAACTGCATCTATTTTTTTATTGCCTAATCCATTACCTATTCTTTTGTCATACCATTTTAATAATTCTTTTTTTTCATTTATAGAACCATTAGACATCGCATAATGGAACAGTATCGTCTTTTTATTTTCAATTATATCACCTCCAATTTTTTTCCCAAAAGAAATTGAATCACCATATACATCAAGATAATCATCTTGAATCTGAAAGGCTATTCCTAGTAATTCTCCAAATTCATAAATAGCTTCTAAATCATCCTGTGATGCATCTGCTATCAAAGCACCCATTTTTAGAGCACATCCTATTAAAACCGCTGTTTTTAATCTTATCATTTCTAAATAATTATTTTGATTGACATCAACTTTCTCCTCAAAATCTATGTCATATTGTTGTCCCTCACATACTTCTAGGGCAGTCTTATTCAATAGTTTTGTAAGTTTAGAAAAAAGTGGATTTTCGTACTCCTCTAATGCCTGATAGGCTTTTATTAGCATAACGTCTCCAGAAATAATACCCGTATTAATATTCCATTTGTTATGTACTGTTACAGAACCTCTTCTTAATTCAGCACTATCCATTATATCATCATGAACTAGAGTGAAATTATGAAAAATTTCTATTGCTAAAGCAGCGCTTACTGCTTCTTTATATTTGTGCCCAAATAAATCAGCTGACATTAGTACTAATAATGGACGTATACGTTTACCTCCTAGATTAAGTATGTATTGAATAGGTTCGTAAAGAATTTCGGGTGATTTTTTATCTAAATAATTTTTTAAGCCAGACTCGAAAGCATCCCTGTATTTTTTTTCATTTTTCATATAGGTATAAAATTAAGATTTTTAATAAGAAACTTTGGAAACTTTTTTTGTATTTAAGTTTCCTTTTTTATATTTGTAAAAGAATGAAAGAAAAAATCATAGATATTGCTATTACAGAATTTTCGAACTACGGTTTTAAGAGTGTTACTGTAGACGACATTGCATTGAAAATGGGTGTTTCAAAAAAAACAATCTATGCTCATTTCCCAAAAAAGGAAACTCTAGTCGAAACAAGTGTCATGAAACATTTTGACATTGTTATAGAAAAAATTCTTTTTATTTCTAAACATTCTAAAGATCCGATTATAGAATTATACCAAATGAATAAAGAAGCTTTGAAGCATCTATCAAACGAAAAAAATTCACCTATTTATCAACTGCAAAAATATTACAAAAACATCTATCAAAAATTGCAAATAAAGGAGTTTACCGTTCTAGGAGAGATGTTTTCTAAAAGTCTATTAAGAGGGATTGAAACAGGTCTTTTTCGTTCAGAAATTAATATAGATTTTGTTACTAGGATTTTTTTTAATGGCATCAGGGGGATTCAAGATCTAGAACTTTTTCCAATTGAAAAATATAAAAACGAACAATTACTGATTCACTTCACAGAGTATCATTTAAGAGCAATCTGTACTCAAAACGGAATTCAAAAATTAAATCATTATAAAAAAGAATTAAACGTATGATTTTAAAATATTATTGCATTTCATTTATTATATGTAGCTTAAATTTTACGTTTGCCCAACAACTACCCGAGCAGGTAACTCTAGAACAAGCCATAGCTTTTGGTGAAAAAAATAATAGTAACATTCAGAAAGCTAACCTTGAAATTAAAAAAGCTTACAAGGATCAATGGAGCACAATTGCTATTGGTTTACCACAAATAAGTGCAAATGCAAACTATCAAAATTTTTTAGAATTACCTACCTCCTTAATTCCAGCACAATTCTTTGGAGGAAACGAAGGCGATTTTGCAGAAGTACAATTTGGAACACCACAGACAATGACAGCTGGGGTTACAATTCAACAACTAATTTTTGATGGATCATATATAGTTGGTTTAGAAGCATCTAAAATTTTCCTGAAAATATCAGAAAATATTTTTGAGAAGACTGTTCTTGAAGTTAGAAAAAATATTGTTAATGCCTATTCATCAGTCCTTTTAGCTAGGGAAAATATTAGGTTACTAGAAAAAAATAGAGATAACTTAACCAGAACACTAAATGAGCTAAACCAATTGTACCTTAATGGATTTGAGGAAGAAGAAAGTGTTGAACAAATCCGACTAACTTTATCAGGAATTGAATCGCAAGTTAGATACGCTAAAAACATTGAGCGAATAACTTTAAATATGCTCAAATTTCTTATGGGTTTTCCAACAAACTCTCCATTGATTTTATCTGACACTTTAGATAAAATGACTAACGAAAGTCTATTTAGATTTAAGATCCCTGAAGACATGAATCTAAATAATAACATCGACATAAAAATTGCTGAAAATAATTTACTTTCCGAGACTTTGTTGTACCGTTACGAAAAATCAAAAGGACTGCCAAAATTGACTGCTTTTTTAAATGGAAATTATACAGGAAATAGCGAAAGCTTTTCTTTTACACAAACAGATCAAAAGTGGTTTGGAGCTGCACTATTTGGAGTTAATCTTCAAATCCCTGTTTTTAGTTCATTACGAAGGAGCGCCCTTTCTCAAAAAGCAAAAATTTCTGTTTCTCAAGCTGAAAACGATTTAAAAGAAACTAAAGAAAGAATTTTAATCGAGGTTAAAGCTGCCAATAATGAGTACCAACTAGCAACAGAAAATTATTTTAATAATAAGCAAAATCTTGAGTTAGCTAATCGAATCGAACAGAAAAATACAGTTAAATATTTTGAGGGAGTCGCCAGTTCTTTTGAATTAAGAGAGGCGCAATTACAACTTTATAGTGCTCAAAATAAATATGTTAAATCAATTCAAGATGTCATTCAAAAAAAATTATTTCTAGAAACCCTTATAAACGCACCTCAATAACAAATAAAAATGAAAAAAATCATCTGTCTCTGTTGCACATTTATAATTTTAATAAGTTGCAATCCGGGAAAATCCGAAATTACCGTTAAAGATTCTCAATCAAATAACAGTATTTCAGATCTAAATGCAAAAAAAGCAGAGTACTCCAAAAAGATAAATGAACTAAATCTTGAATTAGATAAGATAAATGAAGCTATTAAATCACTGGGTGGAGATGAGAAACGTACTTTGATAACCGCTTTTGAAGTAAAAAAACAACCCTTTGAACATGAAATTGAAGTTCAAGCAAACATCAAAACTCGCCAAAATGTTTTAATATTTCCAGAATTTTCAGGAAGATTAATCGAAATAAAAGTTACAGAAGGTCAAAAGGTAAAAAAAGGGAAACTTTTAGCAGTTATTGATGATGCGGGTTTGAAAAGTCAATTGGATCAAATGAAATTGGAATTATCGTTGGCTAAAACTTCTTATAATAGGACAAAAAGACTATGGGAGCAAAAAATTGGTTCGGAGATGATGTACTTAGAATCAAGAACTCGTTATAAAGGAGCACAAAAACAAGTTTCACAAATGAGAAAACAGTTAGCAAGGACAAAGATCTATGCTCCTTTTGATGGCATTATTGACGAAATATCAGCAAGATTAGGAAGTAATCTTGTCCCCGGGGTAACCCCTGTGCTCAGAATTGTCAATCTCGATAATATGTTCGCTGAATCGGATGTTCCAGAAAACTATATTCCAAATATAAGAGTTGGAAGTAAAGCAACTGTAACTATACCTGCGTTAAATCAGTCTCAAAAAACAGAAATCGAAAAGACAGGGAATTTTGTTACAGCGAGCAATAGGACATTTCGTGTTGAAGCACCACTTAAAAATCCAAATGGATTTATAAAGCCAAATCTAAACGCAAGGCTCAATGTTATAGATTATTTCAACCCAGAGGCTATAACAATTCCGTTAAGAGTATTAAGAGAAGATTCAAACGGAAAAGTTTATGTGTTTGTGCTAATTCAACCTGAGGAAAAGGATGGTTATACAACAGAAAAAAGAAATGTCAAATTAGGTAAAAGCAAAAATGAAATAGTTGAGATTCTAAAAGGGATAACTGTGGGCGAATTAATAGTTGACGATGGAGTTAATCTCTTGGTAGATAATCAGAAAGTCAAAAGAATTATTGAATAATGACTACACCAAAAAACATTACAAAATTTAAAGAATTTTTACTCTCCTCTTGGGCAATAGATCACCGGACAGTCATTTATGTGATTATGACTATTTTCTTTATCCTAGGAATTTCAGCTTATTTCTCAATGCCAAGGGAGGCGTTCCCTGAAATAAATGATACCAAAGTTTTTGTTAGTACTATTTATCCTGGAAATACCGCTGAGGATATAGAACGTATTGTAACAGATCCCTTAGAAGAAGCATTAAAAGGCGTTTCAAACCTAGTTGAAATTAAATCTGATTCATCCGAAGATTTCTCGGTTATAGATATAGAGTTCGATGAAAATATAAGTGTCGCCGATGCCAAGCAAAAAGTAAAAGACTTAGTTGATGGAATTACTTCAGGTCCAGATTGGCCAGTTTTTAATAATGCTAAAATTGAACCAAATGTTTTTGAATTAGACTTTTCAGAATTTCAACCCATTCTTAGTATAAGTTTAATAGGAGACTATCCTATTGAGCAACTAAAAACCTACGCAGAAAGCATAGAAAATCAAATTGAACAATTAACCCAAGTAAAGGAAGTTAAAATTCGTGGGATTCAAACTTTTGAAGTCGAAGTCGCTGTAGACGTTTATAAAATGACTGCTTCAAGAGTATCGTTTAACGATATTTTAGGTGCTATTTCAAATGAAAACTCCACTATCTCAAGTGGAAATATAGTTATGGGGGGGCAAAGGCGTAACATACGTTTAACAGGTGAGATTGAAAGACCTGAAGAACTTGAAAATATTGTAGTAAAAACTGATGGAGGCCCAGTCTATCTTGGTGAGATCGCCAAAATAAGTTTTAAAGAAAAAGAGGCAACATCATATGCGCGTTCTTTTGGTCAGAAAGCAGTTTTGCTAAACGTAATCAAAAGAGGGGGTAAAAATCTTATTAAAGCTTCTAGTGAGATAAGAAAAATTGTGACAAATCTAAAAAAAACTGGTTTCCCTTCAGATATCAAAGTTACCATTTCAAATGATTCATCCAATTTAACACTCAATCAGGTAAACGAGCTTGTAAATAGTATCATTTTCGGAATTTTACTCGTGGTAACAGTACTAATGTTTTTCTTAGGATTTAGAAATGCATTATTTGTAGGATTTGCTATACCAATGTCAATGTTCATGTCATTTATGATACTTTCAACACTTGGATACACAATGAATACTATGGTTCTATTCGGCCTTGTAATGGGACTAGGTATGCTGGTAGATAATGGAATTGTTGTTGTGGAAAATGTATATCGTTTAATGGAAAAGGAAGGCATGTCAAGAATATCTGCTGCAAAGGCAGGAATAGGTGAGATTGCTTTCCCAATTATTGTCTCAACTGCAACTACTATTGCTGCTTTTGTACCTCTTGGAGCATGGCCAGGTTTAATGGGAGAATTCATGATTTATTTCCCAATTACTCTTTCTGTCGTTCTAGGCTCTTCATTAATAGTTGCAATTTTTTTCAATTCAATGTTAGTGTCTCAATTTATGGAAATTAAGGATCGTGAAATCGCAAATAAGTCCCTTTGGCGTCTAACTATCATTTTGGGTAGTTTGGGAATTATTCTATTATTTGGAAATCAAAATTTCCGGCTTTTGGGAAATCTAATGCTACTTACACCAATATTATTTTGGATGTACAAACTTTTTATTAAAAATTTAGCAAATACCTTTCAAAATACTTTTTTAATTAAACTTGAAAATGGTTATCGTAAGTTTTTGACGTTTGCTTTAAGCGGTTATAAACCAGTTTTTTTTCTTGGTGGGACATTTTTCTTATTATTTACTTCCTTCGTTTTAATGGGAATTTTTCCACCACGCGTTGAATTTTTTCCTGAAAACCAACCTCAACAAATACTTGTATTAATAGAATATCCTGAAGGGACTGCAATTGAAAAAACTAATCGAATTACAAAAAAAATTGAATCACAGGTTTTCCAAGTAATGGACCGTCCTAAATACAACAAAAATAAATTTAACCTCCTAGTTGAATCAGGAGTAGCTCAAGTTGGTGAAGGAGCTGGAAATCCTTTTATTGATGGTGGGAATACAAATGAACTCCCTCATAAAGGAAAAATTACACTTACAATGCGTGAATTCAAATTGCGCGAAGGTGTATCTAGTGAAGAATTAAGAAAGGATATTCAACAACAACTAGATGGAAAGTTTCCTGGAGTTTCGATTTCAGTAGAAAAGGATGCGAATGGTCCTCCAGCAGGATATCCAATAACTATAGAAATTACTGGAAAAGAATATATAGAATTGGTTGAAACGGCAAAATCTATGAAAGATTACCTAAACCAAATAAATATTGCTGGTGTTGAGGAACTTAAGATTGATGTAAGTAAAAATAAACCTGGAGTAAAAATTAATATTGATCGTAAAAAGGCTGGAGAGTTAGGAGTATCAACATCTCAAGTAGGACAACTTTTAAGAAGCTCACTTTTTGGTACCAAAGCTGGGATATTTAAAAAAGATGGTGAGGACTATGAAATTAACGTTCGTTTTAATAAATCTAATCGTTACGACAATAATGCTTTATTTAACCAAAATATTATTTTTAGAGATCCAGCAAATGGTCAAATTAAAGAAATTCCTGTTACTTCATTAATTGAAAGAAAAAATATTACCAGCTTTAATGCTATTAAACATAGACAACTTAATCGTGTAGTTACTTTATATTCTGACGTTTTAGCGGGTTTTAATGCAAATGCTGTTGTCGATAATATAAAGAAAGCTCTTTTAAGTTTTAATTTAGAAGATGATATTCAATACAAATTTTCTGGTGAAATTGAAGAACAAGAAAAAAATATGTCTTTCCTATCAAATGCCCTGTTAGCAGCTTTAGGATTAATATTATTACTACTCGTTTTCCAATTTAATTCAATCTCTAAACCTATTATTATTTTACTTTCTATTTTCCTAAGTTTTACAGGTGTGTTCCTTGGATTGATGGCTTTTCAAATGCCATTTGTTATTCTAATGACAATGATGGGAATCATTTCATTAGCAGGAATTGTTGTTAATAATGGAGTAGTTCTCTTAGATTATACACAGTTATTGATTGATAGAAAAACTATTGCGCTTAAAGTTCCTGAAGGTTTTATTTTAGAAAAAAAAGAAGCAATAAAAGCAATAATAGAGGGTGGTACTGCAAGACTAAGGCCTGTTATACTTACAGCAATAACAACTGTTCTAGGTTTAATACCTCTTGCAATTGGTCTTAACATTGATTTTTTCTCTTTATTCTCAGATCTAGATCCAAAAATCTATATTGGAGGTGATAATGTGATTTTTTGGGGTCCTTTAGCATGGACTGTAATATTTGGCTTAACTTTTGCCACATTTTTGACCCTTGTAATTGTGCCTGCAACTTTTTCAATAGTATATTCAATTAAAGTTTGGCTCAAGAAAAAATTATAAAGAATACAAAATCATACTGCAAACGCATTAGGATTTTTTATTTTTACCTCAACTAGAAATATTATGTATAGATCGCATAACTGTGGTGCATTAACAATAAATGACTTAAATAAAAGTGTCACCTTGTCTGGATGGGTACATAGGATTAGGGATAAAGGTTTTATTATATGGGTAGATATTAGAGATCGGTATGGTATTACTCAATTGGTTTTTGACGAAAAACGAAGCCCTATTGAAATTTTCAAAAAAGCTGGTAAGCTTGGAAGAGAATTTATAATTAAAATAAAAGGCGATGTAATTGAACGGGAAGCTAAAAATCGCAACATTAAAACTGGGGCTGTAGAGATATTAGTAAAAGATTTATTTGTCTTAAATGAGGCTCTTGTCCCTCCTTTTACAATTGAAGACCATACTGATGGAGGTGAAGAACTTAGAATGCAGTTTCGATATCTAGATATTCGAAGAAATCCAGTTAAAGAAAAATTAATATTTCGTTCGAAAGTAAGTATGTTAATTCGTGAGTACTTGATAAAAGCTGGTTTTATTGATGTTGAAACACCATATTTAATAAAATCAACACCTGAAGGAGCACGTGACTTCATAGTTCCTTCAAGATCAAGTCCAGGACAATTTTATGCTTTGCCCCAATCTCCACAAACTTTCAAGCAATTATTAATGGTTGGCGGGATTGATAAGTACTTCCAAATTGTAAAATGTTTTAGAGATGAAGACTTAAGAGCGGATAGACAACCTGAGTTTACTCAAATTGATTGTGAGATGTCATTTGTGCAGCAAGACGATATTTTAGCTGTATTTGAAAATCTAGTAAAATATTTACTTAAAGAAATTAAAGATATAGAGATTGCTGACATCCCTAGAATAACTTACGATGAAGCAATGGAAAAATATGGAACTGATAAACCTGATGTTCGTTTTGAAATGACCCTCACTGAGTTGAATAGCGTTACACAAGGCAAGGGTTTTGAAATATTTGATAAAAGTGATCTTGTTGTCGGAATTGTTGTCCCTGGCGCTGCAACTTTTTCCAGAAAAGATATTGATGAGTATATAAATTGGGTTAAGCGGCCGCAGGTTGGTGCAAAAGGTATGATTTGGTTAAAATTTAATACTGATGAAAGTTTTAAATCATCAGTAGATAAATTTTATACTGAAGCCGACTTTAAACTTTGGGCAGAAAGTTGTAAAGCTAAACCTGGAGACTTAATTTTTGTGCTTGCGGGTGAAACAAATGCTGCGCGGTTCCAAATAAGTTCTCTTCGTATGGAATTAGCAGAACGTTTGGAAATGAGAAATCCTGAAATTTTTGCTCCAGTTTGGGTTACAGATTTTCCACTTTTTAAATGGGACAAGGAAACTAAGCGTTATCAAGCCATTCACCATCCTTTTACTGCTCCAAAATCTGAACATCTTGATTTACTTGAAAAAGATCCTTCCTCAGTCAAAGCAAGTGCTTATGACTTAATAATTAACGGAAATGAAATTGGAGGTGGCTCAATACGAATACACGATCAAGATCTTCAATCTAAAATTTTTGATTTACTTGGACTTTCAAAAAAAAATGCTTCGGAACAATTCGGTTTTCTTATGGAAGCTTTTCGTTATGGAGCTCCTCCTCATGGTGGAATTGCATTTGGTCTAGATCGCCTAATCGCTATTCTTGCAGGAGAAGAAATTATTCGGGATTTCATTGCCTTTCCAAAAAATAATAGTGGAAGAGATGTTATGATAAATGCGCCGTCCCATATTGATCCTGTTCAAATAAAAGAGCTCTCCCTTAAAATTGATAACACAAAAGGTGAATGAAAGTTTTTCTTCGAATTCTATTTTCCTTAATTACAATTAGCTTAAGTTACGGTCTTTATCATAAAAACTTTATCGATTTTACTTTTGGCGAAAGAATCGTTGGTTTTACAGTTATTATTGCTGCATTTATTTACTTACCTATTTTTCTTTATCACCGTTGGAAAGGGAAAAAACTTAAGGATTACGTGCTTAGTGAAAAGAATTTGAAAAAAATTAGAGATAGAAAATAAAAAGAGCTTTAGTCCTTTAAAAAATTAGGACAAAATTTGATACTAAAAATAAAATTGCAAAAAAGGAGCTCTCCATAAATAATAAAGTTACCTTTGACTAAATTATAATAATAAAAATGACAGGTACAGTTAAATTTTTTAATGAAGCAAAAGGATATGGCTTTATTACCAACGATGAGTCTGGAGAAGACGTTTTCGTTCATGTTTCATCACTTAATGGAAATTCTTTAAAAGAAGGCTCTAAAGTAGAATATGTTGAAGAGGAAGGCAAAAAAGGTAAGCAAGCTACCAACATAACACTTGTGGAATAAACGTTTTGATTTTAGGAGATAAAAGGTCTATTTTCTCCTTTTAGAAAAAAAACTGTCAATTAAAATTCTTGATTCTTTAGCTAAGACCCCTCCACTGTGAATTGTTTTAGGATGCAACTTTATTCCAGCTTGGCTGAAGCCTCTTTTGGAATCTGACGCGCCGTAAACTACCCTGTCTATTTGACTCCAAGCTAATGCTCCAGCACACATTATACAGGGTTCCAGAGTTACAAAAAGAGTACAGCCAACTAAATACTTTCCATTTAAATAGTTTGCTGCAGAAGTAATAGCCTGCATTTCGGCATGAGCAGTCACATCATTAAGTCTTTGAGTTAGGTTATGTGCGCGTGCTATAATTTTTTTATTATTTACAATAACTGCACCTACTGGTATCTCACCAATTGAAGCAGCTTTTTCTGCTTCTTTTAGTGCAATTTTCATAAAATATGAATCATCAAATTCCATAAATTAAAAATACTTATTTATATACTTTTAATTTATGGAATATTCCTCATTAAAATTATATATGTAAGCGGATGAAAAGTTTGAAGAGTTATTATGGAGTTTTCAATTTTTACTTTGATAAAGTTTATTAATTTAACAGAAACTATTACATGTCTACTAAAAAAAGTCTTTTTTTACTTGACGCCTACGCTCTAATTTTTAGAGGTTATTATGCATTTATCAAAAACCCTCGGATTAATTCTAAGGGAATGGATACATCAGCAATTATGGGCTTTACAAATTCGTTATTGGACCTAATTAATCGAGAACGTCCTGATCATTTAGCTGTTTGTTTTGATAGGGGAGGTTCGAAAAGTAGAACAGAGCTTTTTTCAGATTATAAGGCTAATCGAGAAGAAACCCCAGAGCCTATAACTGTTGCAATACCGTACATTGAAAAGCTGCTTAATGCAATGCATATAACAACAGTAGTAAAAGAAGGATTCGAAGCAGACGACATAATTGGTACCCTTGCAAAACAAGCTGAAAAAGAAGGGTATCAAGTTTTTATGGTCACTCCTGATAAGGACTTTGCACAATTGGTCTCAAAAAATATTTTCATGTATCGCCCTTCAAGAATGGGAAATGGAATTGAAATTTGGGGAATCCCTGAGGTCCAGAAAAAATTTGAAATAGAACACCCTGAACAAGTGAAAGACTATTTAGGGATGATGGGTGATGCGGTAGATAATATTCCTGGTTTACCAGGTGTTGGGGATAAAACAGCAAAAAAACTTCTCAAAACTTATGGAAATATTGAGGCTGTTTTAGAAAATTCAAGTGAAATAAAAGGAAAACTTGGAGAAAAAATTGAAGCAAATAAAGCTCAGGGCCTTTTGTCTAAAAAATTAGCTACTATAATGTTAGATGTTCCTGTAAAATTTGAAGCTGAAAAATATAAATTTGACGACCCTGATCATTCGGAAGTAAATGCTCTTTTTGATGAACTAGAATTTCGAAGAATTAAGGAAACTTTTAAAAAGATTTTTCAAAAGGAAAAATTAAACAATCTAGATGATGTATATAGGGAAGGAAAACAGTTCGATCTTTTTGCATCTCCTGGAAACGGCTTTAAGAATGAGGATCAAAAATCAGAAAGGAAAAATCTTTCAAATACAGAACATTTATATCAGTCGGTGGAGACTGATATGGGAAGGAGGCTATTATTAGAAAGCCTTATTAAAGAAAAAGAGGTTTGTTTTGATACTGAAACTACATCCTTAAATGCATTACATTCAGAATTAGTCGGGATTGCATTTTCCTGGGAAGCCGGGAAGGGTTATTATCTTTCTATCCCTGAAGAAAAAGAAAAAGCGCTTGAAATATTAGAGCCCATGAAAGTATTTTTTGAAAATCAAGAAATAAAAAAAATTGGTCACAATTTAAAATATGATCTCAAAGTCCTTAAAAACTACAACATAAATGTAAAAGGTCAATTATTTGATACAATGGTTGCACATTATCTTATAAACCCAGATATGCGCCACAACATGGATATTTTAGCTGAAACCTACCTAAAATATAGTCCTAAGTCAATAACTGAACTAATTGGTAAAAAAGGAATAAATCAAAGGAGTATGAGAGAAGTTTCCATTGAAGATCAAACCGAATATGCAGTAGAAGACGCCGATATAACATTTCAACTAAAATCTCATTTTGAGAAAGAAATGAAAAAAACAAAAACATTGGAATTATTTAGTAATGTGGAAATTCCATTAGTTGAAGTTTTAACAGATATGGAATGTGAGGGTGTCAACCTTGATACAAAATTTTTAAAGGGATTATCAAAGGTCCTTTTAGATGACATTAAAAGCTTGGAAAATTTAATTCATAATGAGGCAGGAGTAGATTTTAATTTAGCCTCGCCAAAACAATTGGGTTCAGTTCTTTTTGATGAATTGAAGTTAGTGGAAAAGCCTAAGAAAACAAAAACAGGTCAGTACTCTACTTCTGAAGATGTTCTTTCAAGCTTAGCAAAAGAGCATAAGATCATATCAAATATTTTGGATTGGAGATCATTACAAAAACTTCAAAATACTTATGTTGACGCCTTACCTAATGAAATCAACTTAAAGTCTGGGAGAATACATACTATTTACAACCAAGCTGTTGCTGCTACTGGACGATTAAGTAGTAACAACCCAAACCTACAAAATATACCTGTAAGAACAGAAAGAGGTCAACAAGTCAGAAAGGCTTTTATAGCCAGGGATGAAAATCATTTGCTTCTAGCAGCTGATTATTCACAAATTGAGCTAAGGATTATTGCTGCCCTAAGTAAGGATGAAGGCATGCTAGGTGCTTTCAAAAATCATGAGGATATTCATGCTGCAACAGCTGCAAAAGTATTTAATGTTAATCTTGACAAGGTTAGTCGAGAACAAAGGAGCAATGCTAAAACTATAAATTTTGGAATAATCTATGGAGTTTCTGCATTTGGTTTAAGTCAGCAAACCAATTTAAGCCGAACCGAATCAAAAGAGCTTATAGAGGCATATTATTCAACATACCCAATGCTGCGCTCTTACATTTATGAACAAATTGATTTTGCAAGAGATAACGGTTATGTCAGTACTATTTTAGGTAGAAGACGCTATTTAAAGGATATTAATTCACAAAATGCAATTTTAAGAGGCTCTGCGGAGCGCAATGCTGTAAATGCACCTATACAAGGCAGTGCAGCTGATATTATTAAATTGGCTATGATTGCTATACAAAAAAGGTTAAAAAGCGAAAACAAAAGTTCTAAAATGATTTTACAAGTACACGACGAATTGGTTTTTGATGTACCTAAAGATGAAATTGATGAAATTAAAATTTTGATCAAAGAAGAGATGGAAAATGCTTTTAAACTTGAAGTTCCACTAGTTGTAGACATAGGGATAGGAAGTAATTGGTTAGAAGCACATTAAATCAATTTCTTAGTCTAATAAACCTTAAAATAATTGAAAAAAAATTTCCCAAAGCAATTTATAGTTGTACATTTGCACGCTATTGGAACGATTTCCAAAAAAAAAATTTTTATTTGAATTCTTTAGTATATAAAACAATTTCAGCAAATGCAGCCACAGTTAATAAACAGTGGGTTGTTATTGATGTAAAAAATATTCCACTCGGAAGAGCTTGTTCTATAATAGCAAATTTTTTAAGAGGTAAATACAAAAGCAATTATACCCCTCACGTTGATTGTGGAGATAACGTTATTGTATTAAATGCTGCAAAAATTAAATTAACTGGTAACAAATGGGAGCAAAAAAAATACATCCGCCATACAGGTTATCCTGGAGGCCAACGTTTGTTAAATCCTATCCAAATACATAACAAAAACAATACCCGTCTTGTAGAAAAATCAGTGCGTGGAATGCTTCCAAAAAATAAACTGGGTGCATCCTTATTTAGAAACTTAAGAGTTTATGGAGACGAAAATCACAAGCAAGATTCACAGAATCCAAAAATAATTAATCTTAAAGACTACTTATAATGGATATTATTCACACAATTGGTCGCCGTAAAACATCAGTTGCCCGCCTTTATGTAAATAAGGGAAAGGGGAAAATTACGGTCAATAATAAAAAGCATACAGAATATTTCACAACTCCCAGCCTACAGTATAAACTAATGCAACCTTTTATTTTAACAAATACTGAAGGTGATTTTGACCTGAAAATTACAGTGAAAGGTGGCGGAAGCAATGGTCAAGCTGAAGCAATTCGTCTTGCTATTTCGAGAGCTTTGTGTAAAATTAACAGTGAGCACAGGGCAGAATTAAAACCTGAAGGCCTTTTAACAAGAGATCCTAGGATGGTTGAACGAAAAAAGTTTGGTCAAAAGAAGGCGAGAAAAAAATTCCAATTTTCAAAACGTTAATTGGATCTGTTTTGTTTAACAAAACGATGTTCATTAATATAATAAATAATCAAAGTTGCTTAGACTGCTAAGGCAGAAGTTAGTTTAGCATCTAAACAAGAATAAATTCTTGTTGCTAATCAAAAGGAACGTAAACTAAATAAAATGGCAAAAACAGAAGTAATAGATTTATTAAATGCAGGCGTCCACTTCGGACACCTAACACGTAAATGGAACCCAAATATGGCTCCATATATCTATATGGAACGTAATGGTATCCATATAATCAACTTATATAAGACTGCTGTAAAGATTCAAGAAACCAATGCAGCGTTGAAAAAAATTGCTACTACTGGACGTAAAATCCTTTTTGTAGCTACAAAAAAACAAGCAAAGGACATAGTTGCGGAAAAAGCAAAATCAGTTAACATGCCATACATAACTGAAAGGTGGCCTGGAGGAATGTTAACCAATTTTGTTACAATCAGAAAAGCCGTTAAGAAAATGGCTGCAATTGATAGGATGAAAAAAGACGGTACTTTTGAAACACTTTCAAAAAAAGAACGTTTACAAGTTGATAGACTCCGTTCCAAACTAGAGAAAAATTTAGGTTCTATTTCAGAAATGACACGTTTGCCGGGAGCTATATTTATAGTTGATACTACCAGAGAGCATATTGCTGTCAAGGAAGCTAAGAAATTAAAAATCCCAATTTTTGCAATGGTTGATACTAATTGTGATCCCAGAGATATTGATTATGTTATTCCATCGAATGATGATGCATCAAAATCTATTAGTAAAATTTTAGATTTAGTCACCTCGGCTGTATCGGACGGATTAAGTCAGCGTAAAATTGAGAAAGAAGCAGCAGACGAAAAAGATGCTGTTAAAATGGAACAAGCGGCTAAAGGTGAGGAATCTAAAGTTGAGGACCAAAAACAAAAAGTTGATGAAATAACCTCGATTGAAGACAGTCTTAAAAATGATGAAGCCAAATCTGTGGAAAACAAAAAAAAATAAATTTTTAAAAAACCAAAACTTGTGAAAATTACCGCATCTGATGTAAATAAACTTCGAAAAACCACTGGAGCTGGTATGATGGATTGTAAAAATGCTCTTGTTGAGGCACAAGGAGACTTTGACAAAGCCGTAGAAAACCTAAGAAAGAAAGGTCAAAAAATTGCTGCCAATCGTGCCGAGAGAGAGTCCTCTGAAGGAGTGGTTATATCTAAAGTAAATTCGGAAAAAACAATTGGAGTTATTGTTTCACTAAACTGTGAAACCGATTTTGTAGCAAAAAATGAAAAATTTATCCATCTTGCTAACGAAATAGCAGCCCTTGCACTCGAATATGATGACGTTAACAAATTATTAGAGGCTGACTTTAGGGGAATGAATGTTTCCGAAAAACTGATTGAGCAAACAGGTGTGATTGGGGAGAAAATTGAAATTGGGAATTTTAAAATTTTAAAGGCTCCATTTGTGGGATTCTACATTCACGCTGGTAACAAAATATCTACATTGGTTGGTCTTTCAAACAAATTTGAAAAATCTGAAGAGGTTGCTAAAAATATTGCAATGCAAGCTGCTGCTATGAATCCTATTGCATTAAATGAAAATGAAGTGGATGCAACAATCATTGAAAAGGAAATTGAAATAGCAAAAGAGCAATTAAGACAAGAGGGTAAACCTGAGGAAATGCTAGATAACATTGCTAAAGGAAAAATTAAACGTTTTTTCAAGGATAACACACTGGTAAACCAATCCTACATTAAAGACAATAAGATTTCAGTGAGTGATTATATTAAATCAGTTGGCGAAATTGAAATAACAGGTTTTGAAAGAGTTTCACTAGTTTAAAGCATTCATAATAAATCAGATCCTTTTTTTAGAACACTTCCACTTTTAGAACTATGGAAAAAAAAAGATGTGGCTGGTGCGAAGGCAATGCACTTTACACAAAATATCACGACCAAGAGTGGGGAGTACCCACTTTTAATGACAGAATATTATTTGAATTTTTAATATTAGAAACTTTTCAAGTTGGCCTAAGTTGGATAACTATTTTGAAAAAACGAAATAATTTCAAAAAGTCTTTTGATTATTTTGATTACAATAAGATTTCAAAATATAATTTTAAAAAAGAAAGAAAATTACTACATGATACGAGTATAATTCGTAATAAATCCAAAATAAAAGCTTCGATTAATAACTCAAAGTCATTTATTAAAATTAAAGAATCCATGGGAAGCTTTTCAAATTACATTTGGGATTTTATTTCAGGGGAACCTATCATAAATAGTTTTCAAAAATTAAATGAAATTCCTGCTTACACAGTTTTGTCAGAAAAAATAAGTAAAGATCTAAAGCAAAAAGGATTTAGTTTTGTTGGACCAACTGTCGTTTACTCCTATATGCAAGCCATAGGTATGGTAAATGATCATTTAGAAAGTTGTTTCCGATACTCAGAAGTAATTCTAAAAAGGTAAATCATCTTCAACCTCTTTCTTATCATCGTCTGCAGCTTCGAAAGTTGAGTTAGGAGGGACTGGTGGCATTTCTGATGAGGTTTCAATTTGAAGAGTTTCAATTCTCCAACCTTGAATAGAATTGAAATATTTAGTTTCACCCTCAGGATTTACCCATTCTCTTCCTCTTAGATTGATACCAATTTTAACATCTTGACCAACTTGATATGAGTTAAGCAAGTCGCATTTATCTTGAATAAATTCTATAAGAATATTCTGTGGATATTGCTCTTCAGTTGTAACAACTAATTCTCTTTTCCTAAAACCATTATTACCATAAGTCTTGGTTTCATCAATCCACTTTATTTTACCTAATACTTCCATAATTTAATTTATATATAAAAATAAAAAAAGTTTTGGGGCTAAAAGCAGGCATTTGCACTAATTTGCTATATTGACTATCTAGTTTAAGAACTTCATTATGAAGCTATCAAATAATTTCAATTTTAAAGCCAAGAATACTTGGTTAATTTTTGCTTTTATCCTTGTTATTTTGATTTTATGGAATACAAATGCTCTTTTCGATAGTTTAAGCCTCCAAGAAAGAAGTAAAATGGAATTGTGGGCAATGGCTCAAAAAGAATACATAAAAAACCCATCTCTTAGCAATCTTACATTTGAAGTCCTTCAACGCTCTGGAACCAATCCAATAATTCAAGTAGATGAATTTGATAAAATTATAGAAATCAGAAATATCGATTGGGATAACAAAAAACAAGACTCCATTCAGCTTTACAATTTATTATATGAAATAAAAAAAGAAAATGATCCAATAATAATTAAATATAAAAATGATCAAGGTGAACTAGTTATAAATCAAAAATTATATTACGGAAACTCCTCGATACTTAAAAAACTTCAATATTATCCTCTTGCTTTATTATTGATAATTTTTCTTTTCGGATCTGTACTTTATTTTGTTTTAAAAACTTCTCGAGTTGCCGAACAAAATAGGCTTTGGACAGCTATGGCAAAAGAAACAGCACATCAATTAGGTACACCATTAAGTTCAATGATGGGCTGGATTTCATTATTAAAAGAAAAAGAGTCTCTACCAATTAAAGAGATAGAAAAAGATATCAAAAGGCTCAATTTAATAAGTGAGCGATTTTCAAAAGTAGGATCTATTCCTAATTTAGAGTCCCAAGAAATTAATTCTGTAATAGAGCAAACCACTTCATATCTTAAAAAAAGAAGTTCTGAGCATATTTTATTTGAAATTAAACTCCCTCAAAAAGAAGTTATATTGCCTTTCAATTCTCAATTAATTAGCTGGACACTTGAAAATTTAATAAAAAATGGAATTGATGCTATGAAAGGCAAGGGTAGGTTAAGTGTTCAAATGATTGAACAGAAAAGTAAAGTTGAAATATATATTTGTGATTCAGGTAGTGGAATAAAAGATGAGCTTCTACCAAGTATTTTTAACCCTGGTTTTACTACAAAGGAACGTGGTTGGGGACTTGGTCTTTCTCTGGCAAAGAGAATTGTTGAGGATTTTCATAATGGGAAAATTATAGTAAATAAAAACAAACAATCACAAGGAACGTGTTTCCAAATCCTTTTAAACAAATCTTAAATTAATTAGGGTTTGAAGTTTTGTGCTATTGAATTTGAAATCTCTCGCATTTCACTATCACTGATATTTACTTTCTTTTGGAAACGTACATCATCCATTGTATTAATAGGGATCAAATGAATATGTGCATGTGGAACTTCTAGACCAACAACTGACAATGCTATTCGCTTACATGGAATAACCTGTCTCATGGCTAAAGCCACTTTTCTTGAAAAAGAAAATAATCTGTTATACTCTTCATTTGGCAAATCAAAGAGTTTATCTACAGGAAGTCTAGGAATACATAAAACATGTCCTTTTGAATTTGGATTAATATCAAGAAAAGCGTAACAGTGACTGTCTTCTGCAACTTTATAACTAGGTATTTCTCCTGATATTATTTTACTAAATATTGAATCCATACTTAGTTTCGAGCTATTGAGACGATTTCAAGTTCGATACTTCCATTCGGAACAGTAATAATTGCAATATCACCAACCTTCTTCCCTAATAAGCCTTTACCTATAGGTGAATCAACTGAAATTTTACCTGACTTTAAGTCTGCTTCACTTTGTGCTACAAGGGTATATTTCATTTGTGCACCGTTGGCTTTATTTTTTACCTCAACAGTTGAAAGAACAAGTACTTTTGAAGTGTCTAATTCAGACTCATTTATAATTCTTGCATTTGCTAAAGTGTTTTCAAGTTTGGCAATTTGCATTTCTAACATCCCTTGAGCTTCTTTAGCAGCGTCATATTCGGCGTTTTCACTTAAATCTCCTTTGTCTCTTGCTTCAGCTATAGCCTGAGAAGCTTTAGGACGCTCAATATCCCTAAGCTTATCTAACTCTGCGCGCAGTTTTTTTAGACCTTCTTCTGTGTAGTAAGATACTTTACTCATGATTCATTCGTTATAAAACAAAAATCCATCTTTAAATGGATTTTTAATCAAATATACACAATTGAAACAAGTGACTAAAAAATTTGATTTTGTCCAAAATGCAATTCTATTTCTCCTCTTAATATTGGGCTGTAGTAAAGATCCCATTCGAAGAAATCCTTATTTAGCAGATATACGGTTCCAAAGAGATTTAAATCTATCTCTACCTCTGTATAATCAGCTAAATTTTGTTGGTGGAAGTATTTTTATACCAGACATAGGGATTAAAGGGGTTATAGTTTTTAATCTAAGTGGGAGTACTTTTTTAGCTTGGGAAGCAACTTGTCCAAATCATCTACCAGAATCCTGTTCTAAATTATCTATTTCTGGAGTTTTAGCAGAATGTAGTTGTGAGAACTTTCAATACAGCCTTGCAACTGGTCAACTTTTAAATCCTAATGAAAAACTGAATCCGCCCAGAGATTTATTATTTTATCAAATTCAAAATTTTAATGGTATTTTAAGAATATCAAATTAAGTCATTTAAAGATGTTTTTTAGTAAAAATTCAATATCAACAACTTTAACTATTTTTCTTTTTTTCATTTTTATATCTTGGAATTGTTTTGGCCAAATGCTGGAATTAGATTACTCAAAACAAAAACGAGAAGAAAGTAGTTTTAAAGTCCATTTAATTAGAACTGGGATAGTGGGAATAAGTAGTTTAAAACATTTGGATTTTACAGTAGAGGCTTTAAAACTTCGCTTTGATGCAAAAAAAGGTATCCATATTGCCTTCACCTTATATGGAACTCAAACCATATGGAATGGAAATCGTGAAAACTTGCTAAATACTTTTGATTTTTTAATGAATCCTATTGGCGGAGACATTAATTCAAACCTTTTCTTTACTTATCCTCTTTCAAATAAGGATCTTAAAAATTCTAAAATTGGTTTAAGTATCGGTAAAAAATGGATTCAAGGACAACCGCTACCGAACTTCCAGAATAATTCATTTTTTGATAATTATGGGCGTTTTGGATTTATATATCAAAGTACAATAGCAGAAGATCCTATTAATAATAGTAGCCTATATTTTTGGACGTTCCCATCTCTAATAATGCATCAAGGAACAGCAGAAAGTAGACGTCAATTTCTTAACAACAATCTAGATACATTCGCATATGGGTATGCGATTGAACTGGGATTAGAATATAATACTCAATTCAAAGTCACCCTTCTAGGTCAGCAAATTCTCAATGCCGAACCTGGAGGTGGTTTTGATCAGTTTGTTGCTCGTTTAATCTTAGGTTATCGTTTTTAAAACTTGATCATAAGTCCCGTGAGGAAGTTTATTCCTGCTTGGGGATAAAATCCTGCACCCTCAATAGTTGTAATTTTACCTGGTACTGACCATGTATCATTATATGTGTAGAAATATCCATTTGACTCATACTGCTTATTTAAGAGATTATTTATAAGGAATGAGAACTGAATTTCTTTTAGTAACTTATTTGGCCTCCACACATATGAAATGTTTAGATCATTTATAAAATAAGAGGGAAGAATCGAGTTTTCAGAATCTATATTCCCCATATATTGCTTTCCAACAAATTTTGACAATAATGTAATTTGAAAATTTGTTGAAACTGCATAAGTTAGTGAGCTTCCTGAAATCAAGTTTGGTGAATAAGCTAACTGCGTTTTACCTAAATCAACCAACTCGCCATCCCTTTCAAAAATAAAATCTAAATTTTGATTACTACTTAAAGCTAAGTTTGGTTGCCACACCCAATTTGGAAGAAGCTTCATTTTAAACTCTAATTCTAACCCAACACGTCTGCTTTTACCGACATTTTGTCGAATTGGAGCACCTACTTCATCAATTGCACCCGTCAAAACTAATTGATCTTTATATTCCATCCAGTATAAGTTAGCCTGTGCTTGCATCTTTGTAGTTTTTATTCTCCATCCCAACTCAAAGTCGTCCAACTTTTCAGGTTTAGGGTTTCCATTTTCATAATCAGTTCTGTTTGGCTCCCGATGAGCTTTTGCATAAGATGCATAAAGCTTTTGCCTATTAGATATTGTATATGTTAAACCTGCTTTCGGGTTAAAAAATAAAAAATTGTCATTAACTGAAAAAGAACTAGGACCTGCAATTTCTCCTGACACTTCATAGTTAATGGAGCGAAGTTGAAAATCAATAAATCCAGATAAAGGCCCAATTACAACTTGATTTACTTTTGCAAATAAACTCCCTTCCGTTTTAATTCCTTGATTCTCATAAAATCGATGGTTGGGAAGTGCTTCTCCCAAGCTTTGCCCCCATATAAGATTTCCAAAATGGTCACCAACATACCTGCTGGCTAAACTACCAAGGTTAAACTCAGAATTTTCGTTTTTATAATTTAATGCGAAAGTCAAAACATAATAATCGTTATCTAACCATTTCTGGCTTATATTTTCTGATGAGCTGATAATCTTTTCTCCAACTTGAAAGGGTGAAAGTTGAAGATAATTGAAGCTAGTATCACCACCAAAACTTATGTTTTCGTTGTACCAAAGATCATTATACTCTTCATAAAATCCGCTTCCGTGTGTATAATTTAACCCTAAAGCAAAGTCCCAATACTGATTTAAGCTCTGGTTCCAATGGAACTGGTAATGTTCCTGAGAGTAGTTGTCTACTTGATTATCATAAAATGAAAAACGATTACCATTTTCATCATAAATTTCCCCTGCAGGATTATAGGTTCTGTTTGATTCTAATGTAGAGGGATCAACTCCATACCAAGACTGGTAGGTTATCTCTTTACCTCCAAAGAATAGTGCTTTTAAAAGTGTGTTTTCGTCTCTAAATACCCCCTGGAAAAAATATGCATCCAAATCTGAAGAAGCTCTATCAATATATCCATCAGAATTAATCTGAGATAATCTTCCTGAAAAAGTAAAACTATTATTAAGCTCCCCTGAAGAAAATTGCAGTGTGTTTTTTAAAGTATTAAAACTTCCTATACTAGAAGCAAGTGATGCGAAAGCTTCTTTTTTTACAGAATCTGTTTGCAAATTTAAACTCGCTCCAAATGCAGAAGATCCATTTGTTGAAGTCCCCACTCCTCTTTGTAGTTGAATTGATTCCACTGAAGAAGCAAAATCAGGCAAATTTACCCAGAAAGTTCCTTGAGATTCTGAATCATTATATGGTATACCATTAATTGTAACATTGACTCTTGTTGCATCACTCCCTCGGACACGAATGCCAGTATATCCTATTCCTGCTCCTGCATCACTCGTTGTAACGACTCCAGGTAAATAATTTAGTAATATTGGGATGTCTTGTCCTAAATTTCTAGGCGCTAGGTCTTGCCTACTTACATTAGTAAAAGTGACTGGAATGTCATCTTTTGCCCGAATTCCTGTTAGCAAAACCTCTTCCAAACTAATTGTTGTAAGAGAATCTTTTATTGTCTCTGAGCTTGGCTGTTGAGCTAAAAGCACAGATGCATTAAAAATTAAAAAAAAACTTAATCGTATAGTTTTCATTTGAATAAATTAATTCAAATAAAAGGGGCGATTATTTGGTGTTAAAAATTACATTTTTATTAATCCCTTGGCAGCATTACCCGCCCAGGTTCAATGGGTATGATCTCAGCCATTAACGGCACCCCTTTGAGATTGTCTATAAAATTAATTAAAAATTTCTATCTAATTAAATCTATTACCGATTTTACTGGATTAAATGTTTCGGAAGGAAGCTGAATAAAAATTGTATTCCACTCTGCCATTCCTCCATTCCATAAACCCGGCCATTCAAGAATTTTGATTGGTTTATTTTTAAATATTTTTTTGCTTATCATGGCCCTTTTTTCATCTCTAAAATCCAAAAGAGAATATTTATCTCCTTTGTGATCAGTTATTCCACAAACCATAATTACCGGGTTAAAGTGAGTGCTAGAGCGAATTGCATTTTTGTGTTCTTTAATACTTTGGTCAAATTCAACTCCTTCAATTATTTGAAGGCTTTGACCTCTTAAATCATTTTTCCAGAAGGGCCCACCACCAGTAGCACCTTCATTTGGTATCATACCACAAATACGAATAGGGCGATGTAAATAGTCGTAAAGCACCTCATACAGTGGCTTGCTTTCTACCTTATAATTATATTCTGGGTCAAAATTTTCCTTAATAAATTTGATTGTTGGTCCTAGATCCAGATCTATATTTAATTGCTCTAAATTATTTAGATGCCCAAAAAGATCTTTTTGAATCATCAGAAGTTTTCCCGCTAAAATTCTCATCCATTCTTCTCCAATTTCATTTGATTTGCCAAGGAGAATATTATCTATATTTTTTATCCAAATACAATCCGCATCTAATAGATTTATATTTTCTAGCAAAGAGCCATGTCCTCCTTTTCTAAATTCAATATTGCCTTGCTCATTGCGTACTAAAAAATTTTTTTGATCTATAAATGGAGTATCTGTAAGACGATTCTGATGGGAGTATTGAACATCAAAAGAAACCTGATGCGTACTATTTAATTTTTTCTTAAAAGAAACTAAAGATTTGTCAAATAGTTCCCTATGATTTTTATCAATTGTTAAATGAAGAGGAATTAAATTTTTCTGATCACTTAGGTTTGTCACCTCAAGTAATTGGGCTTCAAATGGTGTCCATTCTTGAGCATTATTATCAATAAAAAAGGGAATTAAGGCCTTTGGGAAGGTTTCATATTTAGATAAAATCTCATTAATAAATTTTTTTAAAAATAAGTTTGAATGCATCATTTCTTCATCAATTTGTCCTGAGAGTGATGAAAAAATAGATTCAAAAAATGGTAGCTTTTTAAATTGTTTTTTGAGCTTTTGAATAACCGAGCCTTCTTCCGATTTAAAATATTTTAATGAGTCGAAATTCTCTTGCTCACTTGCCTCAATGAAATTTTGGAGTGAAGAAAACATTCGACTTGCTACACCAGAGGCAGGTACAAATTTAATCCATCTTTTTTTGTCTGAATTAGTATTAAAATATTGTAAGGCGTTATTTTTTTCTTTAGTATCCATTTCTAATATTCCATCCCCAATTATTGCAGGGCGAATACCAGAAATTTTTATTTTTTCCCCCACCAAATGCTCATATTGCCTTTTTATGAGCTCTAATGATCTGCCATCTGCTTTTATGCTATCAAAATCTTTTTCAGTAATCATTTATTCGAACTTAGTTCATTCAAAACTTTTTTTGCCTTGTTTATTCTTTCTTTAACTGTGCCTTTTAATACAGTATAGGGTAATCCTTTAATTTCTAGCAATTTTTTGAAAGACTCAAACATTTCTTCTCTGTTGTTTGGTCTGTCTCTTAAATCATCTCCTTGCCAGGGAATATCAATTGCAGTTAAAAAATAATAATCATATTGAAAAATCTTAGAATATTTTTCAATTTCAGGTGGACAATACCCGTCATAATGTGTTTCTGCCCAAATTTTTGTAACTAAAATGTTAGTATCACAGAAAACAAATTTGTTAGCACTTCTTATTGCCTCATTCTCCAACTTAATCTGACCTCTAACTATTAGAGATAAATCATTTAAATTACAAACCTCTTTTTTTTTATCCCATTTTTCTTGAAGATAATTCCTTGCATATTCTGATACCCAAGAAGTATTGTAAATAGCTGCTAGAGTTTTTGCTAAAGTAGTTTTACCAGAAGACTCAGGGCCATAAAGAACAATTTTTAAACAATCTGTTTTTTTTTGTAGTATATCTTTAACCATTGGATGTATCCAAATATAGCAATTAGCGTGAAAACAAGGTATTGAATACTTGTAATTGCTAAGCCTTTATATAAATATAATGGGATAGAAATAAGATCCCCAATTATCCATAAAACCCAATGCTCCAATTTTCTTTTAGCCATAAACCACATTGCAACAAAAAAGACTGCCGTCGTGAAGGTGTCAATGGGAGCAGTCCATTCAGTCCACTTACCAAATAAATAGTAAATAAGAGAAACAAAAATAATTGAACATGTAAAAAGTAATATTCCCAATTTAATTTCCGTTCTGTTAATTTTTAAAATAGGATTTAAAATTTGTCCATCTTTTTTCTTACTCCAAAAATACCATCCATAAATACTCACAATGAAAAAATAAGCATTAATAAGCATATCGCCTAAAAGCCCTGCTTTAAATAATAAATACACAAAAATTGAAGTAGAAAGCATTCCTGTCGGGTATACAAGAACCTTATCTTTTTTGGCAAACCAAACACTGGTTAAACCCAAAATCACAGCAGAGATTTCTAGAATGACTTCCAAGATGTTCAAATCTTGATAAGGGCGAATTAAATATTCAAAAATCTGGTTCATATTGGCTCCGATCACCTTTCATCATTTTAATGTGTAACATTACAGCATCTTCATCCTCAAAAGTTTTACGAATCATAGGTATAATCATATTCATAACCTCATCATATTCACCATAGATCTGAGTACTTAATGGAGTCTCATTAATTATGACTTTAAACTTTCTAAGCTTTTTAATAAAACTTTTTATTGTAGGAACGTAATTATCTTTTAGTGGAGCTAAAGTTAATTCAACTGAAATTTTCATTGATTTAAAATTTAGAAGTCGCTAAGCTTAAGCAAAACTTTTCGTAATATCTAAAATAAAGATTATAAATAAAAGTTTTTCCTCTATCATAAACCGAACCAAATCCAATTGGACTAGACTTACTAGATTTTTGAATATGCAACTGGGACTTAAAATTTATACCAGGTGTACTGTAAATTTTATATAACGCTTCTTTAGCTGTCCATATCTTGGTCAAGTATTTTATATCAGTAAAATCTTGAGATGTTTCAGTCTCTTCAATATTTAAAAAACGTGGTCCTATTTTTTTAATTTTGTCTCGATAAAATTCTAAATCAATTCCAACTTTTTTGTCTGACACAGCCACCGCAGCAAAGTTTCTAGAATGAGTAATTGAGAGATATCGCCCATCAATTAGATAGGGTGCGCCATTTTGATCGTATTTATTACTTCCAGGGGGAATTCCGAGTTTTTTTAATAACTGCCTTGTCGCTAAGTACCCTTTTCTATGAACATGACTTTTAAGTTGATTTAATTTTTTTTTTTCAATTTTTGAGATTGTTAATCCTTCTGAGAGTTCATCTTCCGACTCTTCTATTTCCCAAATGGAAAATTGGGTTAAATTTTCAATTGATTCTTTAAGAAATTCAGGCATTTGAAAAAAGTAAAAAAGATTGTATTTTTGACCTCGCTTTTAACAAAGGTACAATATGAGCACAAAAATATCACAACATACTCCTTACAAAGTAAAGGACATTTCTCTTGCAGAGTGGGGTAGAAAAGAAATAAAACTCGCTGAAAAGGAAATGCCTGGCCTAATGGCATTAAGAAAAGAATATGGGTCTAAGAAACCTCTTAAGGGAGCTCGTATAGCTGGCTGTCTACATATGACTATTCAAACTGCTGTGCTAATCGAAACCTTAGTAGAGCTTGGCGCGGATGTTACATGGAGTTCATGCAATATCTTTTCTACACAAGATCACGCTGCAGCTGCTATCGCAAAAGCTGGTATACCAGTATACGCTTGGAAAGGAATGACAGAAAAAGAATTTAATTGGTGTATTGAGCAAACAATTCATTTTGGTGAAGACAAAAAGCCTCTAAATATGATTCTAGATGATGGTGGCGACTTAACGAATATGGTTTTTGATAATTATCCAGAGTTAGTAACCGAGATAAAAGGTCTTTCTGAAGAAACAACAACTGGTGTTCATCGTTTGTATGAAAGATTTAATAATGGAACATTACCAATTCCTGCAATAAATGTAAATGATTCTGTTACAAAATCTAAATTTGACAACAAATACGGTTGTAAAGAAAGTGCTGTTGACGCAGTGCGTCGTGCAACTGATATTATGCTTGCAGGAAAAAGAGTTATTGTATGTGGATATGGTGACGTCGGAAAAGGAACAGCTGCTTCATTTAGAGGTGCTGGAGCAATCGTCACTGTTACAGAAATAGACCCAATCTGTGCACTTCAAGCTTCAATGGATGGTTATGAGGTTAAGAAATTATCAACAGTTATAAAAGATATGGATATCATCTGTACTGCAACTGGAAATAAAGATATCGTATGCGATGATCATTTTCTTGCAATGAAAGACAAAGCTATCATATGTAATATAGGTCATTTTGATAATGAAATCGATATGAGTTGGTTAAACGAAAATTATGGCCATACAAAAACTGAAATCAAACCTCAAGTTGACTTGTATACTCTAGAAAAAAATAAACAAATAATAGTCTTAGCTGAAGGCAGGTTAGTAAATCTTGGTTGTGCAACTGGACATCCAAGTTTTGTGATGAGTAACTCTTTTACTAATCAAGTTTTAGCTCAGATTGAATTGTGGAAAAATTCTGATTCATATGAAAATAAGGTCTATATGTTACCTAAAACGCTAGATGAAAAAGTCGCTTTGCTTCATTTAGATCATCTTGGAATAGAATTAGAGGAGCTTTCAAAAGATCAGGCGAGTTATATTGGTGTACAAACAGAAGGGCCTTTCAAACCAGAATACTATCGATATTAATAAAACCTATATTATCAATTAAAATAAAAAGCTCGCCTAAGTGACGAGCTTTTTATTTTGTGAACCCTAAGTTTTAATTTTTAAAAGGTGTAACAGAAACAAAAGATTTGTTGTTTTTCTTTTTTGTGAATGTAACAACTCCATCGACCCTAGCATGCAGAGTATGATCTTTGCCGAGGTAAACATTTTCCCCAGCATTATGAGCTGTACCCCTTTGACGGATTATAATATTTCCAGCACGGGCAGTTTGGCCGCCAAAAATTTTAACACCTAACCTTTTAGATTCTGATTCTCTGCCGTTTTTAGAACTTCCTACCCCTTTTTTGTGAGCCATTTTAAAAAATTTTAATTGTTATTTCTTTGATAATGCAGCAATCAAATCAGATTTTTTCATGGATGATATGCCACTAATCTTCTTAGATTTTGCTTCTTTTTTTAGCTCTGATAATGTCATACTATTTAGATCCTTTGTTTTAACTTCACCAGAAGACTTTTTTTCTTTAGCAGATGTTTTCGCCTTGATTTCCTTTTTAGGTAATGATTTTGATTTAACATCAGGTCTTTCTTGCCTAGAAGCTTTAGGCTTAGATCCGTTTACCAGAATTTTTTCAATTAGCAGTTCAGTTAATGCTTGGCGATGTCCGTTTTTGACACGATACCCTTTACGTCTTTTTTTCTTGAAAACAATTATTTTGTCATCTTTCAAATGACTTAAGACCTTAGCCTCCACTGAAGCTCCAGAAATTGAAGGTTCTCCAATAGAAACTTTCCCTCCGTCATCGTACAAAAAAACCTTATCAAAAGATACTTTAGAACCCTCTTTTTCAGACAGTCGATTAACAAAAAGTTTCTGGTTTTGATTAACCTTAAACTGTTTTCCAGCTATTTCTACAATTGCATACATTAATACTTCATTATGGTCGGCAAATATAGTGCTTTTTAATAATAAAACAATTTAGTGTAAGTCACAATTTATTGTCAATAGAATACTTACCAGGGCCCATAATTATCAAAGAAATAAATAATAGTAAGTACAAAAGTGATTTCTCTTTTTTCGAAAATGGATCTCCATCATGTTTGATTATAAAAGCAACAAACATTGTTAAAATTGGAAAAATACAGAAAAACCTCGTTTTCCATCCAATTATTATAAAAATTGGGACAATAAATTCAGCAAAGGTAGTGAGTATAAGTGAAGGGAAAGGTCCAATTCCAATTGGATCACTAAATGTAAAATCACCATTAATAATTTTTAAAACCTTACTATAACCATGAGTAAAAAAAAGACTCGAACAACTAACCCTGAGGAAAAATAACCCTTGACTTAATACAGTATATTTCATTCTAATATTAGATTACCAAAATTTACAACCCCAAATAATATCTAACTGTTTTATCAAGACCTAATTCAAATGGTGTTTTTGGCTTCCACCCCAATTCCTCTTTAATTTTTGAATTATCAATTGCATATCTGTAATCGTGACCAGGACGATCAGGCATAAAATGAATCAGCTTTTTTGAAAATCCCTCAGAACGTCCTAATACAGAATCTGTCAATTTAATTAATTTAAAAACTAAATCAATATTTCTTTTTTCGTTTTCTCCTCCAATGAGATAAGTTTCGCCAATTTTACCCTTATGTAGAATCAAATCAATTGCTTCCACATGATCTTCTACGTACAACCAATCTCTTATATTTTTACCATCTCCATAAACAGGAAGTGATTTTTTATTAACAATATTTTGAATCATTAAAGGAATAAGCTTTTCATAATGTTGTGCGGGTCCATAATTATTAGAACAATTAGATATAACAACTGGAAGATCATAGGTATGATAATAAGCTCTAACTAAGTGGTCTGATGCTGCTTTTGAAGCAGAGTATGGGGATCTTGGATCATAATGACTATCTTCTGAAAATTTCCCACCATCCTCTAGACTTCCAAATACCTCATCTGTAGAAATATGATAGAAAAGTTTATCTTTTTTATTTTTGCCCCAATGGTCCCTAGCAATTTCAAGTAGGTTATGTGTTCCTAGAATATTAGTTGAAATAAATTGAAAAGGATTCTTAATAGAATTATCAACATGTGACTCAGCTGCTAGATGGACAACAATATCAAAATTATTTGATTTAAATAGTTCTTGGAGAAAATCTAATTTCCTAATATCACCCTTAATAAATTTATAATTTGTGAATGATTTATAGTTTTCAAGATTTTTAAAGTTTGAGGCATATGTTAATGAATCAAGATTTACAATTTTGTAATTAGGATAATCTTTGATTAATTTTCTAACTAGATGAGAACCTATAAACCCCGCTCCCCCAGTAATTAAAATCGATTTACTTTTACTCATATCGCCTTTTCCCCCTCTATTCGATTTAAACAATCCTCTAATGCGCTCTTCCAATCTAAAATTTTCAATGACAAATGATTTTCAATTCTCCTTGTATCTAAAATAGAGTTTTTAGGCCTTATTGCACAAGTGAAATACTGTTTTGAAGAGCAGGGAATTATTTCACAATTACTATTTTTTATTGATTTAATTTTTTTTGCTAGATCGAACCAGGTTGTTTCACCCATAAGAGCATAGTTGTAACAATCATAATCAAATAAATGATTTTGATCAATATTTGATAATACTACCCTGGCAAGATCAATTCCATAAGTTAATCGTCCATGTTGATCATTGACAACACTGAGGATATTATTTGTATTAATAGTTGGTAAAACTGTTTTTACAAAATTAGAGCCATATGGGCTAAACAACCAAGATACTCTGAAAGTGGTGTTAAGACATGCAGCTTTTTTGAGGAGTTGTTCCCCTATATATTTAGTTTTCCCATATATATTTAATGGATTTGGAATGTGATCTTCCGAATGAGGAAATTTACTAGTTCCATCAAAAATATAATCTGTTGAAAAATTAATTATAAAGAGCCTTTTATCCTCTGCAAAAGAAATCAAATTTTTTAGTCCAACTACATTAATTTGATTTGCTTTTTCTGATTTTTTTTCAGCTTTATCTACCTTGGTATAGGCAGCACAATTTATAATTCCTTTTATAAAAGGGCGTTTTTTAAAAAAAAAGGAAAGTGTTTTGGGTCTGTTTATGTCAACTTCCTTTTTTGTTGCAAATATTAATTCATGTTTAGGAAACTCTCTCTTTACAGCACGAAAACACTTCCCTAACTGACCATTTGAGCCAGTAACTAAATAACTAGGCATATAAGTCGTCTTTAAAATCAAATAATGTAGATTTTGTCAAATTAAAATTTTTCTTATCCTTTTCAGATTGAATCCATTCATCTTTAGATAATTGCCAATTAATATCTAACTCAGGATCGTCAGGGGATAAATTTCGTTCGTATTTAGAATTGTAATAATTATCAACTTTATAATAAAAAATAGATTGCTCACTAAGTGTTATATATCCATGTGCAAAACCCCTTGGAATAAACATTTGAAATCTATTTTCAGTATTTAATACTTGGCTAAAATATTGTCCAAATGTAGGAGATCCTTTACGTATGTCAACTACGACATCTAGAACGCTACCCTCAATTACACTCACTAATTTAGATTGTGCAAATGGCGGGATTTGATAATGTAAGCCCCTTAAAACCCCTTTTTTTGAGTAAGTTAGATTGTCTTGACAAAATTTAATTTTTTTTTGTGAAAAAAATTTATTTTGATTCTTATCAAAATGCTCTGAAAAAAAACCTCTTTCATCTTCAAAAATTTTATTTTTAAATAGTAATACGTCTTCAAATAAAGTTTGTGTTATTTCCATAAGATTATTAACTATAATGATTTAAAAGATAATCCCCATATCTTGTTCCCTCTAAAGCTTTTGCCTGCTTTATTAATTGTTCTCTAGTAATAAACCCTTTTTTGAAGGATATTTCTTCTAAGCAACCAATTTTAAGACCCTGTCTTTTCTCAATAGTTTCAATAAATTGTCCAGCCTTTAGTAAAGATTCAGGGGTTCCTGTGTCCAGCCATGCAAACCCCCTTCTAAATCTCTCTACAATGAGTTTATTATTTTTTAAAAAATGTCTGTTGATGTCAGATACTTCTAACTCTCCTCTTTTCGAAGGTTTAATTGATTTAGCAATTTGAATCACAGAATTAGGATAAAAATATAACCCAATAACTGCTATTTTACTTTTTGGGTTTTCTGGTTTTTCTTCAATTGATATAGGATTATTATTATTGTCAAATTCAATAACTCCATATCTTTGGGGATCTTTTACAGTATATCCAAAAATAGTTGCTTTTGATTCATATCTAGTTCGATCCACCACCTCTTTAAGTTGGTCATAAAAATCTAAGCCATAAAATATATTATCTCCCAAAATTAAGCAAACTGGATCTTGAGCTATAAATTTTTCACCTAAAATGAATGCATCTGCTATCCCTTTAGGATATTCTTGAATTTGATATTGGAGTTTTATTCCCCATTGACCTCCGTCACCTAAAAGTCTTTTATATGAATTTATATGTTCAGGGGTGCATATAATGAGTATATCACTAATGCCAGCAAGTATTAGTACAGACAAGGGATAATATACCATCGGCTTATCATAAACTGACAAAAGCTGTTTTGACACTCCTATAGTTATTGGATATAATCGGGATCCAATTCCACCAGCAAGAAGAATGGCTTTCAATTAATTAGAATTTAGTTGTTTTAAATATTTTGCAAGTTCGAAAGAAAATTTGTTTTTCCCTGAAATAGTTAAATGAGAAAAATTCTCAAAATCCTCGTCCAAAAGAGGAAAATTTTTGTAGTTAAGAATTCTAACATTTTGAAAATTTTTTAAAATAGAGGTATTTTGTAACCATTTTAATGAATCCTTTTTATAAATCATTCTGTTTAACTTGTGTTCAGGTGGGTTTAAAATTAAAAAAGTTGCAGATGGATTATCATAAATTAGTTCTAAAAGTTTTGAAAAAGAAAAATCTTCTTTGATTAAATGTTTGCTATTATAGATAGAATTTTTTGATCTTACTATAAGATCCAATTTTTTAATATAATCGTCCATTTTACTTTCGTTGTTTAAATCTACTCCTGAGTGAAGAATAAAATTATATTGAAAAATACCCTTGAAAAAAGATTGAATAGTAATTAAAGGAAACTTAGAAATAAAAAACCAAAGTTCCTCGAAATTCATGAATTGAAAATTGTTTGAAATTGCAAATTTATATCCTTCACTTTCAAATAAATCTCCTTCATCCCTAGTCATGTCACCCCTATAAGAAACATCATTGCTCCCGTAATCAAAAATTATAATTGGATCTGATTTATATTTCAAAAAATCTCTGATTTTTAGAACATTTATAAAAACTGTTTGACCTCCTAAAGCCAAATTATTTGTCTGGATATTTAAATGGTCTTGTAAAATTTTTGAATCAACAGCACCGTGAATTTCGGAATCACCAAAAATTACAATTTTGATATCTTTTTTATGAATAATCTCTTTTTTGTATTTATCAATTATAAATGGAATATTATTCTTAAATAGAGCCCCAAAAAAAATTAAAATTATTGACCCTGAAAAAAAAAGGACTAATCTTAGAATTATTTTAAAAACAAATAGTCTCATTAGAAATCAAAATATATGAATGGTTTATTATTATTTATAAAACCAACAATTAAATAAAACAAGATAAAATCTAGTAACAATCTTGCTGAAAATTTTGAATAAATTTTTCTTTCATCTTTTCTAAATATCCAATCCAAAAAAATGAATAATATCACCAATGGAAGTTTATTTACAAAAGTAAAGTTGAAATCAAAATTTAATTGAGTTAAAAAATTAAAAGAATCACTAATTGTTTCGCTTCTGAAAAATACCCATCCAATTGTAACTAAAATAAATGTGATTAATACCTGAAAAAATTCTTTTCCGTTTGGTAAAAGGGTATTTTCTGCTATCACGGAGCTTACATATTTTCTGTTTGTTTTAAAAAAAAATGATGGAAGGAAGAGTGCCGAGTGAAATAGTCCCCAAAAAATAAATGTCCAATTAGCTCCATGCCAAAATCCACTCACAATAAAAATAACAAATATGTTTCTAATAGATTTCCACTTTCCCTCTTTTGATCCACCAAGTGGTATATATAAATAGTCTCTAAACCATGTTGAGAGTGAGATGTGCCATCTTCGCCAAAACTCTCCTATGTTTCTTGAAAAATAGGGAAATCTAAAATTTGACATTATTTCGAAACCAAAGAGTTTTGAGGTTCCTATAGCAATATCTGAATATCCACTGAAATCACAATAAATTTGGAAGGCAAAATAAACAGCCCCTAACCAAAGTGTACCGCCTGAAAAATCTTGATAATTACTAAATATATCGTCAACTATTGGAGACAGAGAATCAGCGATGACTACCTTTTTGAAGAGTCCCCATAATATTAGTCTTAATCCTTGTACACCTTGTTCATATCTAAATTCTCTTTTATTTAGAATCTGCGGAAGAAGATTTGTTGCTCTCTCAATTGGTCCAGCAACAAGTTGAGGAAAAAATGAAACAAAAGAAGCAAATGATATGAAGTCTTTAGTTGGTTTTAACTTTTTTCTGTAAATGTCTATTGTGTAAGACATGGTTTGAAATGTGTAGAATGATATACCCACAGGGAGTATTATGTTTAAGGTCCAAATACTTTTTATTTCGTAACCAAAAGAACTGAATAAACTTACCCAAGAATCTATAAAAAAATTATAATATTTGAAAAATCCTAAAACACTAACGTTGAATAAAATCGACACATAAAGAAGAAGTTTTTGGAGTTTTTCTGATTCTTGCCTTGGTATATTTAGTCCGATAATGTAGTCTACGATCGTTGAAAGGAATATTAGTGATAAAAATCTGTAATCCCACCAGCCATAAAAAATATATGAACTCAAAAGAATAATAAAATTCTGAATACTCAGATTTTTATTGAAAATAAACCAATAAAAAGTGAAGACTATAGGTAAAAAAATTAAAAATTCAATTGAGTTGAATAACACTAGATTTGTTTATAAATAGAAATATTAAATAATCAAACTTAATCAGCTAAAAAATTGCGAATTAAATTTTTATTTTAGGAACTTTAATATATGAAAAAATCATTTTTAAATTTAAAATGGAAAAAATAAAGCCTTGGTTTCATCCCAAAAATCTTAAGAAATCTGAAATTAAAACCCGGCTACAGGAAAATAATATAGATATTAATAATGATTTTGGCAGCTACAAAATTATGCTAAAGACAGGCAGAATTGAATTAAGCAACATTCATAATCATAACGATTTAAATCCAAAAAAAAAGATCCTATCAATAAAAAAAGCATTGAAAAATATTATATGTGAAAAACCTAATAAAATTTTAAATGTGGGATGCGGTTTAGGTTTTGAAACCAAGGTATTAACAGAAGTATATAGTTGTGATATAACTGGTGTTGATGTTTCAGAGGATGGCATTGAATATGCAAAAAAATTTAATTCGAATTTAAAAACGACCTTTATTCCAATGATTATAGATAAGGATTTCTTATTAAAAGAAACCTTCGAGATTTGCTACGCTATTGAATTTTACCCTTTTAGTCGTTCGGAGGATTTAAATTTTCAAAAACAAATAGTAACATCATTAATTAATAATCTTGAAGAAAATGGAGCATTGGTAATCTATCAATTAGGAATGAATAACGGCTCCATAGAAAAAAACTTTGAGAATATAGCAAAATCTCTAAGACTAAAGTCAACAATGATTAACGATTTCCACCCTAAAATTTTTAGATTCTTGAATAATCTGAAGCTGACTAGTTTTTTTTGTAAAATATTATCAAAAATTTTTAATAGATCTTTTGGAAAAACAATAATATGTTTCAAAAAAGGCAACTAAAATTTAACTTTTCATTATTAACTCAAATTTTTGAATTAATTTTTTTTTACTAAAATTTTTTTCAAAATAATTTAAAGCGTTGTCTCCAAAAAAATTTCTCTCTTTTAAAGACGTATTATACATTTTAATAATGTTTTTGCCCAATGCAATTGAATCCTCAGAAGAAGAACAATAACCTGAATTTGAGTCTGAAATTATTTTTTTGCCTATTCCATCTAAAGCTCCAATAATTGGCTTTCTACAAGCTAAGTAGGATTGTAGTTTTCCAGGAATAGTATATGAAAATATTTTTGCTTTTTTAAGTGTTATTAGAAGTGAATCTGCACAGGCATAATAATAAGACATTTTTTCTGGAGGGTAAGTACCTAAAAAGTAGAACTTATTATTAATACCTTTTTCTTTTATTATTTTAAGTACTCTTTGTTTATCCCTACCATCCCCAAGTATCAATAAATTTATATCATAATCTCTTATCAGTTCAAAAGCACTTATAATTGTATCAAAACTTTGAGATACACCTATATTTCCAGCAAATATCAAATTAAAACCTTGAGGTAAAGAACTTTTTAGTGATTTGTCTACCTTAACAACTTTATAAAATTCCTCAGCATAATAAGGATAATAAATTAATTTATGATTTGGAACATTCTGTTTTCTGATATATTTTTTGAATTCTGGGGATTGAACTAAAATAATATCTGTAAATCTATATATAGTTTTAGTCATGTAATTAACTAAACTTAAAATTAATCGGTTTGATATGTTCCCAGCTACTCGAACTGATTCTGGCCAAAGATCATGAACCCATAAATAAGATTTACATTTAAACTTTTTTGCAGCTAAAATTCCAATAAAACCAACTGTTATAGGAGAAGGAGCATAAATAAAAATTTTATCAAAACTCCCTTTAATAGTTAATAGCTTGAAGAAAGCGAAAAAAATAAATGAAAAGTAATTCAAAATTAATCTTAATCCTCCTCCTTTTCTTCTTAAAAGTAAATTTGCCCTATGAACTTTTATCCCGTTTATGTATTCTTGTTTTGGCCTATTCCAAGAATACCCTTTAAAATAAATCCCTTTTGGATAATTTGGCTTTCCTGTTAATACTTCAATGTAATGACCTCTTTTGCTTAAAGAAAATGCAAGGTCATTTATTCTAAAATTTTCAGGGAAAAAATACTGGGTAACAAAAAGAATTCTCATTTAGGCCGCCTAGGATGGTCGATTTTTTTCCAAACGTTTTTATTAACATAGTCAATATAGCTAAGAATAATTCTTGAAATCTTTAAAGACACATTATTAACATCATAATCACTAACAATTTTTGGCACTAGACCTGATTTAAACTGGTTTATCATCATGTTTAAAGATTCAATAATTCTGTTTTTATTAAGCCCTGACATTATAAGTGTACCTTCATCCATCCCTTCTGGTCTCTCATGAGACTCTCTAATCGTAATTGATGGAAATCCTAAAATAGATGACTCTTCTGAAATAGTCCCGCTATCAGATATCACACATCTTGAATTTTGCTGCAGGTTTACATAATCAAAAAAACCTAGTGGTTTTAAAAAAATAATTTTCTCGTCTAATTTGATATTTTTCAATTTTTCTATTCTCATTTTAGTTCTTGGATGGGTTGATACAATGACCGGAAGTTCAAAATATTTAGATATCTCATTAAGGCTGTCTAAAAATGAAATTAAATTATCCTTATAATCAACATTTTCCTCCCTATGAAATGATACCACAAAGTAAGATCTTTTTTTGAGATTTAATTTTCCTAAGATCTTGCTTGACTGAATTTTGTGCATATAGTGATATAATATCTCCTTCATACAGGAGCCTATTTTGATTACTGTTTCAGGTTTTATTCCTTCGGCAATCAAATAATCTCTAGCTTGTTCAGTAAGAGGTAAATTGATATCACTTAAATGGTCTACAATTTTTCTGTTTAATTCTTCGGGAACTCTTTGATCAAAGCACCTATTACCAGCTTCCATATGGAATATTGGTATCTGTCTTCTTTTAACAGAAATAACCGAAAGGCATGAATTTGTATCTCCATATAATAAAACTGCGTCAGGATTCTCATGTTGTAAAACCTTATCTGATTCTGAGATAATATTTGCAATTGTTTCCGCAGTTGATTTACCAACCGCATTTAAAAAATAGTCAGGTTTTTTAACTTCAAGATCCTTAAAAAAAATTTCATTTAATTCATAGTCATAATTCTGCCCTGTATGGACTAGAACATGTTTAAAATGTTTTTCTAATTCAAATATAACCCTAGAAAGTTTGATGATCTCTGGTCTTGTTCCAACAATTGTTAAAACTTTTATCATTTATATATCATATAGGTTATATAGATCATTTAACTTTAAACTATCTTCACGCAATTCCTCCAGCATTTTATCCCAATCAGGTTTTTCAAAATTTGTCTCGCAAAAGAATTTATTCGAATTTAAGGATTTATTGTAGGAAACAGAGATGTCATTGGTAATATCTATGTTTAGATCAAAATAATGATTTATTTTTTTTAAAAGGTCATGTTTAGATATAGGGTCGGATGATATATTATAAATTCCTTTCAATTTGTTAAATTCTCTTAAAATTTTAACTAATATTTTTGACATCCACAAAGTTGTAACTCCAGAATATATGACTTTATCAAAACCTTTTATTTTTAAATTTTTATTTGAAATCACCCATTCCAATAACTCTGTCTTGTTAAAAATTTCTCTTCCTATCATTGATGATCTTATCGTCAGAGTGAAATTTGAATTTACCTCCCCATTGGCTTTTGTTTTTCCATAATTGTCAGCAGCATCTGAAATATCATAATCATCATAATTTCCTTTTTCACCTGAAAAAATACAATCTGAAGAAAAATGTATCTGCCTTTTATTGTTTAAATTACACCAGACATCAATTTTTTTTGGTAATTCTGAATTTAAAATTATTGCTTCATCAAGATTTTCAGATCCCCTTCTTATAGTTATTCCTACTGAATTTACTATGTAATCAGGATTTATTTGATCTAAAAGATTGTGTATTTTTTGTTTTAGAAAGTCAAATTGAAATATTTTGCATGATGGGTAAAGTTTTTTTAAAATATCCGGCCGGGATCTGCTGTTTAAGAAAATTTCAAATCCATTTTCATGTAATGTTTGAGCAATTTTATGCCCTATCATCCCATCTGCTCCAATTATAAGTACTTTCATTTATAACCGATACTTTCTAAAAGTTTAATAAGTTCGTCCTCTTTTAGCCTGTGTGTATTAAATGAATTGTATTCTTCTAAATTTGTATTCTCTACCCCTTCCGAAAAATACTTTTTATAATTTAGATCTCTATTATCTGCAGGAACTCTAAAGTAATCTTTCAAATCTTCTGCCACCAACCTTTCTTCTTTTGAAAGTAGTGTCTCGTGCATTTTCTCAGCATGACGAATTCCTATATTTTTAATATTTACTGATGAATTATATATCTTTTTCATTGTCTCAGCCAATTCAATTATTGTAGTAGATGGAGATTTTTGAACAAAAATGTCCCCAGATTTGCCATTTTCAAAAGCAAATAATACAAGATCAACCGCATCATTAAGTGTCATCATAAAACGTGTCATTTTTGGGTCTGTTACAGTAATTTCATTTTGTGTTTTAATCTGATCATAAAAATGAGGAATGACAGATCCTCTAGATGCCATTACATTTCCATATCTAGTTCCACAAATGACCGTGGATTCTGAATTTCTTGATTTCCCTACAAAAACTTTTTCCATCATTGCTTTAGAGACTCCCATTGCATTAATCGGATAAACTGCCTTATCAGTGCTTAAACAAATTACTTTTTTAACTTTAGCTTCAATAGCTGCAGAAAGAACATTATCAGTTCCCAAAATATTTGTTTTAACAGCCTCTAATGGAAAGAATTCGCAAGAGGGAACTTGTTTGAGTGCAGCAGCATGAAATATGTAATCAACATCCGTTATAGCAGATTTTATACTATTTATATCCCTAACGTCTCCAATAAAAAATTTAATTTTTGGATTTTTATACTTAATCCGCATATCATGTTGTTTTTTTTCATCCCTTGAAAAAATTCTAATTTCTGATATACTTGAATCTAAAAACTTTTTTAAAACTGCATTCCCAAAAGAACCAGTTCCGCCAGTTATCAGTAAGATACTGTTACTAAACATAAAATTGATGTTTTATTTTTGAAATAAATCTAAAGGTTTTTTTTGATGTTATACCCCAAGACATAAATTTTAATTTATTAATGTTCCCATTTCTCTGGTCAAATAATGGCAAGTTTTTTATCAAATAAATTAGTGCTTTTTCTATAGATTTTGTAGAATGTGCATTAAAGTATGTCCCCCCATTTTTTAAGAATTCTGGCATTGGCATTTTATTACTACATGCTATAGGTAATGCTGAGCCCATAGACTCTATCAAAATATTTGGCATATTTTCACAGCTTGAGGCAAATATTATACCATCATGGTCTGAATAATAGTTTTGAATTTCACTATGTGGGACCTCATTAATGTAGTTTATAAATTCCTTATGCAAATCATTTTTTCTTATTTCCATTATCATTTTTTCACCATATGGTTTATAAATAATCGGGCCAATTAATGTCAATGATACTGGATATCCGCTTTTTCTAAGGTTACTTATTGCTTTTATTACATTTAATTGGTTTTTGTATACATGAACAGTTGAAACATATATGAATTTGAAAGGTTTCTCAAATGAGAAATTATCAAATTTTTTTGATAGATTTTTCTTATTCAAAAACCTTTTAGAAATCCCATGATAAATGATTGATTTTGGTATATTTTCGATTGGAACAACCTCAGATATGAAATCTTTTGCATAATTAGAAATAAAAATCAATCCGTTTGAATTAATAAAACATTTTTCTTGCCTTTTGAAATTTATTAATAATTTGATTTTTTCTTTAAAGCTTTTAATTTCTTTCCAAAATTTTTTTTCATAAAGAAGCATGTTTTGCGACATTCCTATTAAAGGTCTAAATTTTCCTATGAAGTCTCCAGTCAAAGAAAATAAAATATCTGCCCTTTTTTTTAAAAAAAAATCCATTAAAAACGTTTGATATATTAATCTTAATAATTTGTTTGAATTCAAGAAAAAAGATGTCTTTTTAAAAAAAAATTTGCTGTTTGGTAAATAATCTAAAACCTTAGTAGAGCCTATGATAATTATTTCATCAATTTCTGGATGATCTTTTTTATTAAAATTATTGAGTAGTTCATATAGGTGGGTTAATCCACCCGTATTAACAATACTAGAAGCATCAATTGCTAAAACGTAATTATTCATATAGCTAAATATTCTCCACAATTTTCATAATAATCGCCATTCATGCCTAATTTGAAAAAATCGATAGGATGATTATTACCAATTAAACCGCCTAGATCTAATCTTTTTAGTCTAATAGATTTTAAATAAATTATAGCTTCCCATAATAGTAAATAATTTGAGTTTAACTTTCTCCCCTCTTCAGAAGACCATCCTATTAAATAGATAGAATTAGCTAATTGTTTAGATATCAAAATTGAGCCTATTCTTTTTCCCATTTTAAAGGCTGTAAATACAAATAGTTTTTCATTTTCATTTGTAAGTCTTTCCATTTTTTTTATCAACTCAGTATTTAAACCCTTATATTTTTTAGCCTTAACATCTTCGCTATAAGATTTTAATAGGACTTCGAGATCCTTTTTACTTGAAGATCTCTTAACAACTAAATTATTTTTTTGGGACTTTCTGAGTGAGTTTCTCCATTTTGGCCTAAAATCATGAAAAAGAAATGATTCCTCTTTTTCTAAATCAATAATTGATGATTTCCAAGCTGGAAAATTTAATTTCCTTGATCTGAATCTTTCAAAAAATAAGCTTTGAATTGAATAGTAGCTGACATCTGGTGAAATTGACAGAAATTTAAAATTAAAAATATTTGAAAAAGTTAAAAGTTTTAAAAAAATATTGATCCGGTCATTTAGTTGTAATGAGCTAATTAAAATTGGTCCTCTATTAATTCTCAATAAAGTAAATATTTTAAAATATTTTTTTTTCAAAATTTGAAAGTATCCTACAATTTTTGAATCTAAAATGATTTCAAAAGATTCAATTTTCTTATTTTCAATTTCTGCTTTTGAATGGACATAATAATTAGATTGTAACAAGTTTATATTTGAAAGGCAAAGTTCCTCATGATACTGAATTTTTTCAGTTTTTTTAAACCTTATTTTATCAAGATGTACCCTTAAGCCACAAATTTTTTTAAAATAGTTTTTTGAAATTGTATGATTTAATAATATGAAATAGAGCTTATTATATTTATAGGAATTATTAATACATGATTTAGGAAATAATGGCCAACGAATAATTGGAAAACCTTTTTTAATTAGATTATCTAAATCATCGTTTAAAATTCTTATTGGTAATAAATAAGGAGTATATGAATTATATTTTGGTCTAAAATTAAAGTTTTTATCAAAAGCTAATTTACCATCTAATATCTCTTTAAATATTTCAAAATTCCTTTTTTTTGTTCTTGCAATGTAATCTAAATCCTGCCTTGGTAATAAAAATTTTGATAATAAAGAAATTTTATAACTGTGATAATTTTCAGGATATGAGAGCTCTAGGCCATTAATGTATTTTTTTAGATTAAATTTTAAAAAAAAATTCGTTTCTCCGAAATAAGTCAAAATTAATTTTTTTACTAACCATCTTAATGAAAAAAGAATACCTGTTTTGATAAACCTATTCTCAAAGTTCAAGTTTTGGATCTCATTTTTTAAGAAATGATTTATATCAAAATTTATAAAATTTCCCTCATTAATTTTAGATGGTCCTTTCGTATTGGCAATAAGTAATGCACCATTTGGAATTGCTAGATGCTTATATTGACTAAATAAGACAAAGTCACCTTGATTTCCAATAAATTTTTCTTTTTTTAAGCAATGTGTGGCATCCTCGATGAACCAACATTTAAATTTGACGCAAAAATTTTTAATTTCATTTGAGATGGAGGGTTTTCCAAAATAATGAACAGCTAAGAAAATGTCTGGTTTTACTTCTTGAGCTAAAGAATTAAGTTGTTTTAGATCAGGCTTAAATTCTTTATCAAGATTAAAATAATGAATATTTATATTTTCCTGATTAATTAAAGGTATTGGGTCGTTACAAAAATATTCAGGAAGAAAAATATTTATGCTTTTTTTATTAGTTTCTTTAAACTTTAACAAACATACTGTTAAGATTGACCATGAAGACCTTGACAAATAAAAATGGTGTTCCCCCATTTCAGGCACCCAAAAGTTTCTTTTGGATTTGAAAAAAGATTTTAAATCAATTGAAAGTCCCTGAGGAGTCAAATTAGATATTTTTTTAATTTGTTGTATTTACCAATATATAAAAAGTCTGCATTGCCAATTAAAAAAGATTTTAATCTCGTTATTCCCATTTCTGGATTAACAGCATCTCTAAAAACCAATTTATTATTTTTAATATTTTTATTATTGCCCCTTAATCCAGAATGAATAAAGTCAAAATTTTGATTTAGAATTTCTAAAGAATTCTTATTAATACTTTTGAAAGTTCCAAATGGAAATGCGAAATGATTAATTTTTATCCCAAATTCTTTTTCTAAATTCAATTTACTTTTTATTAACTCTTTATTTAGTTCAGATCTAGAATTTATAGTTGACAGCATTTTATGTGAAAAAGTATGACATCCTATTTTGTGCCCAGTAGATAATAAAAATTCTATGTCTTTTTTATCCATTGGATCACTTAATTCAAACCTAGTAGGCCCTTTTGGATAAATATTATTAATTATTGATTTATATTTTTGTGACTCTTTTTTTTCTCCTAAAAAATCAGAAACAATGAAAAATAGAGCTTTTATATTCATTTCATTAAGAACCTCCTCAGCTAATTTCCTGTTTGATTTAAATCCGTCATCAAAAGTCAGTAATATTTTGTCTCCATTATTTGAGCCATTATAAATATAACTTTCAAATTCATCTGGAGATATAAATTCATAATTTCTTCTTAGACTTAATATTTGATTTTTAAAAAGATTTATTTGTTTTTCAGATTTAACATCGTGATAAATTAATACTCTTAGATTTGGATTGTCAAACTTAGTGAAATGCTTTTGCAAAAACTTCCTAGCAATAAATGACCAATCTAAAATTTTAAAAAGTATTTTTCTAACTATTAAAATCATCCAATAACTTTTTTTATGCAGTGTTTTACTAATCTGAAAGATTTAATTAATTTTTGATTTAATAATTCCAAAATTGAAAATCTTATTCCATTTAAAATATTTTGACTATAATGGTACCTTATTTCAATTAACTTTAGTCTAGGTTCAATAAGCTCCCACAATTTATAATTGTCTGAAAATTCTTGAATTTCAAATACGTGCATCAACAACAGTTTTTTTAGATTATTATAATGAAGATCGAAGTTATTAGATAGATTATTACTATGAATTCTATACTCGCCCAAAAATTCTCTGCAAAAAGCAAAAGATCCTTTTTTTAAAGCGATTTGAAGCCACAAATCATAATCTTCAACTGATATGAAATCACGATTTTCATTGAACAACAAATTTTTATTTTTCATAAAACTTCGTCTCACAACTGTTGATGAGGTTGATAATTTATTTCCATGAATCAATAATTCGCTGTAAAAATTATCTGTTTTTAAATTATAATAATTAGCCTTTTTTTGACCTGTATTTATTTTATGTTCATATTCATTTGAGCATATAATATCATAGCTTTTAGAGGTATAATGAAATAATGTTGAAAGTTTATTCTTATACCATATGTCATCACTATCTAAAAATGCTATCCATTCAGCTTTTGAGTTTTTTATTCCATGATTTCTAGAAATAGCAATTACTCCATCATTATTTATTTTAAATGATTTAATGCGCGGATCATTGTATGATGAAATAATTTCATGAGAATTGTCAGTAGAATGGTTGTCAATAATCAATAATTCCCAATTTTTATAGTCTTGATTTATTACTGAATCAATTGCTTTTTTAAGATAATTGCCATGGTTGTAATTAGGCAAAATAACTGAAAAATATGGTTTACTATGCATTTAAAAAATTATCCTTCACATAATTAAAAATTTGTTTAATATCATCAAGATAGTTATTTCGAGGTTTAAACCCTTTTTTAATTATTAGATCATAACTAAACTCTAACCTTTTATTTGGTTTTGCTTGGCTTCTTTTTTTAAAAATAATTTTTGGATTAATCCCATAAGCTTCCTTATATTTTTTTGCAATTAAAACGGCCAAGCTTTTAACACTTAAATTCCAACTGCCTCCAAAATTAAAAATGAAAGGGATTAGTTTTCCCATATTAGATTTTTCAATGATAAAATCTACCAATCGACAAACCTCATTCACAGTCACAAAGTTTCTAACTTCATTTCCATCAGAATTAATTTGAATACTTTTATTGATTACAACTTGTTTGCAAAAATCATTAACAACTAGATTCCAACAATTTTTATTATTCCAAAATGGCTTTCCAAATGCATTTGATAGCCTTATAATATTAATATCCAAATTTTCATTTTTTATGTACTTAGAGAGCGTCAGTTCAGCTAATTTTTTTGAAATCCCGTAGGGGTGCTTTGGATCCAAGGGTGATTTTTCATTTAAATATCCTTCAAGTGGTGTTTTGTATACATGCACTGATGAAAAATAAATTAATTTTTTGACCTTATTTTTTATTGCTTTCTTTATGAGATTATCCAAAACTTTACTGCTAAATTCAAAAGCTTTATGTGGATTTTGGTAAGCTTCAGCAGCATTTGGCCCAGCACAATGAATTATAACGTCTTTATTTTTACAAGCAATATCCAATGAAACACTACTCCCCCAGTCAATCTTAAATACATTGAATTTATTTTTTTTAGCAAAGTTCTCCGAGGATGTAGAAAGAGTAATATTATAGTTTTTATTTCCTTTTAAAAAGTTGGCAAGACACCCTGCCAAATAACCTGAACCACCTGTGATTAATATGTTCAAAGCTATATTAAATTGATTTCCAATTAAAAGGAACTTTTGAGTCATCTAAAGCTAGAGTTTGTGACTCATTCAAATCATGCTGAAAATCTGTGATATTAAGAATAATTGCACTTTCTTTAGAAACACACTTAAATCCATATATTATACCTGGTGGGATGGTTAACCTGTGGTACTTGTCAGGCCTTCCTAAAGAAAACTTATCTAAAATGTTATAGGTAGATGATTTTACTCTACTATCAAATAAAACAACTTTTATTTCACCTATTGGAACTGATATATTTTGAGTTTGTTTTAAATGTAATTTCCAGGCCTTTATACACCCAGGGTTTATTTCTGACATATAACACTCTCCGAATTTTTTAAATTCAGGTGAAGTTTTTTTAATCATATGTAGAATCTTTCCCTTCGGATGATTTATTTGATTAAGTTTCACGATTTTTACACCATTAATTATTGATCGATTCATTTAAAATTATTTTATCCAATCCCTTTTTCTTTCTAATCCAAATTCTTCATATTTACTAATTTGAAACAGGGTATAATCGTACATGTTTTGTGATTTTGAAAAAAAAGTTTTATACCAATCTGAAATAAAGATTAATGTTTCATTAAAACTTAAATTTGACTCCCATTTTAAAAATTCTTTGGCTTTATCACAGTTTAATTTTAATAAACCTGCCTCATTAAACAATGGCTTAGTTTTGACAATTTTTAATGCATCTCTAACTACACTCCATCCCCAAATTTCTGCTAGATTTTCTAAAAGTTGTCCTACTGTAATATCTTGTTTTTCATCTGGCCCAAAGTTAAAAGGTTCTCCACTAAGACTATTATTTTTAATCAATTTAGCTCCAAGAATTAAATAACCTGATAGGGGTTCTAGTACATGTTGCCAAGGTCTTGTTGAATTAGGGCTCCTTACATCAACAGGGCGACGATTATTCCATGAATTTACAGTATCTACAATAATCCTGTCTTTAGCAAAATCTCCCCCGCCAATAACATTTCCAGCCCTACCGATTGCTAACCTTACTGGATGATTTTTTTTAAAAAAGGAATTAAAATATGATTTTATTATTAACTCTGCAGCGCCTTTAGATCCACTATAAACATCTTTCCCCCCCAAATTATCTTTTTCTAGGTAGCCTCTTTTTAACTCTAGATTTTCATAACATTTATCACTTGTAATAATTATGGCTGCACAATTTTTTTTATAAAATCTAAGTGCTTCAAGAATATTCATTGTACCCACAACGTTAGTAGTAACCGTTTCTTCGGGATCTACATATGATTTTGAAACAATTGATTGAGCAGCAAGGTGAAAAATAAAGTCTGGTTTATGCTTAAATATTATTTTCTGTAATTTTTTGAAATCTCTGATATCTGTTGAATAATGGATAATATTTTTTTTTATTTTTAAAATCTTAAACATTGATGGTCTAGTTGGGATGTCTTTTGAAATACCAATAACATTAGCTCCCAGCTTTAATAACCACATTGTTAACCAACTCCCTTTAAAGCCAGTGTGCCCAGTTAATATTACTGTCTTATTTTTGTAAGTATTATCAAACATGTAATCTTATTTTATCCAAGGAGGATTATTTGTATTCCAAAGATTCTCTAAAATTTCTTTTTCTCGAATAGTATCCATGCATTGCCAAAACCCTTCATGCTTAAATGCCATGAGTTGTCCATCTTTAGATAGGTTTTCCATCGGCTCTCTCTCAAGCATTGTATTATCACTTTTTATATAATTAAAAATTTCTTTGTTGAATACAAAAAAACCTCCATTTATCCAACCATTCGAAGCCTGTGGTTTTTCTTGAAATTGCTTTACCTCATTATTAGAAATTATTAGTTCTCCGAACCTTACTGGAGGTCTAACAGCTGTAACTGTTGCAATCTTACCATGAGATTTATGAAATTTTAATAATGCTTTTAAATCTAAATCACACAACCCATCTCCATAGGTTAACATAAAAGTATCTGTATTTCTGAAATAATGTTTTAACCTTAAAAGTCTTCCTCCAGTCATTGTCTTTAATCCTGTCTCCCATAAATTAATTTGCCAATTTTCATTTATATTATTGATATGATTTATTTTACCAGTTTGGGTATTAATCGAAAAATCATTGTTTAATGAATTATATCCAATAAAATAGTCTTTAATTACATTAGATTTATATCCTAGGGCAAGGTGAAAATTTGAAATTTGATGACTATCGAAAATCTTCATGATATGCCATAAAATTGGTTTTCCACCTATTTCAACCATAGGTTTTGGTCTAAGGTGAGTTTCCTCACTTAATCGTGTCCCATATCCACCACACAAAATTACTACATCCATTTTTTTAAAGTTTAAATAAATTATTATAGTTAGATATCATTTTATTTATGTCAAATTTATTTTTGAATATCTTATGGGACTTTCTACCCATTATCTCAATAACTTTTCTGTTTTTTATCAAATATTCAATCTTATTTGATAAATGTAATGGATTATTATTTTCTATTATATATCCATTTTCTTCACTCACTATCTGTTCATTTACTCCACCTGTATCCGTTGATATAATTGGTAAACCTATACTCATAGCTTCTAGAATAGATAAAGAGAGTCCCTCAACAAAAGAAGTACAAATAAGTACATCTGATTTATAATAATAAGGTATGACCGTTTTCTTGAATCCTTCAACAGTTACATATTTATTCAAATTATGCTGATTCAAAAAGTTATCAAAAATATTTTTAATATTGACGTCAACAACTTTACCTACGAAAGTAATATGAATATTACATATATTTTTTTCAACTATATTCAATAGACTTTTTAATAAAAGGATTTGATTTTTATTTAGATCAAAATATCCAACATGTAATATTTCTAATATATTGGAATTGCTATAATTTTTTATTTTATTTTTTTTTACTCCATTGTAAATAACAATTGGAAAAGATTTAATAAATCTTTGGTTTAAAGTTTTTTTTGCTGAAGCATTTGAAATTGTAATTAGTTTTGAAGATTTTTCAATTATTCTATCCCAAAAAAAATCGAAAAAAAACAAATGTTTTCTTAATGGTGCTGGATTGCTATGGTAAGCATAAAATTTAAATTTAATATTTGATAATAATGAAGCGGCCATTATAGCAGTGCCATTGTATAACCCTCCAGGATGACCTCCATTATGTGAAAAAAAGAAAGAAGCATTATAATTTTTAAATTTTTTATAAAAGTAAAATATTGAATAACCTAACATTAGAAGGCTGAGTATTTTAGAAAAGAATTTAAAAATTACATAAACTAGACTAATGTTTTTAAAATTATTTACTTTTTCATGAATTTCAGCTGGAGTAATAAGGTTATAATATTTAACTCTAATATTATTATTTAATTTATTTAAAATTATTTTTTTGTCTGCTCTTTTATTAATTATTAAAATTATTTCTGAAAAATTTAAATTCCCTAAAAGAATTTGAGCTATTTTATCGGATCCACCTGCAATATAACTTTCGACGAAGTAAATTAATTTCATTTTATTTAATTTATTATGCCCTGTTTTGAATTAAATCTAATTCCCTTATCAATACTTTTTTGTAGACAAAACTAAATCTGCTGCTTTTTCAGCTATCATTAAACACTGTGCATGAGTATTTGCAGAAACGTGAAAGGGTAGAATTGAAGCATCAACTATCCTAAGATTATCTAACCCTTTAACTTTTAAATCACTATCAACTACTGATTCTTCACAATTCCCCATCTTACAGGTTCCAATAGGGTGATAGGAGGTTTGACCATAGTTTTTAATAAACTTTGTTAATTCATCTTTTTGATTTAAGTTTAATCCTGGTTTTGTTTCCTCCACAATTAATTCTTTTAATGGGGATTGAAGTGAAATTTTTCTTGCAATTTTTATAGCCTTCAAAATTTTATTCATATCATCATCATCGTCCAAATAATTTGGATCAATAATAGTTTCTTTATTTACATCATTTGAACTAATATGAGTACTACCCTTTGATCTTGGAAATAACTGGTAACAACTTAAAGAAAATCCTGAAAATATATCAGTTTGTGAATCATATGCAATTCCAAATCTTCCTTTTTCTGTGAGATGAACTAATTGAATTTTTAGATCAGGATATTCTAGCTTTTTTTCACTTTTAAAAATTGCTTGTATTGTGGCTGAAGGAGTTGATAAAAGTCCATTTCTAAAAAATAAATATTGAAAAATCATTTTAATTGCTTTTATCCTTTTAGCCAACAAATCATTCAGTGTAATTATTTTTTTAGATTTATAAGATAATCTAATGGTATAATGATCTATTAAATTTTCTCCTACACCATTTAATTTGTGTAAAACAGGAATGGAATTTTTTTCCAAAATTTTTGGATTCCCAATTCCTGAAAGCTCTAAAAGTTTTGGAGTTTGAATTGCACCACAAGAAATAATAACTTCTTTGTTTGCAAAAATTTTCATTTGGTGATTATTCTTGATAACTTCGACACCTACGGCTTTTTTACCCTCGAGAACTATTTTTTTAACTACCGTATCGTAAAATAAATTGAAGTTTCTCTTTCTCTTTACAAGTTTATGATAAACATCAAAAATATTTACTCTTTTCCCTCTTTTTGTATTTAATTGTAAGTAGCTGACCCCTTCCGATAAGAACGAATTATAGTCTTTGTTAAATTTAATCCCAATTTTCAAACATGCATTTTTAAATGCCTCACTTAATATATCTTTTGGAGAAACCTCAGTAATATTTACTGGACCACCTTGACCTCTTTCTATTCTATTTTTTTCAAAATTTTCAAACTTTTTGAAATATGGAAGTACCTCTTTATAACTCCATCCTTTACAGCCAGATTTGGAAATTTCATCAAATTTTTGAGCTATACCTCTAAAAAAGACTAAACCATTTATGGTTGATGAGCCTCCTAAAATTTTTCCTTGTGGAAGATATATATTTCTACCGTCTAAATTTTTAGATTTTTTAGTAAAGAATTTCCAGATATATCTTTTATTATGAAGTATTTTACCAATTCCCAATGGTATTTTAAACCATATTCCTTTAGGCCTTCCTCCAGCCTCAATTAATAGTACACTACTTTTAGAATTTAAAGCCAATCTAGTTGCTAAAACTGAACCTGATGTACCTGAACCAACAACTATATAGTCAAATGATTGCATTTTATCCATTTAAAATAAATGTATTAATTAAAATTATTGTCATTTATTTTTGGAATACAAAGCAATTATGTATGATGAGAAATACTTGTTTTTAAATTTTCTCATAAGGATGTGTAGTTTTGAAATCTGCAATATTTTTAAAATTATTCTTAAGAAAATATTTTTAAATGATTTTTTCTTTGTCCTAGATATCATATCGTTATCATATCCCCCTAAAAAAGAAATATTCTCAATAGACAAACTATAATTTGATGCTATATCATAAAAAAACTGCAAGTTCATTATCTTTAAGTTATGTGCATCTAAAATTTTTTTTTCTACATGTTTTTGAAAAAAACCTGTGATACCAGTAAAGTTTGGAATTCCTATTAACAATGCCCCTTTATCATTTAATAAATCTACGTGGCTATTAATTACTGGAGCTACATCATCAAAATGCTCAATAAAGCCAAATGAGCACACTAAATCATATTTTTTTTTTGATTTAAACTTGGAAAAATCCCCAAGAATTATATTGTTATATGATATATTATTTTTTTTGAAATCTTCTATCATTTCATTAAAAGATTCTTTAGAATAATCTATGCCATTAATTTCAATTTTTTTTGAATAAAAAAATTTCAAAAATCTCCCTGGACAACATCCAATTTCAAAAACATTGTCAATCTTATCAAAATTGATGTTTTGTTCAAAAAAATTAACAATGTTGTTATCAAAATATAAATCTCTATTAATATCATTTTTAACTTGACTTTCATTTAAATACCAATTCCAAAAATTTTTATTTGTTTTTATATTTTTCATAAAAAAGATTGAGCTAATGCATTCTTTTTTTTACTAATGAATAAGTTGATCCTTGTATAACATATTTTGAAATTTTTTTAAAATTAGAATATATCCAGCAGGATATAATTATTTCTATTTTCCTGATAAGGATTTTTCTGAGATTTATGTAATCTATAAAACTTGAATCTCTAAAATAGAAACAATATGGCTTAAAATATATTTCAATTATTTCATGATGCTTTTTCAAAAAATTACTCGCTTTACGAAATGAAAAAAAATGAACATGGCCAAGAGTTTTTGTTTGATTTTTATAATACCTAAACATTAGGGATATATTTTTCAGATAATCAAAGAGATTAATTTCTATCGGAATATTATAAATTAAATATCTAGACAATTTATTCAATCTATTTGAAGCTAAATTTTTTCTAGGTATATGTTCTATTACATCAATCATTAAAATCAAGTCATAATTTGATTCTCTACACTCTTCAATTGGCAGATTAATTAATTTTTGAATTTTAGGATTATTTTTTTTTTGAATTTTCAACATTTCTTCTGAGAGGTCAAGAGAATGAAAAATTACTTTGATGTTTTTTTTCATAAAATATTCCATAACCATTTTCCCAAGTAACCCAGCTCCGCCACCAACATCAAGAATTTTTATTTTATCATTTTCTATCTCGATAGATCTTAAAAAGCTCAAAATATTTTGAAATTTGAATTCAGAATCTTCGCTATGAAGCGATGGGTTATTTCTTATGTAACTATTATCATTATATATATCCATAAACTAATTATTTATTTCAAATGATTCTAACCAACTTTTTTTCCAATTTTCAGAAGTAATACAAAATTTGTTTCTAAACTGATTTAGAACAAGTTGTGTTGTATCTCTTTCCCACCATTCATTTACTGAATTGTAGTATTTATTTATATGCTGAGAAGCTAGCTTGGAATTATCAAAAATTATTTTCTCAAATTTCATTTTATTAATTATTTTTAAAACTTCGTCTCTAAAATGATTCTGATAATTGTTTAAAATCATCAATGTAGGAATATTCATCGCTATAGATTCTAAAAATGGTGTGCCAAAATGGTTTGTGACATGAATTCGTGTGTCCTTTAAACTTTTTTGAAAATCATTATAAGTATCATCTTTTATATTATTTTGAAGTTTAAGTTCCCTCAGGAAATAATATTTCAATTCCCTTTTAAATATCTTTTGCTTAATTTTTGGAACTACGTTTTGGATAAATTCATCCGTATTAATGGTTATTATTTCTTTTTCAACATAGTTTAAGTGTAGACTTTCAATTATTCCAGAATATGAGGATAGAGAAGGAAAAGTTAAAACAATTCTATCATTTTTTAAGTATTCTGTTTGTTTGTAGAAATTTAATTTTGGATGACTCAATTTATATTTTGACCAACCCCAAGAATAAAATTTAGATGACAGTGAAGTCTCATAATCTTCTGCCGAAATAAATTTTGACATTCCATATCCAGCACCATGTTGAATTATTGATAATGGAACCTTTTGATCCAAAGCTACAACGTATTTAAAAATTTCGTCTGAATGAATGGAGTTTGCGGTGAAAAATCCTTTGCAGTTTTTATTTTTTAAATGCCATTTGGTTGAAAATTTTCTCAAAGCTAAAAATTCCTCTAAATAAGATTTTGGAATATATTTGAAAAGTAATTTTGATGAAATATATAAAAGTTCGTTTTCCTTACTTAAATTATCAATTTTTAATTTTCTCCTTAAAAACCGATTAGTTGTAATCGTTTCTTTATGTTTTCTATTAAAAACATAATGAATAATTTTTCCTCTACTTTTAAAGAAAAACCATAAAGAATTTACAAAATAGTTTTTACTGTAATATGGATCTACAACTAGAATAAATTCTCTAATAAAGAGCTTATTTATTAATAATAAAAATTCTCCAAAAAGTGGCTTAACTCTTCTTTTTAACTTTGAAATAAATTTTACTTTTTTAAATATTTGCCGAGTTTGAATTAATTTGAAATTTTCCTTTTTAAATAATTTTGTTTCCCTAATAATCGATGAAAAAAACTTTAAATTAAAATCATCAGAAGTATATGATTTTACATAATAGGAATATGAATTAATAGATTCTTCATAAGTGTTTTCTAAAACTTTTGTTGTCATGTTTGGATACAATTCATTTGCTTTTTTTAGCAAAAAAAGTTTTTCATATACATTACTAATAAAATGAAATAGCCATCTACCTAAAATTATTTTATAATAATTTTTATTTTCAGTTATCCCGAAATTTTGATTATATAATTTTGTCAATTCCATTAATAATTTTTCAGTTGTATCTTGAATTTTTTCGTAAGCTTCTTGAATATTTTCAGATCTTATAGGATAGGTTAAACAATTTGCTTTAGAATCTGAAATGTCACACCAGTCACCTAAAAAAATATAATTATCATCTTTATTATTTGCAACTTCTATTGGAGTTTTAATTAGAACTTTCTTCAAACTTATTAATATTTATCATTTATTATTTTAGTAATAACTTTAAGCTGTTTTGAAGGTTTATGAAAAATAAATGAGTAGTCAAACTGAATAGATGTCCTATTAAACATCCATTGGTATATTGATAAAATTAAATCAGCGAATAATAATATTTTTATATTGATTGAGTCCCATAATTTTAACTTTTGTGATTCTTTTTTCAAATCATAATATATTTTATCGAAAACTATATTTGTATCCCCTATTAAATTATTGTTTACAATCTTTACAAAATTATTATTTAAAGTTGGTTTAAGCTTTTTATTAATTAAAAGCTTATGTAAATCTTCTAAATTTTCTGGATTATAACTATACAAATACATGTATTTCAAAAAAGGATCGAAAACAGAAGTATCATCTTGAATTTTAATTATTTTATCGATGCATATTACTGGTGTATCAGTTATGTAGGCATCGATAAAAGAGGAACTTGAAAGCCCAACTATTTTATCACATTTAATCAACCACTCAGAAACATCATTATCAAAATTTAATTCAACTCGCTTCCCATATTTTGAAATTAGCAGTTCATATGTTTTTATATTTTCATTTGGATGAGGTCTAAAACTAATTGTAAAATTTGTTTCATTTATTATTTTATTAAAAATTTTGAGATAAATTCTTATTGATTCTGTTTCTGCTTTCACCCTTGATGAAATTTTTTCAATATCATTATTAGAGTTTTCAATTAAAAAAAACCACAATAAGTTTCTATTATATAAATCATTCAAAGCTGGAAATCTTCCAATAAATCCTATTCTGGTTTTGTTGTCTCCCCCGAAAGTTTTTTTATAAGTTTCCGCAATAGGATATCTTGTATATCCAGCTTTTTTTATTTTTTCTAAATCATTTAAATTCCTGTTTTTAAAAAACCATGTATATGGAGATTGACCCCAAAAATAAATTGAATTAATAAAATCATATATTTCAGATTTAGGATACATTAAGTCATATTCACTGTCTTCGGCAATACCCTCTGCTGGCATAAAATATATTTTAGATTTTCCTCTTTTTGAGTACTCAATCATTTTTTTTGGAATAATATTAATTTGACCAATTAAGAATAACTTTTGAGGAATAAAAATTCTTAAAAACTTTCCAAGATTTCTTCTAGAACAGATAATGGATTTTAATCCATTTTCGCTTAGTTTATTTTTTAATATGTAACAAGTAGAAAAATCCCTCTTTAAAGAATCAGCATACAAAAAAATTAAATTTGATTTAAGTGGCATTTATTCAACTAAACTTGTTGTTATTTTCAATAAATAATTTTACAATATCCAAATCAGATTTGTTATCTATGTCTATACTTTTATTTTTTGGCATTTTATAGAGTACCGATTTACCTTCAATTATAAATGATTTATTTTCTAGGAAAAATGAAGTATTCAACATATATATTGCTCCATTAATAAAAAAATAATTGTTGCTATAATCTTGCCTTCTATAAAATTTTTCTTTGGGAGTTTCTAAATAGGTCCAGCCCTTTTTTTGCTCAATTAAACATTCATATGGATGCTCATGCATCAAGGATACACTAATTAAACTTTTAGATTTTCTTTTTTTCAATATCTCATAGGAATTATCAATGTCAATAGATGTTCTTAATGGGGAAGTAGGCTGAAGCAGAACAAATGTTTCTGGAAATTCACCTTCCTTTTTTTTATATTTTTCTAAAACGTCTACAACCACTTCAACCATTGAAGTATCATCTTGTGAGAGACGACTTCCCCTGTGAAAAATTTTGGGAACCCCTAATTCACTTGATATTTTTTTTACCTCCATATCATCAGTTGAAACAACAAGATCTTCAAAGTACTTACTTTGTAAAGCTGCCTCAATTGAATATTGAATCATTGGCTTATTGCCAATTAATGAAACGTTTTTTCTAGGTAATCCTTTGGATCCAAATCTCGCAGGAATAATTGCTAGATTCATTTATATTTTTTTAGAAATTTTTATCAAATTTTCAGAAAGAATATCTAAATCCTCTTTTGTTGAATTAATGAGTATTGGCAATGCAATTGAAGATTCAAGTATATCAGCAGATTTTTTCCAAACTATACCATAATTAGAATTATATAAATCTGATTTTTCAAAAATGTGCTTCCAATATTTTGTAAAATGCCACCTCATAGCATCAGGTACATTTTTAGTAGGAATATTTTTTAATTTCAATTGTTTAACAAATAATTTTGCTTCATTCTTACTTTGAAGTCTAAAAAAAAGTGCATCACCCCCATCACCATCTTCATCATTATGCTTTCTAAAATGGTATGGAAATCCTGCATCTTTTAAAATACTTTTTAGATATTTTTTGTTTGCTCTTTGAGAATCTATAATCCTATTTAATTTTTTTAATTGAACAATTCCTACAGCTGCTTGTAATTCTGTCATTCTAAAATTAAATCCTGCCCCTATTGCTCCTTCTTCTCCTCTTGAAAAACTAGATGAATATTCGTGTCCATGATCGTGAAATGCTCTGCATTTTTCAAAAAAATCAATCTCATGAGTTATAATCATACCTCCTTCACCTGTACTTATGCATTTACCAGCATCAAAACTGTAGCATCCTATATCTCCAATTGTCCCCAAGGGTCTACCTTTCCATGTAGCCCCCACACCCCATGCTGCATCTTCTATTACTTTTAAATCATATTTTGTTGCTATCTCACAAATCCTGTCCATATTAGCTGGGGAACTCATCATGTGAACTGCTACAACAGCCTTAGTGTTTTTTGTAATTGCATTTTCAAAATCCGAAGGACACAAATTAAGTGATTCATCAATATCAGCAACAACTACTTTAGCACCAGCTTCAATTATTGCTTCGGCAGTAGCAACAAATGTAAAACTTGGAATAATTACTTCATCGTCTTTTTGTATGTTAATTGCTGCAAGGGCTACTCTTAGTGCTGCAGTACATGACGAAACTGCTTGTGCATAAGGAACATTAAATTTTTTTCTAATAGCATCTTCAAATTCTCTCACTTTGTAAATTCCTTTTCTTATATTATCAAAACCGTGAGCGAATAATACACCTCCATTCAAATCAAAAATCTCATTGACCGCATCTCTTTCTTCATTGTCAAAAATTTCGTAACCTGGCATAACTTATTTAATTTTTTTGTGAATTATATTTAGATTTTTAGTTTTTAATAGTTGAAAGGTCGTTAAACCTTTTTTGAATCTTTGTTTCCCATATTTTTTTATTTTTAAGAATATCAAAAAATCTTTGGGAACTGTCTCCCTCTCCAAATAATTGAGTTTTAAAAAAACTTTCTTTCTTTATATTTTTTATGGCTCTATAAATACTTTTATATGTTGGAGCAATATTTTTAATTGAAATTAACGATGCTCGCCCTTGTTGCCTATTACCAATATTAATTGTTGGTACTCCATAATGTGGGGCCTCTCTTATGCCAGCACTAGAATTCCCTAATATAAAATCTGAAAATTTTAATAAAGTCAAAAATGATTCGAATCTCATAGATGGATAAATTTTAAAGTTCTTATGATTTTTTAATAAATCTAATTCTTTAATGATTATTTCTGATCCCTTATCATTATTTGGGTAAATAACTACAAAGTTTTTCCCTGAATCTTTTGCAGCAGTAATTAAATTTTTAGTTTCAACTCTTAAATTTTTAAGATCCGTTGTTACTGGATGAAAAAGAATTATTGCGTAGTCATCAAAGCTGAAATTATAATGTTTTCTTATAGTTTCTAAATTTGGTAGATTATCTGAATTCATTAGATCTATATCAGGGGACCCAATCACATGAATAGAATCTGAAGATTCACCCATTTGGATTAACCTCGTCTTTGCATCGATATTTGAAACAAAATGAATATGAGAAAGTTTCGAAATAGAATGTCTAATAAGTTCGTCTATTGTTCCCGAAACTTCCCCTCCTTCTATGTGAGCTGTCAAAATATTATTAAAAGATCCTACAATTGATCCAGCTAGTGCTTCAAGTCTATCTCCATGAACAATTATTAAATCTGGTGTTATAGTTTTTATATAACTTGAAAATCCAGTAACTGTATTTGATAAAATTATATCCATATCGTCTCCTGGTTTCTGATTTTTATATTTATATAAATTTGAAAATCCAGATTTTTCAATTTCTAGATACGTGCTTCCATAATTTGATAGAAGATGCATGCCAGTAATAAAAATTAATGGTTGAAAATCTTTAGATTTCTCAATTATAGAAATAAGAGATTTTATTTTACCAAAATCAGCTCGCGTGCCTGTTAAAAAAACTATTTTTTTCAATTTTCTAAATATCCCTTTTTTTCAATTGATGACCTTTGATTATGTCATGTTTTGCGATTTTACCGTAAAGATTTTGAATATCTTTTGCAAGAAAATCTCCATTACCGGGTCTTTTTACCCAAATATTTTCTTTTGTCAAAATTTGTCCCTTCTTGATGTCTTTTATGGCTACCACCGAAGCAAATGCAAATGCAATTGTTTGCTTTTCCTCTTCAATGGGATTTTTATTGTCTCCTCTCGCACTAAATATAATTCTAGAACCATTAATTAAATCTTTTAATGCCGTGTGATCCATAGAACAGTTTATATCAGGACCCTTTCTATCATAATGATCTGTAAAATGTCTTTCTAAGATTGATGCACCTAAAGATACTGCTCCTAAACATGTATAATTTGAAGTTGTGTGATCTGAGAGACCAACTAGGGCATCTGGGAATTCTTTTTTTAAAATACTTATAGAATCAAGTCTAACCAGTTCAGGTGGTGTTGGATAAATATTTGTGCAGTGCAGAAGTGCAAAAGGTATTTTATTATTCCTTATAATCTCAACAGACTTTCTTACGCTATCTAAAGAGTTCATTCCTGTACTAAGGATGATAGGTTTCCCTTTTTCACATATGTATTTAACTAATGGGTAATTATTACATTCCCCAGATCCTATCTTATATGCAGGAACTTCAAATTTTTCTAACCTATCAACTGCTTTTCTAGAAAAAGGAGTACTTATAAATATAGCTCCTTTTTTTTCTACATATTTCATCATTTCAAATTCGTCTCTTTCAGAAAGAGAACATCTGTCCATTATATCGTATATGGAATCGTTTGAATTTCCAGGAATTACTTTTTTTGCTTCTTCAGACATTTCGTCATCAACAATATGAGTTTGATGCTTGATGACTTCTGCTCCAGCTTTAATTGCAGAATCAATCATTTCTTTTGCAATTTTTAAAGATCCCTCATGATTAATTCCAATTTCAGCTATTACTAGTGGTGGTGTATAATTACTTACTACCCTGTCTTTAATTTTAAATTCATTCATTTTATTGTTGATATTTCATTCAATTTACCAATCTTCTCTATCGCTCCTTTATTGATTTTAATAACCTTATCACAGTTTCTTACTGTTGAAAGCCTATGGGCCACTATTATTTTGGTTTTCCCTTTTAAGTTATCAATACATTGAATTATTGAATTCTCAGTATCAGAATCTAAAGAGCTAGTTGCCTCATCAAAGATCAAAATTGAAGGATGATTGTATAGCGCTCTTGCTATACCTATTCTTTGAATTTGTCCCCCTGAGAGCCTTACTCCTCTTTCCCCTACTATCGTATTTATTCCGTCTGGGAGTGATTGCACAAATTCATCTAGCTGTGAATTTTCTAATACCCTTTTCAAAGCATTTTTGTTTATTTTGTTCTTGTCAAATCCGAACATAATATTATTTGCAATGGTGTCATCTATTAAATATATATCTTGGGGCACATATCCAATACTATTTTGCCAAGATCTTAGTTGAATTGGGGATCCAAAAATATTTTCCCCGTTGACTAAAACTTTACCTTCTTGGGGAATTAATAATCCTAGAATTATATCTACAATTGTACTTTTCCCAGAGCCGCTATCTCCAATGATCCCTATTGATTCGTTTTTGTTTATCTGAAAATTTAAATTTCTAATAGTAACTGTATCTGTATTAGGATACTTAAAATTAATCTTTTCTAAAGTGATGGTATTTATTATAATTTTTGCCCTGTCAGCTTTCAAAATTTCTACTGTTCCACCTTTTAAGAAAATATCATTATAGATTATATCTATCGAAGCATGATTAAAATTTAATACTTGTATAGAGTTTAAAATTTTATTTATAGAAGGTATTAGTCTAAACGCAGCACCCGTAAATAATGCCAAGACTGGTAGGACTGAGCTATAATCTTTACCTTGAAAAAGAATTGAAAGCATTAAAATGCATAAAGCTAAAATTGCAAAAAACTCAAGCCAAATTCTTGGTAGTTGGTTTACCAAAATATTTAACTTTTCGAAGTTTGCGAATTTAAAAATGTGATTAGAAAATCTATTGTAAAATTCACTTTGTTTACCTAAAAGCTTTACCATTTTTATTCCTGCTAATCCTTCCATAATAGTCTGAATACTTTTCCCCTGATGAAAAACTTTTTTTTCTCCCCAAACTGATATTTTGGACTTAGAAAAAAATGAAAATAATAATCCAATTATTGATAATACTATAATTACTAAAATTGATCCCAAAGGTTCAATTTTGATTAGAAAAAAAGTAATTGATAATGCTAAAACTAAATCCATAAAAAGTGTCATAACTGAAAGCAATGAAGAATAAATTGTTCCTGCTTCAATATTTATATTTCTTATTAGATTAGAAGAATTAATATTTATGTGAAAAGAGTATGACCTACTTAAATATGTACAAAATAATTTTTTTGAAATATTTGCATGAAAGTCACGGCCAAATTTAGTTTGCCAATATGTCGAATAGGTTAAAAAAAATGCTTTCGTAATATAAATCAAGCCTATTGAAATTATACCAATTAAAATAATCTGACTTTGTGTTAGGTTACTTAAATGAGTTAAAATCATTTTATCTTGAAAAAATTCTTCTAAGAAAGTAGGCTCTATTAAAGTTCCAATTGCGGGAATAATTAAACCTAAACTTAATAGCTCAAATCCTGCAGATAAAATAATTAGCAGAATAAATAAAAACATCTTCCTCTTTTGTGAAGCTTCAAGTAAACTAAATATTTTAATAATAGAATTTCTGATTATATTATCTCCTTTTTAAATTTTATAAATACTTTTTTATCAATGAAGCTAAATCATTAATATTATTAGTGACCTTTCCAATTTTTTGATTTTCTAACGGATCTTTTAAGTATGCTTTTGGCAAATGTCTAATTATTTTTTTCTTAAAATAGGTGGCCTCAATTAGTAAGCTAGAAAACATTCCTATAATTATATCTGAATAATAAATCAAATGCTTTGTGTCCATTGAGGTTGTGAAAAAATAATTTTTTTTTGAAACTTTCTTAAATAATTTGAATATAAATTCTGTCCTTTGGTTGGGATGGGCTTTTACTATAAAAAAATAATTTGAATCATTTAAGCCTAATTCATCTAAAGATTTGATGACATCTATAAGAACGTCATTTTCATTAAACTCAAAATCTTTATTAATTAAATTGGATAAGGGATCTGGGGCAAATAGAATTATTTTTTCCCCCGGGGTATAATTAAATTCTGAAAAAAACATTTTTTTTTTAATCTTAGGCTTCCAATTTTTAAGATATTTATGATAGTAATTCCCCAATACATTTACTTTCAATTTTTTTAATACTTCAGAAGATTGAGCTATTTTTTTTGATTTTTCGTCAGTTACAAAAATTGTTTCAGGCAATACATATTTATTCCTTAAAAGAAATCTTTCACTGAAACTTGTGTAATGATCAATAAAAGAAAATGTTTTTATATTTCTTTTTCTTGCTTCAAAAATAAATTTTAATTCAATCTTTGATGTATATGATGTTCCTGTAAAAATAAATTGTGGTTTATATTTTGATAATATTTTGATTTCGTCTCCAGCTTCATATGGATCCACATCGATATCAAAATCATTGTAAAAATCATAAGCTCTATCTGATATAATTTTACAGTTAGCCAATTTTAATAAATGAATTAATGAAAGAATTGGTTTTGCACCTCCGGGATCGCTAAAAATAAAAATCCCTTTCCCATTTATAAAGCTTAGCAAACTAAAAATATTTATTTAGGCCCATTTTTGGATAGCTTATCCAAGATTAAGGATATTTCATTATCCTTTTTGTTAATTTCAAAAATTATTTTTCTTGCTTCTTGCGGTGAGTTCTTAAAAGCTAGCCTTAAAATATTCATCCAATTTATATTATTATTTTGTCTTGCCTTTTCTAATTCATTTATAATTTCTAAATCTGTCATAATATTTTAAATTTAAATCGTTCTGATCAAAAAATATGTTGGAAATTAATATTGTTATTAATTACATCAACTACATTTTTGATTTGTTTATCCTCCAAAAAAGGATAGATTGGTAGACTAATTGCCTTTGAATAATAATCTTCACTATTCGGAAAATCCTCATAATTAAAATTTTTTGAATAATATGGATGCTTGTAAATCGGAATATAATGGATATTAACCAAAAAGCCTTGTTCCTTTAATCTCTCAAATATGGCATTCCTTATAAATCCTTTTTTATTTGATACCTTAATAATGTATAAATGATACGAAGAAAAAGCTTTTTTAATTTGAAATGGAGTTTCTATGTTAGAGTTATCTTTAAATAATTCGTTATATATTTTAGCAATTTGATGCCTTTTCTTTATAAATAATTTAAGCTTTTTAATTTGATTAATTCCTAATGCTGCTTGTAAATCATTAAGTCTATAATTGAAGCCCAAAATTTTCTGCTCATAATACCAAGATCCATGTTTTTTGTTCACCATGTCTTTCTGATTCCTTACAATACCATGGCTTCTTAAATCATAAATTTTTCTGTATAATTCCTCATTATTTGTCATACAGGCCCCCCCCCTCACATGTTGTTATTATTTTTACAGGGTGAAAACTAAATACAGTGATATCACTGTATTTACAAGATCCAATAGGTATTCCATCGTATTCGCCTCCAATCCCGTGTGAAGCATCTTCAATTATTTTGAAACCGTATAATTTTGATAAATCATGGATCTTCTTCATATCACACGATTGTCCAGATAAATGAACAGGAATAATTGCCTTTGGTAATCTATCCTTTTGCTTTGCAAGAATTAATTTTTCCTCCAAAGAATCAATTGACATATTGTTTGTTTTTGAATCTATATCAACAAAATCAACTTCGCCTCCACAATATTTTACACAATTAGCTGAAGCTACAAAAGATATTGGAGAGGTCCATACTAAATCCCCTTTAGTGATACCTATTGATAGGCAGGCCAAGTGTAAAGCACTTGTTGCATTTATTGTTGCTACTGCAAATTCAGCTTGGCAGAAAGATTGCAATTCTTCTTCAAATAGTGGTGTCATTGGTCCCTGAGTGAGAAAATCAGACTGCATGACATCAACTACAGACTTTATATCGTCATTATCTATGTTTTGTTTTCCGTAGGGTATCATTTTTTTGGGGTTCAGTTTTACTCAAAACTTTTTTATGTTCTAAAAATTTGTATTTAAATTCAGCAATCCTCCAGTCTTCTTCATTATCAATGTCTTGGGACAAAATTGGGGGTAGTTCAAGAGGATATGTCGAATCTGAAAAAATTATAGGGTTTTTTTTAAAACTTTTTACATCAAGAAAATAGAATTGACCAACATCATGATAATGATCCAATAAGTCTTGACTTCTTGTATTTGTATTTTCTGGCCATCTCATTTTTAATGTTTTATTTTTAATAACAAAAGACCTTTGGATTGGGAAAGAAAATTTAACAACAGGAACCACTGATTTAGCTTTTTTCGATTTCAAGATATTGTATGCCTTTAGAAGTAATTTGCTGTTCAGTAAGGGTGCTGTTGGATATATACAACAGACATATTTTGGGTTTATTCCAATTTTTTCATAATCAATTAAAACTTCTTTGATAACTTCTGCTGTAGTTGAAAAATCAGAAGAATTTTTTTGTGACCTTCTAAATGGAATTTTTGCTCCCATTTTTTTTGAAATTTCGGCAATTTGATCATCATCTGTTGAAACCATTATTTCATCAAAAAAATCGCAGTTTATTGCTGTTTTAATAGAATAATTAATTATTGGTTGTCCTAAAAATAGTTTAATATTTTTTTTGTGAATCCTTTTGCTCCCACCTCTAGCTATTATAATTGCAATGTTTTTAATTTCTTCTTTATTCATATTTACTCAAATCAAAAATATAGTAAATAATCAATTAAAGTCTGGCTAAATCTTATTTATTCAAAATTCCATACTCAAAGATCGAGTAAAACTTTCCGTTATTATAAATTGACTCTTTCCTTTCTCCCTCTTTTGTCATCCCCAATTTTAAAGCCAATTTTTGCATCCCAATATTTTGGGAAGAGGTCCCACAGTAAATACGATGTAAATTTAAATTTTTAAAGGCGTGTGAAATTAATAGTTGCCCTGCCTCAAACATAATCCCTTTGTCCCAAAATAATTTTTCGCCTAAAACAAATGAAATTTCTGCATTTCTATCAACCCAATTAATATTTTGTAAACTTATGTTCCCAATATGTGTTTCATTCTTTTTAAAAATAATAGCAAGAATAATGGAATCTTTTGAATCTTTAGACAAAGTTATATATCCTTTTAATCTATGGCTATTTAGTGGAAATTTTCCATGGGAATTAAATTTTACAACATCTTCATCATTTAACCATTTTATATAGTTCCCTTCAACATCCTGGATCTCAAGGGGTCTTAAATAGATATTTTCCCCGTTTAGAAAAATATTTTTAGTGCTACTCTTATACATAAATAGTTTTCATTAATTTTTAAAAATTCATTTAGTCTTTTTACTATTAAGGCCATCCTTTACCAACCGTTATATAGTTATCGGATTTCTCATTATATTTCAGCTCACTTTTAACTGAAAATTTCATTTTGTCTTGAGTCATTTCTTCCTTCCCAGTTTCAATATTATTTAACTCACTCCACCCATCAAACTCCCATTTTCTGTGACTTATTTTTTTCCAAAATTTTTCATTTCTAAATTGATCCATAATTAAATATAAGCCCTTCATATCAATTCCTAACCAATCAGTAAATAACTCTAGATATTCGGGTTCATTTAATTGGTGGTCTCTAACTAAATTTAATGCTTTGTCGCGTGAAAGCCTACCAAACCTAATTTCCCTACAAGCGTGATCAGTCACCTTGGAGTAACCATGTTTATATAATTTTAATATATCATGAAGATTCATATAGTTATAACAGTCTACGTAATCATAGGTGTCAAACGTTCTAGAAAATGGAGCCGTTAAATAGCCATATTTGGATATCATTTTTTCGTGTTGATCTTTAGGGTCCCATCTAATATAATTTCCTAAATAAATTCCTCTAACTTTATTTTGACTTAAATCGCCATCTGTTGGATATTGGTATTGCCATAAATCATTTTTTGTTAGCTCATCATGTGTAGAGATTATGTCATTAGCTTCAAAATTAAATAAATCATGATCTTTTCTATAGCGTCTTGTCATTTCAACTTCATTTAAATGAGAAAACATTCCAACCTGTTCAAGACCTTGATGAGCACCCCAAATAATTAAAGGTATTTTAAATCTGACTGCTGTTTGTACTGGGAAAACTGTGTGCCCAGCTAAAATTGGCCAATAAATATTCCCAAATTCTCTTAATGATTTTCTAGTGATTTTTTTTACTGATAAAGGGTTTACATTTTGATAAATAATATCACAATCAAATTGAATTCTTAGGTTAGCAAGATTTTTTATACCTAAAGGTGTATTAAAATACTTATTATAAGAAACCAATAGTGGATTAAGTCCTAAAATATTTTTTACTATATGAACTATATAATATGAATCGTTTGCCCCTGTTACTGGAATAATACAATCATAATTCTCATTTTTTTTATTACGATAATTAGATACAATTTTTTCCAATTTTTTAAATCTCTCATCCCAGTCTAAATAATCTTTTTCTTCATGAATTTTACATCCGGAACAAATTCCATCATCATCAATTACAATTCCAAGAGGATGATCAGAAGAATAAAGGCATCTTTTACAAAATTTTAAACTCATAAATCAAATAGTTGAAGAGTAAATTGGAGATCTTAAATAGTCATATTTTATTGATTCCTTGAATAGTTGAACCGAATGTTCTCTATAATTTAAAAAATTACCAATACCAACTGCGGAAACTTTTTCTATAGAAAAAAGATTTTTTAATTGATCTACCTCACTTATACCTCCAAAAGCAATTAATTTTGTATGCACCTTTGGAAAAAGGTTAATTAAATCAATATCAAATGAATCTTTTATCCCCTCAGTTTCTTTGTTAATTAATAAAATTTCTGAAATTATATTCCTATCAGAAATTGCTTTTAAAAAAACTGATTCTAATTCATCAAGCTTTTTGGATTGATAATCATAGAGAAATAAGTTTTTGTCAGCTTTAACAACTGGTAAAGCTGCAATTACTGCTTGTGCCCCAAGTGCGTTTGATATATTACTCACTTCACTCATTGATTTCCTTATCAAATTATCTAAAACAATTCTATCAGATCCGTATTTAATCACATTCACCGCATCATCTGTGTTTCTAATTCCTCCACAATAAATTATTGGGGTTGAAATTCTAATTTCTCCAAGTTTATTTAATAAACTAAAATCTGGTCCTAATTGATTTATAGATCGGTCAATAACTTGAATTAAAATCTCGTCAACACCCCATCTATCTAGATTTTGAATTACGCACAACGGATTTCCTATTGGTAAATATTTTTTGTACGAAAAGGATTGAACTGCAATCCCATTTCTAATTGTCACAACACCAATTAATCTTTTTTTAATCATTTATCAATTTTTTAATTGTGAATGACAATAAAATTTTCCCAGCCTCTTGACTCTTTTCAGGATGAAATTGAACACCAATTATATTTTTATTCTTGATAATTGCAGCAATATTTTCATCATTAAATTCTGTACTTCCAATAACAAAACTTTTATCACCAATAAACTTATATGAATGATTGAAATAAAAATCATGCCCCTTAGAAAATAAAAAATCTGATTTCTGAACATCATTTATTGAATTCCACCCAATATGACACTGATTATTACTTAAAGCAACAATCTCTCCATCTATTATCCCCAGACCTTCTGAATCTTTATATTCATAAGATTTTCTGCAAAGCAATTGCATCCCAAGACAAATGCCAATGATAGGTCTATTTTTTGAAGACCATTCGATTAGAAAATTTGATAAGTTATTAAGTTTTAATAAGTCCATTGCTTTAGGAAAAGCACCAACACCTGGTAGTATCAATACATCTGAATTAGACAATATCTCAATATCTTTAGAAATTTTAACATCAAATTCTAGGGATTTTAATGTATATAATAGTGAATTATGGTTACCTATATCATAATCAACAATTGCCACACTAATCATAGTCCTAATCCTACTTTAAATTTCCGCTTAATTTCACCATTAGGTTTTAAAACAAACAGATCTTTGTTTAATACCTTTTTTACATTGTCCCAGAATTCAGATAAGGTAATATCTATATATTCGCAAAAGTCAATTATATATTTTTGAGATATTTGGCCTTCATATTTTTCTATTAGTTTAATGCCTTCTTCTCTCGTAATTAAGCCATGTCTTATACCTTCATTGCAGTAATCATTAACTCTTCCAAATCCAAATTTGTAATATTTTATCATTTGGTTTAAAGTAACCCAGTCCTCATCTAATGAAAAACACCCCCAAAGATCACCAGTATTTTCAAATGAATCTTCTCTCAGTTCTAATCCATAAGAGGATGAGAATGTGCCATTGTTTATAATTGACCAGTCTTTCCAAAACCATCCTAAGTATAATATCTGAATTCCTGCTTTATTAAATTCTTCCATTGAAGGATACCTGTATGGGAAAATATCAGACTTTTTAAAACCATCATCTATCATCCATTCAACGTTTCCTCCTTTAATTGTGTTCATTTGTCTCAAATTACTTCCATCGTAACCTGTTTTGCCGGCAGTATTTAGGTCTCCTAATTGTAGTGCAGGGTTTTCTCCCCATAATATTAATTTTATTCCATACTTAATTGCTATTTGTGGTACTGAACTAAATAATGCTTGTTCACAACTCTTTGCCCAATTTAGATATTTTAAAAAACCATTCTTCACAGAACTCTTCCAAGTTACAGGCTTTAAAGAGGTTATTACGGTGTCAAATCCAAGATTAATTAGATTAGAAATATTTTCTGTTCCTCTTCTTGTAATTTGCTCTGGTGGATAAGATAGGCAAACCAATAATGGATTTAACCCAAGTTTATCTCTAACCCAAATTGCTTGTCTAGTACTGTCTTTCCCTCCACTTACTCCAATTATGCAATCAAAATGTGAGCCATTATTTTTATATATTTTTAGTTGTTCTTCTAGTATTTTAAATCTCTCATCAAAATCCGCCTTTATATGTACATTAAAATAATAATCGCAAGCTGGACAGATACCATCAAGATTAAATTGTGTTCCAGGTCTAGTATCAGGCTGTAAACATTTTTTGCAATATTTCATTTAAATTAATTTAAAAAATGAAGATTTTTCCAAACTTTTTGAAATGCACTAATCATCAAATCAATTTCCTTTTTATCCATTTCGAACATACACATTTGGAACCCTAAATAGTTTTTATCTTCGAATGACTCTGAAACTGGACATATACCTTTTTTGTAGTTGATATCTCTTTTAGTAAACTCTGAATTCCATGGAAATCCCTTTTTCCCATAAGCCTGCTTTTTTTGGAAAATAGGAAGTAAATGAATATTTGTATAGCTAAGGGAAAGTCCTTCAAGACCTTCTTCTTTCAATGCTTTAAAAATATTTTCTCTTTTAGCTCCTCTTAACTGATTTAAATCTAAGGACATAAAAAACATATAATAAACGTGGGTGCAATTTTCTCTTACTTTAGGAAGAATTAAACCATTTAAATTTTCTAGACCTTTATATAATTCCTTTGCTACTAATTGTCTCGATAAAATCAAACTATCCAATTTCTTTAGCTGCTCAATCCCTATAGCGCTCTCTATTTCACCAAGTCTAAAATTATGACCTATCATGTTTGTTAAGTCATCAAATTTCATATCACCTACAACTGACTCGGCATGATTTCTTATCAATCTCATTTTGTTTGCTAAAATATCATTGTTAGTAACAAGCACTCCACCCTCCCCTGTGTGAATATGTTTATGATAGTTCAGACTGTACCCTCCAATATCTGCCATTGTTCCTGCAAATCTTTCATAATATTTAGCCCCTGGAGATTGGGCTGTATCACAAATAATTTTAAGATTATATTTTTTAGCAATTTTTATAATTGCTTCCATATCAGCTGACTGACCTCCAATATCAACAACCATTATTGCTTTGGTATAGGGACTAATATTTTTTTCTATTGAAATTGGATCTATACAAAAAGTTATTGGATCAATATCTGCAAAAACTGGTATCGCATTCCAGTGTAATATTGCCATCGCAGATGCACTCATTGTCCATGGTGGAACAATTACTTCATCACCAGGCTCAATACCAATTGCACCAACAGCACAAATTAGTCCTGATGTCCAAGAATTTACGGTTATTGCGTGTTTGACTTTGAATTTATTTTTCCAATCCTCTTCAAGTTTTTTTACCATTGGCCCACCAAAAAAATCATCCCCCCATCGAGCAAGATATTTTGAAAGTACCCCATTTTTAATAACCCTGTTGACAGCACGTTGCTCTTCAATACCTATAGAGTTATATTTTTTAAACTTTTTATAAATTGTTTTAGGTCCTCCAAATAATGCTAACTTATCTGATTTCATTTACTTTGAAGTTTAGGTAATTTATTATTTCTAATGTATCAAGAACATTCTCAGACATACAAACAGAATATTTTTCTCCTTGTATAAATTTCCAAATATTGTTTACAAAGCTTAGTTGACTTGAAAAAAAATCTGACTCTAGTTTCTCTGCCTGATGGGATAAAATTTTATATTTTGAGTAAGAGTTATTCATTTTGTCGATGGGATACCATCTTGAAAATTGTCCTCCATTTTCATATACAAGTTTCCCATTTTTACATACCATTTCAAAAGAATTATAAAAAAAATCACTTGAAACTGGTATGAAAAAAGCCTCACAATCTTTGTAGTCCAATTTGAAGTAAAATTCTGAGATTTTTGAGTTTATAATTTTAATGTTTTGAACTTTTCCAAAAAATAAATTAAAAAGAGTTATAAAATGTGACGCTGTATTTACCAACCCTTTCGAATACCACATTACAACTTTATATGGAGGCTTGAAATCATTATTAGATATTTTCCCCTTTATAATATTGGTAGTTATAGATGAGTTTCTTTGATAATTAATAAATAAATGACAATTATTTTTTTTACACAGATGAATTATTTTTTTTGAATTCTTATAATCATGAGCTAAGGGTTTTTCACAAACTAAATATTTTGGCTTATATAAATTGAAAATTTCATTTACAACCTTTAGATGAGTATTTGGTGGTGAAGAAACAACTACAAGGTCTGGCTTTAGTACTCCAAAGGCATCACCTAAATTTAGGAAAGTTTTATAATTAAATCTAGAAGAAAATTCTTCTATAGCTTTTTTATCGGTGTCAACTACTCCTATTATTTCAAATCCAAGATGCTGCCTAAAAGCTCTTAAATGTGTTAAAACATACTTGTTTTCTAAATCAAAATCGTACTTGTATGCAATGTTTCCAAGTCCAATTATCAAAACATTAACTGTCTTTTTCAAAAAATTTTTCAAGTTAGCATTTCTAAACTTAACGGTGTCCCTGCTTTAATATCAATCTTGGTTTTTTTTTCTAAAATCATTTCATAGTACCATGGGTCTAATCCGTCACCAGGTCTTATGATTTTAACGTCTTTTTTTTTGATTTTTGTATTCTTTTTAAGATCATTAACTACATAAATTGACCTTTTGAATCTTAGACTCCCTTTTTCTTTTTTTGTTATACCAATAAAAACTTTACCTATTGATTTAAAAGCCCTTTTACTCTCATCAACCAACGTTTTTAATTCAGAAGGCTCTAGCGAAAATTCACTATCTACTCCTCCATCATTTCTATCAAGGGTAAAATGTTTTTCAATTACTTTTGCACCAAATGGTATTGAAGCTATTGGAACTCCAATTCCTAAAGTATGATCTGATAGTCCTACATGACAATTAAAAAGCTCACTCATCACTGGAATTGTTTTCAAATTTGAATTAATTGGTGAAGAAGGATAAGTGCTAGTACATTTTAGAAGAATTAAATTTTTACATCCGTTATCTCTAAGAACCCCTACAGATTTTTCTAACTGCGAAATAGTTGATAAACCAGTAGACATAATAACAGGTTTGTCAGTTCTCGCAATTTTCTTTAATAAGGGATAATGGTTATTTTCGAAAGAAGCAATTTTGTATGCTTTTACATCTAATTTTTCTAAAAAATCCACTCCTGACTCATCAAATACACTGCTAAAAATTAAAATTCCTTTTTTATTTGCATAGTTAAATAATTTTTTATGCCATTCTAAAGGTGTATGAGCTTTTTCGTAGAGCTTATAAAGATTTTCTCCATTCCATAACGATTTATCATCTTTTATATCAAACAGTCCCCCCGAAACGTTAATCGTTAGTTGTTCTGCTGTATAAGTCTGTAATTTAATAGCATCAACTCCAGAATCAAAAGCTGCATCAATGAGCTTATACGCACGTTCTAAAGAACCATTGTGATTACCTGACATCTCTGCAATTATAAATGGTTCCGAATTTGAACCTATTAAATGATCCCCAATTTTTATGTCTTTAATCATTTTTTTTCTTTATATATTTTTATAACGTATTTAATGTTATTTTTTTTAAAAAAAGCTGGATACCTTTCGTTGTCAACTACTCTTAATAAATTAAAT
>CACERG010000003.1 GCA_902561795.1 uncultured Bacteroidota bacterium | reverse complement strand
CTTCTCCCTTTTGAAGTGGTATGTGTTGAGGCATGAAATCTTCTTTATGTCCCGGTTTTGAGTAATCGTATGCCCATCGATGTACATGAGGAATCTCACCTTTCCAGTTTCCGTGAAAATGCTCTATGGGTGCAGTCCACTCCAAAGTATTTGATCTCCATGGATTTTGAACTGTCTCCTTACCATAAAACATACTGTGTATAAAGTTATACAAGAATACAAGTTGAGCAAAACCAGCAACTAAGGCGAAGACTGTGATTAAAACATTTATATCTGCTAGATCATCAAAGTATGGAAAGGCAGTGTTAGTATAATAACGTCTTGGCAAACCTGCCATTCCAATAAAGTGCATTGGGAAAAATACGCCATAAGCACAAATAGCTGTTACCCAAAAATGAAAGTAACCCATATTTTTATTCATCATTCGTCCAAACATCTTAGGAAACCAATGGTAAACCCCAGCAAATAATCCATATAGTGCAGAAATTCCCATAACTAAATGAAAGTGAGCCACAACAAAGTAAGTATCGTGTACATTAATGTCAAGGGTGCTATCACCTAGAATAATTCCTGTTAAGCCTCCTGTTATAAAAGTTGAAACTAATCCTATGGAAAAAAGCATTGCAGGGTTTAACTGAAGATTTCCTTTCCATAGAGTAGTAATATAATTAAAAGCTTTTACTGCGGAAGGAATGGCTATAAGTAAGGTAGTGAAGGTGAAAACAGATCCAAGAAATGGATTCATTCCCGAAATAAACATATGATGTCCCCAAACAATGGTAGATAAAAATGCAATTGCTAAAATTGAAGCAACCATCGCACGATAACCAAAAATTGGCTTTCTTGCGTTTGTAGCTATAATTTCAGATGTTATACCTAGGGCTGGTAGTAATACAATGTAAACCTCTGGGTGACCCAAAAACCAGAATAGATGTTCATAAAGTACCGGTGACCCACCCTGGTAATGGAGTACTTCACCTTGAATAAATATATCCGAAAGGAAAAATGAGGTGCCAAAACTTCTATCCATAATTAAAAGCAACGCAGCTGAAAGAAGAACTGGAAAGGAAACAACACCAATTATTGCAGTGACAAAAAATGCCCAAATGGTCAAAGGCAAACGAGTCATAGTCATTCCTTTAGTTCTAAGATTAATCACAGTAACTATGTAGTTCAGTGACCCTAACAGAGAAGATGCAATAAAAATTGCCATCGATACTAACCATAAAGTCATTCCAGTACCTGAACCAGGTTGGGCTTGTGGTAAAGCAGAAAGTGGTGGATAGACAGTCCATCCCGCAGCAGCTGGTCCAGCTTCTACAAAAAGTGACATAACCATTATTACACTCGAAAGAAAGAAAAGCCAAAAAGAAATCATATTTAACAATCCTGATGCCATATCACGAGCTCCAATCTGCAAGGGAATTAAAAGGTTACTAAATGTTCCGCTCAAACCTGCAGTTAAAACAAAAAATACCATTATTGTTCCGTGAATAGTAACTAGAGCAAGGTAAACATTTGGATCCATTACCCCGTCTGGTGCCCACTTTCCAAGTAGAACTTCAAAAATACCAAATGGTTGTTCAGGCCACGCTAATTGTAAACGAAATAATAGAGACATTGCTATCCCAATAATACCCATGAACAAACCTGTTATTAAATACTGTTTAGAGATCATCTTATGATCTTGACTAAAAATATATTTTGTTACAAATGTTTCCTTATGATGATGTCCGTGATCCTCTTCTGTGTGTGCTACTGCTATTGACATATCTTTACTTTTTTTTAGTTTAATTATTGAATTACTTCTGCGAAGGTCTGCTGTTCAGACATCCATTTGGTATATTCTTCTTCTGATTCTACAATTATTTTCATCTGCATGTTGTAGTGCGATGCACCACAAATTTTATTACAAAGTAAAAGAAAATCAAATTCATATGGGTCTAAAGCGACATCGCCATTTAAAATTAGTTCTTTACTTTTTTCTGCTCTTAATTTATTAATTTTTTTTACTTTGGAAATAATATCAGGATCTTGACGCATTTCTTCTGTCGTCTTATTTGGTGTAAACGCAAATTCTGTTATCATTCCTGGAACACAATTCATTTGTGCCCTGAAAAATGGCATATAAGCCGAGTGTAAAACATCTTGTGATCTCATTTTAAAGATTACCTCTCTTCCGACAGGTAGGTGGAGTTCTTGCACCACAACGTCGTCAAATCCGTTTGGATCAGTTGCATCAATTCCAACCAAATTTTTCCCGTCAAAATCTTGTAAAAACCTTACGTTAGCATCTCCTAAAACACCATCGTCTCCAGCATACCGGGCTTTCCAATTGAATTGTTGGGCGTAAAGCTCTACTGTCAAGGCATCTTCATTTTCTTCGACAGTCATGATATCTGTCCAAGTATAGAGACCAACTAAAATCAATCCTGCTAAAACAATTACTGGGATTATTGTCCAAATTGCCTCTAACTTATCATTGTCAGCATAAAATAATGCTTTTTTTCCTTTTTCACCCCGGTATTTGTAAGAGAAGTAATGCAAAAGTGCTTGTGTAATTGTTTGAACAAAAAAGATAATCGCAAATGAAACCCACATTAGGTTGTCGTAATCTGAACCGTGTTCTGATGCTGCCTGAGGTAGCAGGACATCTCCATATGAAACAAAAGAAAAAATAGTAATCCCGTAGATAAAAATTAAAAATGCAAACATCAATTTACCATTCCAATTATTATCATTGTCATCAGCGATTTGAGTGTATATTTTCTTTCCTTGAGAAAGTTCAAATATTTTAGTCACCTGCCAGATTGCTATTGCAATCAAGATAAGAATTGAAAATGCTAATACTATATTCATCTATTTTAAATTATTAGTAATGAAAATTTTTACTTTCCTGAACATAAGGATCTCCTGTTGTTAGAAGAGGAGCTTTTGTTAATTCTTTAAAAACTATAAAGACAAATAGTCCTAAAAAGAAGCAAAAACCTCCTATCTCGGGAACCCCAATAAACCACTTGTCACCGACAGCAGATGGCATAATCATATTAAAAACATCCATATAATGCCCAAGTATTATTACTATACCTGCCATTACAATAAAATAATTTATACGCTTGTAATCACTGTTCATTAGTATTAACAAAGGAAAAATAAAGTTCATCACTAGCATTCCAAAGAAGGGTAAATTGTAATCTTCAATTCTTGAAATAAAGTAAGTAACCTCTTCAGGTATATTTGAATACCAAATTAACATAAACTGTGAAAACCATAGATAAGTCCAGAAGATACTTATTCCAAACATAAATTTCCCTAAGTCATGGATATGACTATCATTAACAAATTCCAAATAGCCATTAGATTTTAGGTAAATAGTTATCAGTGCAATGGCTGTGATTCCAGATACGAACATGCTTGCAAAGACATACCAACCAAAAAGAGTACTGAACCAATGGGGGTCCACTGACATGATCCAGTCCCAAGACATAATTGATTCAGTTACTATATAGAATACTAAAAAGGCTGCAGAAATTCTAAAGTTTTTTTTATGATTTGAAATGTCAGAAGCCTTGTCTTGCGCTAAGGAAAACTTTCTTGAAAAAAATCTATATAATGACCAACCCCCAAGAAAGAATATTGCTCTTGCTAAAAAGAAGGGTGTATTCAAATACCCGGTCTTGCCTGCTATTAATTTATCGTGAGCAACAACCTCGGGGTCCATCCAAATAAAAAGATGATTTAAATGAAGTGATGATAAAAATAAAATAACTAAAACAATAATGCCACCAGGTAACATGTAGGCTGTAATTCCTTCCATAACTCTAAAAAGTACTGGTGACCAACCTGCTTGAGAAGCGCGTTGAATGGCATAAAATGCCAACACCCCTAACGATACCATAAAAAAGAAAAATGCAGAAACATAAAAAGCCGCCCAAGGCTTATTTGCAAGTTGATGAAAAACATGTTTGTCATGTGCATCTTCATGGCCTTCACTTTGGGCTTCTGTATTATTTAGGTTTGTGTCTAAATTTGAATGTAATTCATCGTTGTGATGATTTTCTGAACCTTCACTAATTGTTGAAGTTCCATGTGATTTTAAATTGTCTTCATCATGTTCTGCACCATGATGGTCACCATGGTTCGCTTCAATCATAGCTTTAGATTCCTCTATGGTTTTTGGTGCACTCAGAAATCCATAAGCCAAACCAAAAAAACCTACAATCATAAAAGCGATTGCTATTTTTTTTATTTTATTTGGAAATATGTACATCATTTGTTTTTCCATATTATTTAACAAGTTTACTCCTTAGTTCCATAACATGTTGAGCAATCTGCCAACGCTCTTCTGAATTGACTTGGCCTGCATGAGACCCCATAGCATTTTTCCCATACATTAAAACATGATAAATGCTACCTGGAGTAATTTCTCTATCTGCATAACTAGGTATTCCTAAAAATTTTTCTCTTTTCATCAAAATTCCTTGGCCATCACCTTTATTTCCATGACAGACTGCACAATAAATCTCGTAAAGTTCCTTTCCGTTTTTTAAATTAGTATCATTCACCTCTAACGGTGAGATTAAATTTAATTTTGCAGCTTCATATCCTTCGTTTGAATCTGGATAATCATAAGGTTCCCATCCTCTAGCAATTGTACCTTTGACAGGTATCTGAGCTTCAATATTGTTATTAAATGCATCTGACTCAGAGTAGGTCTCATAACCAATAGATTCATACATATTTGGAAAATATTGATAGTTAGGACGAGAGGAATCTGCACAAGATTTTAGTAATGTTCCTAGAAAAATAATGGCAAAAATAATTTTGTATCTCATCTATTCTGATTTTTCAATTACTGAGACTTCAATAGCCCCTGATTTTTTTAAAAGACTGGTAAGCCCTTTTTCATTATCACTAAGTTCAATTTCAACTAAGAATTTGTCGTCAGTGGTTAAGGGATTGGGGTTTTCTGCCTTTTTAAAAGGCCAAAGTTTACTCCTTAAATAAAACGTTATAACCATAAGATGAGCAGCAAAAAATACTGTCATTTCAAACATGATAGGGACAAAAGCAGGCATATTTTCTAGGTAAGAAAAACTTGGTTTACCACCAATATTTTGTGGCCAATCTTGAATCATAATAAAATTCATCATTACTACCGCAATAATAAGTCCTAAACAGCCGTATATAAAAGCCATAATTGAAATGCGAGTTTCCTCAAGACCTAATGCCTTATCTAGTCCATGAACAGGGAAAGGCGTATATACCTCGTCGATGTGATAATTTTCAGAACGAATGTTCTTTACCGCTTTTAAAAGCGCATCATCATCGTCATAAAGTGCGTGTATAAATCTGTTACTACTCATTATCTTGCATCTCTAATTTTTTTGTATTTCTCACCCGATGACTTAAGTATTGTCTTGACTTCGGCCTGGGCGATTACGGGGAAAGTTCTTGCATATAATAAAAATAAAACAAAGAAAAATCCTATTGTGCCTATAAATATCCCTATATCTACAAATGTCGGAGAAAACATTGTCCATGACGAAGGTAGATAATCTCTATGTAGGGAGGTTACTATAATCACAAAGCGCTCAAACCACATTCCAATGTTAACCACAATAGATATGATAAATGAAAACATAATACTTGTTCTCAACTTCTTAAACCACATAAATTGAGGAGAAAATACGTTACAAGTCATCATTGACCAATATGCCCACCAATAGGGCCCTGTTGCACGATTCAAAAATGCGTATTGTTCATATTCTACACCTGAATACCAAGCAATAAAAAGTTCAGTAATATATGCAACTCCTACTATTGATCCAGTGATCATAATCACAATATTCATCAATTCTATATGCTGAACGGTAATATAATTTTCCAAATGTGACACTTTTCTCATAATTATTAGCAAAGTGTTCACCATAGCAAATCCAGAAAAAATTGCTCCTGCAACGAAATAAGGTGGAAAAATCGTTGTGTGCCAACCTGGAATAACAGAAGTAGCAAAGTCAAAAGATACAATAGTATGAACTGAAAGAACTAAAGGTGTAGCTAAACCTGCTAGTACAAGAGATACTTCTTCGAATCTTTGCCAGTCTTTAGCTCTTCCTGTCCACCCAAAGCTCAAAAGACTATAGATTTTCTTTTGGAAAGGAAGTACAGCACGATCTCTTATCATAGCAAAATCTGGTAACAGTCCTGTCCACCAGAAAACTAACGAAACGGTAAGGTAAGTTGAGATAGCGAATACATCCCAAAGCAGTGGTGAGTTAAAATTAACCCATAAAGAACCAAAACCGTTAGGAATAGGTAAAACCCAATAGGCTAGCCAAGGCCTACCCATATGAATTATAGGAAAAAGTCCAGCCTGTATAACTGAAAAAATTGTCATTGCCTCAGCAGATCTATTTATTGCCATTCTCCATTTTTGTCTAAAAAGCAGAAGAACAGCAGAAATTAAAGTCCCAGCATGACCAATTCCTACCCACCAAACGAAGTTAGTGATATCCCAAGCCCAGCCTACTGTTTTATTGAGCCCCCAAGTACCAATCCCTGTAGATATAGTGTAAATTATACAACCTAAACCCCAAAGAAATGCACTTAAAGCTATACCAAAAACAGTCCACCATTGGATATTGGCTGCTCCTTCAACAGGTGCGGCAATATCGACAGTTACATCGTGATAAGACTTATCTCCTGTGACTAGTGGCTTTCTGATAGGTGCTTCGTAATGCAGTGCCATTTTTAACTGAATATTAATTTAAACTTCATCCGAATTTCTGACTTTAACTTGGTACATAACATTTGGTTTCGTTCCAACATGTTCCAATAAATGATACATGCGGTCATCTTCCCGAAGTGCTGAAACTTTACTGTTTTTATCATTGACATCTCCAAATACCATAGCACCTGTGGTGCATGCATTGGAACAAGCAGTTTGGAAAGCACCGTCTTCGATTTGTTCACCCTTAAGTTTTGCATCTAGAATTGTCTTTTGTGTCATTTGAATACACAAGGAGCATTTTTCCATAACTCCTCTTGAGCGAACAACTACATCAGGATTGAGAACCATTCGGCCAAGGTCATCGTTCATATGATAATCAAACTCATCATTTTTATTGTAGAGAAACCAATTGAATCTACGGACTTTGTAGGGACAATTGTTTGCACAGTATCTTGTTCCTACACATCTATTATAAGCCATGTGGTTTTGTCCTTGCCTTCCGTGAGATGAAGCAGCTACAGGGCACACAGTTTCACATGGTGCGTGGTTACAATGCTGGCACATGACAGGTTGGAATACCACTTGAGGATTTTCAGCAGCTTGCTCCATTTTACCAAACGTTGTTAAAGAATCTCCAACCCCAGAAATTGATTCTTTAATTTCATTATCCTCTTTAAATGTTGACACTGAAGAATAATAGCGGTCTATTCTTAACCAATGCATATCTCGGGATCTTCTAACTTCACGCTTTCCTACTACAGGAACGTTATTTTCTGAATGACATGCAATAACACACGCACCACACCCAGTACAAGAATTTAAGTCTATGGAAAGATTAAAATGATGTCCTATAGAACGGTCAAATTCTTGCCACATATCTACTTCTTTAGAAGTAACATCAAATTCTATATGATTTTTCGAAACTTGGGGCATTGGGTTCCAATATTTTTTATCTTTTGTGTTAAATACTTCAAGCGTTGTCTCTTTAACAATGTCACCTCGACCCATTAAAGTATTATGTAATTGGACACACGCGAACTCATGCTCTCCGTCAGCTTTGGTTATTTCTACACTCTGGACATTATTAAAATTTTTATACAAATTATAGGCATTTACTCCAGTCTGCATTTCGTCTTTTAGACCTATTCGCTTTCCATATCCAAACGACAAACCAACAGTGCCTTTCGCTTGACCTGGTTGGATAATTACAGGCACTTTCAGGCTTTTATCATCTAATTTTACATTCGCATAACTACCGTTCAATGCTCCGTTAGAGGTATTTATATTTTTGAGGCCAATTAAATCAGCATCATATTTAGAAATGGTAAGATAATTATCCCAGCTGACTCTTGTAATGGGATCAGGAAATTCTTGCAACCAGGGATTGTTTGCTTGTTGTCCGTCACCCATACCTATTTTACTGTAGAAGATTAAACTCATCTTTTCTTCTGATGAATTTCTTAAAGAAGTTAAATCGATTTTAGCAAAATTTGGCCTTCTTGTTTGAATAGATTTTTTGGATATGGCATAGCCATCATGCAAAGCTTTACTCCAGGAGCTGCCATTTAAAATATCTGAATTCCAATGTTCTTTTATGGCATCGTAATATTTAAAAGTTTTACCTGATAATTTTAATAATATATCTTGAAATTGCTGAGTATTGAATAGAGGCCTTATTGTAGGTTGAGACAAAGTAAAATACCCTGCCTTTAGTTCAAAATCACCCCAGGATTCAAGATAATGTGAAGTAGCAGCAACAAATTTTGAGACATTTGATGTCTCATTAGTTTTTGATGTAAACGCTAGCGAAAATTCAAGATTTTTAATTGCTTCATTTAATTCAGCTCCCTTAAAAGTTGTAAATACAGGATTCAAACCAAATGTAATTAAGCCACTGGTATTCCCATTTAAAATATCATCTATTGCTGAATTAACCTTCGAGGAGTTACCTTGACGAATAAGTTTTGGCTGCTCAGGCTGGAATGCTTTACTTTTTAATAAGCTGTTTATTTCCAAAACAGCACTTTGTGCAACTTCATCATCAATACCAGAAACAACAACTGCATTAGTACCGGAATTAAGCAGTCGATTTGCAGCTTTCTTTACTTGCTTTTCAAGCTGAGCAGGTAAGCTTATAGAAGGAGAAGCCCCTCTAACTATATCATGCAAATATGCTAATACTTTTTTTTGTTCTGCTGGGGTAGAAGGAACACGATGATCAGCATTAACTCCAGTAAGCGACATATTAGATTCAAACTGCATGTGCCACGACATTTCTGCCTTATTATTTCGCTTTTTGGGTCTTTTAGCTTCAGCATAGTCCTTTTCATATCCACCACCTTGCCAATCTCCTAAAAAATCTGAATCAATTCCAACAATAGTATCTGCCTTTGAAAAGTCGTAATCAGCTAAAGCACGAATCCCATAATATTTTTCGAAAGCATTTAATGCAGAGTCAGAAGATATTGAATCGTAAATAACATGAGTAATATTGGGAAAAACTTTTACAAAATCATCAATAATTTTCTTCGTAGTTGGGCTAGCTAATGTAGGGGTCATCATGATGACTTTCTTATTCAATGATGATAAGTCATTAAGTGCAGCTGTTATTTCTCGATAAAAGTTGTCCCATGTGATGTCCCTACCTTCAAGTAAGGGACCTTTAAGTCTTAAAGAATCGTAAAGTGATAGAACTGATGCATGAACTCTTGCATTGGCAGAGCCAAGAACCGGTGAATCTATATTGCTCTCAACTTTAATTGGCCTCCCCTCCCTTGTTTTAATTAATATACTTGCAAAATCATAACCATCAGCTATTGTTGTTGCATAATAATTAGCTATTCCTGGACGTATTTGTTCGGGCTGAAAAACATATGGTACTGATTTTATTATAGGCCCTTCACAAGCAGCAATAGTTGCTGCAGCTGTGCTGAATCCAGCATATTTTAAAAAATCTCTTCGAGATGTAGTACTTTTATCAAGCGTTTTTTCATCAACTGAAAAATCTTCAGGAAGTTTTGAAACAAATTCATTTTGCCCAAGTTTATCTAAATCCTTATCTGAAGGATTTAGTTGATCCATGCTTTTCCAATATGTTTTATTTGATGCCATAGACTTTCATTACTTACATTTAGTAGTGACATTTTCCACATTCAAGCCCTCCCATTTGAGCTACAGTTAATTTTTCTACTCCATATTTTTTAGAAAGCGCCTCATGGATTTTAGCATAGTATTCATTGCTTTCAACTTTTAGATTTGTTTCTCTGTGACAATTTATACACCAACCCATAGTTAGTGGTGAATGTTGATACATGATTTCCATTTCTTCTACCGGCCCATGACATTTCTGACATTCTATTTCTCCAACCTGAACGTGTTGGGCGTGATTAAAATATACAAAGTCAGGAAGGTTGTGAATACGGACCCACTTAACTGGTTGGGATTCACCTGTATACTTTTGATTTTCTTCATCCCATCCCACAGCAGCATAGAGCTTTTTTATCTCTTTTGTATAAAAATCTTTAGTATATCCATTTTCTAAGTCTTCTTCTCCATTATACTCGGCAATATTTTGGTGACAGTTCATGCATACATTTAATGAGGGTATTCCCGAATGTTTTGAAACTCTTGCAGAAGAATGACAATATTTGCATTCGATTTGATTTGCACCGGCGTGAATTTTGTGCGAGTAATGTATTGGTTGGATCGGCATATATCCTTGATCAACCCCAACTTGCATGAAGTATCCGTACACAAAATATGCACTGCTTAAGAGTAAAAATATAACCCCGGTTAAAACGACAAATTGATTTTGAACAAATGCCATCCAAATTGGAGTCCTTTTGGGTTTTACCTCTGGCTTTATATCTACACCACTAAGTTTTGCAATTCGCATCAGTGTTCTTTGGACTAAAAACAGCATTACTACAAGAATGGTGAATACCAATGCTAGAGCAATAAGAATTACAGTATTATTTATATTTGATGATGAGCTGACAGGTACTGATGCCGCTGAGTTACTTGTAATAGCAACTGGTGCCGGAGGAATATAATCGGTGTAAGCTAAAATGTTATCAATATCGGAGTTTGATAGCTGGGGGAATGAAGTCATTACAGACCCATTATATTCTTCATAGATTGCAACAGCTTGTGGATCACCAGATTTTACCATTGCGGTACTATTTTTTATCCAGCTATATAGCCATTCTCTATCATATTTTTCTGAAACACCTTTGAGTGCTGGACCCACCGCACGTTTATTCAACTTATGACAGGCAGCACAATTCGCATTAAATAATTTCTTTCCAGCTTGAACTGCTGCAGTATTGTCTACAGAGGTTAGTTCCTGAGCTGAAATAATAAAATTATAGGAGGTAGCAAGAAAAACGAAAAAGAAAAATAGAGGTTTAATAAATCCTAAAAAAACTTCTCTATAATTCGAGTATAAATTATTCCCCAAAACATATATCTAAAATCCATAACAAAAATAAGTCATAGACCTCTTTTTATATAGCTTAGGATTGTAGAATTTCGTAATTTATATTGATTCTAAATAAAGAATATAGTTTGTTAAATTTACAAAGAGTAATTAGAAAATTTTGTTTTTTTGTTCCATGAAAAATAATCTTTCAAATACATTGTTTTTACTGGTTTTTTTTGGTTTTAATTATTCTGTTTTTTCTCAAGATGAAAAAATTAACATTAAACAAAATGATAAAATTGATAGCCTAGTGAAAATAAAAATTGAATTGGACAAAGAGCGCTACGAAAAAACCTATTTTACTCTTCAATTATATTACGGAAACCTAAAATCTGGGAATGAAATTTTAGAAAAATGTAAGTCTGAATTTCCTCACTTACCCGTTGATTTAAGTTTTGAAACTCCAAATTATAAAGTACAGGCAGGTTATTTCAAGGATAAGTTAGTAAGTTTAAAAACTTTAGATACCCTAAAAAAGGTTTTCCCTGCAGCCTTTTTGCTGAAAAAAACTAACAACTAAAGAGATTTTTTTATTGCAATCTGTTGGTAACATTCCAAAACGTCTCCTATTTTGACATCATTATAATTCTTTATCTGTAAACCACAATCATAACCTTTTGCAACTTCTTTAACATCATCTTTGAATCTTTTAAGAGAAATCAAATCCCCTGAGTAAATTACTACACCTTCCCGTATAATTCTGATGCCTGAATTCTTAAAAATCTTTCCACTAGTAACCATGCAGCCAGCAATTGTTCCTACTTTTGATATTTTATAAGTTTCCCTAATTTCAACTGTCCCTGTAACTTCTTCTTTTATTTCTGGAGATAGCATTCCTTCCATTGCATCTTTAACATCATTAATAGCGTCATATATAATTGAGTAAGAGCGGATGTCAATTTCTTCTTTTTCTGCGACAGATCTAGCATTACCCATTGGACGAACATTAAAACCAATTACAATTGCATCAGATGCTGACGCTAAAAGTACATCGGATTCAGTTATAGCACCAACTCCTTTATGAATAATGTTTACCTCTATTTCACCTGTAGAAAGTTTTTGTAGTGAGTCAGTCAGTGCCTCAACAGATCCATCAACATCTCCTTTAAGTATAATGTTGAGTTCTTTAAATTCACCTAGGGCAATTCGTCTACCGATTTCATCAAGAGTGATATGTTTTTGGGTCCGAACATTTTGTTCACGAAGCAATTGGGTTCTTTTAGCTGCAATTTGCTTAGCCTCTCTCTCATCATTTAAAACTAAGAACGTGTCACCAGCTTGGGGTGCCCCATCTAATCCTAATATTGAAACTGGGGTAGCTGGTGGAACTTTATCTAAATTAACTCCTCTTTCGTTAAAAATAGCTTTAACTTTTCCACTTTGTTTTCCTGCTAGAATGTAATCCCCCATGCATAAAGTCCCATTTTGAACCAAAATGGTGGAAACATAGCCTCTACCTTTATCCAAAAAGGCTTCGACAACCGTTCCCTTAGCTTTTCTACTAGGATTTGCCTTTAATTCCAATAACTCTGCTTCCAAAAGAACTTTTTCCAAAAGCTCATTGATCCCAGTTCCATTAATGGCTGATATGTCTTGGGATTGTATTTTTCCTCCCCAATCCTCAACCATCAGATTCATTCCTGCTAGAGCTTCCTTAATTTTATCTGGATTAGCATCTTGTTTGTCAATTTTATTGATGGCAAAAACAATAGGCACATTTGCTGCTTGTGCATGGCTAATTGCTTCTTTAGTTTGAGGCATAATATTATCATCTGCAGCTACAACTATAATTGCAATGTCAGTTACTTGTGCACCTCTTGCACGCATAGCCGTAAACGCCTCATGTCCTGGTGTATCAAGGAAAGTGATTTTTTCATCATTTTCTAGGGTTACGCTATATGCTCCTATGTGCTGAGTTATACCACCTGACTCTCCAGCAATTACATTTTCTTTCCGAATAAAATCTAAAAGGGAAGTTTTCCCGTGGTCTACATGGCCCATAACAGTAACAATAGGAGCGCGTGAGACCATGTTTTCGTTTATGTCCTCTTCTACATCTATATTTTCTTCAAGTTCGGTTTTTTCAAAACTTACTTCATAACCAAATTCCTCAGCCACTATACTTAGGGTCTCGGCATCAAGTCTCTGATTCATCGTTACCATTATACCTAATGTCATACATGTGGAAATGATATCAGTGGAAGAAACATTCATCATAGTTGCTATTTCGCCTACAGTAATGAACTCAGTTACTTTTAAAACGTTACTCTCAGCTTCCATTTGAGCCAACTCCTCTTCCGATTTTTGTTTATGCTGAGTCCTCTTATCTCTTCGATACTTAGCTCCCTTAGACTTAGATGATTTTCCCTGTAGTTTTTCTAGAGTCTCACGAATTTGTTTTTGGACTTCCTCTTCTGATGGCTCCTCCTTTTTTGGAGGGGTGGGGCGATTAGTCTTCCTTGTAGATGTTTCACTAACTTTTAAATTCTTTACGTCTTTATTTATTCTTTTTCGCTTTCTTTTTCTTGCGTCTTCAACAGTTTTTTCCTTTTCTGTAACTTCTTCTAAATTTATTTTTTGTCCAGTTGCCTTTGGCCCAGAAATTTTTTGATAATTTGTTTGTAAGGTTTCTTTTTCTTCATCCTCAGTTTTATCTTCAATAGGTTTATTTTCTTCGGATTTGACATAAACATCTTTATTAATTTGAGAAACTGTTTTTGTTTTTTCAGTCTTTTCATTAGAAAAATCAGAGGAACGATCGTTGGTTCCTTTTAAGTCTGTTTTGCTTAATTCATCCAAATTAATTTTGCCTAACGTTTTTGGCTTTTCAAGAGCAACTCTATTAGTTTTAAGTTCCTCGCGTTTCGCAATTCTGTCTAAACGATCTTGTTCTTTTTTCTCTTGAATTATCCTTAGTGATTCCTTTTCTTTTCTTTTCTCCTCACTAACCTCATGGGATTCAACTTTTTTAGATTTATCTGTTTCAAACTCATTAGATAAAAGTTTGTAGACTTTTGTATTGATTTTTGTAGTTGGGCGAGCATCAATTTCTATTCCCTTATAGTTCAAAAACTCCACAGCGCGGTCAAGAGATATGTTTAACTCTCTTAAAACTTTATTTAATCTAATACTTGGATTATCTTCCATTTGTCAATTAAAATCTATAAAAATAATAAAAATTTATGCTGTCTACTCTTCAAATTCTTCTCTAAGTATACGCAAAACCTCTTCGACTGTTTCATCTTCTAAATCAGTTCTTTTTATTAAATCTATTTTTTCTAGTTCTAAAATACTTTTCGCTGTGTCTAATCCTACTTTTTTAAATTCTTCGATAACCCATTCTTCTATCTCATCACTAAATTCCTTAAGCTCAATATCTTCTTCAACACCTTCACGGAAAACATCGATTTCATAACCTGTTAATTTACCAGCAAGACGAATGTTAGAACCACCTTTACCAATTGCTTTTGATACTTCCTCTGGATTTAAAAAAACTTCAACTTGTTTATTTTCTTCATCAATTTTAAGTGAACTAATTTTAGCAGGACTTAGAGCCCTAGAAATAAAGAGCTGAAGATTATTTGTATAATTAACGACATCAATATTTTCATTTCCTAACTCTCTTACAATACCATGTATACGTGACCCTTTCATTCCGACACAAGCACCGACTGGATCTATTCTATCATCATATGAATCTACAGCAACTTTTGCTTTCTCTCCAGGAATTCTAACAGCTTTTTTTATTGTGATAAGTCCATCAAAAACTTCAGGGATTTCTTGTTCAAAAAGTTTTTCTAAAAAAACTGGTGAAGTTCTTGAAAGTATAATTCTAGGTTTGTTACCCCTAAGTTCAACACTCTCAATGATACCTCTTACATTATCTCCTTTTCGAAAAAAATCACTTGGAATCTGACGATCTTTTGGAAGTATTATTTCATTTCCGTCGTCGTCTAAAAGGATAATTTCTCTATTTCTAATATGATGAACTTCTGCAGTAAATAAATCACCTTCCCTATCCTTAAATTGTTTAAAAATGTTTGTGCTATCATGTTCAAAAATTTTGGCGACAAGATTTTGTCTCAAATATTGAATTGATCTTCTTCCTAAGTCAATTAGCTTTACCTCTTCAGACACATCTTCTCCAACTTCGAAGTCAGGTTCAATTTTCTGTGCTTCACTGAGTTCAATTTCTTGATTTGGATCTTCAACTTTGCCGTTTTCTACTACAACCCTGTTTCTCCAGATTTCCAAATCTCCTTTATCTGGGTTAATGATAATATCGAAATTTTCATCAGATCCAAATTTACGTTTTAGAGTATTCTTAAATACATCTTCCAAAATAACCATTAATGTTACTCTGTCAATTAGTTTGTCATCTTTAAATTCTGAAAAAGAATCAATTAAGGCAAAATTTTCCATTTTAAATATTACTTTATACTAATACAATTGTTTTAATAACTTCATCATATGATAGTTTCTCTATTTTTTCTACTGTTATCTTACCCTTACCAACAGGTTTGGGTTCTCTTTGTTTCCATTTTAAAGTAAATCCTAAATCATCAGCTGCATCTAATAAACCCTGTAATGAAGAACCGTTTAATAATTCGACTTTAAGTTTTCTTCCAATGTTCTTCAAAAATTGCCTGCTATTTTTTAAAGGATTACCAACCCCTGAGGATGTAACTTCGAGAGAGAAATCTTCATCATCTCTATCTAAATGATGCTCAATAAACCTACTTATTTTGATACAATCATTTAAAGTAACTCCTTTATCACCATCAAGGATAATGCTTATAGTATTGTCAATCCCTACTTTAAGTTCAATTAAGAAAAGTGACGGGTTTTCGTCTAATATTTCTGACAACAAGTTCTCTACTTTTAAACGTAAACTCATATAAAAAAAAAGGGGACTTTAAGTCTCCTTGGTTTGCATCATTAATTTGTTCCAAATATAAGGGAATTTGTTAAAATGACCAATTTTAGTTTTCTATTAGAAATTTGAAATTATGCTTGTCTAATTTTCACATTTCAAAAATTTTATTGGTTTAATTTATTAATTACTTAATTGTTTGATAACAGTTTTGGAAATTAGATTGGAATTTAAATTTCTAGATCAAAAAAATTGTATTTTTGGCGGCTATGAAATTACAATCTATAGGTACTGGGTTAAGTTTTACTAAACATCAAAAAAAAGTTCAGACCCCCTTTGAGCATTTATTCGAAATCTTTAAGGAACTCATTACTCACACTTCTGGTGACTTTGACGAAGCTATAGAATGGCTCAGAGAACTTGATAAGGAATATAAGCTTACAGATGAAGACTATACAATTGATGATTTCATAGAGGACTTGCTCAAAAAATCATATATAAAACAAAATAATCAAAAAGGTGGTAATGGAGAGGGATTGTCGTTGACCCCAAAAACCGAAAAGCTTCTAAGAGAACACGCCCTTAAACAGATTTTTGGAAAATTAAAAAAATCTAAAAAAGGAAATCACAAAACACAAAAAATAGGTCAAGGAGAAGACAATACAGGCGAATACAAGGCTTACCAATTCGGAGACCCACTAGAAAAAATCGATATAACCCAAAGTATAAAAAATGCTCAGATTAGGTCAATAAGTAATGACTTTTCGATTCAACATGACGATCTTGTAGTTGAAGATAATTTCTTTAAAACTCAGATGAGTACAATATTGATGATAGATATAAGTCATAGTATGATACTCTATGGAGAGGATCGTATTACACCCGCTAAGAAAGTAGCTATGGCTCTAGCTGAAATGATAACAACCCAATATCCTAAAGATACACTTGATATACTCGTATTCGGTAATGATGCATGGCCAATTTCTTTAAAAGAATTACCATATTTGAAAGTCGGTCCGTATCATACTAATACTGTTGCTGGACTAGAGCTGGCTCTGGACTTACTTAGAAGAAAGAAAAATACTAATAAGCAAATTTTTATGATAACTGATGGCAAACCGAGTTGTTTAAAAATGCCTGATGGAAATTACTATAAAAATAGTGTTGGACTAGATGAAAGTATTGTAGAAAAATGCTACAACATGGCAAGGCAAGCAAAAAAATTACAAATTCCTATAACAACTTTCATGATAGCACAAGACCCTTACCTTCAACAATTCGTTCGCACATTCACAGAAATTAATAAAGGAAAAGCTTTCTTTACTGGTTTGAAAGGTTTAGGACAAATGATTTTCGAAGATTACAATAAAAACAGAAGAAAAAAACTAGAATAAGAACTACAAATATGGATTCACCAAAAATTGCAACACTAGGAGAATTAAGAAAAACTAATTATAAATCAGAAAGCATACAGCAAGAATTAGCTGGTAATTTGAGACAACGCCTAAGTAACGGTGTAAGTACATTTGACGGATTAATTGGGTACGAAAATACAGTAATTCCTGATATCGAGAGAGCTTTATTATCTGGACACAATATAAATCTCCTTGGATTAAGGGGACAAGCTAAAACTCGAATAGCTCGTCAAATGACCGAATTATTAAACGAGTGGATCCCTATAGTAGATGGTTCTGAAATAAATGATTGTCCACTTTCACCAATTAGTCAGGAGGCTAAAGAATTAATCTCTAAAAAAGGGGAGCAAACTCCAATTAAATGGCTACATCGTCATGATCGCTTTTTTGAAAAACTTGCTACACCAGATGTTACTGTTGCTGATTTAATTGGAGATGTAGACCCAATTAAGGCAGCTAACTTAAGACTCTCTTATGCTGACGAGCGTGTTATACATTTTGGTATGATACCTCGAGCCCATAGATGTATATTTGTTTTAAATGAATTACCCGATTTACAAGCAAGAATTCAAGTAGCTCTTTTTTCAATTTTACAAGAAAAAGAGATTCAAATTCGTGGATTTAAATTGAGGCTTCCCATTGAAACACAAATCATATTTACTGCCAATCCAGAAGACTACACTAACAGGGGTAGCATTGTAACACCACTTAAGGATAGAATTGGTTCACAAATTTTAACGCATTATCCACACTCGATCGAAATTGCTAAAGCAATTACAAAACAAGAAGCAAACATTAAAAACACCAACAAAACAAAAATTCATGTTCCCGAGTTGGCAAGAGACATTCTTGAACAGATAAGTTTTGAAGCACGTAAAAGTGATTATGTTGATTCTAAAAGTGGAGTTAGTACAAGGATGAGTATTACAGCATTTGAAAATCTAATAAGTACTGCGGAGCGAAGAATTTTAATTAATGGAGAAAAAAATGCATGTATTCGTATGGCAGATTTTTTAGGAATTATTCCATCCATTAATGGAAAAGTCGAATTAGTATATGAAGGTGAGCAGGAAGGCGCGGAACAAATTTCCTATCATTTAATTTCTGAGGCTTGCAAAACTCTTTTCCCTTCTTATTTCCCCGAAATTAAAAAACTTGAAAAGGAAGATCAAAAAAGTCCATATGATAAACTTTTAGGATGGTTTTTAAGTGATAATGAAATCTTTCTAGAGGACACTCTCAGTGAGAGTGCATATAGAGACACCTTAGAAATGATTCCAGATATCCAAAATATTATAAAAAAACATCACCCTAAATGCGAAAAAGATGATATCTATTTTATGATGGAATTTCTTCTTTGGGGACTTGAAGCCAACAAGCGTTTAAATAAATACAGAACTCTTGAAGGTTTTCAGTTCAAAGACACGCTAGGGAGTTACATAAGCGGTCTATAGAATTTAAGATTAGTTATTTCAATAAATAGTAACGAAATTTGAAATTTGGTAAAAGCTATGATTAGAACAGACATTATTATTATTGGTGCCGGTCCAGTTGGCCTTTTTGCGGTTTTTGAAGCTGGCCTAATGAAGCTCAGGTGCCATTTAATTGATGTAATCGCAAATCCTGGAGGACAACTTTCAGAGATCTATCCAAAAAAACCAATCTATGATATCCCTGGCTACCCGACTGTTTTGGCCGGTGAGCTTGTTGACAATTTAATGGAGCAAGCCAAACCCTTTAAACCAGGTTTTACTCTTGGTGAAAGGGCTGAAAAAATAAAAAAGCAAAAAGATGGATGTTTTATAGTCACAACTAGAGAAGGGACAGAACATATAGCTCCTGTTGTAATGATAGCAGGTGGTTTAGGGAGCTTTGAACCAAGAAAACCAATAATTCAAAATTTAACTCAATTTGAGAGAAAAGGGGTTGAATTTATTGTCAAAGAACCTGATTTATTTATGGGGAAAAAAGTATTTATTTCGGGTGGAGGAGATTCAGCATTAGATTGGGCCATATTTTTTGCAAATCAAAGTAATACATCAGTCGGATTAGTTCATAGAAGTGAATCATTTAGAGCTCATAAGGATTCCGTGGAGAAAATATATAAATTTAAAAATGAAGGTAAATTAGAATTGTATACTAATGCAGAGGTGGTAGGCCTTAAAGGAAAAAAAGTTTTGTCAGAAATTGAAATAGAACAAAAAAATGGAAATAATAAGATTGTTAAAGTTGATTTCTGGTTACCACTATTTGGTTTGTCTCCAAAATTAGGACCTATTGTTGATTGGGATTTAGAAATTGAGAAAAATGCAATTAAAGTTGATAATACGATTGACTACCAGACCAATATCCCAGGAATATTTGCTATTGGAGATATCAACACTTACCCGGGAAAATTGAAGCTGATATTGTGTGGTTTTCATGAGGCAACACTTGCTGTTCAAGCTGCTTATAAAATTATTAATCCAGAAAAGAAGTTTACTTTAAAATACACGACGGTTCAAGGTATACAAGGATTTGATTGAGTTCTTTCCAATAAGATTCAAAAAGTAATTATATTTAACAATGACCTATTCTGTTTATCAAGTTGATGCATTCACGACTTCAATTTTTAAAGGAAATCCGGCTTGTGTGGTTCCTTTAGATAAATGGTTAGAAGACGAAATACTTTTAAATATAGCAAAAGAAAATGCAGTGCCTGAGACTGCTTTCTTCGTCCAAGATAAAGACACAATTCATTTAAGATGGTTTACTCCTGACCTAGAGATGGACCTTTGTGGACATGCTACTCTTGCAACTGCTCATGTTATAAAAAAACATTTACAAAATCCTAAGTCAAACCTAATTTTTATGACTCTTAGTGGAAAAGTTAGTGTTAATATTGAAAAAGATTATTATTTTTTGAATTTTCCTTCTCGAATGCCAGTAAAAGCTGAACTTCCATCGAATTTAGAAAAATCTTTAAGTAAAAAACCACAGGAGGTTTTTAAATCAAGGGATTTTGTTTTAGTTTATAAGAACTTGGAAGATGTAAAAAATATTCAAATTGAAAGAAATATTTTTGATACTTTAAACCTAGGTACTGGTGGAGTTATAATAACAGCACCAGGAGAAAATGTTGATTTTGTTTCTCGTTTTTTCACTCCAAGAGCTACTTTACTTGAAGATCCTGTTACTGGTTCTGCACATTGCTCTTTGATACCTTACTGGGCAAAAAAATTAAACAAAGAGGAAATGCAAGCTAAACAACTATCTCAGCGAGGTGGGGAATTATTATGTCATAACAGGGGAGATCGAGTATTGATCGGTGGAAAAGCAAGAACTTATTTAAAAGGAGCTTTTGAAATAAAATGAAAAAAAATTAGATTAGGTTTTGAAGATTTTTCTTAAAGAATTTTGCTGATGTTGCTGCACTTTTCATTGAATTATATTTAAAATTGCCCCCTTGCTCTATGTAATAATATTCTAATCCGCTTTTTTCAGAATCAGGAAGAATTTTAGCATAGTCAATTGATCCATTACCCAATTCACTATAATCCCTTGTAATTTTATCCATATCTTTTATATGCCACATCGTATAACGTCCTGGGTGTTGGTCAACCAGCTCTTTTGGAGTTTTCCCTGAATGTACAACCCAATACATATCCATCTGGAGTTTGACAAAATCAGGATCTGTTACTCTAATTAAAATTTCATGACCTGTTGTACCGTTCCAATCTTCGAATTCATACCCATGATTATGATACGCAAATTTTAAACCGGCAGAATTTACTTGTTCTCCAATCTGATTGAGCTTGTTTGCTAAAATTTTGAAACTTTCTGAATTACGCTGATCGGGATGTACCCATGGCCAGGTTATATAGGATGCTTTAAGTTTTTTAGATGCCTCTATGCAACTATCAACAAACCACTTAAGTTTATCTTCATTAGAATTAAAATAATCAGTAAATCCGAAATGACCACTAGTGGTTGAAAGACCTAAATCCTTTAAAATTTGACTGAAATCAGAAACATTTAAACCGTAAATTTTATTAGTATTTGGATCGAAACCATAAGTTTCAAAATCTTCATATCCCATTAACTTTAATTTTTTAAGGGTTTCAATTGGATCTTTTTCCATAGCATCACGAACACTAAAAAGCTGAAGACCCATTTTATATTTTGAAAATGAATTGCATGCTTCGATTGAAAGCCCTGCAAGTGATATCCCACCTAAAAGTCCAATTTGATTTAAAAAATTACGTCTTTTCATCTGCGAAAAATCTAAAATTAATTAAAAAAAGCTATCAAAAAGCGAGAAAAATGTAATTTTAGTTACCAATAAATGTGTAATTAATATTAATATCATATGAACTTTCTTGATGACGCAGAACCTTTTCGAATAAAAATGGTGGAGCCCATAAGAAAAACCACAAGAGAAGAAAGAGAGAAACTAGTTAAAGCAGCAGATTTCAATATTTTTAAAATACCTGCAGAGAATGTATTTATAGACATGTTGACAGACAGTGGTACTTCGGCGATGAGTAGTAAGCAATGGGGGGGGATAATGACAGGTGACGAGTCATATGCAGGAAGTTCAAGTTTTTATCATCTCAGAGATTCAGTCCAAGACATAATGGGTTTCCCATACGTTCAACCTACACATCAAGGTAGAGCTGCAGACTTCATAATGTCCCAACTTTACGCTTCCAAAGGAGGGTATATACTGGGTAATTTACATTTTGACAGTTTTAAAGGTCACTCAGAAATTGCAGGTTCAATACCTGTAGATCTCATAATTGAAGAAGGCAGAACGGCTAATTCAAATCCTTATCCATTTAAGGGAAATATGGATTTGGAAAAACTTGAAAAATTTATTTCAGAAAAGGGAAGTCAAAATATTCCACTCATTATAATTACAGTTACATCAAATGGAAATGGAGGACAACCCGTTTCGATGGAAAATATCAGGAGCGTTTCATCAATAGCTAAAGCAAATAACATTCCTTTAATGATAGATGCTGCAAGATTTGCAGAAAATTGTTACTTCATAAAAAAAAGAGAAAAAGGGTATGAAAATAAATCGGTTAAAGAAATTGCCAAAGAATTATTCTCTTATGCAGATGGATGCGTAATGAGTTCTAAAAAAGATGGATTAGTAAACATAGGTGGATTCATTTGTACAAGACACGAAGAATTATTTCCAATGATTAATCAATTGGCAATTATCAACGAAGGTTTTGTTACTTATGGAGGTATGAGTGGAAGAGATCTAGAAGCACTAGCAATTGGACTGCAAGAAGGAATTGATGAAGAATATCTTAAATATAGAATAGAACAAGTTCAATATCTTGGGGAAGAATTATTTAAACGAGGAATCCCTATTATTCTTCCTACGGGTGGACATGGGGTATATATTGATGCACAAAAATTTTATCCCCATATTCCTCAAAAAGAATTTCCTGGTCAAGCTCTAGTAATAGAATTGTATAAGACAGCTGGTGTTAGGGGTGTTGAGCTAGGTTCCTGTGCTTTTTCAAAAAAAGATAAAGAAACTGGAAAGATAATTTTCCCTGATTTAGAACTAGTACGTCTCACAGTTTCAAGAAGAGTTTACACAAATAGACATATGGATGTTGTAATTAATGCTCTTGAAGATGTTTTTAAAAGGAGAGATAAAATGAAGGGATTAAAACTTACCTATGAAGGTCCTATTATTAGTTTACGTCATTTTACTGCAAAGTTTGAGATGATAGCATAAAATAAGAAACATGGATACTTCATCATTTAATTTTTTCACCCCCACTAAACTTATTTTTGGTAGTGGAAGTATTAAAAATTTAAAGGAAATTGCACCTCTTTATGGTAAAAAATGTTTATTAGTATCTCGACCAAAAGATGGAAGTTTAAAGGCTATTTACAAACAAATTGAAACTCTACTTGATTCCACAGGTGTTTCTGTAAGTTTTTTTGATGAGATTGTCCCTAATCCAACTTTAGAAGGTATCAATAGGGGGGTTAAAATTGCAAGTGAAAATAAAGTAGACTTTGTTTTAGGCGTAGGTGGTGGATCAGTGATGGATTCTGCAAAATTAATTGCATTATTATATGAATCAAATGGGATAGTCAATTGGAATAATGCTTTTTCAAACTATAATCATCCATTTGAATATATTGCCTCAAAAAATTCAAGTCTACCATTTATTGCAGTTTCGACAACCTCAGGCACCGGCTCACAGTGTACTCAAGCAGCCGTTGTAAGTGATACTAAAAACAGAGAAAAAATTACACTTTTTCATAGAGATCTCTTTCCTAAAGTTGCAATAATAGATCCCAAATTGATGCTTTCTGTTCCTTCAAGGGTAACAGCTGCAACAGGTTTTGATGCTTTTACTCACGCCTTTGAAAGCTACCTAGGACAAAGAACATCTCCTTTAACAGAATATCTTTCTCTTGAAACAATTAGACTAGTTTTTGAATATTTACCAAAAGTAATTCAAAAACCTAACTCTATTGAATTTAGAACAAAATTAGCTTGGGCGGACACAGCTGCTGGTATATGCTTATCAAATGGTGGTGCAGATTTACCTCATCCACTAGGTGAAATAATAGGTGGAATATGTCAGAGAATAGCTCATGGTGAAACTCTAGCTATTGTTTACCCTGCATTCCTAGGATACAAGGAAAAAATTGCTGCAGAAAAATTCAGAAATATTGCTTCGTATTTAGGAATAGAAAAAACTCCAAAGGCACTAACTAGTGAAGTAATTGGGTTATTAAAAACTACTGATTTAATTAGATCAAAATCTCGTGCTGCAATTACTTCAAATGAAAAAGTAGAAATTCTTTCTCATCCTTTATTGAAAAAGTTAGATCCAAAAAATAGTGAGAAAATATTAAGTATAATGAGTCAAAGTATCGAAGAATAAAATATCAATGAGAAAAATCAAAATAGCTGCTGGATTAGCACATGTCGACTATGGAAATATTGCAGATTTAGTAAAGCAAGTCACAGCGGCTGGAGCAGATTACATTCACTCAGATGCAGCCGACATGCATGATTTAAAAAATATGCAACTTATGGGTGGGCATCAAATAATTAGTGGAATTCGAAAGCAAACTAAACTACCCATAGAATGTCATATTTATACCAAAACTTGTGATCTTTTATTTATTGACAAGTTGGCTGAAGTGGGAACTAATATGCTAATCATACCTGCTGAACATTTCATTGGGGCTCCCCTTGCTTACATAATAAATTGGTGCAGAGAAAGAAATATGAAGATCGGACTAACAGTAGGTCTTTATACCCCACTCTCATTTGTTGAAGAGTCAATTTATGATATTGATAGATTACACATTGTAGTTCATGGGGTAGATGAAACCGATGGTAAAGATAATTGGGGTTGGAGAAAATCATGCTTGGATCTTTTACAAAGAGCAAGAAAGCTAGTTGACGAAAAAAATCCAAATTGTGAAATTGCTATCGATGGTGGAATAAGGGCAGATAATTTAAATCCTCTTATTTCATGCAATCCAGATGTAGTAGTTCTATCATCCGCCATTTTTAAAGATCCTGATGGAATTCAAAAGGCGATGATAAAATGTAGAAATGCTATTGAAAAAGCCCAACATTAAATTTTAAAAAATGAATCTGCTTTCTCCAGCTTTTATTGAGCTTAACTCAGAATTAAAAAATAAATCTCACGCTTTAAATTTTCTTGTAAACAAATTAGACGATAAAGGATGTTTATCTGACAAAAGAGAATATTTTGATGCTGTTTTAAAACGTGAAGAATTATTGTCGACTTATTGTGGTTATAATATTGCAATACCTCATGCGATTTCAAAAGCGGTTAAAAAAGTAAGCTTCGGTTTTTGCCGAACCGTTAGTTTGGAATGGGATAAAAATGATGATGAAGTTAAATTTATATTAATTCTTGCAATACCAGATTCAAATAAAAAGGAAGATAATCTTCATATAGATTTGATGTCTCAGATAGCTAGCTTAGCATTAGAGGAAAAAGTGAGAAAGTCTTGGGAAGAAGCAAAATCTGTCGAAGAAATTTCAAAAACATTTCAATAAATTATATACTATGGATTTTTGGAAAGAAACAGGAAATATTTTTAGAGAAACTGGAACTCACTTTAGAACTGGAGTTTCCTATATGCTGCCAATTCTTCTTATAGGGGGTATGGTAGGAAGTCTAGCTGTATTGGGAGGCGGAAGTTACGAAGATGGTTCTATTTGGAAAATATTTAAAGATGTTGGCACGATAGGCTTAACTTATTTTGTTCCTATTATGGCTGCCTACACAGCATACAGTATTAGTGATACTCCAGGTATTGCTCCTGGATTCATAGTAGGTGTTTTAGCCCAACAAATTGATACAGGTTATCTAGGAGCACTACTCGGTGGGATTTTAGTAGGTTATGCTACCTACATGCTTATGAAACTAGAACTTCCAGAAATACTTCAGAGCACCTGGGGATTTATAGCTCCAGTTTTTAGTACACTTATAGTAGTAGTCTTTATGGTATATCTCCTTGGTCCGCCAATTGCCTGGCTTATGGAAGTTATTTCCTCTTTCCTTTCTAATTTAGGCGAAGAGGGCTCAGCAATTATGGGGGCAGTTATGGGATTTTTGGGAGGTATTGATTACGGAGGTCCATTTAGTAAGACTCAAAGTACCTTTGCAACAGCAGTTATGGATTTAGATTTATATGTACCATTAGGAATTTGTGGAAGTATTGTTATCATACCTCCTCTTGGAATGTGTTTAGCAACATTTTTAAAACCAAAACTTTATACAAAAGTAGAGCGTAATTATGCGAAGAGTTCCTGGATATATTCAATAATTGGGGGGTTTACTGAAATTGTAATCCCACTAGCAGTGGGTGACATTGTACGTGTAACAATAGCTACTGTTTTGGGGTGCACGATTGGAGGTACTATCGCTGGTATTTTTTTATTAGAGTTAAGTACTCCTGTCTTGGGAATTGCACAATGGTTTTTTTATGATAAGCCATTAATCTTTGTTATTTGTGTAGTAATTGGTTCTCTAGTTACTGCACTGACAGCAAATTTTCTAAAAAGCATTAGTAATAGAGATATTGATGCGCTCGATGCGGCAGAAAATGAATTAAATGAAACCTAAATAAATAATTATGAAAATTGCGTTAATTACAGCTTGCCTAGCTGGAGTAGCACACAGTAAAATGGCAGCTTTAGCTTTAAAAAAAGAAGCCAAAATCAGAGGTCACGAAATATGTGTAGAAGAACAAGGAGGGCATAAAATTCCAGTGAAGATCTCAAAAGAACAAATTGAACAAGCGGATGTTATTATAATTGCAAAAATGGTTTCTATCTCAGGTAAGGATCGTTTTAAAGGGAAAAACATTTTGGATGTAAGTGTGAATGAGGCTTTGCGAAAACCTAGTCTTATTATGGACAAAGCAGAATTGTTAATTAAAAAATAGTTTGATGATTAGTTTTTCAATAAATATTGAGGACGAAATTGGTTTTCATGCAAGAACAGCCTCTTTATTTGCGAAAAAAGCCTCTACATTTAATTCTGATATTTTTGTGGAATTTAATGGTAAAAAAGTAAGTGCGAAGAGCACATTATCATTAATGACTCTTGGGGTTAAATCTAGGGACCAAATTATGCTTATAGCTGAAGGAAGTGACGAAAAAGAAGCACACGAAGCTTTAGTATCATACATTAAAAATAATTTCAAAGAGTAGACTATCAAAACACTTCAAGGAATAGTAGCAAGTTGGGGATTAGCTATTGGTGAGGCACAGATATTATACTCCGATGATCCTATTGAGATTAAAAAACAAACAGGCATTAATTCAGAGAATGAAATAAGTAACTTAAAAAAAGCTATAGATAAGACAATAAAAAAAATAGATTCTCAAAAAGTAAATCTTTCTGTAAACCTTTCGGAAAAAGAACTTGAAATTTACACAGCATTTAGCAGCATTGTTAACGATCCAGAAGTTTTGGATCAGACTAGAGACTTAATAAAAAAACAAAATTTTAACGCTGCATATTCGTATTATCAAGTAACTCGAAATTTTATTTCTGAGTTAGAAAGCCTTGATGATGAGTATCTCAATAGAAGAGCCGAAGATCTAAAAATGCTTTCGGATATGGTTTTAAAATCGTTACTAGGTGATGAAAAAGTTACTTCTAAAGTTAACAATCCCTCAATAGTTATTGCTGAAAAGATAGACCCTAGTCAAATTGCAGAAATAAATCAAACAAACTTATTAGGCATTATTACAACGGAAGGTGGAGTTACAGATCATTCATCAATTATTGCCAAAGCATTAGGTATTCCCTATATGTTGGGAGTAAAAAATGTAGTTAATATTGTCAGAAACGGAGATAAAATAATACTAGATAGCAAAAATAAATGCATTCATATAAATCCTGAAAAGGAGATTAGTCAAAAATTTGAGAAAGAGATTTTAAAGGAAAAATCTATAAATAAAAATCAACTCATCAAGTCAAAATATGAAGCAATTACAAATTCTGGTAAAAAAGTTGACATTATGGCAAATGTTGGATCACTAGATGATGCTGTACAAGCAAAAAGATTTGGCGCTGATGGGATCGGATTATTGAGAACTGAACTTTGCTTTCTTGAAAGTTATAAAATGCCAGACGAAAAATCACAACTTGAACTTTATTCTAAAATTCTAAACAACTTACCTGAAAAAACTCACACTTTAAGACTTATTGATTTTGGAAGTGATAAAAAGGTTTCTTACCTGCCTTTACAAAATGAGGAAAATCCAGCTTTGGGTCAAAGAGCCCTTCGTTTAGGTTTTTCTTATTATGACACTCTTTTAAAACCACAAATAAGAGCTTTTTTAAAACTTTCTAAAGATTTTAATATAAAAATTCTTTGCCCAATGATTACAAATTCCAATGACTTGGATAAAATTATAACTGCAATTCATAAGGAACAAAAAGAGTTAAATCAACAGGGTGAGGTTATTGAAAAATTACCTCCTATTGGAATTATGGTTGAAGTTCCAAATGTAGCCTTAAACCCTAATGATTTTATTTCAAAAGCAGATTTCTTTTCTTTTGGAACTAATGATCTTGCTCAATTTTTGATGGCTGCAGATCGCACAAACAAAAATGTTTCACATTATATTGAATCTGGTAATCAAAGTGTCCTAAAACTAATTCGGAATTTTGCTTTAGAGGTAATTTCCAAGAAAAAAGAAATTAGCATTTGTGGGGAACTAGCTTCTAATATAAATTACTTAAATGAATTTATTGATATAGGCATTAGTAGTTTGAGTATGCCTCCAATGTTAATCCCCAAAATAAAAGAAGAAATAAGATCACTGAAATAATCTTAAGTCTAGTTGAGCAAAATTCTAAATATTCCCTATTTTAGAGTGAAAACAACTAATTTAATATCTGATTTAGTGAAACTAAAATGAATAAAAACTTTGATGCCATAGTTGTTGGATCTGGAATAAGTGGTGGTTGGGCGGCTAAAGAACTTTGTGAAAAGGGATTAAAAACATTGGTTCTAGAAAGAGGACGAATGGTTAAGCATATCGAAGATTACCCTACAATGAATCTTGACCCATGGGATGTAAAACACGGCGGAAGAACTACTCAAGAGGAATTAAAAAACTACAATAAACAAAAAAGGTGGGGGATTCACGAGGGCAATAGACATTTTTACAATAAGGATTCCGAATATGACTACGATGAGATTAAACCCTTTGACTGGATCAGAGGCACTCAGGTAGGTGGTCGTTCTCTAATCTGGGGACGACAAACATATCGATGGAGTGATGATGATTTTGAAGCAAATTTGAGAGATGGTATAGCCGTTGATTGGCCAGTAAGATATAAAGAGATTGCACCATGGTACTCTTATGTTGAAAAATTTATTGGAGTAAGTGGTGAGGCTCTAAACCTTCCTCAACTCCCTGACAGTGAGTTTTTGCCACCTATGGAACTGAATTGTGTAGAGAAAGAATTACAATCATCTATAGCAAAAAATTACACCGATAGAGTTTTGACCATTGGTAGAGTTGCTCATATAACTGAAGGAACTAAAAATGGATCAGGAAGAAAAGCTTGTCAATATAGAAATAGGTGTGACAGAGGTTGTCCCTACGGCGCTTATTTTAGCTCTAACTCGTCTACCATTCCAGTAGCAGAAAAAACTGGGAAACTAACATTACGCCCAAATTCAGTTGTGTCAGAGGTAATTTATAATAAAGACAAAAAGAGAGCTACAGGAGTAAGAGTAGTTAATACAGTTACAAAAGAAATTTCTGAATTTAAGGCAAAAATTATTTTTTTATGTGCCTCATCAATGGCTTCCACTGCTATTTTAATGAATTCTAAATCAGATAGATTCCCCAATGGTCTTGGAGATGATTCTGGAGAATTAGGACATAATATTATGGACCACCAATTAGGAAGTGGTGCATCAGGAAATTATGAAGGTTATAAAGATCGTTATTATTATGGCAGAAGACCGAATGGATTCTACATACCAAGATTTAGAAATATTGGTGGAAAATCAAAAAATTTAGATTTTATAAGGGGCTATGGATATCAAGGAGGTGCAAGTAGAGGAGATTGGTCAAAAGCAATTAAAGAACTCAGTTATGGTTCTGATTTTAAAAATGCTATTTTAGAACCTGGAGGCTGGAGTATCGGGATGGGAGGCTTTGGAGAAGTATTACCTTATCACGAAAATCGTATGTTTTTAGATTATAATAAAATTGATTCTTATGGTTTACCCAAAATAGTTTTTGATGCTGAATTCAAAGAGAATGAAAAAAAGATGAAGGAAGATTGGAAAATTCAGGCAGCTGAAATGCTTGAAAACGCAGGTTGCAAAGATGTGACTATTAATGATTCAAACGCGCCGATTGGAAAAGGAATCCATGAAATGGGAACAGCACGAATGGGTCGTGATCCTAAAACATCTGTATTGAATAAATACAATCAGATACATTCTGTCAAAAATGTGTTTGTCACAGATGGTGCTTTTATGACTTCTTCAGGAACCCAAAATCCGTCTTTGACATACATGGCTTTTACTGCAAGAGCAGTAGATCATGCTGTTTCAGAGCTTAAAAAACTTAATATTTAACTAATAACAAATTAAACAAGATGTCTTTTTCATGAAAAAATTTATCCTTTTTTTTTCATTATTTATTTTTTCTTGCTCAGAAGAAACTATTTTTTTTGAAAACTCCTATGTTATTGAAAATATTAACATAATTGACCCCATTGATGGTCTTAGTAGTAACAAGACCCTCGTCATTACTAAAAATAAAATAACCGAAATTTTTAATTCAAATGAAATTAAAGTTTCTAAGAAAAATAAAATATTTAATGGTGAGGCTAAATTTTTAATCCCAGGCCTTTGGGATGCACATGTGCATTTTGCTTATCAAACAGAATTAGCCGATTCGATGATGGATCTTTTTTTACTTCACGGTATAACAAGTCTAAGGGACACTGGGGGGCCTTTTGATTTTGTAAATAGCTATAAACAAAATTCATTGGAAAATCCCAAAACAAAAGCTCGTTTAAAAATTGCAGGACCTTTATTGGACGGGAAATTTAATGTTTATGATGGCAGTGATCATACTCATCCCGTTCTCTCAATAAAAAATGTTGATGATAATGAATTAAGAAAAAATGTGGAAATGCTAATTGAAAATAAAGTTGATTTTCTCAAAGCATATGAAATGTTAAGTCCATCACAATTCAAACTTCTAACAGAGTTAGCTAAAAAAAATAATTTAAAACTTACGGGTCATGTACCTCTTAGCATAAATGTAGAAATTGCATCTAGCTCTGGTTTAAACAGTATAGAACATTTTAGGAATATTGAGCTTTCAATGACCAAAATGACCAATGATCTTTTAAAAGAAAGAAAAGCAATTTTAAAGAATAAATCTGCTTTAAGGGGCGCCAGTCTAAGGTCCTTGTTGCACAATAAACAACGTATGAGGTCTATTTATAATCTTGATTCTTCCAAAATTAAAAATGTGGTAGATATCCTGGCAAAAAATGACACATGGCAAATTCCCACTCTGAAACTTTATAAAAACTTTGCCTCGAAAAGTTATAAATCAAAGCAATATGATTCTTATTTAAATCTTCTTCCAAAAAATATTGGAGAAAATTGGAGAAAAACTATCAGTCAATTGGAAGATAATGAAGATAAGGAAAGAATGGATTTCACTAAATGGCAATCCAGTATGGTGAAATATATGCACAAAAAGGGAATTACATTTATGGCAGGAACAGATACTCCAATTGGATTTTTAGTGCCTGGTTTAAGTTTACATCAAGAAATTGAAGAATTAACCAATTCGGGTCTAACTAACTTGGAGGCTTTGAAGGCGGCTACAATAAATCCATCAAAATATTTCAATCTTCAGGATTCCTTGGGAAGGATAAAACCAAATTATATTGCTGACCTGATAATTTTAAATCAGAATCCTTTGATTGATATTAAGAACACAAGGAAAATAAGTGCGGTTATAAAAGATGGTTTTTTTATGAATAGAAAATATTTAGATTCAATAAAAAACTAAAAAAATTAAATAGGAAAATAACGGTTGGTTTTTAAGGCCTTCTTTTATTTTAAATAAAATAATGTAGGTGGGCACAAAATAGTTGGCCTACTAGGGATCGAACCTAGACTCTTCTGAACCAAAATCAGACGTGTTGCCAGTTACACCATAGGCCAATTGAGCTGCAAATTTATATGAAAGTTTTTTTTACACCAAGTTTTATTAAAAAAACCATACAATTCAAAATTCATTTTCTCTTCCTCTATTAATCATTAAATTCGTAAAAAAAAATTAATGCAAAACTCATATGCATCATATCGAATTTGGAATCTGGTTTTTGGATGGTCAGTTTTTGCAATAGCACTATTTACATTTGGAAGTACAGTTGAACCAACTGCAAGTTTTTGGGATGCAGGAGAGTATATCTCAACCTCAGCCAAACTTCAAGTCGGACACCCCCCTGGGGCACCTTTTTTTCAAATGATGGGTGCCTTTTTTGCTTTATTTGCTTCAGGACCAGAAAAAATTGCTTTGATGTTAAATTATATGTCTGTTTTTTCATCAGCATTTACTATTCTATTTCTTTTTTGGACGCTAACACTTTTATTAAAAAAACTTCCCTTTTTTAAAACTTTAGATTCAATTCCAGATCACATAGGTTTTTTTGGTAGTGCTGCAGTAGGATCATTATCGTTTTGCTTTTCTGACAGTTTTTGGTTTAACGCTGTTGAGACTGAAGTATATGCAATGGCTACGCTGATTCTTTCAATATTATTTTGGTTGGGTTTAAAATGGGAAGAAGAAATGAATACTTCAAGGGGTGATCGATGGCTACTAATGATCGCTTTTGTTATAGGACTTTCATTTGGTGTTCACTTTATGGGCCTTTTAACTATTCCTGCACTAGGGATGATTTATTACTTTAAAAATTACAAAAAGATAACACTCAAAGGTTTCATTTATGCTAACCTGATTTCAACAGCAATTTTACTTATCATCTTCAAATTGTTACTCCCTTCAACTTTAGCATTTTTTGGAAAAGCTGAAGTATTTTTTGTAAATACAATGGGGCTTCCATTTAATAGTGGTACAATAATAGCTGCTTTGATTATTATTGGATTGTTCTATTTTGGTTTGAAATTTTCTCAAAAACGTAATCTTGTAAACTTAAATACTGGAATTTTAGCAATACTATTTGTTTTTTTGGGCTTTTCGTCATGGATTATGATTCCTATCCGTGCCAATGCAAATACTGTAATTAATGAAAATTCTCCATCAGATGCACGTCTACTTTTAGCTTATTATAACTTAGAACAATATCCAGAAACTAAACTTTTTTATGGACCAATGTTTTCTGATGTATATGCTGGGCAAGATCCTGGCAGACCATATATAGATGATAAGCCTAAATATGAAAGAGATTATAAAACAGGGAAGTATAAGATTGTTAATTTTTGGAGAGATGCTAGATTTAATTCTAATAGTGCTCATAACGGTATACTGCCACGCCTCTGGAGTAGTGAGCATGCCGGTAATTACATGAATTTTACAGAACCCTTAGAATTTAGTATTAAACCAGAATATCGCTCTAATGCACAATTGAAAAATAGAATTGATCAATTCCGTGAAGATATTTCAGATGGATCAATTGATGGAGATCAATTTCATGAATTTTTAAAAACTTTCAGTCCATATTTAGATATTGAAAAACCCTCTTTTTTTTCTAACCTGAGATTTTTCATAGAATATCAACTAGGTTATATGTATTGGAGATATTTTATGTGGAATTTCACAGGTAGACAGAACGACAACCAAGGGGAATATAATATTCTTGACGGTAACTGGATAAGTGGAATTCCATTTATTGATAAAATCCGCCTTGGAGATCAAGAAAATTTAAATGATGATGCTTTAAATAATAAGGCCCGAAATACATATTTCTTTCTACCCTTTCTTCTAGGACTTCTTGGTTTATATTTTTTATATAACCAAGATCCAAAAAGGTTTTGGGTTCTAATGCTTTTTTTCCTATTTACTGGTGTTGCATTAAAAGTGTACCTTAATGAGCGGCCATTTGAACCAAGAGAGCGAGATTATGCCCTAGTAGGTTCCTTTTATGTTTTCAGCATCTGGATTGGTTTGGGATGCATGGGGGTAATCAAAAAAATAAGTGAATATATTTCAAATCGTGTCGCTTCACCACTTGTGGTTATGACATGTTTATTAGTTGTTCCTTTTCTAATGGCTTTTCAAAATTGGGACGATCATGATCGTTCTAACCGTTACACTGCACAGTCGCTCTCGCGCTCATACTTACAATCAATTCAGAAAGATAAAGGAGCAATAATTTTTACAATTGGTGATAACGATACTTTTGCGTTATGGTACGCTCAAGACATTGAGGGGTACAGAACCGATGTGCGTACTATAAATTCAAGTTTATTAGGTACGGATTGGTATATAGATCAAATGAAGAGAAAAACTTATGAAAGTGAACCTATACCTTCACAAATGACACATAACTTGTATGCGTATGGAGTAAGAGATGTCATAAGATATCAGCCAGTTTTGGATTCAGTGAGATGGGATATTAAAGACTTTATGAATTGGATTTCAAGTGACCACCCACGCACTAAGATTAAAGATTTTTTAACCAAAACAGGTCGTGATCCCAACCAGCTCCCTAAAAGCCAGCAAGAAGGCGTTTTTTATCCGACAAGAAAAATTCGTGTTCCGGTGAATAAGGAAAATGTTTTGAAAAGTGGTATTGTCAAACCTGAGGATGCTGACAAAATTTTGTCACACATAGATATAGATCTTCCAGAAACCGCTCTTTTGAAAAACCAAATGATGATGCTAGATATTCTAGCTAATAATGACTGGGAAAGACCTATTTATTTTACAGGTGGAAGTTATTCAGATTCTGAATACATATGGATGAAAAAATATCTTCAACTAGAAGGACTAGTTTATAAGTTGGTTCCTATTGAAACTAACCTAGGTAAAGAAAATCCGTATCTAATGGGAAGAATAGATAGTGATTTAATGTATGACATTGTACTTAATTGGAATTGGGGTAATTCCGAGCGGACAGATATCTATCATGATCCTGAAACAAGGAAAAATAGTATTTCATTTAGAAGTAATATGGCTCGTTTAGCAGAACAATTGATAAATGAGAATAAAACTGAAAAGGCAAAAAAAGTAATGGATCTTGCTATCGAAAAAATGCCTTTAGACTATTTTGGTTATTACAGTTTACTTGTTCCTTTTGTTGATGGTTATTACAGGATAAATGATGTTAAAGTTGCACAAGGTTTATCGAAAAAAATTGGTTATAAATATTTTGACCGGCTTGAATATTTTAATTCTCTATCCGCAGAAAGACAATATGAGTTAGGTGAGGAAATTGTAACTGAAATTGAACGTTACAGATCTCTTATTGAAGCCGAATTAAAACACGCTGACAAATCAGACTTAAAGCCCTCTTTAAATAATTTTACAACTGCTATTCGTCCTTTTAAATATCTGTATGGAGATTACGAGTTTTATACGAATCTTGTAGATGTAGCAGAAGGGTTTTTCATTATTGGTGATATACAATCAGCACAAAATTTAAGTATCCAAATTGCTAATGAGTATAGTGAAAGAATGGAATTGTATGCCCAATTCCCCATTTCAAATCGAGCGCAACTAAAAGATAGAATTGAAAAAGAGTGGGTTGCCTATAATTATTTTCTTCAAATTGTAAACAAGTATGATAATTCTGAATTTTTTAAAAAATTAGAAACTCAATACAATCAAAACGTAGTTAGATTGAATGAAAAAAATAAAAAAGAATGATTTTTAATCTATATGATCTTTCAGAAGACTTATTAATGTATTAGCATCTTGTTCACCACTTTGACGCCAGACCATTTCACTAAATTTGTATATCATAAGTGTTGGTAGCACTTTAACTCTTAGTGCCTCTGATAGTTGTTGATTTTTATCAACATCAATTTTAATTACCTTGCCTTTATCACCCATGGCAGCAGCCACGTCTTTTAAAACAGGATTCATGTCCTGCGAGGCTTCTTCTTGGCTTCTAAAAAAAGCAAGAAGAACTGGAATTTTTTCATCTAAAAGCTCACCGAATTTTGACATTCACTTAAAAATTTAAAACAAATGTAAAAAAATCAATTAAATGCTTGATTTTGACTTTGATAAAGTTATGACTGAAACTTCTGGCCACATTCCAACTCTCCCAGGGTAGGCTAAGTAACCAAACCCCCTGTTGACATTTAAATACTGTTTGTTTTCACCATATACTCCTGCCCATTGTTTATAGCGCCATTTTGCTGGACTCCATTTGATAATTCCAGGTATTTCAATTCCAAATTGCATGCCGTGAGTATGCCCGCTTAAAGTAAGATGAATTTTAAATGGATGTGGAATAACTTGTGCCTCCCAATGGGAAGGGTCATGGGTCAACAGAATTTTAAAATCTTTTTCGGAAACGTTATTGAGAGCTTTGTTAAGATCTCCCGCTTTTTTAAATCCAGATCCCCAATTTTCAACACCAATTATAGCTAATCGATCTCCATCTTTTTCTATAAAACGAGATTCATTAAGTAGTAAATCCCACCCCATTTCATTGTGAGCATCATATAAATCTTCCATATTTTTTCTTTTTGCAGCTGGACTTTCCCAACGCATATAATCGCCATAGTCATGGTTACCCAAAATCGAAAAAACACCAAATTCTGCTTTAATTTTATTAAATATTTTAATCCATGGCTTAATTTCATCTGCACGATTGTTGACAAGATCACCTGTGAATAGGACTAAATCTGATTTTTGTTGATTAACTAAATCTACACCATACTGTACTTTAGTTTGATTATCAAAACTCCCACTATGTATATCTGAAATTTGTGTAATCTTGAATCCATCAAATGCATCAGGGAGGTCCTCAAATTCTAAGTTATATGACAAAACTTTATAATTATATTTTCCACGGTACATGCCGTATAAAAGCGATGCGAATGGGATTGAAGCTAGACCAAGTGCAATTTGTGAAATAATTTTTCTGCGAGAAGGAATAAATTGTGTTTGCTCTGGTACCCTTTTTAAAAAACTATATAAAGCTTGGGGAATCCTAAAAACATCCTCAGCTAGAAGTATCACACTTACAAGCAGTTGAAAAATTAAAAGAGAAAGAAAAAAACCAATTGCATACATAAGGCAGGGTTCGTTAGTTGTATTTCTTTCTAAAATCAAAGTATAGAATAAAAGGTTACCTACAATGATTAGAGTAAAAAATACATAACCATAAAGTATCCAACGATTTGATATAGCAGTTTTTAGAGCTTGGTAGCTATACCACTGAAAAAAAACTAAAAGTAGCAGGGTTATTAGCCAGCGCATATACAATTTTCGTCAAAGGTAAACAGTAAAAAGATAATTAACGAATCTATTTAGCCTCCAATATCTTTTGCCATTCTCAATGCTTTACCATCAGATAAGCTTGCAACAAAACAGCTTGAATTCAATAAAGTTTCATAGAGCGTTTCCCCAGCCATTGAAATTCCCTCTGGGACTAATGAAAGGATTAATTTATCATGAACATTAGCCTTATTGTTGAAGCTTCTTACTGCTGCCTCACAATAGTATTCTAGTAGTGTGGTTATAGCCCTATGCCCCACGACCTCTTTTTGAATTACTTCTTTTGATTGATAAACATTCTCAACACTTATTTTAATAATATCCTCAATCTGGGGTTTGAATCTACTTTTTTCCAAAAGGCTTTGACTAAAAGTTCCTAATAGTATACTTTGTTCATTGTCAATAAATGTATCGACAGCATCTTTGATCATGCTGTTTATGGCGAGTGCTCTTAAATAACTTAATCTTTGAGGTTTATAAGCAAGTTGTGCATATTTTTTAGAATCAATTTGGTCTTTTACTAGATTGATTAAATATTCTAACGCAAACTCTTCTGATATCCATCCTAAGTTGATTCCATCTTCAAAGTCAATAATCGTATAGCAAATATCATCTGCAGCTTCAACCAAATAGGTCAATGGATGACGAAAAGTTTTTTCTCCATCAATTAATGATAATTCATCTGCTACTTCTTTGAAAAATGTTTTTTGCGATTGAAAGTAGCCATATTTTTTATCCGCTACATGTGATGTTGGTTTTACAGGTAAACTGGGTTTTGGATACTTAACAAATGCCCCTAAAGTGGCATAACTAAGTCTAAGTCCACCTTGTGTTCCTGGATGAGATTCAGTTAAAATTTTAAACCCATTAGCATTACCCTCAAAATCACACAAATCTTGATATTCCTTATCGGTTAACTTATTCTTGTACTTTACACCCTCTCCTGAACTAAAAAAGTGGCCAATAGCTTTTTCACCACTGTGACCAAATGGAGGATTTCCTATATCGTGAGCTAAAGAAGCTGCAGCAGTTATAGCACCAAAATCATTAGATTGATATCCTAATGATTGTTTGAGATGTGGATGTTTTTGCAAGATGGCATGGCCAGCCATTCGCCCTAAACTTCTTCCAACAACTGAAACTTCAAGGCTATGTGTTAGCCGAGTATGAACAAAATCTGTTTTGGAAAAAGGTATTACTTGTGTTTTATCCTGAAGACTTCGAAATGCATTTGAAAAAACTATTCTGTCGTAATCTACTTCAAATCCCAAACGTAAATTGTCCTGCTCAATTCTAAGGCGCTTATTGGTATCTCCAAAACGTTTTAATGAAAGAAGTGATTCCCAAATCATAAAGTAAAGTTACCAAACATCATTCTTATGTTAATCTAAGATTATCAAAATTAATTTTAATTAATATTTATTTAATTCTATGATGCTAAAATTTAATATTCTGATAAAAAAATAATTAGGGTGGTAAAATAAATTTGTTATATAATTAATTCCAATATTAATGAAAAACTATAAACTATCTTTTTTCTATCTATTTACTTTATTAATTATAGCATGTTCTGAAGAAGATCCAGTTATTGAATATGTTATTGTTACTGAAACTGTAACTGAAACAAATACAGATGAAGTAGATCCATTCGCAGATTCAACTCTTGAAGGTAACATTACAGAAAATAAAACCCTTGATGCTTCAAAAATATGGCTAATTAAAGGGAGAGTTTCTGTAATTGATGGTACAACATTGACCATACCTGCAGGAACAATTATAAAAGCAGCATCAGGAACCGGTGCTGACGCCTCAACTTTAATAGTTGCTAGAGGCGGAAAAATAATCGCAAACGGAACAGCTGATAATCCAATCATAATGACTGCCGCAGCTGACAACATTCAAGTTGGGGGTACTTATCCTGAAAGTGGTCCGGCTTTAAAAGTTGATACTCGAGGTCTTTGGGGAGGACTTTTAATATTAGGAAGAGCGCCCTGTTCATTTAAAAGTGATGTAACTGAACTTCAAATTGAGGGTATACCAACCTCAGATACTAATGGACTTTACGGCGGCTCAGTAGCAGATGATAACTCTGGTTCTTTTCAATATATTTCTATCCGTCATGGAGGAGCTGAAATTGGTGAGGGTAACGAAATTAATGGTCTGACTTTAGGTGGGGTTGGATCTGGTACTACTGTCAATCAAATTGAAGTTTTAGGAAATGTCGATGATGGAATTGAATTTTTTGGTGGTACTGTTAAAGCAACAAATCTTCTTGTCTGGGGGCAAGGCGATGATGCAATAGATGTAGACCAAGGGTATGCTGGAACAATAGACGGCGCTCTAGTTGTTTTAACTGCTGCTTCAGATCATGGCTTTGAAATTGATGGCCCTGAAGGATCAGCACCTGGAAGATTTACCCTTAAAAATGCAACAGTAATTGGTGCAACTGATGACTGTGATGCTGAAGGTGTTGATGGTGAGATGGCTGATTTTAGAAAAGGTGCAACTGGTGATATATTAAACATTTTATTCAAAGATTTTGCTGGTGGTAAAGATGTGGAGTTAGATGCTTCTGCTGATGCTTCAACATATACAGCTGGAACTCTAACTTTTGTAAACATAGATATATTACATCCACTAGATGGTAATGGAAATGTTTGTTCAGATGTAGAATCAGTCGATAAAATTTTTGATGACAAATCCGATGAGAGCACATTTGAAACAGACGCCTCTACTTTTGCTGAAATTGTTACAGTTCAAAAAGAGGGTAATGGGTTATCCGATGATTCTACCTTTTCATGGACTTTTTATATGAGATAGTTATTAATAATTTTTAAAGAGTGAGTTAAATGATGCAATACAGGCCAAAATATTTAATACTTTTTTTTACTACTATATCATTTAAATTATTTGGTCAGTATGGAATTATTGGAAACGTAATCGATGGAGACTTCAATGAACCCTTACCTTTTGCAAATGTACTTGTCAAAGAAACTGCTAATGGTGTAACTACAGATTTTGATGGTAAATACAATATTGAATTACCTCCAGGAAATTATAGTCTAATTTTTTCTTTTGTTGGATATGAAACCAAAGAGCTAAATAATATAAATGTTGGTGATAACGACTATACTTATATAGACGTAGTTTTAAACTCAGTAGCTCAGGGACTAGAGGAAGTTGTTGTTACAGTAGATGCAAGAAGGAATACTGAATCTTCCGTATTGGAAATTCAAAGAAAATCAGCGAGTTTATTAGATGGTATTTCAGCTCAAGCATTTAGAAAAATAGGAGCAAATGATATTGCAAGTGCTGTAAAAAATGTTCCTGGAGTATCTGTTCAAGGAGGTAAATATGTCTATGTTAGAGGTCTTGGTGATCGTTATTCGAAATCAATTCTTAACGGAGTAGACATTCCTGGTTTAGACCCAGATAGAAATACAATCCAGATGGATTTATTCCCAACCAATTTATTATCAAATGTTCTAGTTATTAAGTCAGCAAGAGCTGACCTTCCAGCAGATTTTACAGGTGGTGTAATTGATATTATAACTAAGGACTTTCCATCTAAAGAAGAAATTTCAATTTCAATTAGCACATCATTTAATCCTGATATGCATTTTAATAACAGTTATCTCTCCTATGAAGGGGGTAGAACTGATTTTTTAGGGTTTGATGACGGGACAAGAAAAAATAAAATTTTTAATTCTTTTTTGGGAAATGTATTTGATCCTAGACTAAATAATTCAGTTAGTGGATTAAATACTATCAATAGAGTTTCAAATCAATTTAATCCTGAAATGGCTCCCAAAAATGACATAAGTGGTATGAATTATAATTTAGCCGTCAATTATGGAAACCAATTTAATTTTGATAACGGCCACTCTTTTGGATATTTAGGCTCACTATCATACAGAAGAGAACAAACCGTCTATGAAAACTCACAGGATAATATTTTCAATTTTAGTCCTGACAGGTCCGAACTAAACTTCGAAGAAAATAGACTTCAATATGGTACTATTGGAGGAGAAAACATAATATTAAGCGGTCTATTCGGAGCAACCTATAAAACAAATAATTCAAAGTTCAGATTTAATGCGATTCATATTCAAAACGGAGAAAGTACCTCTGGTAGTTTTCGCCAGCTAACTCGATTTTCCGATTTCGTTGATTTTAACAAATTTAATTTGGAATATAACGAAAGAGCTATTTCAAATGGAATACTTTCAGGCTTGCACAACTTTGATGAATCAAAATTAAAATTGGAATGGAAACTCTCTGGTACCCTTGCCAAAGTGCATGACAAAGATGTAAGAAACACAACATTTCAAGATGAGGAGGGGATTTTTAGCTTTCAGGAAAATACTGAACCTAAAAGAATTTGGAGAACACTTGATGAATATAATCTTGTTGGGAAAGTTGATTTAACAAAACGTTTTGTCTTTCTTGGAGAAAATGCTGTGTTAAAGTTTGGTGGATATAGTTCATTCAAAGAACGCGACTTCGCGATTGCTCAATATTCAGTTAGCAGTAATTTTACATCCGAAAGTGATTGGGCAAATTATGGTGGAGATCCAAATCAACTTTTTAATCCCACTAATTTAATCTCATCGACAAACCTTGATGGAACCTATATAAATCCGCAAACAACAATAAAACAAGATGCAAACATTTTTAATGCAAGACAACAAAATTTAGCTGGTTATATTTCTAATGAATTTAATTTGAGTTCAAAATTGAAGTCTATTATTGGATTGCGATTTGAAAATTACCAGGTATTTTATACTGGTGAAAATAGTCAACTTGGACAAGTATTTGACAATAATAAAATTATAAGTGAAAACAACTTATTCCCTTCAACAAATTTTATTTATAGTTTAACAGATAACAAGAATTTGCGACTGGCTTATTCATTAACAACCGCTAGACCCAGTTTTAAAGAAGCATCAATTGCTGAAATTTATGATCCCCTTTCAAATTTATTTTTTATTGGGAATATTAATATTAGACCTACTTATATAGATAACTTTGACCTTAGATATGAATCTTTTGGTGAGGATGCTCAGCTTTTTGCAATGAGTCTGTTTTACAAAAATTTAACCGATCCCATTGAAATTGGATTTGTAGCAGCTTCTACTTCGAATTATAAACCTCTCAATCTTGAAAATGCTAATGTCATTGGTTTCGAGGTTGAATTAAGAAAAAAATTAAGCGATTGGTTTACGGGGATTAAAAATTTAAATTTAAATTTTAATGGTTCTTACATCATTTCTGATGAAAAATTTAGTGAGGATGAGCTAAAGCTTAGGAGTTTAGGGCTTAGAGAAGGTGAAACTTTAGGCGACTCAAGACCATTACAAGGTCAATCCCCATATCTAATAAATGCTGGACTTGACTACAATAATCAACAAAAAGGAATTCGAGGAAACTTATATTTTAACGTACAAGGAAAAACTTTAGAAGTTGTTGGAGATGGATTTTATCCTGACGTTTATACCATGCCATTTAACAGTTTAAATTTTAATTTAAGCAAACAATTTAAAAATAACACAAGTCTAACATTTAGAATAAGAAATTTACTAAATGACGAAAGAGAAAGTTTATTTGAGGGATATGGCGGGACAACAGAGTATTTTAGATTTAGAAATATTGGAAGGACTTATTCTCTAGGCTACTCTGTTAAATTTTAATACCTTGATAAACTTATGGACAGCATATATTTATTTATAGTTATCCTGTTGAGTCTATTAGCTATTGGTGATTTAATAGTCGGGGTAAGTAACGATGCTGTGAATTTTCTAAACTCTGCTATTGGATCTAAGGTTTTTTCGTTTAGAAAAATCATGATTTTTGCTAGTATAGGCATTCTTTTTGGAGCACTATCCTCTAGCGGTATGATGGAGGTTGCAAGAAAGGGAATATTTAACCCTGGGGCATTCTTTTTTGATGAAATCATCTTCATCTTCATGGCTGTAATGATGACAGATATTTTATTATTAGACTTTTTTAATACTATCGGTCTACCAACGTCAACAACCGTCTCTATTGTTTTTGAGTTACTAGGTGCTGCTGTTGTAATGGCTATAATTAAAATAGCTAAGTCTGATCAACTGCTGTCTGATTTATCAACCTATATAAATACAGAAAAGGCAACTCAGATTATTTTGGGCATCTTACTTTCAGTTTTTATAGCTTTCTCTATCGGAGCATTAGTGCAATGGATATCCCGAATTATTTACACATTTAATTTTGAAAAAAAACCATCTTGGTTAAATAGTCTTTTTGGAGGAGTTGCATTAGCTGCTATTTTTAATTTTATATTAATTAAAGGAATAAAAGGTACACCATATTCAAATATGGAACTAGAGCTTTTAAATTCCCAAACAATAAACTCTTTTATAGAAGGCAATCTTATTTCAGTTCAAATCATAAGTTTTATTCTTTGGTTTTTTTTCTCAGTATTAATCAATTTTATCAAATGGGATATTTACAAAATTATTATTGGGGTCGGGACTTTTGCTTTAGCACTAGCATTTGCTGGTAATGATTTAGTAAATTTTATAGGTGTTCCTATTGCTGCTTTTCAATCATACAAAGCGTGGTTAGGTTCCGGGGTTTCAGCAGAGAGTTTTAGTATGATACAATTAACTCAAAAAGTTCAAACACCTACTATTTTTTTATTTGTCTCTGGAACAATAATGATAATTACTCTCTGGTTTTCATCAAAAGCAAAAAAGGTTGTTAAAACATCTTTGGATCTTTCCAATCAATATGGAACTCGAGAACGATTTAAACCTAATTTTTTATCAAGAATTTTAGTTAGAATTTTTATTAATCTAAATGAAATTATTAAAAATGCTATTCCTGAAAAAACCCAGCTTTTATTAAATAACTCTTTTAAACAAATCAACCCAAAAGGAAATATTAATGCTAGTAATATTCCTGAATTTGATAAGCTTAGAGCGAGTATAAATCTTGTAGTAGCCTCTGTTTTAATTTCTTTTGCAACCTCACTTAAATTACCATTATCAACAACCTATGTGACATTTATGGTAGCCATGGGTACTTCACTTGCTGACCGTGCATGGAGTTCAGATAGTGCAGTTTATAGAGTCTCAGGAGTACTTAATGTGATTGGAGGTTGGTTTTTAACTGCTTTTAGTGCATTTACTGTTGGTGGTATTATAGTGTATCTTCTTAATATTGGAGGCGTTCAGGTAATCGCAGTAATCATGTTTATCATTTTATTGATAATAGGAAAAAATTATGTTAGTCATAGAAAAGAAAATAAGTCCGTAAGAGAAGAAGAAATTGCTCTTATTGTTGAAAGTAACTCTTTTCAAGGTGTAATTGATCAAAGTGGTTCAACGATAGAACTTGTACTGAAAAAAAGTTATAAAGTATATAAACTAATAATATTAGGGCTCTCAACCAATGACTTGGAACCACTTGAAAAGGCAAAAAAGAATTCAAAAAAATTACAGAACAGTATTGAAGACTTAAAAGGAAATCTTTTCTACTTTATTAGAAATCTTGAAGAAAGTTCATTGCCCGCTAGTACATTTTATATTGAACTTTTGGGTTACTTACATGATCTATCTGAAGATCTGACTTATTTAGCGAAAATCAGTTATGATCACCTTAATAACAACCACCGTAAATTAACGTTTAGTCAAATTAAAGACCTCTTATTGATTGAAGAATCAGTAAATAAAATTTTTAAAGAGGGAAAAGAAGCATTTAATTCTATCCAAAATCAAAAGGAATTTGAAGAGGTATTGTTTGAGAAAAACAATTCATTTGGACTTATAGAATCTAAAATAAATACTCAAATTGAAAGAACAAGAAGTGAGGAGACGAGTCCGAAAAATACTACTCTCTACTTTAACTTTTTAATAAGAACAAAAGATCTTATTACCCACAAATATGAATTGGTTGAAAAATACTACGGTGTTGTGAAAAAACTTTAAAGCTAATCAGAACTAGAAGCCAAAAGTTCTGGCTTGATCCATTTCTTTGCTCTTAAAATTTTGTTGTCTTTGTAGTCGACCTCGATCAAAGAATCGCCATTCCAAAAAAGCCAACGGTTAACTTTTTTCCCCGCCTCAAAACTTCCTTCCGAAATTTTATTCCCATGAAGATCATAACTTACCCAATCTCCATGGTTTTTGCCATCTAAAAAATAGCCTGTTTGTGAAATATTCCCATTTACATGATATTCTGTAAACTTCACTGATTCACCTTCTTGAACAAATTCACGTCTAGACTCGTTTTCCTGAGCGTTCAAGGCTAAGGTTGTAAATAAAAAAAGACAAATCAGATGTTTCATTTTGGAACTAGTTACTTCCTTGTTAACACAAAGTTAATAAAAAATAAATATTTAAGTAATGTTTTGGTAACATTATCTTAACATTAGTTCGCAATACATTGATTTGCAGGAAAATAAAGAGCCCACCTCAGTGGGCTTTATCAGAATTTATGCTATAATCTTCTAGGATCCACACATCAAACAATCATCATCTTCGCTTTCCTTAGCCTTTGAAAGCATCTCCTTTAATTCTTCAGGAGACAAAGGTTCAACAGGCTGAGGGGTTGATTCTGAATTAGCTTGATTTGCTGTTATTGCGGTAGCAGGTATTTGAGCAGCAGGCTTTTCTTCTTTAGACTTATTTTCAAGGGTAAACTTAATTGCATCTACGGCAGATTTTGTCCTTAAATAATACATACCGGTCTTAAGACCCGATTTCCATCCATAGAAATGCATCGAAGTAAGTTTAGCCATAGTTGCTCCTTCCATAAATAAATTTAGAGACTGGGATTGATCAATAAAATATCCTCTATGTCTAGACATATCAATGATATCTTTCATACTCATTTCCCAAACGGTTCTGTAAAGTTCTTTTATGTCAGTTGGAATAGCCTCAATGGTTTGAATTGATCCGTTGTTTCTCATTAACTCCTGTTTCATTTCCTCATTCCAAAGTCCTCTTTCAACTAAATCCTCTAGTAAGTGTTTGTTCACTACAATGAATTCGCCTGAAAGTACTCTACGAGTATATATATTTGATGTGTAAGGCTCAAAGCATTCATTGTTACCAAGAATTTGTGAGGTACTAGCCGTAGGCATAGGTGCAACTAAAAGTGAATTTCTTACACCTTGTTTTTTTACTGTTTTTCTGAGTGCAGCCCAATCCCAACGGCCGCTTAATTCTTCATCCTTTATTCCCCAAAGGTTGTGTTGGAACTCACCTTTAGAAATTGGTGAGTCTTTATAGGTTTGATAGGGACCGTCTTTTTTTGCCTCTTCAGCAGATGCGGTAACGGCTGCAAAATAAAGAGTTTCAAAAATTTCTTGATTTAATTCTTTGGCCTTCTCAGAAGTAAATGGTAGACGCAACATTATAAAAGTATCTGCTAGGCCTTGAACACCTAATCCAATTGGACGATGTCTGAAGTTAGAATTTTCTGCCTCTTTTACTGGATAATAATTCCGGTCAATTACCCTATTAAGATTTTTAGTAACTCTTACTGTAACATCAAAAAGTGATTTATGATCAAACTCGCCATCCTTAACAAACATCGGAAGGGCAATAGATGCAAGATTACATACTGCTATCTCATCTGCCGAGGTATATTCTAGTATTTCAGTACAAAGATTTGAAGAACGTATCGTGCCGAGATTTTTTTGATTTGACTTACGATTAGCGGAATCCTTATAAAGCATGTAAGGGGTTCCGGTCTCTATTTGAGATTCAAGAATTTTTTCCCAAAGCTCACGGGCTTTAATTGTTTTTCTACCTTTACCTTCTACTTCATATTTTTCATACAATTTTTCAAATTCCTCTCCATGAACATCATACAGTTCTGGACACTCATTAGGACACATAAGGGTCCATTCACCATCCTCTTCGACCCTTTTCATAAATAAGTCTGGTGTCCACATGGCATAAAAAAGATCTCTAGCACGCATTTCTTCTTTTCCATGGTTCTTTTTTAACTCAAGAAAATCAAAAATATCAGCATGCCAAGGTTCAACATATATAGCGAAGGAACCCTTTCTTTTACCACCGCCTTGGTCTACATATCTTGCAGTATCATTAAATACTCTAAGCATTGGAACGATTCCATTTGATGTACCATTAGTTCCAGCTATATATGACCCTGTAGCTCTTATGTTGTGTATAGATAACCCTATACCTCCAGCAGACTGAGATATTTTTGCAGTCTGTTTTAAAGTGTCATAAATACCATCAATGCTGTCATCTTTCATGGTCAAAAGAAAACAAGATGACATTTGTGGTTTGGGTGTTCCCGAATTAAACAATGTAGGTGTGGCATGTGTGAAATAACGCTTAGACATTAATTCGTATGTTTCTAGCGCTGATTCAATATCGTCAAGGTGAATTCCTATTGAAACTCTCATCAACATATGCTGAGGGCGTTCAATAATTTTCCCATTAAGCTTTAATAAGTAAGAACGTTCTAAGGTTTTAAAACCAAAGAAATCATAACCGAAGTCACGGTTATAAATAATACTAGAGTCAAGTTTGTCTGAATTTTTTTTGATTACTTTATAAACCTCATCTGAAAGTAAAGGAGCTTTTTTTCCTGTTCTAGGATTGACATAATTGTATAAATCGTCCATTGTCTCGGAAAAAGATTTTTTTGTGTTTTTATGTAAGTTCGATACTGATATACGCGCAGCCAGTTTTGCGTAATCAGGATGGGTTGTAGTCATGGTTGCAGCAATTTCAGCTGCAAGATTGTCGAGCTCTGAAGTAGTTACACCATCATAAAGTCCCTCAATCACTCGCATGGCAACTCTGACTGGATCTACTAATGGGTTTAAACCATAATTTAGTTTTCGAATCCTCGCTGTGATTTTGTCAAACATGATGGGCTCCTTTCGACCATCCCTTTTTACTACAAACATATTTTACATTTTAAGTTTTGCTTTAATTTATGGTTAGAACTAAGAAGATTGATTTAAAATTTAAAAATGAATTACTAGAAATCAGCATCAAAACTTATTTTCTCGTCTTTCTTTTCATTATTTAATACTCCTGCTTTTTGGTATTCTCCTACACGTTTTTCGAAGAAATTAGTCTTCCCTTGTAGAGAAATCATATCCATAAAATCGAATGGATTACTTACATTAAATTCTTTCTCGATACCAAGCTCAACCAAAAGACGGTCTGTAACAAATTCAAGATACTGAGTCATCAGTTTTGCATTCATTCCAATTAGACTTATTGGCAAGGATTCAGTAATGAACTCTCTTTCAATATTTAGGGCATCTAACAATATTTCCTTAATTCGTTTGGGTGGAACTTTATTTACAAGATGTTTGTTATGTAGATGGACAGCAAAGTCGCAGTGAACACCCTCATCTCTAGATATTAATTCATTTGAGAAAGTTAGTCCAGGCATTAATCCACGTTTCTTTAACCAAAATATTGAGCAAAAAGCTCCTGAGAAAAATATACCCTCTACCGCAGCAAATGCAATAAGTCTTTCAGCAAAAGAATCTGATTCTATCCATCTAAGTGCCCAATCTGCTTTCTTTTTTATAGCTGGAAATACTTCAATTGCTTTAAACAGTTTATCCTTTTCTACATCATCCTTTACATATGTATCAATTAGTAGTGAATAGGTTTCTGAATGGATATTTTCCATCATAATTTGGAAACCATAAAAAAACTTAGCTTCAGAGTATTGAACTTCGTTAACAAAATTTTCTGCTAGATTCTCATTTACAATTCCGTCAGAAGCAGCAAAAAAAGCGAGAATATGCTTGATAAAATACTTTTCATCATCATTGAGTTTAGAATTCCAATCGGAAAGGTCTTGGTGTAAATCGATTTCTTCAGCAGTCCAAAAACTTGCCTCCATTTTTTTATACCATTCCCAAATATCATGGTGTTGAATTGGGAAGATTACAAAGCGATTTTCGTTTTCTTGGAGAATAGGTTCTACTGCTGCCATTTGTCGTTTTATTAATTAGGTTAAAGAAAGTTGAATTATGAATAACAAAGATTCTAAATTGTATTCAAAATTGAAAGAGCAACTTTTCCACAATGAAGCTTAGTTTTTAACAAAAAACTGTATTTTTTGGTTTTTGTCTAAAAAAAATCTTTTTATAAATAATTGTATATCAGCTAATTAAAAAAAGAGATCTCTGTCAACCCGCAAAAACACTGGCAAACTCTTAAGATGTCTTTTTTGCACTTGCATGCAATGCATTAAACCAATCTTTTCCAAATTTTCTAATCAAAGCTGTTTTTACAAATTGATAGACTGGAATTTTAATAGCCTCACCTAAAGAACAGGCATCTGAACAAATACTCCACTTATGATAATTAACAGCCAATGTCTTATTATATCGATTTATTCTTAATGGATACAAGTGACAGGATATTGGCTTTTGAAAATCTATTGATTTATTTCTGTAAGCATTTTCTATACCGCAAGAGGCAACACCGGTAGATGAAAAAACTACGTAGGCACACTCTTTTCCCTTTACAAGTGGAGTTTCAAAATCACCATCTAATCCATCTACATAAACTCCTTGTTTTTCAATAGTCTCTATCCCCTTTTTACTTAAATAGGGTTTTATTTTTGAATAATTCTTCTGGAGATATTTAACCTCTTTTTTTTCCAGTGGTGCTCCTGCTTCACCTGCAACACAACACTCTCCTTTGCACTTTGAAATGTTACATGCAAATTCTTCAGATAATACGTCGTCTGAAATCAGAGTATCCTTAACTAAAATCATTATATTTTTTTGTAAAAATATATAATAATTGATTTTTTGATTAGAATATCTGATTTAGATTTGCAAAAAAAATTAAAGTGATTGACCCAAAAGAAATTTTAACTGCTAGTTTAGTTTTGTTCGCTGTAATTGATATAATTGGGAATATTCCTTTGGTTATATCATTAAGAGAAAAAGTAGGGCACATTCAATCAGAAAAAGCCTCAATAATAGCAGCAATTATTATGATTGGATTTTTATTTGTAGGAGAAGAGATACTAAAGCTTATTGGAATTGATATTAATTCATTTGCAGTTGCAGGTTCCTTTGTTATTTTTTTTCTAGCCCTAGAGATGATACTCGGAATATCTATTTTTAGTAATGATGCTCCAGAAACAGCTTCAATTGTGCCTCTTGCATTTCCAATGATTGCTGGGGCGGGAACGATGACATCTTTACTTTCATTACGGGCGGAATATCAAGTTTCAAATATCATTTTTGCAATTATAATAAATATTATTTTTGTTTATATAATTTTAAAATCATCAAAATATATTCAGAGTTTTTTAGGTAAACCAGGCATTAATATAATCCGAAAGGTTTTTGGAATTATTCTACTGGCGATTGCCGTAAAGTTGTTCACTTCAAACATTAGTCAGCTATTTTAAATTATGAAAGTATTATATTATTCACTCATTCTAATTGCTTTAAGCATCTTCATATTTAATTTATTTCAGGTGGATTGGTCAAATCCAATAAGTGGAAAAAGTGCAGTTGCTGTAATATGTGCTATAGCATCTGCGAGTGCAGTTTTATTATTGATAATTCTCATTCTGTCGAAAAAGATCGCTGAAAGACTGAATAAAAAATAGTATATCATTTATCAATCTGTCTCCATTGCTCTGATCACAAATTTATCATTTTGGTTAGCAATCTTAAAGTATGTATTCTCGTCATACACTTGAAGAGCGATAAAGGCTTTTATTGAATTTAAAATATTTTCTTTATTCTTTTTTGTCACTTTGATAGGGAGATTATTTTTCTTGCAAAATTCTGCAAAAGAGTCAATAAACTCATTTGGATTTGGCAACTCTTCATTCAAAAATTTTTGTTTGTTATCAAAGCTGAAATTTTTTACATTTTTATCTAACTCTAAAAAAACAAAAAGATCAATTAGGTTAGAACCTATTATATAATCGTTCCACAACTCATCTTTTGTTTCCTGAGTGGAAACATAAATGTCAGGAGTAATGCCACCCCCCCCGTAAACCTTTTTCCCTTTGGGTGTGGTAAAAATCAAACTATCATTAATCGGTATTTTTGAGGGATCATTCATTTCTCCTGTTTGATGTCGTTTACGAACTTCAGCATAATAATCTGTTCGACTTGAAGTGTCGTAAGGTCTTTGTATAGATCTCCCAGTCGGGGTGTAGTATCTCGCTGTAGTAAGTCGAACTTGGTCTCCTTGACCAAGAGGCATTTGTCGCTGAACAAGACCTTTCCCAAAAGTTCTTCTTCCTATGATTAAGCCCCTATCGTTATCTTGGACAGCACCAGCGACAACTTCGCTTGCAGAAGCAGAATCTTCATCTACTAAAATTAAAAGTTCTCCTTTTTCAAAAAGGCCTCCTGATGTAGAAAATGTTTGCACTCTTTTTCCATTATTAGCCTCAACAATTACTATACCCTTTTCTGCTTCTAACAAGTCATCTGCAATTTTTTTAGCAGGTTGTAGATATCCCCCTGGGTTTCCTCTTAAATCTATTATCAGTCTTTTCATTTTTTTAGCCTTCAAAAAAGTAACTGCATTTTTAAACTCGGGATAAGTAGTTTGTGAAAAACGGGTAATTTTAATGTAGCCTGTGATTTCATCCACCATATACAATGCATTAACACTTGGAAGTGGTACTGGACCTCTAACAATATCAAAACTGTAAATAGAATCTTCTTTTTTTCTATAAACTGACAACCGCACGGGTGTTTTCGAGTTCCCCTTTAATCTTGAAATAATTTGATCGCTATTCAATTCTTTTTGAAAAAGAGTATCTTCATCAGCCATTAATATTCGGTCTCCTGACAATAAACCTGCTTTTTCACTGGGACCACCTTTTAATACTCTACTTACTGCAACAGTGTCTTGTAACATTCTAAACTGTACACCTATTCCATGAAAATTACCTTTCATACTTTCAGAGAGTGATTCTCTTTGAACTGCGGGTATGAATACTGAATGAGGATCTAGTTTATTAACTATTTCTTTAATCACAATATTTACTAAGCTATCTGAATTAATCTCATCCACATAATCTTGAGTTAAATATTTAATTAACCTATTGAGTTTTTTAACGCTTGAGCTATCTGAAATTGTTGAATAAGAACTTATGATATTGTTTGATCCCAAAAGATATCCTATGGAAACTGAGAGAATAATTATTAGCCCTAAATAAAGATTATTGTTTTTCATAAATTATATTTAAGGGATATGGTCTAAGACAACACCTGCTTTTTTTAAAAACTCTAGTCCTGAAGAATCTTTATAAGCGATAGAATAAACCACCCTAACGATTCCGGCTTGATGTATTAATTTACTACACTCTTTACAAGGAGAAAGTGTAATATAAAGCGTAGCGCCTTTACAAGATTGTGTAGAAGCTGCAACTTTCAAAATTGCATTTGCTTCTGCATGAAGAACATACCATTTTGTATAATTTTCTTCATCTTCACAAATGTTTTCAAATCCAGATGGAGTACCATTATATCCGTCAGAGATGATCATTTTATCTTTTACAATTAATGCGCCAACCTTTTTCCTTTTGCAATATGAGAGTTGCCCCCAAATTTTAGCCATCTCTAAATAAGCTCTGTCGTACTTTTCTTGTTTCTTTTGTACCATCGCTACTAATATAGTACTTAGTCTGAAATCTGATTTAAATTCGGTTTAAAATCATAAATAAAGCTTGAGATAATATCATAGCACCTACCAAAAATTCCCATTTATTTTTTGATTGCTTGAATATTTTTAAAACAATAAAAGAGATTAGTAAAACTAAAATAACAATTAAAACCTGAGCAAGTTCAACTCCTAAAGCAAAAGAAAAAAGTGATATGCTTACATCTTTTTCTGGAATTAACATTTTAAAATACCTTCCAAATCCCAACCCATGAATTATACCAAAAACACCTGTTAAAAGTGGGTAAAGAAATTTCCTTTTTGAAAAATTGTTTTGGCTTGGATAAAAAAGGAAGATGGAATTTATTGCTATCGTGATTGGTATTAGTAATTCTATCCAATACGATGAAAAGGAAATTTTTAAATAAAAGTTACCTATTAGTGATAGGGTATGTCCAATGGTAAAAATAGTCACCCACCAGAATAACTTTCTCCACTGCAGAAATGTGAAAGGAATTGCCATTGTAATTATAAAATAAAAATGGTCGAGACCTTCCCAATCAACGACATGCCAAAAACCAAGCTTGGTATAAAACCAAAAAAATTCAATCATAAACCTCTCTCATTTTGAATTGTTTCATATGCTTTTTGTACCTCTTGAAATTTTTCTTGAGCTCCCTTGATAAGGGCAGGGTCCTTTGATTGTAATTTATCAGGGTGATATTTTTTTGCCATTTCTCTATAAGCTTTTTTTACTTCAGAATCTGAAACATTGGGTGAAATTTCTAAAATCTTATATGCACTATCAGAGTCTTCAAAAAACATTGCCTTTATACTTTCAAAATCTGAAATCCGGATACCAAGCGCAGAAGCAATCTGATCTATTTTACTTAATTCACTCTGAGAAACACTACCATCAGCTTTAGCAACTCCAAAGAGAAAATATAATACTTGTAAACGTGTCTCATAAGGAGAATTTTCAACAAATATTTTTGCTAATTTTTGAATATTTTGAACTTCATTTTTGATTTGCTCATTGAAGGTTTCAAATATTATCGAAGCCTGTTGAGTTCCATAATTTGAAATAAAAAAGTTTCTCACAAATTGAAGCTCTTCAGTTTTTATTTTGCCATCAGCTTTAATAACAGTTGCCGAAAGGGCTAGTAAATTAAGTTGAAATGTTTTAGATTTCGAACTAGTTGAAACCCATGACTGAAAGGGAGAACTTGAGTTTTTATTGAACTGATCAATTAGACTCCCAATAAAAAAGCCAAAAAGTGCTCCAGGAAATCTAAAAAAGTAATATCCTAAAAAAGCAACAAACCATTTAACCATAAATATGTAATCATTTATTTTGCAAATTTGATAAATTAAATTGTGCTTGCAAAACAGTACAATTTCATTAATTCATATATTTGAAAAAAAAATATGTATCCAGAAGAAATAGTAAAACCGATGAAAGAGGAATTGACCAGCATTGGTTTCAATGAACTCTTAACAACAGATGATGTAAAGATTGCTTTAGAAAAAGCTGGGACCACTCTTGTTGTAGTAAATTCTATTTGTGGATGTGCAGCAGCTAATGCAAGGCCTGGAGTTCATTTATCTCTTAAAAATGATAAAAAGCCAGAAAATTTGGTAACAGTTTTTGCTGGTGTTGATACTGAAGCTACAAATAGTGCAAGAGAAATGATGATTCCTTTTCCACCTTCCTCCCCAAGCATTGCATTGTTTAAAAATGGTACTTTAGTTCACATGATTGAAAGACACCATATTGAAGGTAGACCAGCAGAACTCATTGCGGAAAATCTTAAAGAGGCTTATAATAATCACTGTTAATTTTAAAATAAATTAAAGTAACTATGGATGAAAACTATTTTAAGCTATCCGCTTAGTATACTTTATTATCTGTGTTTTGGGATATTGCTTTTCTTATTTCAAATAATACAATGGTTTTGTTTAAATGTGTTTGGGTATTATGCTCATAAAAAAAGTGTCGACATTTTAAATTACCTAATTCTATATTCTCTTTCCATTTTAAAAACCCAGATTTTTTTTGAGGCTGAATCAAATCTACCGCCACCAGGTAAAAATGTAATTTTTATAGCCAACCATCAAAGCACGTATGATATACCACCTTTGATTTGGAAATTACGTAATTACCACATGAAATTTGTGAGTAAAAAAGAACTAGGCAGGGGAATTCCAAGTATTTCATATAACTTAAGAAATGGGGGCTCAATATTAATTGATAGGGAGAAGCCAAGGGACGCTATTAATTCATTAAAAAAATTTGGGGAATTTCTTTCTAAAAAAAACTTTTCAGTACTAATTTTTCCAGAAGGAACAAGATCGAAAAATGGAAAAGTTAAAAAATTTCATAGATCAGGTCTAAAAGCTTTAATTAAAAATATACCTGATGCTAAAATTGTTCCCATAAGTATTAAAAATTCATGGAAATTTTCAAGCCAAAATTATTTTCCAATGCCTTTAGGAGTTAAAATTATAATAAGATTTCATAATTCTTTATCAAATAATCTGAAGAATTTTGAATCTTTAATTGATAAAGTAGAATCTACAATTCATAAACAAGTTATGAGCTAATCTCCAAAATTTGGAAGAGTAATTGTAAAAGTTGTTCCTTTTCTGTTTTTGGATATATATTCTATTGATCCTTTATGTGACTCAATAATTTTTTTTACAATACCTAAGCCTAAACCCATCCCAGAAGTTTTTGTAGTGAACTTAGGTTCAAAAATTTTGTCTTTAATTTCATGGGGTATTCCATCTCCGTTATCTGTAATAGATAAAATTGTTTTATCCGTTTCAGAGGATAATTGAACTCCAATAATTGGATTTCTTTCTTTAGGAACCGATTGAAGTGCATTTTGAACAATATTAGTTATTATTCTAATCCACTGCGTTTTATCTAGTTTATGAAAAATTTGAGATTTATTAGAAGAAAAAATAATATGCTTTTTGTCAAAAATACTTACTGCCATTTTTGTTACTTCTACCAGATCTGCTTTTTTCATCTTAGGTTTGGGTAACGAGGCAAAATCAGAAAATGCTTCTGCAACCTCGCTCATTGTATCAATTTGTTGAATTAATAAACTTGAAAAGTCTTTTAATTTTTGATTGTTTTCAGGATCGTTTGGATCATATTGTTTCTGAAAACTTTGAATTGTTAGTCGCATCGGAGTCAATGGATTTTTTATTTCATGAGCTACTTGACGAGCCATCTCCTGCCATGCTTGTTGGCGTTCTGTCTTAGCGAGTTTTTCTGCGCTATCAGCGAGGTCGTCAACCATCTTATTATAGGATATAATTAGACTATTGATTTCTCTAGTTGCATTTTTTAAGTAAATTTTCTCATTCTTTTTTTCCAATCGCATTTGTCCCATTCTTATTCTTATTGTCTCCAGTGAACGGGTAACAAATCTTGATAAAAAGTATGCTATTAAAATTACACCAATTAGCAGTAGGATATATATCTGATATAAGTTTTCTATAAATGTATTGAGTTCATTTTCAGAAAATGAAACATCCTCAAAGTAAGGAAAGAATAATATAGCATAAGGATTATTTAATTCATCTTTTAATACATTGTATGAAGCATGAAAATTGTCGATCTCCGATTTATAATGTTCAATATAACTGCCATTTCCAGAATTTTTTATTTTATCCAGTAAAACGTCTCCTAACCTATAATTATTAGCTACAACTTCAAGTGGAGTATGATAAATAAAAATAGGATCCCCATCAACAGTGAAAAGTGAATATTGTACATTATGGATAGTATTAATTTTTTCAAAATCTGAGCTGTATTCTTTCCATAAATCAATTGGTTTTTCACTCAAATTATGTTTGCCAGATAAATAATCAATATGCCTTTTTATCTGGATTTCTTTTCTTGTTAGCCTCCCCAAATGGTAATTCTCTCTCTGCGATTCATATTGAATTGTAGTAGTTCCTAGTATCATTAATCCAGCTATAATCAACATTCCAATCATCACAATGAAAAGTCGCGTTCTAAACGAAATCCGTTTTGGGAATTTAAATTTATTAATCATTATTTTTCTCTAGTTTTTTTGTAGAGACGAATACCCAAAATCAAGACAACTATTAACCCTAAAAAACCAATAAGCCCACTGAGCCAATGCAAACCATCCTTAAGAATTACTAAAAAAACAATTGCGAAAAGTAAAATAGTTGCTCCCTCATTCCATATTCGCATAAATATACTGCTGTAATTCAATTTATCATTTTGTTGTTTTAAAAACATCTGATGAGTTTTTATATGATAAGCAATTAGAAAAGAAACAAAAGTAATTTTTAAATGCATCCAACTTTGTAAAATAAATGAAGGAACTAATAATATGAGCCAAATTCCAAATATCATTGCTAATATAGCTGATGGCCATGTTATAATATACCAAAGTCTTTTTGTCATAATTTTAAATTGAGGTATTAGGATTTCTGAATCTCGTTTTGACTTCGTTAATGCTTCAATATGATAAATAAATAATCTAGGAATGTAAAACAAACCAGCAAACCAGGTAATTACAAAAATTAAGTGTAACGCTTTTATATAATTATAATACAATATCGTTTACTTTATCGTTAAATAATCTAGGTTTAATTCTGCGAATGCTTTATTGAAATTTTCTAAATCTTCAGATACTAACTTATCATAAGTTGATAAACAAAAATTCACCTTATTTGTTAACTCTATTCGGACCAACTCATCTTGATTAGTTGGTGGAAAATCACTATTAGCTACTAAACTATTTAAATACCCTAATTTATTTGTTAAACGAATAGGGAAATTTAATGGGTCTTGGGCACTTTTGTTTTGTGTTTGGTAAAGTGCCTTTTCAACATCATTTAGGGACTTTGATAAACTTTTCGCTTTATTCGTTAAATCGCTATATTTCTGGACGCCAGAGTAATTATCAACAAAATCTTTCAGCTTTTTGCAAATAATTCGAGTATTTTTAATCGCCCTGTGTGCTCTATCTACAGTTTTATTTACATTATTTATAAAATCAAATTGTTTTTTCATCTGAGAAATTGAGACTTCTGAACGAGGGTCAGGCAAGATCGTAAAATCTTGTTCTTCAGATAATTCATTTTTTTCTAATACAACTTTATATTCCCCTGGAACCGCTTTTGCTCCATCAAAAGAAGCACTCCAAAAAATCATATCTTTAAGGGTCTCAGGGCCATTATAATGTGTGTTCCAAACAAAAGTATTCCCGCCTTTTTTTACTTTAAGCTTATTATTTTTATCTCTGTTGCTGAATTTTTTTATCAGAGTTCCATCTTTTTCTTTTATGCTAATTGCTACTTTATCCATAACAGAATCATATCTTTTAATGCTAAAATGAATAATCACGCCATTTGCTAGATTAGTCCCTTGAGTAAGAAATAAATTATCTGATTTTCCTAAAACCTCCTCTAAACCACCTGAGCCAAGAATACGATAACTTTTTTTTGGTTTAAATAGTTTAATTTCTTGATTGATAGTATTTGGATTAATTTGATGAATAACTGTTAAGTCATCTAATATCCAAATGCCACGTCCTTGGGTTGAAACAATAAGGCTACCATTTTTAATTGTTAAATCAGTAATTGGAACAATTGGTAAATTTAACTGAAAGGGATTCCACGAAATTCCATCATCGTGTGAAATATACATTCCCGTTTCGGTACCTGCAAATAGTAAACCTTTTTTTAGAGGATCTGCCCTTAAAACACGTGTGAAATGTTCTGCATCAATTCCATTTGTGATTAAACTCCAATTTTTCCCATAATCAACTGTTTTGTATAGATAAGGCTTAAAGTTACCTGTTTTATACAAAGTCCCTGCTACATAACAAACGGCTGGATCAAAAGCAGAAGGCTCAATGCTGTTAACCATTAACCATTCTGGTAAATCCTTTGGGGTTACATTTTCCCAATTCTCACCTCCATTTCTAGTTAAATGTATTAATCCGTCGTCACTCCCAACCCATATTAATCCTTCTTTAATTGGAGACTCATTAGCAGCAAAAATTGTACAATAGTATTCAACACCAGTATTATCTTGAGTTATTGGGCCACCCGAAGATTTTAATTTTTCAGGAGTATTGGTTGTTAAATCTGGACTAATAACTTTCCAGCTTTGTCCCTCGTCTTCTGATAAATGAACATGATTAGAAAATGTATATAATTTTTTTGGATTGTGTTTACTGAAATGAATTGGATAGTTCCATTGGAATCTATATTTCATACCTTCAGCACCATAACCCATTGGGTTATCGGGCCAAACATTAATTCCTCTTTCAGAATTATTTTTATGGTTTAGCCTAGTTAAATAGCCTCCATAACTCCCCCCATATACAATATCATTGTCTAATGGATCAACTGCAATATGTGCTGATTCTCCACCAGCAGTTGGTTCCCAATCATCTTCTGATATTCCGTTTCCAGAAGATCGATGTCTTATTCTTAATGTTGTATTATCCTGCTGAGCTGAGTATATTCTGTAAGGAAAAGAATTATCAGTTGTTACCCTATAAAATTGAGCTGTTGGCTGATTATAATAGGTACTCCATGTTTCTCCACCATCATATGTAATTTGAGCTCCTCCATCATCTCCAATAATCATTCTCTGATTGTTCTCTGGTGCTATCCACAAATCATGATGATCACCATGTGGCGCGTCATGACTTTCAAAAGTTTTTCCTCCATCTTTTGATTTATGGTAAGATGCATTCATAACATATACAATATCCTCATCTTGTGTATCTGCATAAATTTTTGAATAATACCATGCACGTTGCCTGAGTGACCTACTAGAGTTAATATAAGACCAAGATAACCCACCGTCATCCGAGCGGTAAACTCCACCGCTAGTTTCATTTTCAACAATTGCCCAAATTTTTTGAGGATTTACTGGGGAAACGGTAACTCCAATAATACCTAAAACACCAACAGCAAAACCCTTATTAGTACTTATCTTTTTCCAAGTTTTACCTTGATCAGTGCTTTTCCATAATGCAGAACCCTCACCACCACTATTAAAATTATAAGGAGTTCTGTTAACTCTCCATGTCGAAGCGTATAGTATTCTAGGATTTGAGGGATCAATTACTAATTCAACTGCACCAGAATGTTTATTTGAAAAAAGAAGTCTATTCCAAGATTGTCCGCCGTCTACACTTTTATACACACCCCTATCTTCTGTTGGTTTATATATATTACCCAACACAGCAGCATAAACAATATCATGGTTTTTAGGATCAATAACAATTCTAGGTATATGTCTAGATTTAGGCAATCCTGAAAAAGACCAAGTCCTACCTGCATTAACACTTTTCCAAACACCATATCCGGATGAAACGTTTCCCCTGAGTGTCACCTCGCCTCCACCGACATAAATAACATTAGGATCACTCTTTGAAACGGATACAGAACCTATACTACCTCCAAAAAAACCATCTGAGATATTTTCGTAGGTATCTCCTCCGTCAACGGTTTTCCAAATACCGCCTCCTGCAGAACCAAAATAAAATAAGTTTGGTTTTCCAGGCACTCCCGTTACAGCTGACGAACGACCACCTCTATGTGGCCCTATGGAACGATATTTTAATGATTCATAGTTGCTTTCAGAAATTTTGATTATGTCTTTCTTAGATACTCTTTTCGATTGACCATTTGTTAAATTATTAGAAAGGAAAAATAGAAACAAATAGGCAAATAAATAATTACAAAACTTAGGCTTCATATTCTTTTAATGTTTTCACTATCACTAAAATTATAAAATTATATTCTATTTAGATGTTAATTTAGTTTATAGCACTATATTAATTCTTTTCGAATTGCCTTATTAAGAAAGTAGACTGTAACTATAGTTGCAAGTAAGTCTGCTAATGGAAAAGCAAGCCAAACACCCAATGTACCAAAAAATAAAGGTAAAGAAAAAAGTAGTGGTATAAAGAAAAATGCTTGGCGGCTCAATGTAAGTAAAAGGGCAGGTTTTGCTTTCCCAATAGCTTGAAAATAAGCTGACCCAATAAGTTGGATTCCCACAATTGGCAACGCCATAAAAACGTATCGTAATGCTATTGGAGCTTGTTCGGTCACTTGTATGTTTTTCGAAAAAACTTGAGGTATTAATTCAGAAAAAAATATAATTGCTACTAAAACAAATGTAGCTAGAGTACTAGCATATAAAATCGAGGTTTTAATAGTGGTATGAACACGTTTCCAATTTTTAGCACCATAGTTATAGCCTGCTATTGGTAAAAATCCTTGTGTAATTCCAAAAATTGGGAAGGAGGCAAACATCAACATTCTACTTATGATTGCATATACTGTAATTGCAGATTCTCCTCCTATCACAAAAAGCATGTTATTTACCAATAAAACAGTGACACTAACCATTGCCTGCCTGATTAAAGTAACCGAACCTAAGGAAGAAATTTCTCTAACTAGACTTAAGTTAAAGTTAAAACAATTAAGTTTTAATCTTAAAATAGACTTTTTCGAAACAAAAAAATATAAGATGTATAAAGCACAAACACCATAAGATATTGTTGTAGCCCACGCTGCTCCCATCATACCCCAATCAAAAACCTTGATAAAAATATAATCAAGAGTAAGATTAGATATTGAAGGTAAAAGCATCGCATACATTGCATTTTTTGGTTTACCTTCAGCTCTAATTGTATTGTTGGCCATCATGCAAAAAGCCAAAACAGGAACTCCATACATAACAATTACATAATAAGTTTTAGCAAGAGTAAATAATGTCCCTTTTCCTCCAAAAAGAGGAATAATTTGATTTGCATATAGCAAACCATAAATCACAAGTAAAACTGTAAGAATTAATGTTAAAGTAATTTGGTTTCCAAAAGTTTGTTCAGCTTTTAGGATGTTTTTTTCTCCCAAACTTCTAGAAATAATTGATCCGCCTCCAACCCCAATTGACATACCTAGTGCTGCAATAAAAAAAGAAACTGGTAAAACTACATTTATAGCGGCTATTGCATCTGAACCAATCCATTGACCTACAAAAACTGTGTCAATTAGAATATTTAAAGACATAACCAAGATTCCAATAGAAGCTGGAATTGACTGCTGAATCAAAAGTTTAGATATTGGAAGAGATCCTAATGGTTCTTTATTGACTCCTCTCATTTTTCAACCTTCAAATGTGCCCATTCATCTATCCAACGGCTAAGCACATTTACCCATTCTTCTCTATCATTAATACATGGTATTACATGTAAATTTTTACCTCCATTATCTTCAAAATCTTCAGCTGCTTCCATTCCAATTTCTTCTAAAGTTTCTAAGCAATCTGAAATAAAGGCAGGAGTTGCAATCGCTAGTTCTTTAACTCCAGATTTTGCAAATTTTTCGACAGTCTTATCAGTGTAGGGTTTTAACCATTTGCCTAAAATCGAAACACGAGATTGAAAACTAGTCGAATAACTCCCCTTTTTTAGATTTAAAAATTCAGCAACTTTTATAGAAGTCATCTCACATTGATGCTTATAACAGTATTTATGTGCTGGTGATTCCTCAAAACAACATTTACCGTTCATTTTACAATGTGTTCCTGTAATATCAGATTTTCTTATGTGCCTATTTGGTACACCATGGTAGGAAAATAATAAATGATCCCAATTCTTTCCTTGGAGTGCTTCTTGAATTGAGTTCCCTAAAACCTTTATATAGTCTGGATGATTATAAAAAGGGGGCAGTGAGGTGAGTTCTAAATCAGGGAAAAATTCATTTTGTATTTGTTCCGCTAAGACTAATATTGTTTCGGTAGTTGCCATTGCAAACTGTGGATAGAGTGGGATAATTAGAATGTGTTTAACACCCTTATTTACCAAGATCTCCATGCCCTTTTTGATTGTAGGATTTCCATATCGCATCGCAAGAGTTACAGGTACTGACACTCTACTTTGAACTTTATCCATTAATCTCTTAGAAAGTACAATCAAAGGAGACCCTTCTTTCCACCAAATTTTCTTGTATGCTTCAGCTGATTTCTTTGGACGGGTTTTTAATATTATCCCTTTTACTAAAAAACTTCTAAACCATTTGGGTAAATCTATTACCCTTTCATCCATCAAAAACTCATCTAGATAATCCCTGACATCATTTCTCTCTGTGCTATCTGGTGAACCCAGATTGACAAGTAGAACTCCTTTCATTTTCAATTTTTTACGAAGATACAGAACCCAAATATTTCTTTGGTGTTGTTCCGTACTTCTTTTTAAAAGCGTTAATGAAGTGACTTGAAGTACTATAACCTAGTTTTAAGCCCACCTCGTTAACATTATATTTTTGTGATTCAAGCATTTTTCTTGCCTCATCCATTTTATGATCTAGCAAATATGCAAAGACAGTATCCCCGTAGATTTGTTTAAATCCATCTTTTAATTTTTTAAGTGAAAGACCAATTTCAGATGCTAATTCATCAAGTGATGGTGGATCAGTCATTCGTTTTAAAATGATATCTTTTGCTGCTCTAATTTTCTGAACGTTCTCCTCGTCAATTAAAAAAGGACATTTTTCTGTTGAAGGGTCTTCACTTTTATTGAAATAAAGACTTAATAGTTCATATACTTTTCCCTTAATATAGAGTGATCTGATACTATCATGTATTTTTAATTGTAATATTTGACTTAAAACAACAGCTATGGATGAAGTAAATAGTTGATTATCATAATATTTTTTTGTTCTATTTTCAAAACTCAAAAATGATATATGGTCTGCATCAGAGGAAAATAAAGAATGGAATTTCGAAATTGAAATTAAAATACTCACCATCCATGTGTCTGGTGACAATTCTACATTAATAGGTAATGGTTTTTGTGGATTATATAGTAGCATTGAGTGCTCTTCTCGCACCTGAAATGAGTAGTTCCCATTATTAAAACTAAAATTAGTTTGTCCCTTCAAGCAAAAATGAAATTGAATAACATCTTGATTTACAGGATGTTTCTTTCTTATAATTCTTTCAGTATCATTCTTGAATCGCAAAACATAAAAACCGGATTCAATCTCAGTGTTATAGGAAGAACTTATACCGTTATTTTTCATATCTATAAATCAATTAGGCTATATTCAATTAATCGAATAATTTCATGCAAAACTATTGCATTAATTTGATTTTTGAGTTTTTTTACCTTAAAACTTTATCAGCTATTTAAAAACTTTTTAGCGTTATTTTTTTTAATTAATGTGTCTTAAGTTTGCAATGGATTTTGATAGAATTGAATAATGGATATGCATCATTTTTTTGTAGTAGGTGTAAGTTACAAAACTGCAAATATTGATCTTAGAGGTAAATTTAGTATAAATGACACACAACATCACGCGTTATTTTTAGAAGCCCAAAAACAAAAAATCAAGGATCTAATTGTTGTTAATACATGTAATCGTACTGAACTATATGCTTGGGTGCCAGATTCCAAAATTCTAATAAATCTACTTTGTGATCATAGTGATGGAGATAAAAAGTCTTTTGAACAAATTGGATACACACTTAAAGGTGAAGTCGGTATAAATCATGTCTTTCGTGTAGGAACTGGGTTAGAAAGCCAAATACTCGGTGATTTTGAAATTATTAGTCAAATAAGGCAAAGTTTTTTTCGCTCAAAAAAAATGGGCTTAGCTGAAGGATATTTGGAGCATTTCATAAATGCTGTTATTAATGCTAGCAAGCGAATAAAAACCGAGACAAAAATCTCAAGTGGTGCAACCTCTGTAGCATTTGCTTCAGTCCAATATATTCTTAAAAATACCCAGAACATATCAAAAAAAAATATTCTGCTTTTTGGCACAGGCAAAATAGGGGCTAACACATGCAAAAACCTTATAAAACACACTCAAAATGACCAAATTACTTTAATTAATAGAACCCAATCTCGGGCAGATAAAATTGCTAATAAATTTCCTGTTGTTGTAAAACCTTTTTCTGAGCTAACCTCTTGCATTCATGAAGCAGATATACTTATAGTTGCAACAGGAGCTCAGAACCCAACAATTTCTAAAGAATTAATTCACAATAGCAAACCTCTACTTATACTTGATCTTTCAATCCCTAGAAATGTAGATACAAAAATTAATGAAATTGAAAATGTTAAAGTGATTCATTTAGACGAACTTTCGCAAATTACTGATGCTACTTTTGAAATAAGAAAAAGATATATTCCTAAAGCTGAGTTAATTTTAAACGAGATTAAGGATGAGTTTCTATGCTGGATTAAACACAGGAAATATATCCCTGCGCTTAATGCATTTAAAGAGAAAATAATTACTTCAGAAAAAAAAGAAAGCGAACTAAAAGTTTATCTGAATAACTGTTTTGGTTTTCAAAGAAAGCAGAGAATTGCACAAAAAATTACGGGACAAATTGCCGCTTACATTAGGGAAAACCCAAACCAAGCTGAGCAGACTATAGATTTAATTACTGATGTTTTTGAGCTCAATTCAGAAAAAATTGATTGATGATCCAAATTGGAACTCGCAAAAGTGAATTGGCCCTATGGCAGGCAAATCAAGTTAAAGATCATTTAAAAAAAATTGGTTATGCTTCAAAATTAGTTGCTATTGAAAGTTTAGGTGATAAGAATTTAGTGCAACCTATATATTCTATGGGTATCAGAGGTGTTTTTACAAAATCCTTAGATATCGCTCTTATAAACAACAAAATAGATATTGCTATTCATAGCTTAAAAGACGTACCTACAATACTTCCAAAAGAGATTGAAATTTCTGCTTATTTGAAAAGAGATAATCCGTATGATATAGTGGTATATAATCCCAATTTTATTGATTGGGATGTATGTGATATTATAGGTACTGGAAGTTTAAGAAGAAGAGCTCAATGGATGAGAAAGTTTCCAAAACACAAAACGGAGAATTTGAGAGGAAATATCCAAACAAGGTTAAATAAATTGAATAAATCCAAATGGGGCGGTGCTATTTTTGCAAAAGTTGGACTTGAACGTTTAGACCTACTAAATGAAAATAGTTACTCCGTTTTAGAATGGATGATTCCAGCGCCAGGGCAAGGGATTATTGGGATAGCGAGTATGAAAAAAAATGAAAAAATTACTGGTATCATTAAAAAACTAAATTGTAAAGAGACAATGCTGTGTGCTGAGATTGAAAGAAGTTTTCTCAAAACCATTCAGGCAGGTTGTTCAGCTCCAGTTGGAGCTTATGCGTATATTAAAAACAAAAAAATACATTTTAAAACTGCTATTTTCTCTACTGAGGGTAAAGAAGCTATCTTTCATGAAGTTGAAATTCCTTTGGATAAAGCTATGGGCTTAGGAGAAAAATCGGCCTTTCAGGTCTTAAAAAAAGGAGGCTCAAAATTGATGGAAAAAATAAAAAGTCAAATGAAATGAGACTACTCTCTACAAAAACATTGAGTCCTAGAATTAAGGATCATTTAACAAAGATTGGAACTTCAATAGTAGAATACCCACTTATTAAGATACAACCATTGCATTTAACCAATCAAAAAATTCAGTCGATGCTTATTTTTACAAGTCAAAATGCTGTTATACTAGCCAATAAAAACAATGCTTTAAAAAATAAGATTATTGGTAAAAAATCATTTTGTGTTGGTGAAAAAACAAGAAAACTTTTAGAAAAATTTGGTTTTAAAGTAATCGAAATGAGAGAAAATGCAAATGACTTGGCCCATTTTTTAGTTGAAAAATATAATAAAAATTCATTTTCTTTTTTTTGTGGCAAAAAAAGGAGATCTGAAATTGAGTCATTATTTAAAATAAAAAACATGAATGTCGAAATTCATGAGCTTTACGATACATTATTTATAAATAAAAAAATTAAGGGACCTTTTGATGGAATAATTTTTTTCAGTCCTTCAGCAGTTTTAAGTTTTTTTGAAAACAATAAATGGCCAAAAGATTGTCATGGCTTTTGTATTGGGAAAAGCACCGCAGAAACTTTAAAAAAATTTACTACTAAATATAGTGAAGCAAAACATCCAAACGAAGATCAATTGTCACTGACAATAATTAATTATTTCTCTAATTACTATGTTAAAAAATAACCTTTTCCTTAAAGCACTTAATGGTGAAACAGTTACTCGCCCTCCTGTTTGGATGATGCGACAAGCTGGACGTTATCTTCCAGATTTCATGGCTCTTAAGAAGAAGTATGACTTTTTTACCCGCTGCCAGACACCTGAATTAGCTACCAAAATTACACTTATGCCAATCGATCAAATTGGTCCAGACGCTGCTATTTTATTTAGTGACATTTTAGTAGTGCTGCAAGCAATGCAATTGAAAGTCGAAATGAAAGATAATGTAGGTCCGTGGATAGCAAATCCAGTAAGATCAAAAATAGATTTGGATAAATTAATAATCCCGGATATCGAGGAGCATCTTGGTTATGTAATGGATGCAATCAGACTTACACAAAAAGAATTAAATCAAAGAGTCCCATTAATTGGATTTGCAGGTTCGCCTTGGACCTTACTATGTTATGCCGTTCAAGGTCAAGGTTCAAAAACCTTTGATAAAGCAAAAGCATTTTGTTTTAGTAAGCCTAAACTTGCACATGATTTACTCCAGAAAATAACAACTACTACCATTTTATATCTCAAACAAAAAATAAATTCTGGGGTAAACGCAATTCAGATTTTCGATTCCTGGGGAGGTATTCTCTCTCCAGAAGATTATAATATTTTTTCATGGCCTTACATTCAACAAATAATTGATGAGATTAAGAATAAAATTCCAGTCATAATTTTTGGTAAAGGATGTTGGTTTGCATTACACGATATGGGAAAATCAGGTGCTTCTGCAGTTGGAGTAGACTGGACTTGTTCGGCAAGGAATGCTCGATATCTTTCGGGTGGACAAGTCACTTTACAAGGAAACTTTGATCCTTCAAGACTACTGTCTCCTATCCCAGAAATTACAGAGGCAGTTTATAAAATGATAAATGAATTTGGTAAAGACCGCTACATAGTTAATCTAGGACATGGAATACTTCCAAATATACCAGTGGATCATGCTAAAGCTTTTGTTGATGCTGTAAAATCTTATTATTAAAATAGAATGAAAGATCGGTTTTACAATTTTATTAGGGGCTTACAAGATAAAATCACAAAAGAGCTTGAGTCTATTGATGGTAAAGCAAAGTTCAATGAAGATCTATGGGAAAGATCCGAAGGTGGAGGTGGTAGGAGTAGAATAATCGAAAATGGAAATGTAATTGAAAAGGGAGGAGTTAACATTTCAGCAGTTGACGGTCCTCTACCTGAGAGTATGCAAAAGTATTTTAATGTTAATAAAGTTGATTTTTTTGCTTGTGGATTAAGTTTAGTGATACATCCTTTTAACCCTATGATACCCACTGTTCACGGTAATTGGAGATATTTTGAAATGTATGATAAAAAAGGAAATATAATCGATCAGTGGTTTGGTGGAGGACAAGACTTAACACCCTATTACATTTTTGAAGAAGATGTGAAACATTTTCACCAAAGCTGCAAAAATGTTTGTGATCATTTTCATGCTGACTATTACTCAGAATTTAAAACGATGTGTGATAATTATTTTTTTAATCATCATCGTAATGAAGCTCGTGGTGTTGGAGGTCTTTTTTTTGACTATCTAAAAAAAGATAAAGACTTTAGTTTAGAAGATCGTTTTGATTTTGTAACAGCAGTTGGAAAATCTTTTTTAGATGCTTACATGCCAATTTTAAAAAAAAGAATGAAACATCGTTTTACCCAAGCTCAAAAAAATTGGCAGGAGATAAGAAGAGGTCGCTATGTTGAATTTAATCTTATACACGATAAAGGAACACTTTTTGGTTTAAAAACAAATGGTCGTATTGAAAGTATTTTAATGAGTCTACCTCCAAAAGTACAATGGCAATACAACCATAAACCTAAAGAAGGAAGTGAAGAAAAAAAACTTTTAGATGTACTTAAAAAACCAAAAAATTGGGTTTGAGAAATCACAAAAAAACAATAAATACATTTTTTGTATTTTAATTTATTATCTAAGTTTTAAATGAGCACACTTACAATTTTATTTGTTCTACCACTACTAATAATATTCTCTTATTTATTTGATGCATTTGCTAAGAAAACTAAATTTCCATCTGTCATTTTACTTATGGCAACTGGAATTATCATTAGAATTCTTGTATCATTCACAGATTATGAAAATTTTTCTTTTTTAGAAAATCTGATTCCAGTCTTAGGTACTTTAGGATTAATATTGATAGTTCTGGAAGGAGCTATTGAATTAGAAATAACTGTTGAGAAATTACCACTAATTCTTAAGGGTTTTTTTGCAGCCTTTATTATTCTGATAGCAAATATATTTGCCTTAAATCTAATATTCGAATTAGTGCTTCAAATGGAACCAGCAAGTGCTATTTTATTTTCTATACCCTTTGCAATTATAAGCAGTGCCGTTGCCATACCTTCAGCATCTAGTCTACTGCAAGTAGAACGTGAATTTGTAGTATACGAATCTACTTTTTCAGATATTTTAGGAATTATGATTTTTAATTATGCTCTTCGCCAGCTCGAATCAGATAAAGCACTAATAGGAGCTGAATCTTTGATTGCACTTGGGCTTCAAATTGTTGGAGTTATATTCATTTCTATTGTTATAACATACATATTATTTCAATTAATGCGCCAAATAAATAGTAAAGTAAAATTCTTTTTAATTCTGGCACTACTAATTTTAGTTTATGCTTTTGGTAAATTATTTCATCTTCCAGCACTTGTAACTATATTTATGTTTGGAATATTTTTAAGTAATGTTAAAAGTTTACTGCCTAAATTCTTAAAAAGAAATCTTGATCTAGATGCCTCCGAAAGAGATCTAAGTGAATTTCATACCCTTACGGCTGAATCAACTTTTATAGTCCGGACATTTTTCTTTGTGTTTTTTGGATTTTCTATCAAAATAATTGACTTTTTAAGTGTTACCCCACTATTTTACGGTCTTTTAATTATTATAGTAATGATTTTTATTCGCTATTTATATTTTGCTACAACAAATTTAAAGCTAAAACCCAGTCCACTTGCCTATATGTCACCAAGGGGTCTAATTAGTATTCTACTATTTATTCAGCTAAAGGATATAAATTTCATCAATTTAGATCAAAGTATTATTGATGAGCGTGTATTGCTTGTCGTTATTCTAACTTCGATGATAGTGATGCTTTTAGGGACAATTAAAAAAACCCAAGCTGTTGGAGAACATATATTCAACGAAGACGAATCTGTTCCAATAGAAATTGATCTGGACCCAAACTATTCAAAACAAGACGATAATGAAAACCAATAAAAAATATGTATCCAATTCAAAGAAATAGAAGATTAAGAAGTAGTCCAAGTCTTAGAGCACTAGTACAAGAACACAAATTAAGTGCTGATGATTTTATTGTTCCATTATTTATTATTGAAGGAAAACAAAAAAGGGAAATAATCCCTTCAATGCCTGGTTACTTTAGAATAACACTCGATTTAATTCCAGAATATGTAAAAAATCTATGGAGTCTGGGATTAAAATCAGTTTTGATTTTTGTTAAAATTTCAGAGAAATTAAAAGACAACAAAGGTTTAGAAGCATTAAATTCTGGAGGTTTGATGCACAGCGCTATAAAAAAGGTGAAAGATGCTGTCCCAGATATGGTGGTAATGACTGATGTTGCACTCGATCCATATTCCTCATATGGTCATGATGGAATTGTCGAGAAGGGAAGAATTATTAATGATAAAACTATTGCTGTTTTATCAAAAATGGCATTATCACATGCAGAAGCAGGTGCTGATGTTGTTGCCCCAAGCGATATGATGGATGGGAGAATTTTAAAAATAAGGCAACTCTTGGAATCAGAAAACTATCAGGATACAGTAATTATGAGCTATAGTGCTAAATATTCTTCCAGTTTTTACGGTCCATTTAGGGATGCCTTAGATTCTGCACCAGGATTTGGTGATAAGAAAACTTATCAAATGGACTTTGGAAACAGAAAAGAGGCAATCGTTGAGGCTCAAAGGGATATTGATGAAGGAGCTGATATTATTATGATAAAACCAGGTATAGCCTATCTAGATATCATTAGAGATCTAAAGGAAAATATCTCTGCTCCCCTTGCAGCATACCAAGTAAGTGGGGAATATGCAATGCTCAAAGCCGCAGCTGAAAGGGGTTGGTTAGACCATGATCAAATAATGATGGAACAACTTTTAAGTTTTAAACGTGCTGGAGCTTCAATGATTGCATCATATTTTGCTGAAGAAGCTGTAAAATTAATTTAAAAATTAATTAGATCCTTTCAGGTAAGAAAGGCATTAAATCCATTGATGTTTTTCTACCTGAGATAACTTCAGTAACCAGTCGCCCTGTTGCTGGTCCCAAGCTCCATCCCATCATAGAATGACCCGTAGCTAAAACCATATTTTTAATTTTTGAATGCCTGCCAATAAAAGGAAGACCGTCAGGTGAAAGTGGTCTAAGACCGCTTTGAACATTATTAATAGAAGTTTTTGGTATTTCTAAAGTTGGATAATATTTAGTTACTGAATCTGCAATGGCTTGAACACGCCTAATATTGGTTCTATGATTTATTCCTGATATCTCCATTGTCCCACCAAAACGCGTGAAACCGTCCATGGGTGTTACAGCTACTTTAGACTCTAAAAGAATTGCTGGCAATGTTATCCCTGTAGGTTTGTAAACATTTAACCTGTAACCTTTTCCTGGTTGTATAAATAATTTGATGCCCAAGTCTTTTAGAATTTGTTGTGACCAAGCTCCAGTTGACAAAACAAATTCATCTGCTTCAAAAATTCCTTTATCTGTTACTACTTTCTGAATTTGTTTGTTGTTTTTTTGGAAATATTTTACTGTATTCTCTAATTTAAATCCAACACCCTTTTTAATCAAATAATCTTTTAAATTATTAATGAATAGCTCTGGAGTAGTGTGTGCATCACTCTTATACCAAAAGGCTCCGGCTATATCCATAGCAATGTCAGGTTGTGTTTTTAAAACTTGTTCTTTTGAAAATTGCTCTACTTTAATCCCCAAATCTTTTGCCCATTTTGAGACCTGTGATTCCTCTCTTTCGGCGTGAGAAGTTTTATAGGCCATTAGCAGACCTTTAGTTTCGAGGTGAAAGTCGAATAATTCTGATTTTAGCATTTCTAAGTACAACTTTTTACTCAAAAGATTTATATCAAGAATCGATTTCATTGACCTTTGGACATGCTGATTTGTACAAGATTTTATAAATTTTAAACCCCATCTAATCAGATCTAAATCAAAACGTGGTTTTATGTAAAAAGGGCTTTTAGCATTAAACATCCATTTCATTCCTTTTGAAATCATTCCTGGTGCAGCCATCGGAACTATGTGGCTAGGTGTTAAATAACCTGCGTTTACATGTGAAGCTCCAGAGTCTAATCTACCCTTATCAATGATTGTTACTTCATGTCCTTCCTGGATTAAATAATAAGCAGTTGATAAACCAACTATGCCACCTCCTAATACAATAACTTTTTTTTTGACCATATCAGACTACTTGAAATCCTTTAACATAAGGATCTTCTGGATCTAAAATTAGTTTATTGTATCCTGTAATTCGAGCACTCCCCTGAATACTAGGAATAATACCTTGAAATTTCCCAATATTTATCTCATTTTCAATTCTTCCAACAAAAATGGATCCTATAATACTTTCGTGAACAAACTTCTCACCTTTTTTTAATTTTCCCTTTGTATACCATTGTGCCATCCGTGCACATGTTCCAGTTCCACAAGGTGAACGATCGATAGCTTTATCTCCATAAAACACAGCATTTCTGGCTGTTGAGAAATTTTTTGAAGGCTTTCCAGCCCAAAGAACATGACTACATCCATTTATCTTTTTATCAAGTGGATGAATAAAATTGTGATCTCTGTTTAATTTTTCTCTTATTTCCCTGCTCCATTTGATTAGATCTGATGCAGTATATTTTGAAATACCTTTAAAATTATCTTGAATATCAATTATAGCATAAAAATTTCCTCCATAGGATACATCAATTTTTAGAATTCCCAAATCCGAGCAGACTATTTCCAAATCTGAAGCAGCTAAAAATGCAGGCACATTATGAAATTTTATTTCACTAATCTTTGTACCCTCTTGTTTGTAACTACATCTTACAAGTCCAGCTGGAGTCTCTACATTTAATATTCCTTTTTGTTTTGGAGAGATCAAATTTTCTTCTAACAAAATTGTTAATGTACCAATAAGTCCGTGACCACACATAGGTAAACATCCACTTGTTTCTATGAATAAAATTGCCAGATCATTTTTTTTATTATCTGGCTCATAAAAAAATGAACCGCTCATCATGTCGTGACCGTGAGGCTCAAACATTAATCCAGTTCGAATCCAATCGAATTCATTTATAAAATGTATTCTTTTCTCTCCCATAGATGAGCCCTTTAGCTCTGGTTTAGGCCCTTTAACAAGACGTACCGGATTGCCTTGCGTATGGGCGTCTATACAATCAAAAATTAATTTTTCTTTGGAATTCATATTGCCTTTTTAGTCATTTGCCCATTAACTGACCTTTCTAAAGCTAGAGGGTTTTCATCTTTTAAAGGTGGTGGAAGTAAGACATTAGGACAATCTTGGAAAACAATTGGTCTTAGCCAACGGTATATGGAATCAGTCCCTACTGAAGTAAAACGTCCGTCTGTTGAAGCTGGATAAGGACCTCCATGTTGCATTGCTTTTGTAACAGCAACACCTGTAGGAACACCTTCAAAAAGTAATCTTCCTACTTTATTTTTAATCTGGTTTACTAATTTTTTTAAACCAACTTGGTCATTTTTATCTGATAAAAGAGTCCCCGTCAATTGACCAGGGATAATTTTAATCAATTCATTCATTTGCTCTAAAGAATTACATTTTACAAATAGACTAAAAGGCCCAAAAACCTCGTCTAATAGTTCTTTGTTTTCTAACAATATTGAAGCTGAAATTAATCCTAAAGCAGCAATATTTTCTGACTGCTTATAAATCTTTAAGCCCTTTATATTATTTAGTCCTTCAATTTTTTTTAGATAATTACTCTCAATATTTAGATGAACCATCGGAGGTAATGCAATTTGTTTTAATTTTTGATCCACCTGTGTAACAATATCACTTTTGTCTTTAGAATCGCAAAAAATTATTACTCCAGGATTAGTACAAAACTGACCTGTACCTAAAACAATTGATTGTACCAACGTTTCTGAAAGATTTTTGTCATTCTCTAATCTTTTTTCTGTAATAAAAATTGGATTTATACTTCCCATCTCAGCAAAAACAGGTATAGGCTCTTCCCTTTTTTGGGCTAGATCATATAATGCTTTTCCACCAATAAAACTTCCAGTAAATCCTACTCCTTTTAATGCTGAATGATTTACAAGTTCGCAACCAACATTATGTGACATTCCACCTAAGTGGGAAAATATTTCTAATGGTAAGCTGCAATATTCAATTGCATTTAAGATAGCTTCAGCGACAAGAGCACTTGTGCCTGCATGATAAGGGTGGGCTTTCACTATAACTGGACATCCAGCTGCAAATGCTGAAATCGTATCTCCTCCAGCAGTTGAGAAAGCAAGTGGGAAATTACTTGCCCCAAATACAGCAATGGGTCCAATGGGGAAAAGCATTTTTCTTAAATCTGGTCCATTTGTATTAATTATAGGATTAATAAAAGATCCTAAAGCCAAAAGCTCGATAAATTCTTGAATTTGTCCTAAAGTCCTTTGAAATTCTCCCTCAGCACGAGCACTAGGGAGGGCTGATTCAAGCTGATAAATATTTAAAATTTCATCTTTTTTAAGGTTGAGTTCTTTTTGAATTGCTTTTAAAAACTTTATTCTCTCAGAAAAAGAGGTTTCAGAAAAAAATTCAAAAACTGAACTGGCTTTTTCAACTGCTTGATCAATTTGTTCTTCAGAGGCCTCTTCGAATTCATTTGAAATAGACTTTTTTGTTTTTGGATTAAACGTTTGAAATGTTTTAGTTTTTGGATTTGTTTGCCAAATACCTCCAACCAAGTTCCCAACTTTTATCATAAGTACTTTTTGTAATCTAAATCTTTAGGTCTTTTTGCAATGCCTGTTTTAATAATCTTATTCACTCTTTCAAGTTCTTCTCCTTGAAGAGGAAGTCTAGGGGGTCTTACATGACCTGTTCCCATTCCAGTAGCCACTTCACACAATTTGATATTTTGAACTAGCTGAGGAGAGATATCCAGCTCTAATAAAGGTAAAAACCATCTAAAAATTGATCGTGCTTTATCTAGTTCTCCTATCTTACAATAGGTATATATTGCAACGGTTTCTTCAGGAAAAGCATCCACTAGTCCCGCAACCCAACCACTTGCTCCCATAAGTAAGGTTTCCATTGCAATTGTATCAACACCACATAAGATTTTAAAACGGTCGCCGAAGCGGTTAATCATCCTAGTTATATTTGTTACATCTCTAGTAGACTCTTTTACTGCGGATATATTTTTGTGCTCTTTTAGTTTCTCAAACATATCTAAGGTTACTTCAATTTTGTAATCAACAGGATTATTATATATCATTATAGGTAGACTTGTTGATGATGCAACTGATGAAAAATATGCTAGTGTTTCTTGATCATTTGCTTTGTAGCGCATAGGAGGTAGCAGCATTAATCCATCTGCCCCCTCAGCCTCAAGTTCTTTTGCTAATTCTACCGCTTTAGAGGTAGCTTGTTCAGCAATATTCATTATAACAGGAATTTTGCCGTTTACCTCATCCAAAGTAGTTGCTAGAAGTTCTTTTTTCTCTAAATCTTTGAGTGTACTTGCCTCTCCTAATGTACCACCTAGGATTATCCCATGTACTCCTGCTATTATTTGATTAGATAAATTATTTCTGAAAGCTTTTAAATCCAATACTCCATTTTTATCAAATTGAGTTGTTATTGCCGGCATTACACCTTTCCAGTCAAATTGTTTCATTTACTTTGAATTCGAATAATTACTATAGGACTAATATAAGTTTTTAAAAAAATAAGTTGACTTCAGTTTAATTAAAATTTGTAGCTGTAGTTAGGTAATTTAGGTTTTAAAAAATATTAGATTTGCACAAACAAATGGTAAAAAAAATTCTCTCATATTTAGGGTTCATTATACTGATCCTAGTAGGTCTTCTTTATATTTCAAAATATAATTATATACTGCGTGGTGTTTCTAAAATCTATTTAACTGGTCACGTTACCGCTTATATATCTGATTATAAGGTATACGATAATCATACTTTGCCTACTTCAGAAAACCCCACTCCATGGCCTAAGCACAAAAAGTTTAATAGCATTTCACTAGACGACGATTTCAAAGATTTTTTAAAAGAAACAAAAACAGTAGCCTTTGTTTTAATTAAAAACGACAGTGTATTTTTTGAAAAATATTATGATGGGTATAAACCTAGCTCTAAAAGTAATTCGTTTTCAATGTCAAAAAGTTACGTATCTGCACTACTTGGCAAGGCTATCATGCAAGGATACATCAATAATCTCGATCAAAAGGCAAAAGATTTTATTCCAGAATTAAAAGGGCCCTTCTCAGACCAAGTTACCGTCGGCGATTTGTCCAGTATGGCTTCAGGTCTTCGTTGGGATGAAGCTTACTATTCCCCTTTTTCAGTTACTGCAGCCTCATATTTTGTTAAAGATCTAAATAAACTAATGCTTGATCAGCCCATTGAAATAGAACCTGGAAAGAAATTTAATTACAAAAGCGGTGCTACACAATTGCTAGGTATGGCGATTGCAAACGCAACTGGGAAAAACTTAACAGACTACTTATATGAAACTCTGTGGAACCCAATGGGTAATGAATTTGAAAGCTATTGGCAAGTTGACAGTGCTGAAAAAGGAGTTGAAAAAGCTTTTTGTTGTATTGCTTCTAGTGCAAAAAATTTTGCGCGTCTAGCAAAACTTTACAAAGATCATGGCAGATGGAATGGTGAGGTACTTCTAGATTCAAGCTTTATAGCCAAATCACTAAGACCACGATTTTCTGAAAGTGACGAATATGGATATGGTTGGTGGTTGGAGGAATATAAAAATCATAACGTTTTTATGGAGCGAGGCCACCTAGGTCAATACGTTATAACTTTCCCTGATGAAAATTTAATTTTAGTTCGTCTAGGAAAAAGTAAGGGTCCTAAAGATGACTCAAAAAGTGACTTTACTCCTGACATTTATCGTTATATGGATGCTGCTTTAAAATTAAACTCTACTTTAAAATAATATTGCTAAATAGAATTTTTGCTAAATCTTTTTAGCTTGAGAAATTCAATAGGATAATCAGAGTTGTCTTTTTCAACAAGATCAGTTACTATCTCACCTACAACACTTGTAAACTTAAAACCGTGCCCACTAAAACCAGCAGTGATAATTACATCTTCATTAGTAGGGTGATGATCAATTATAAAATCATCATCTTTACTGTAAGTATAGAGGCATGTTTTAGAAGTATGGATAGATTCAATACCCTTTGGAATAAATTTTTGTATCGCCTCTAAAAGTTCACCTTCTTGATTTTTTGACACCTTTCTATTAACATTGTTTGGATCGGTTTCTTCACCTTTAAAATGATGAGCAAATTTTATTCCTTGATAACCGTCATGCGAAATAGAACTAGGTAGAATTGGAAAACCATAGAACATACCTTTCGAAGAATTATCAGCATAAGTCCAGCACGGAAAAGTTTTTAGAGTAAAATCCTCCCAATTTTTAGGTTTTGCCCAAGCAAGAATTTGTTTTGTTACCTTAAAATCTGAAACGTTAGAAAGTTCTGACATCCATGCTCCAACTGAAATAACCAATTTTTTGCAACGGTATACGCTTCTGTTGGTTTGAACCATAATTGAATCTTCTTTTTTATACCATTTAACGGCTTTTTCGTTAGTTTTAATTTTTGCTCCATAATTTTGAGCAAGTTTAGTAAATGCTATAATTGCCCTTTCTGGTGTAATAAAACCAGCATTTTTTTCAAGCATATTAACAAAAGTTTCAGGAATTTTAAATTGTGGGTATTTTTCTTTCTGTTCTTGAGTTGTGAAATTGTTAATTTCAATGCCATATTGCTTAGCAGATCTTCTAGACCCTTTAATTAACAAATGATCTTCTGGGCCAAAGTAAAGAAGTCCTGTTTTAAAATATATCTGCTCACCGAATTCTTTTTGAAGGATTTCCCAATTCTTGTAAGCCCCTTCAAGTAAAGGGACATAACTTGGATGCTCAAAATAAGCCTTTCTTATAATTCGGCTTTGCCCATTATGTGAACCTAAGTTGTGAGGTATATCAAATTGTTCTATCCCTAAAGTTTTATAACCTCTTTTAGAAAGGTGGTAACATGAGGAAGATCCCATACTCCCTATACCTAAAACAATAATATCGTAGTTTTTTTCTATTTGATCAGTCATAAATTAATATTCTTACAATACCGTTTTTTTATGTTTGACAAATATTAGTTTTATTTAAGAGTTTGAGTGTTGAGTAAATTATAAATTAGTTTCTTAATATGTTTTGAAGTCTTATGTCCCTTGGAGGATAATAAAGAGAAATATCATTGCTGTAATCGGAAAGATTTGAATAGAATGTTTCTAAACTCAATCCAAACACATTTTCAAAGCTAACTTTCCAATTTTGATTGTTAGCATTTGTTTTCCAAAATTCCTTTAATATTAAATTAAATGCATCTTCGGGGGTTTTCCCTGTAGCCTCTATTTCTTTTGCTAATGCTAGTATCATAAAGGTTGCTCCACCATAGTTTGTATCTTCAACGTCTCTAGACTCAAAAGCAGCAGGATTTGTGATAGCTTGGTTAAAATCAAGCCATCCAAAACCCTCTTCAAAATAATTTACTCCATAATATTGTTGAATATATAATGATTCAATTGTAGCTGCAGTACCCTCAGCCAGCCATAATATATCAAATCCTTCAGGATTTAATGTATCTCCCCCGTTGGGCTGTGTAAAACTTTCCGAAAGTGTAGATTGATAGACATGATAGTACTCATGCACTACAACAGAAAATCTGTGATTGCTTGGAAATTCACCTTCAAATTCAGGAGAAAACATTTCTAATGACATCCATCTTTTATCACCGTAACCACATAAGCACTGGCCCTCTACTGTAACTAATTTTTCTGTACCGTCCCAGTCTTGAACAGAAACAGTAAAAGGCTTATCAATATCATCTAACCAAGCAAAAATATTGAGTTCCTCTTCAAACCAAGGTACAACAGATGTTGGTGCTAATTCAATCATATTTTGCATTATAGTGTTGTATTCTGCAATCCATTCACTTGGAAGACTTTCATGTAGATAATTTTTGAAAGTTATATTCCCTGTTAAAGTAAAAGTTGAAGTAGGGGTAATTGTTGTTAAAGGGTTAGTTGTGTTATTGTCGCTGTTAGATGAAGAGCTCGAGCTGCTATTTTCTGTTTGAGTTGTAGTATTAGTTGTCGTTGCCATTTCAGATGAAAAATCGTCCTCTTTAGAACAACTAAAATTGAATATAATTAAAATTAATATGGGTAAAATTAACTTTGCTTTAGGCATAATTTTGGTGTTTAAAATTTTATCTATAGAATTTATTTGATTTAATAACAAGATAAATTAAACTCAAAGTAATAAGTAATGAATAAATTGAAATTGCAACATTGTCATTATATAACCACTTAAAAGTTACAAAAATTAAAAATGTGTAAATAGATTGTTGTTTAAAAAAATTTCTAAAAAAAACTAAAAATTTATCTAGATCAAATTTTTTTCTTTCAGCTTCCGACATTCTGTTGTAAGGAGATAACAGATACTTGGCGTTGTCTTTATTAATGGAAATGGAAATGATATAATACATAACCGTAACAATGATTACAGGTATGTAAATAGACACCGTCTAAAACATGTTTTCAGTGAACCAAATGCAGCCCAACATGTTAATATAAGGTGTTACTTGCAGGTATCTTCTTCGTCTACTTCTCATCTTCATGTATACTTCCAATATTAAAGTTATGAAAATAAAAAGTAGAAAAACCAAAAGAATATGAAAATAACGGTTTTGTTGAATCTTTTCTTTTTTGCTAAAGTCTCAAAAAAACTATCTTGATATATATATCCAGCCCTGCCTGTCTAAAGTGCCGTCGCCTTCTAAATCTAGGGTAAAATAATAACTCCCTTCTGGAACTAATCCATTGTCTGTAGTGCCACTCCAGTTGTTTCTGTAGTTTCTTGTAGAGAAAATTACTACTCCTGATCGGGTATATATTACAAGCTCATTATTTGGGTGATTTTCAATGTTTTGGATCACAAAAAAGTCATTTATACCGTCACCATTAGGTGAAACAAACTCAGAAATTTTAATTTCTCCATCATCAGGACCAGGATCAGGAAGTGGATTGTTATCACATGCATCACCTTTTCCATCGCCATCAGTATCTTCTTGGTAAGGATTAGCCTCTGAGAGGCAATTATCACATGCATCACCTACACCGTCCCCGTCAGTATCTTCTTGATTAGGATTAGCCTCTGAGAGGCAATTATCACATGCATCACCTACACCGTCCCCGTCAGTATCTTCTTGATTAGGATTAGCCTCTGACAGACAATTATCACATGCATCGCCTATACCATCGCCATCAGTATCTTCTTGATTAAGATTAGCCTCTGAAAGACAGTTGTCACATGCATCACCTATTCCATCTGAGTCAGTATCTTCTTGGTTAGGATTAGCCTCTGACAGACAATTATCGCAAGCATCACCTACCCCATCACCATCTGCGTCCTCCTGTTTTGGATTGGGTGTAGAAGGGCAGTTGTCTTGTAAGTCTGGTATGCCATCTTCATCCAGATCGGAATCTTCAAATTTAGTAGGATCACATGGAAAGGCATCATCAACATCAAGATAGCCATCGTTGTCATCGTCATCATCATAAAAATTTGTTGTCCCATCACCATCACAATCATAGTCAATGACTTTAAATGGTGCATCTATAGATCCTTCACTAAATTGTGGGGTTGCCTGTTGTATTGCTGTTATTGTACTAACACCAGGAATGCCCATAATTTCGATTTCTTCAGGTCTAGAATAAATAATATCTGCTATAGTAATATTAGACGATCTGTGAGTGTAATTTCCTGATCTGTTTGAGGTAGGTGTTGGAATTACAAAATTATCATCATCAACATACTTATCAGGTATATTAAAATTACTTAAATTGGTTATTCCTTGAACAACTTTTATAACCTCTCTTTTCGTAATTGCAGGATTAAAAATATTGTCCCCTGGTTGGTTAATCTCTACAACTAGTTCACCTATATCTGAAATATTTAATACATTTCCGGACAGTGTCGCATTAGTACCTGATACTAATGTGTAGGTTAAATCTAGTGTCGAGTCCGAAAATGCATTTATAGTGTAAACTAAATTTTCCTGATAATATATAAAAGTAGGTGTTACTGGGCTTACAGTAATGGATTGATTAGTTTTTATAACATCAATTACAGCAGTCACTGTTGCAGAGTAATAATTTTGACTTTCAGGAACTGTAAAGGTAATCGTTACTAGTCCTGTCTGATTAATATTATTTAATAAATAGTTGCCTACAGAACCCGAGAGATTTGCTGCAGATCCACTTACAAGTGAAACTATTACTTGATCGCCAGATGTCGATGTTGCAGATACTGTAAGAGATGTGAAATCTTTTAAAGGCTTTTCTATTGGTAATGGTTCAACAATTATTGATTGATTTGATTTTTCAACTATAAGGGTAGCAGTTACAGTCCTAGCATTATATTTATCATCCCCTAATATATCTGCAAAAAGGGTAACTGTTCCAGTGCTACTAATAGTAATTGTTGATGTAGAGAAACTCGCAATACTTGGATCTGCAGATCTATAATTAAATGTACCTGAGTAATCTAGTTCAACAGTTGGTTGGACTACTTGAAAAGGAAGTATACCATAATCCCTTGTAAATATGGAGGTAGGTGGATACCAATCACCTCCTATATCTTTCTTAAGTACTTTAAGAGTCATGGTAGCAGATGCAGATAAATAATTATTGTCTTCATCTTGAACTACGGTAATTTCAGTTTCACCAGATTTGCGTGTTTTGAACGAAAATGTTTGGCTAATTATATTGCTTCTAACTGAAGATTTGTTGAACCCAGGAATGGTCGTTCCTGTTTGTGATTGTGTAGATTCTCTTGCAACACTTACATCTGCTATTGAATAGGTAAAACTACCTGTACTACTTGAAGTTGCAGAAATACCAAAAACTCTACTATTATCGTAGGTAACAGTTTTGTCTTGAAAAGTTATTATAGGAATTGCCTTATTTACAATTAAAGTTACCGATGATGTAGCTGACTTATAGAAACCATCGGCTGATTGGGTTATAAATATTGTTGTCGTTCCTACCCCAGTAGTAACAATCGTACTACTTGAAACACTTGCTATTAAAGAGTCCGAAACAGTATAAGAAAATAGTCCTGTGCTGCTCGAGGTTGCTGAAATATCGGAAACTGGAAAAGTGTCATTAAAAATCTTGGTTATAATAAGGTTGTTTTGTATTTCAGGCACTGCTGTATCAACAAAAAGAGTTATTGTTTTACTTGTGGTTGAGAAATTTGAGTCTTCTGCCTGGGTAATTACAATTGTTGTTGTTCCAACACCTGTAATTGATACCACATTAGAACCTACACGTACTGCTATATTAGGATCTAAGACTTGGTATGAAAAACTTCCAGTACTACTTGATGTGGCTGTTAGAGGAAATACAGGATCTCCATATATTTTTGTTAGAACATTTGAACTGGTTATAGAGGCAACGGCTTTATTAATTAATAGGGTTGCTGTTGCTGTTGCCGCTGCATAATTACCAGATGCTGCTTGGTTTACTGTTATAATTGTTGAGCCTGCTGCTTTAATAGTTCCCGTAGAACCACTGACTGTTGCGACCGATGGGCTTGCAATACTAAAAGATAAAGCTCCCGAACTACTTGAAGTAGCTGTAAGAGTGAAAGTCTGATCCAGTACATAGACAAGTGTTTGATCTGTTAAAGTTAAAGTTGGTGCAGTTAACTGGTAATCCAATTCAACATCTTCACTCACTGAATATGGGTTGCCTGAAATATCAGTACCACTTACTGTAAGGGTATAAATTCCACTTGGAAGAGAGTATGATGGAAAGTCAAATACAAAAGTCCAAACTGATGGGGAGCTTGTAGCGGACATATTTATGTCCTGAGGACCACCTGAAAAACTAATTTGTGGTGCGCTTGTCATAGGTTCAGAAAATGTGGCTGTAACCGTAATGGAATCTGATGGATAAACAATATCATCAAGATCACTGTCTGTTAAAACTACTGTTGGTGGTGTATTATCAATGGTAAAAGTGATGCTATCTACAGAGGTTTCATTACCATCTTGAATTCCTGTAGATGAGGTATAATTATTACCAGCTGGATCACTGGCATTTATTGTTACAAAATAGTCATCACCCGAAGGGGACACTGTTAATGTGGTGATATCAATATTGTAAGTCCAAACAGAAGATGTGGAACCGGTCATTGCAGCATTTGCAAACAACCCATCAAGACTTAGAGTAGGAGATACAACGCCTTCAGAAAATGTTGCGGTAATTTCCACAGTGTCACCCCCTGAGAGGATGTTGTCTGGATGATTATGTGTTAGAGTAACATTTGGAGGTGTCTTATCGACAGTAAATTCAATGGTATCAGTAGCTGTTTCACTTCCATTTAAAGTAGCATCAGCAGGATTATAACTAGCTCCACAATAATCGGTTGTCTCTATTGTAAACAAATAAGTATTGTCAGCTAAATCATTTGCGGCTATGGAGACTGTGAAGGTTGTAGAGTTTACAGCAGTCATTGAAGAAATTGAACTTCCATTCAAGCTGTATGATACCGTACTTGCGATATCCCTGTCAAAACTAGCAGTAAATGTTATACTTTCGCCTGGGCCAATCAAAGTATCATCTCCGGCAAGGGAAAGAGAATCGGTCATAGTTAAGATGGGAGAACAAGGCAGATTCCATCGTGGTATAAAGTTTGGTTTAGCATCTATGGGTGAGGAGTTGCTAAAGTTATTTCTTTGAGGGTCATTAGGAACACACCAACATGATATATCCTGGTCAAATATTGATGCTCCAAGAAACATATTATTAAATATTTCTACTGAAGTAACATCCCAATTACCTATAGGCTGATTAAAGGATGTGGCGCCCCTAAACACACTTTCCATAAACCTTACAGATCCAACATTCCAACTATCTAAGGGTTGATTAAAAGAAGTAGCATTATAAAGCATGTAGTTTATGTTAGTAACAGAAGAAACGTTCCAATTATTTATGTATGAATTAAATGCAGTAGCCCCAATAAAAGTCTGAGCTAAACCATACCATTTCCAATCATTTGGATGACTACCTAAACTGGGCATATTCCAATCTAGCGTGTTGGAAATTGTAGCTGATCCAGCAGATCCAGCAGGGAACCCATTATTAAATGCTGTTGCATTCTTAAAAGTTTCCTTTAGGCCAAGAACACTTAAAGGATTCCAAGCAGAAATATTAGCATTAAAGGCGTTATTGTCCCGGAACATACTACCCATATTTGCAACTTTTTCAACATTCCAATTTAATGTTGTGGAGACTCCAGCACTCGCCCCATTATTCCAATCTGATTCACGAAACATATTCGCCATTTGAGTAACTTCACCTAAATCCCAACCCGAAAGATTTGAGTTAAATGCATCTGCTGAATAAAACATGGATAGTGTATTTTGTACCTTAGACACATCCCAGCTTAATGTGTTAGAAACCCCAGCAGCTGCACCATTGTTGAATTTGTCTGCATCACGAAATGTCTCGCGCATACTCGTAACATTACTTGTATCCAAACTATCTAAATTTTTGTTGAATTCATCTGCACCATAAAACATTGCCCTCATATTCGTTACCTCACTTGTATCCCAATTATTTAGTTCTTGATTAAATGCTTTTGCGTTTTGGAAAGTATTTGAAAGGGATGTTAGCTTATATGTTTTCCATTGATCTAGTGGTTGGTTAAATATGTCAGCACCATTAAACATATTATTCATATTTACAACTTCTTCAACATCCCAACCATTTATATTTGTATTGAAACTATCGGCATCTGCAAATGTCCAATTCATATACTTTAGCTTTAATGTTTGCCATCCAGAAATATCCCTGGCAAAATTAGTTGCATTTCTAAAAGTTTGAGACAAATGCGTTACTTTTTGAACTTGCCAATTATCTATATTACCATTAAACGATGTAGCATTTTGAAAAAGTTGATCCATAAGGGTGACTTCACTCACATCCCAAGTATTTAAATTCTGATTAAAAGCTGTTGCGCCCAAAAATGTGCCCCTAAGTTCTTTAATGTTAGTTGTGACCCAATTATCTAAAGGTTGATTGAAACTAGTTGCCTCCTGAAACACATATAATAGTTTCGTTAGCTGTGGAGATAAAACCCAGTTATCAACCGGTTGGTTAAAACTAGATGCTTTATAAAACATACGTTTAAAGTTTGTCACTTTTGATACATTCCAAGAATTTAAACTTTTATTAAATGATGTTGCACTACCGAACATGCCTTCCATGTTTTCAACAAGGCCAACGTTCCAACTGTCAAGCTCCTGATTAAATGAACTTGTGTTGAGAAACATGTTCATCATGTTTTCAACAAGGCTAACGTTCCAATTGTTAAGGGGGTGATTAAAGACAGTTGCATTAGCAAAAAGTTGATACATATTAGTCACATTACTCACATCCCAATTGTTAATGTCTGTATCAAAGTTTGCCTTCCCATAAACTCCATCTCTGTTAAATAGATCATTCATATCAGTTATATTGGAAGTACAAACACAACTTAAATCTGTTGGAGTAGCGGTGGCTGAAGTTACAGGTCCAGGCGGATCATAAGTGAAATTACCATTTTCTATAACTGAGATAAGTGCATCTCTATCTACTGCATAGATTGTTTGACCTCCTATTACAGCACTATCACCTACAGCAGCACTATCACACTCTATAGTATTGCCGTTTAAAACAATTCCTTGGGAAAAAGAAATCTGAAACAGTAAAAAAACTAAAAGGCTAAGTGCTTGTTTGATGGCTATAAAATTTAGTTATTAAATATACAAATGATTAGAAAAATGAATAACTAAACTAAAAAAACTACTGCTTTATTAATTTTTTTCTAATTATTGCTTTTTAATCCTTTTACAATACCGTCAAGACGGATGTGAGTTACAAATGGTTTTTCTCTCATTGAAACCCAAGTAATTTGGTCAAAAACACTGTCATCGGAACTATTATGACTTCCTCCAGTTGTACTCAGTACAGTGTAGGTTTGGTTATTTATATCTTGAATTGAAAACGAATGCTCGTGACCATTAAAGACTGAATAATTTCTGTTTTGTAATTCTTCTACTAGTGCATCAAATTTTTTATTATTCTTATTTTTCCAAATCGGTTTGTGCATAAATAAAAATGTCCATCGAACATTTTTATTTTCATTTAGTACCTTTTTAAAATATTCTAGCTGCTGTTCGCCTATATCCCCATAAGTACGCTCAGGCATTTTATAGTATTCTGTATCCTCAAAATTACCCTCAATTTCACCTGATTCTATTTTTAAAGAACGCTCTCTTGCTAAAAAGATTTTTTCCATCCGCTCAGGCTCATAATCTTCAGAATTTAGCATTAAAAATAAAACGTCCTTATAAACGAAATGATAATAAGTTGGACCTATCTTCTCTTCCCAGTACTCTCTCATTTTATTACTTGATAAATCGTGGTTTCCTCCAACATAGAAAAAGGGAGAATTCAATTTTTTTAAACGGCTATTAAAAAAGCCCCATTCTTTGTCTAAAACTTTAGTGTCCCTTGTTCCACCCTCAATGAGATCTCCAACAGATAATGTAAAAAGAGGATTCAAATTGTTTAAATGTCCAACAGCTTTTTCAAAAACACCCTCTCTTTCCCCTCCAGTTAAATCGGCTATAATTGCAAACGAAAAATCTTCATTTTTTTTATCTGCTATTGGAGAGGTAAATGGTGTTTTTGAAAATTTTGAATTAAAAATAAAATCCTGTGGTTTTTTTTCAGAAGACTCACATCCAAAAAATATAATGGTAAATAAATAGAATAATATTGGGGTTCTCACTTAAGTTGTTTTTAGTTTAAAAATGAGCTCATATTGAAAAATTTATTAATGATTGATAATTGTTTTACAAACTCAATATCCAATCAACAAGTAAGTCTGACCATTTACCTACAGGTATAGATAAATCATTCATACCATATCCGTGACCCCCCTGACTAAACATGTGAAGCTCCGCCTTAGCATTAGCTGAGATCCAATCATTATAGATTTGAACGCTGGGTGCAGCTAGCCTTAATGGGTCATCATTTGCGCAAGAAATAAAAGCGGCAGGTTTATTTTGTGGTACTTTTTGTTTTTCCACAATGTGCATCCATGGATAAATTGGGGCAATAAAGTTAGGCTGATTTTTGGGAGTTGATTTATATGTCGCTTCCATTGTCACAGCCCCACCTGCTGAGAATCCCATAAGTCCAATTTTGTTTGGGTCAATGTTATATTTTTTAGCCTTATTTCTTATCATTTCAATTGCACTTAAAGCGTCTTTTGATGAGTAGGGTAATATTGTTTTAGCACTATCTATTGCCATTTTAGAATCACAACAAAAGGCTTTATGCCATTTATAAACAGAGCCCTCTCTAGGATAAGTTCTATATTTTAATACAATTGCTGTTATTCCGTTTGAAGCTAATTTCTTAGCTACCTCGATACCTTCTTTTACATAGGATAAGAAATAGAGTCCTCCGCCTGGACAAATTATCATGGCTTTATCAGTTACAGCCTTTCCCTTTGCCAGATATAAATCCATTTGAGGCTCAGATACATTATCATAATAATATCCCTCGGAGCCACCAATATTTATTTTAGATTCAGGATATGATTTCAAATTTTCCTTTTTATGATTTACAGAAATAGTTTTTTGAGTAAATGAGAAAAAAGGAATTAAAAGAAAAGCTAAATAACGTGTTTTCATTTTTTTAAAAATTAGTTTACAGATTTATATTCACTACTAATAATTGAGACAACATTCTGAAGAGACTGCAAATAAAATTCCAAATCAACAAGCCTGGCCTTAAGAATTGCATTTTTATCTTTCAATAGGTTTTTTAGATTTTGATCTCTTTCTTTTAAAAAGACAATCCCTAGATCTATATCACTATTGTATTTATTTCTTTTAGTTTCAAACCATTTACCAATTTGATCGGAATAGGCTTTTGTCCCATTTGTTAATCCATTTACTCTTTCCTCATGTTTTGTGTAAATAGATTCAATTTCTACTCTTAACTTATCATTTTCAATATCTAACAATTTACCTGAGTTTAACATTGATTTAAAAAATATATCGGCAGGTTCCCACGCTAAAAACCCTCGAAACATCCAGGCAATTGATCCATCATTGTCATATTGCTTATCATAAGTTGTTTTTCCATTGATATCAATACTGTGAAAAAATGGATTATTGTCGTGAGTCCTTTTAAGTTTTTCAAGTGTTAATTCATTGAAATTATCAAGAATAACATCTGTCATGTACTTTAGGTTTTTTACCTGATAGATATGTTCTTTGGTGTATTCTATATTCATCGAAATTTCATTTCCAAGAGTGATAATAGAATCTGTTAGAATGGCTTTTTCTTCATTTTTTTCTCTGTAATTATCAACCCAAAAGGAAGCTATTATACTTGTAAATATTACAACACCTTCTATTAAAAGTTTTCGCATCGTCTTTTGTTTTAATCAAATATAAAAAGAAAAACCAAAGACAAAATTAGAAGGTTTTGTACCCTCCCCAAGAATCGAACTTGGATCTAAAGTTTAGGAAACTCTTGTTCTATCCGTTGAACTAGGAGGGCAAAAGAATAAACCCCTTTTTTGGAAGGGGCTTTAGTTAGAATGGTAGCGTAGCGGCTACATCGATAAATATTTTTAGTTGGCTGCTTTGATAGTTTCAAATATAATTATTTTTAAATTTCCAGTAAAATACACCTTGATAAATTGATTACCTACAGGTTCTAAAAACTTTTTTAAATGATAAAAAAAGAAATGTTTTTTTTAATGATTTCAGTTTTTTTAATTGGTAGTTGTGTTAATAGTGAAACTAAAAATTATTCAAAATCAGACGATTCTACTTCGAACTTTCTAACAATAATTCATGAGGGTGTAAACAGAGAATATGTTATACATGTCCCTGATTCATATGATGGTTCTTTTTCCGTCCCTGTTGTTTTAAATTTTCATGGATTTAGCGGTGATGCATATCAATATATGAATGAGACAGACATGCGTATTTTGTCAGAATCTGAGAATTTTATTTTAATCTATCCTCAAGGTCTTGATCTAGATGGTGAGCCACATTGGAACGCATGTCCTAATGGAGGAGATAACAAAAGTGACGTTGATGATTTTGGATTTATTGAAACTCTTATCGAAGAAATATCCTCTAATTACAATATTGATTTAGAAAGAATTTATGCTGTAGGTTATTCTAATGGAGGAATGATGGCCTATGGTCTTGCCAATCATAAAAGTGAACTAATTGCTGCAGTAGCTTCAGTATCAGGTGCAATGTTAGACTGCACTGGACCTACTTCGCACCCAATGCCAGTAATACATCTGCACGGAACAAATGATTTCGATTTACCTTACAATGGAAATAATTATTACAATTCAGTTCAAAACACATTAGACTACTGGATAAATTTTAATAACACAAATAAAGAGCCTATAGTAAATTTTGATAATAGTGGAGAAATTGAAATCGAACATTATGTTTATGATAATGGGAATAATTCAGTTTCAGTTGAACACTACAAATATATTGGTGGATATCATATATGGTTTATGTCAACTTTCCAAGGGCAAAACACATCAGAATTGGTTTGGGATTTTTTATCTAGATATGATATAAATGGTGAAAGATCATTTTAGATAAATCAGCTTTGATATTATGATTTTACTTTTCAATTAATTAATTTAAAGTTATGAGAAAATTAACTTTTTTATCTATTATGCTAGTTTTAATAAACTGCAACTCCAATGAGGCTAAAAATAATTTCAAAAGCTGGAATGAATATTTAGGTGACAAATCAAGAAGTCATTATTCAAGTTTAAATCAGGTTAATACTAACAATGTAAAAAGCTTAAAGAAAATTTGGGAATATAAATCTGGAGGGATTCAAAATTCTAAAAATACAACTCAAATACAATGCAGTCCCATCGTTATTGATACTATACTGTATGGTACAAATCCTTTAACTAAGCTTTTTGCAATCAGTGCAAAAACTGGAAAAAAAATATGGGAATTTGATCACGGGAAGGATGCTGGTCCAGGCTGGTGGGGTGTTAATAGAGGATTAATTTATTGGGATGATGGGCAAGACGGGAGGATAGTTTACACTTCAGGAAGCTATATATATGCAGTAGACGCTTTGACAGGAAAATCTGAAAAAACTTTTGGAGAAAATGGTAAAGTAGATCTTAGAAAAAACTTAGGCCGCCCTTACAATGAAATGATTGTAATAGCCAACACGCCAGGAGTCGTTTATGACAATATTTTAATTCAAGGTTCCAGAGTCCATGAAGGTCCAGGAGCATCTCCAGGACATATTCGTGCTTATGACCTAAATACAGGTGAAATGGTATGGAGATTTAATACAATTCCGCACCCCGGAGAATACGGTTATGAAACATGGCCAAAAGATGCTTGGAAACATATGGGAGGTGCAAATTCGTGGGCTGGAATGACTCTTGATGAGTCTACTGGTATAGCTTACATTCCAACGGGTTCAGCATCATACGATTTCTGGGGAGGTAATAGATCAGGAGAAAATTTATTTGCAAATTCTTTGATCGCACTAAATGCAAAAAATGGAGAACGAGTTTGGCATTTTCAATTCATTCATCACGATCTGTGGGACAGGGATCTGCCAGCACCACCGAATTTGGTTGAAATAAATCGAAATGGAAATGAAATAAAAGCTGTAACACAAGTGACAAAATCAGGACACTTGTTTGTTTTTGATCGATTAACAGGTGAACCGATATATCCAATAGAAGAAATTCCTGTTAAATCTGCTAAACTTGATGGAGAAAAGTCTTGGCCAACCCAACCATTACCAACTCATATACCCCCTTTTGCAAGACAAGAATTTTCGAAAGATCTAATTAATGATATGTTCCCAGATGCAAAAGCTATGCTTGCTTGGACTCCAACTCAAAAAGACAAAATACTTGATAAAACAATTAAACAGGTGTGGGAAACATTAAATTCAGAAGGCCAATTTATTCCACATAGCGAAAAAATTAGATCAGTAACATTTCCCGGTTTAGATGGTGGTGCAGAATGGGGCGGTGCAGCATATGACCCCATAACTAATTGGCTTTATGTAAACTCTAATGAAATGCCATGGGTTTCAATTGCAAAAAAAGTAGATTTATCATCTTCAGAAAATGGGGATAAAATAAAGGATTATGGGAAGGTTATTTATAATCAGCAGTGCTCAAGATGTCATGGTGCTGATTTAAATGGAATGTCTAATATTCCTAGTTTAAAAAATCTAAAGAGTCGATATAATGCCCTGAATTTAGCATCTATAATTTCAAAAGGAAAAGGAGGCATGATGCCCATGCCCCAAATTTCAAAAACTCAAATTGATCTTCTAACAGCGTACCTTCTAGAAGACAATAGTACAAATGTTGAAGTGGCTTCATTGCAAGAAATTGATCCTAATTTTTCTCCTTATTCAGTTAATTATTTTGGGCGTTTTATGGATGAGAATGGATATCCTGCAATTAAGCCTCCTTGGGGAACACTAAATGCTATTGATTTAAATATTGGTGAGATTGTCTGGCAAGTTCCACTTGGTGAATACGATGAATTAACAAAGCTTGGTTTTCCAAAAACAGGAACAGAAAATTATGGTGGTCCAATCCTTACTGCTGGTGGACTAATTTTCATAGGTGCAACAAATGACGAATATTTTAGGGCTTTTGATAAAACCACAGGAGAAGAGTTGTGGAAAAGTAAATTGCCTGCTGGTGGATATGCAACTCCAATGACTTACGAATTAGACGGAAAACAATATATTGTTATTGCTTGTGGTGGCGGAAAAATGGGAACAAAGTCAGGGGATTCTTATGTGGCCTATTCCCTAAATTAGTTGAATTTAATTACTAACGATATTTTGAAATTTAGATATCCTGTATAATTTTTGGTATCTTGTTGTATAACATTCAATTAACTATCAAATGAAAAAAATTTTTTTTGTCTCAATAATATTCCTCTTTTTATGCTGTAATAAAGAGTCCGATGACCAAATGTCCGATCAATCACAAACAGCTGAGGTAGTCTCTGCAATTACTGAGGTAAACGCTACAGGAAAAGTTTCTGAACAAAATGCTGAACAAGCTAAAAAAACAATTTTTGGAAAATGGAATTTAAATTCATCTATTAGTAGCTCAAGGACAGGAAAAAAAATTGATGGTTGTTCATACAATTTTATAGAGTTTACAGAAAATGATTATCTGTTAAATATAAGTGCTCCCGGAAGTATTGAAACAGGGGGAATTGTTGTTATTTATGGCAACTACGAATTAATTGAAGTTGACGAAAAAGTAACAAAAGTTATTTTAAAAACGTTTTATGATGGTACTGAAATAGATATTGCTGAAATTACCGATATAGAGGTTGTTGAAACGGATGGTCAACTAGATATAAGCTTTAGTTACGGTTTTATAATAGATATAGAAAGTATAGGTATCCCGTGTAATAATGAGGAAATGGAAGGTGATTTTTCTGCTGATAAAGAACCAGCCATGGAGGAAACTTTAACTGCAGATACAAGTACTAACCATTATAAGATTGTGGGTACATGGAATTTATCCAATTATTCTGACTCAGAAGGTGGAAGCTTTAGTAGTTATTTTGATGACGATGAATGCTATGAAGATGGTGTTTTAGATCCAGATTGTAGTCCAGCTACATCAGCTAAACTAGTTATTTCTACTTTTGGCACATACATTTATATGGAATTGGCAGCTGATGAAAACATTGTTTTTGTAGCAATTGGAAATTGGGACTGGGGAAATGCAGAACAAACAGAGTTTACTGTCACTGGGGGTCCAGGAAACGCTATTGTAAATTCAGCCACAGTTGATAGTATCACAGATACTCAAATCTCATTTACCTTTATAAATGTTGAAGATGAAGATGGAACTAGAAATGAAACCTACACATTTGTAAAAGCAGGTTAATTATAAAAAAGTAGATTTTATATAATACATTAATTAGATGTCAAACAGAAGACACTTTATTCAATCTTTTTCAGTTGCTTTAACAAGTCCATTTTTAATTAGTTCTGAATTAATTGGTACTCGAAAAACCCTAAAAGCGTCACTAAGTCCAGGAGCTATTGGTCTTAAATGTACAGCTAATGAATTATTAGATTATGCAATTAAGTATAAGTTTTCAGCCATAAGTCCCCCAATAACAGAGCTGATTCAGTTTAAGGAAACTGATAAAAAGGGTTATTTAGAAAAAATGGAAAAAAATAAAATCATTTTTGACTCAGGGGGTTTACCGATCCAATTTAGAACAACAGATTCAAAGTTTAAAGAGGGATATGATTTTTTATTAAAAAACATAGATTCAATTGTTTCTTTAAATATTAACAGTTTTGTGACATGGATCATGCCTACCCACAAAACTTTGCCGTACATGAAAAATTTTGAACAGCACAGAACTCGATTAACTCAAGTTGCGACTGTTCTAGAGGATGCTGGACTAAAATTAGGATTAGAATATGTGGGGCCAAAAACACTAATGGCAAGAGACAAATACCCCTTTTTACACAGTGCATTGGGATTAAGAGAGCTTATTGGAGCTATTGGTAAAAATAATGTCGGTTATTTGCTTGATAGCTATCACACTTATTGTGCTGAAGATAAAAATGAGGACCTTAATTTTTTAAAAGCTGAAGATATTATATCAGTACAATTAAACGATGGAGTATTAGGTAGAACTGTTGCTACTCAGATGGACCTAGAAAGGGAGTTGCCAGGAGATACTGGGATAATTGACTTAAAAAACTTCTTGAATTTTATTAGAAATAAAGGTTACAAAGGGGCTGTTAGTGTCGAACCTTTCAATAAAGAACTTAACAAAATGGAGGTGGGAGCCAAACTTAAAAGGGTAAGGGCCTCGCTTTCAAAATTTGATATATAATTAAAAAAAACCCTCCATTTTAGAGGGTTTTTTTTTATAAAATTTGATGTATGATTACTCTTTAGGAGTAGTGCCAATAATAATTTCTGTTATATTCCTGTGTGAGAAACCATCTGGAAGATTTTCATAAAATTTACCTGCCATTTCATCAGGTATGTCTAATATAGCGGCTTCCCCTGCCATATGTTTCATTGCATTTGCTAATGTGTCATATATGTCCCAATAAAATACATTACTTGTATTATGTTTATCCTGAGGTGCAATGACTGTAGCAACTCCCCATCCTTTCATTCCAGATTTTTTCGAATTCTTTTTAAAAATTTTACCAGTTTGTTTTCCCATATCTAAAGCCATTTGTATATCCTTCACCTTTCCATCATTTAATATCACATATTTACCTTGACCTGTACTAAACTGATCATACGTTTTAAAATAATAAGTGCCACTTTTTATAGATCGAGATTCTTTTAATAATTCACTTGGCTTCTTTTTAAATTTGCTTTCAAATTTATTCCAAAATGGATCCGCTTGTGCTGAAATCATTTGATCAATACTCTCAAAACCGTGAACCCAAAAATAATTAAATTTATAATCTTCTGAATCACCTACACGTGATACCCTTTTTAATAAAGCCCAGCCTTGCATTTTACCAGAATTGACATAATCTTGAGCTAGTTTAGAAAAATATTGCTTTTGATTGCTTTCAAAATTTTCTTGAAATTTGTAAGGAACACGAACTCCATGTAAATAAAATACTCCTTGTGCTGAAATATTTACAGCAAACATTAAAAGAAAAGTTAATATAAGTTTATTAAATGTTTTCATTTAAATTGATTTATGGTTAATAAACAGCAATATACGAATTACTCAATAAATTATTTTTTCATAGTTATTTTCTATAAACAAAACTCATATTCCGTTTGAACTAGTACTCCATTATCGTTTCTCCAGAAAAATCCATTTGGATTTGATTCTGTTTCCTGAATAGAATTGGAATTATCGATTTGTTCCTCTGCCGTTGAAAAAGCACTTACAACCATTAAAATGATTGCAAAAAATGACAGATTTTTATTTATTTGATTCACTCATTTTAATTCATAGAAGCGTTATACATGGTAGGATCAAATGCATTATAAACTGTTTCAACCTTATCATCTTTCCATTTCATCCAAGCATAGCCTCTTATTGAAAGTTCTTCACCTGTTTTTTTACTTGTTGCTTTCCAAGTATACCAGCAATGTGTAAAAATATTTCCTGCCGGTTTACCATCTTCGTAATGCATAGTAAAAGCATCTCTATTTTCGTGGCGAATATTTTCAAAATATTGATGACCTGCTGAAAATCCTTCTGCCATTTGGGAAAAGGTTAAATCAGCATCATTTATCATTATTTTCGCATCAGGAGTAAATAAATCAGCAACGCTACTTAGGTTGTTATTAACATAAGCATCCATAAATGTAATCATCGCACTGGAGCGAAAATCATTTCCTTTAATTATACCTATTTGATTTTCTGCTTTTTGGGGAGTACTATTTTGTTGAGAGTTACAAGCTAAAAAAAGTATTGATACAATTGTTGCAATAAATAAGATGTTTGTTTTCATAAAAATAAAATTAAGATCCATCAATATACAAAGAAGTGCATGAAATTGATAAATAAAGATTTCCTAATATTTTAAAAAAACCCTCCAGTTTTGGAGGGTCAATTTTTGTCATTAAAAAGTTGAATATACTAAAGTGAGTTCTTCGGAAGGTAGCATTTCCCTTGATGCTTGAAGTCCCTCAAAAGCCTTTTCCCTTAAAAATTCGTCCTCTATTATATTGTACTCTGTGCCCTGTGGCATTTCCTTTTTTGTCATAAAATTAAATGCAATATGGGTGAAACCTGACTCTAATTTTTTTGTGTAATCATTTTTTGATATGATTTTGGCAAGACCCCAAAATTTTCTGTAACCGTCAAGAATTTGTTGCTGAGCTATAGGTTTCCAAACTGATCTTTCATAATCTTCAAAATCATCATTATTTTGTTTCATAAAATGAAAATAGCCCTTATCACCTATTTCCCATTCTAATCCTCTCCATCCAGTACCAGATACCCATTTGTAGGTTCTACTTCTGTTTTCTTTAACTATTCCGCTAGAGGACAGTAATTTATCTATTGTCTTTTGACTTTTACCCTTAAATGCAGTTTTAGTTGACTTTTTCCAAGCATTTGTATCAAGATTCTCGTCCTGCTCCTTTGTTGTTCTTCTAAAAACATAATATTGTGCCCAATTTTCGTCTCCATCTCTAGGAGTTCTTTTCCACACTGACCATTGAGCAATCAAATTATCTTTTACCATTTGGTCAGCAACTTTATTCCAGTTTTTTTCATACTGGAGATATTCATTTTCTTTACCATCTTCAAGCACAACAGCAATCATTACTGTTGTTTGAGCATGAATAAATATTGATGTAAAGAGTATAACTACAAAAATTAAATTTTTCATATTAATTGATTTATGATTGAAACTTTAAGATACAAATATGTTTTTTAAAATTAAATGAAGCAGAAATTAATGAAACAAGTTAAAAAATTCGTAAAAACTTGCACTTTTCTTCTAAAAATCTCATAAAATAGCTAAAAATTTGGATTTTTTATTAATAAATATGGAAAAAATAACAATTTTACTTTTTAAATAATATGCTAGAGGTATTTTTAGGTACAAAAAACATCAAAAAGACTTTATATATTTTTTTTTTCAATAATATAAGTACCTTTGAAAGGTACCTGTAAAAATTTTATTGACAAAAAGTTATTCTGATGCCAAAAACCAAAATTCAATATAGTAATCAAATTAAGTTTAATGCTTCAACGCAATTCGTGGACTATATAAGACAGGCGATCGTTTCAAACGAGGCAAAAGACAAATTCGGTAAATATCCCACTCAAACTGAATTTATAAGGGGTGTGATTTATCAATGGATACGAAAACAAACTCCACATATTCTGATAGATGATCTCAAGGGAGGGGTTCCAGAAATAATTGAACACAAAAAATTAAAAAAGAAATGAAATACAAGAATTTTTATTGTTGAACTAACAATCACAAGGAGAACAACTACAGGGTTCGCAAATACATGCTGAACAATCTAATTCTTTACAAGGGGAACAATCACAATTACACATATCAAATATTTATATAAATAAAATTATTAATTTTTAATGAAACGATAGCAGGAGCACTTAAATAAACTTAAATGCTTTATAATATTTATATCTGAATAATTAATATAATTTGATGATACAAGAAATTATTTTACATAAAATCATTCTATATATTAGATGAATAAATCAAATCATAATAAAATGAAAAAAGGATATTGGATAGGAAATGTAATTGAAATTAAAAATGAAGAAAGATGGAATAACTACTTAACAAAATACTTTCAAATTGAAGAAAAACATAAAAATGAACAAACTGGAAACTATTTACCTGTGCTCACAGGTCAGCCTAAAGGTAAAATTCAGGGTTCAGATTTAATGTTTGCAGCAGTTGTAGAGTTTAATAGTTTACAAGACGCTATAAATTGTCATAATAGCAAAGAATATCAAGAAGCCTTAAATGAACTTGGCGATAATCCCGGAGAAACTGTTGTAAGAAATCTTTCTATTTTCGAGGGTAGTTAGATAGTTATTTGCGTTTTTCAGCTGCCACATCAGGATATTCTTCCTTTATAAAGTTTAAAATTTCTTTTGCTTTTTTTTGATGTCTTTTGAAAAGCCCTAGCTGTCCTACATTTACTGTTTTTACATAGTGTAAATTGCTTAAAAAAAGGTTAATCACATCCTTATTTTTGGTATTTATTTTTGGATTTCCGGAGGGATAAACAAATTCTATATCATAAACATTCATCTCATCGAAAACCATGGGATCAAACATCACATTTATTTGATCAAATAGTCTCCTTACTAAATATTCCTCCCTTTCTTTTATGAAATCAATGAAAATAAAATTGTCGTTATATTGTAAGAGGGTATCAATTATCTTTTGGTTTTTTATTAAAATAAAATTTCCAGAATATTTTAACTCTTCATTTGTTGTATTGTTTGCCCAAAACACCACAGGGCGAGGTAAGTACCTCGCATAATAGTAAAGATCTTTTCCATAATCATCTTGTAAACCATTATTTAAAATATATATAATTGAATCTATCCTTACTTCTCTTGTTTGTCTTCGTTGAATTACAATATCTAACTCTTTAATGTCGGTTTCAAGGTCATTAATAAATGATGCTATTATTTCTTTTTCTTTTTGTCTATCGACTAACACTTCCCTATAATTCTCAACAAAAAAACCTAGTGAAATAGCAATAAATAACATTAAAAACTCCCAAAATCTATTAACTATTTTTTTCATTTAATCGATTATTATTTAGCTGAGTGAATATACGAATCAGTCCCTAAATTTAAAATAAAGCATATACAGGTAAATAAAAGACCCTCCATATTTGAAGGGTCCTTTAATGTATTAAATATTTTAATTTATTTTATTTTTGAGAGGCCATTATTTCTTCATTCAATTGTGTTGGATCATATATCCAGGAAGCATTGACAATTTTCCCATCAACCCATTTAAATGAGACATTCACAGGGTTGGGCACATTTTTTTTAGTTCTTTTTGAAACCCCATCCCAAAGTCCCCAATTATGACTCCATACTTGATTATTATTATTTTCATCATAAAAAGTCGTTTCAACAAAACTATACTGCATCTTAATATTTGAGTAAAATTTATGGTGCATTGAAAAACCTTCAATTATTTGACTTTTTGAAAATTCTTCTCCATTTACACTAAAGGTTGCATCATCACTAAAAATCTTTTTAAATGTTGTAAAATCATTTTTAAAATATTCACTATTCATTTTTTTAATTGCATTAGAATACTTATCAGATGTTCTTACTGTTCCAGTTATTTCTTGAGCTAAAGAGTAAAAAGAACTAGCAATAAATAAGAGTATAAATAAATTTTTCATTTTAATTGGTTTATGATTAATAGTAAGTAATATACGAATAAGTCTCATATAATTTAAAATTAAGAGGATATGTCCAGTTTTTTAACTTTTAACTTTATACTTTTCTTCCATTGGAATAAAATCAATTTCTAGATATGCCCCGCTCGCATTATCATCTGAAACTATTTGAGGTTTTCCTTTAATAATTTCAATAGAGTTTCGATGTATGTGACCAGCAAAAATTCCAATCACATTAGATGAATCAAAAACCTTTTTATAAAATTCAAATGTTGTTTTAGTATGACCATTTTCTGGCCATTTGGGACGTCTTTCTAATTCAAAATTACGGTCAGTTTCAGCTCCCCAAAAAGGGTTTCCACATCCAAACGAAATATTTTTCCCAGGAGCGTACATTGGTATATGAATCAACAAAACAATAGGCATACCAGATTCAACATGTTTTGAAAAAAAATCCAATTGTTTATTGTTTATTTCGTATGTTGAATTATCAATGGCTAAAAACCTAATACCTTTTATATCATATGCTGCCATTAAGGGGTTATTCCCTTGATATAAAGGAATTAATCTTTTTTCTATCCATTTATCACGAAGTGAATTAAGACTGCCATCCATCCCTTCGTAATGCCAATCATGATTTCCTGCTATGTAAATATATGGAATACCAATCGCTTCTATTTCAGATAAAACCCATTCAATTGCAAGTTCAGATGGAAAACTAAATATATCACCTACTAAAGTGATAACATCTGCATTTGATTCTTTAGCAAAAGTTATTGCTTGCTTAAAGGCTTTCTTAGGATTTGTTTTTTCTCCTGTTTTGAAATGTTTTGTTTGATTATAAGCTTTAGCCATTCGACCACTGAAGTTTAAAAAGGGGACCCCTCTTTCATCATCCATAAAAAGATGTGTGTCTGCAATATGGATTATTTTTATTTTTTCTTTAATGACATCACTATAAAAAGAAACTTTTTCCTGATCCAATGTTACATATGTCTCTATGGATTGTTTAGTTTTAGTTGATTCTAATTGAGTAAATGAAATAGCTGAAAACCCAAGTCCTGATGCTATAGTTGTTGATCCCTGTATAAATTTTCTTCGTTTCATTAAGAAGTATTTATAGACTCTTCAATGTCTAATATACATATTATACTAATGTCAATTTTTTTGTAGAAAAAAATCAAGAAGTATTTATTAAGTTGTTAGAGTGATTACAACTTCTGACTTTTGGATTACTTGAAAGAATATAAAATCCCCTAGAAGGTGCTAGGGGATTTTGAATAAAACCTAGTAGCTTTTTATAAGAACTCTAGTAAATGTTTTTGAATCTTCAGCTACATCAAGTGCAGCAAATATTTCTGCAAATGCCGCACCTTCTTTTTTATTTCGTGGGCCGAAATTAAAAGCTTGATTTAAATCAGCGTATGTAGCATATATATATACCCCTTCACCGTTTTCTGAACCGTGAACAATTTGTCCCATTCCAACAAATCCATCAAATTCAGTTGATTTTACAAATTTGTCAAAAGCTTGAATAGTTGAATTTAAGTCCTTATTTTTAATTTTGAATACCCATGCTTGACCAATAGGATATGAGGAATTTGAACCATTAGTCACTAGGCTTCTACCAGCGTTAGCCCTATTACTTTTTATATAATTACTCATTTTTGATATATATAAGTCCCAATTGCTTCCTTTTAAAGAATTTCTAAAATCTGCAAGCGATTTAGATGATTCGCTACTTATGCTAATTATGTGAGTTGCTTTTTCACTAGCTCCTTTCAAAGGTATGGATGAAAAAGCTACTTTCACATCAGATGATTTTGGATGATTTGAGTAAAATTCATCAACTAGTTCAGCAACAACAGATGCATTAGATTCCACTTCTAAAAAAACATCATACCAAAATATTTGTTGTGAAAAGGATATGGAATAAATAAATAAACTAAATATTAATAGTATTTTTTTCATTTTAATTGATTTATGGTTAATAATGTTCAATATACAAATTACTCCCCGAAATCAATGAAGAGTATATGTCGATGATTTATAATATATAATTTGGACATTGGTGTTTAGGTAATTGGAATTTATAAAATCTGTAAAATTCATATCATAGACTGAGATGTGAAAAATACTATTTGTATTAATAAAAAAGTCCTTCAGAAAGATATTTGAGTCCTGTATCACAAGCTACAGCAACCACTTTTGATTTTGGTCCTAAGCTCTTAGATAATTTTATTGCACCTGCTACATTCATACCACTTGAAGTACCACAAAATATTCCTTCCTTCGAAGCCAGTTCCTTGCAAGTATGTCTTGCTAAGGATTCTTCAATTGAAATAACATCATCAACATATTCAGAATTATATATAGCAGGAATAAACCCAAGGCCAACCCCTTCAACATTATGAGCGCCTTTAATTCCTTTTGATAATATAGGAGAACTTGCAGGCTCAAGGGCAATGACTTTAGAGTGAACCCCATTATTTTTGAATGATTTTGCTATTCCCATTAATGTTCCTGCTGTTCCAATGGTGTCACAAACAGCATCTACTTTTCCGCCAAGTTGTTGGAGTATCTCATCTCCTAGAGGAACAAAACCTTCAATAACATCCATATTATTAAGTTGATCCGTAAAAAATGTATCCGGTTCAACAGAAATTTCTTCAGCCCTTTCAATCATCTTTCCAATAAGTTCTTTAGTGATTTTTCCATCTTCACTTTTAATAACTTCTATATCTGCCCCCAAGGCTCTCATTAAGCCAATTTTTTCTTTCCCAAAAACATCTGCAGTAATTAACCTGAAACGATATCCTTTAATTGCACAAACAAAAGCTAATCCAGCTCCAGTACTACCTCCAGAGTACTCAACAACAGACATTCCTTCTTTTAAATCACCTCTTTTTTCAGCTCCTTCAATCATAGAAAGGGCCATTCTATCTTTTTTTGATCCTGTTGGATTATTTGCCTCTAGTTTTACATAAACTTCGCCACAACCTGAAGGAATAATTTTCTCAAGTTTTACTATTGGTGTATTGCCAACCGTTTCTAGAATATTTTTCATTTGATTGATTGATTATTAATAAATAAGAAAACGCAAATTAGTCTCTAAATTTAATGAAGAGGATATGCCCATGATATAAAAAAACTCACCACTTGGGAGGGTATTATATCTTAATAGTAAATTGTTATTTAGCAGCAGCTTCTGTAATATCCGATGTAGGGTCAAAAATCCAATTCTCCATTACAATTTTTCCATCAACCCACTTAAATGATGCGTTAAATGGATTACTCCAATTTTTTTTTGTCTTATTGCCTTTAGCAGACCAACCACCCCATATGTGAGACCACACCATATTATTGTTGTTTTCATCATACACTGTAGTTTCAACAAACATCCATTCTAATTTGATATTACTGTAGATTTTATGATGAGAACTCCATCCTTTTTTAACGGTTGACTTATTTGCTTCAATTCCGTTTAAATCGAAAACAGCATCTTCAGCGTGTATTTCTTCATATGTATCAAATTTATTTTGTAAATATTCATTCATGTAAGCTTTGATCGCTTTTGAGTATTTGTCATCAGTTGTTGTTTTACCCGTAATGCCTTGAGAGAATGAAAAAGTTAGTGTTAATAGAAATAGTAATGTAAATAGATTTTTCATTTTAATTGATTTATAGTTAATAATAATCAATATACAAATTAGTCCCTAATCTTAGTGATGAAGATATATCAATAATTTAGATTACATAAAATAATATCATAAAGTAATGAAAACCAGAACCAATTAACACAAATAGATGCCATATTGAATGGAAATATTTAACCTTACCTAAAACATAAAATATAACCCCGCAGGTGTAAGAAATTCCACCTAAGATTAGTAATAATTTAGCATTAAAATCAATCAATTTAAAAAGAGAATTTATGTCAAAAATTATAAGCCATCCCATAACTAAATATAACAAGAGAGATATAAATTGATATTTCCCTGTCAAGAACAGTTTTTTTAAGGTTCCCACCAATGTTAAAATTAGTACAGCAATAAAAATATTTGTACCCGAGTATTTATAAAGAGTTACTAAGCATACTGGCGCATATGAACCCAAAATGAGATAATATATACTTATATGGTCAAATACCTGAAATCTTTTTTTAAGCTTGGGATTTATAACAAAATGGTAAATAGATGATGATGAATATACAAGCAATAAACCAATAGAGAATAAAATAAGTGAAAACGAACTTAAGGGCGTAATTTCATTATCAAAATAGAATAAAAAAGGTATCCCAATAACAGATAAAACAAAGCCTGAAAAATGTGTTAAAACATTCCAAAACTCCTCGTTTTTGAAATCTCTAAGACTAATAACTTGCACTACCTAGATTTGCAATAATTAAACAGTTTTAGGAAGTCCTTGAAATTATTTAAGAGGATATACCGATGATTTAATCGTTATTGGTATTATGCTCTAGTATACTTGATATTAAGGTAATTTCATTGGCAGGAACTCCAGCACGTTCAGAATGTTCTTTTATCAAATCCTCAGAATCTGAGTTATAAACACAAAAAACATTGTTTCCAGCGATATAACTATGGTCTTGTTCTATTTGTTTTCCTTCATTTCTCATAGCGATCAATACCGATTCAGATCCTTGTCCTATTTCATCGAGTTTTTCACTTGGTATCTGCGAAGCCCCTTCAATTGATCTTTTTATAAGATATTTGTTCATCGTAATTTATTTATTATTGTAAGGTGCCAATATACAAATTACTCACTAAACTTAATTTTAAGAAAAAACCCTCCGCTTGGGAGGGTATTAATTGATTTTTTTATACTAATTGCTTGAAATTTTAAAATCTAGATTTTTGTAAACTTCTTCAGTTTTAACTGTATTGTATTTAGTTAAATCCCATCTGTTTCTGTTTGTTTTCCAATCTTTAGCTTTTCTTCTTTTATCCATTCTATTAATAAAATTGTTCATGTAATCCATTCTTGTTTTATCGATTAGAATTGTTAGGTAGTCCGCATCTTTTCCTCCAAAAATATTTCTAAATACAGCAACATGATAACTCACACCTCGTTTTTCATCAAGTTCTTTCCCCTTTTTTCTAAACATTTCAAATTCCCCTCCAGAATTCATACCTGCATTTATAAATGAAAACCTTCTGTATGCCATCTTGTTTCTTTCCTGAACTGATAACTTCATAAAATCTTCCATCATACTTAATTCAGGTACATATTCCCAAACAGAACTTTGTTTTGGATCAGTAATTGAATTGAATTGTTTTAATAACTCTGGATCTGAAGGTTTTGATTGAATATATTCCATTACTTTTTTTGTTTTTGATTCTTGACTTTCCATAGTTGTTACCATGTCTTTCATGTCTTTAAACCATTGAACAAAATATACTCCTTTACTCCCCCATCCCTTGTGATGCATTGTAATCCCATTATCATCTCCAGTAACAGATTTAACAGCACCAAACCAATTTTGTGCTATTTGAGACATGTTTTGTTTATCTGGAGTTTCTGCCTCAAAAAGGACCATTATTTGAGCTGAAGAAATATTAATAGAAACTAAAAAAGTGAAAATAATAAGTTTTTTCATTTTAATTGATTTATGGTTAATAAGCAACAATATACAAATTAGTCCCTAAATTTAATAGATTTGGATATGCCTATGGTTTAGATTAAAACAATTTGGACAGTGGTATTTAGGTCTGTCGGAATTAACAATATCTGTAAAATTTTTATGTTTAATTTAATGCTAACTATAAACCAATTAAAATGAAAAAAATAATTTTCCTATTGTTCATTATCAATTACAAATGCTTTTCCCAAGAGGTCAAATTTGAAAAAATTTTTTCCATAAAACTGCAAGTTGAGATAGATGACCAATATGGTGAATTTATGGATTTAAAATCAGGCTATTATCCATACTCCAACGGCGTATTTGATGGTGTTGCAAAAGGTAAACTGCTTGCTCAAGGTGGTGCATTCAACTTATACTCTGACACTTACATTGATGGGAAAACATTAATTGAAGATGATATTAGAATGGTACTGTTGACTGATGAAGGTGAAAAAATATACTGTGAAGCACTTGGACTAATTTTAAAAGACTCAATATCAAATACTAATGATTTTATGCACACAAGCTGGAGATTTAGAACTTCAAGCTCAAAATATAAATGGCTTAATTATACTGTAGGATTTGCAGATACAGAATTTTTTTATCCGCCATCACCTTATCGAGCACAGCACAATATTTATAGAATCGTTAAATGAATATAGAATAGGATTAAATGAAAAATGTACTCTTAATACTTGCGCTAATTATTTCTACCTATACACAATGCCAAGAATTAGTTTGGCAATCATATAATGAGGAAATATTATACTCCACTATCAATGAACCGTCACGTGGTATTAGTTTTTATTCTGATGGTTCTATCATTACACAGGGTATAGAATACGATCATTTAAAAAAGTATGGTATATCAGGTATAAGAAAGTTAGTAGATGACATTAAAATGGTGCAGAAAAATAAAGAACCAATAAGCACAGATCTTTACACTATTGAAAAAGGATCTTTTGGTTCAGCAAAATTAAAACTTACAAGCGTACCAAGAAAATACAACTTTACTAAAAGTGCAATAAAGTCATTTGAAAAGTATTTAAAAAAGTTTGAATAATTGATATGTTAGATTCCATTAACCACTATTATCTATGTTTTAGATATGATGGATAATTTTTACTTAAAGGAATATCACAACTCAATTTTACATATATTAGATTCTAAATTATAAATCAATCATAATGAAAAAATATTTATTGTTAGTTGCAATCCTATTTGCATCTTGTGCAGAACAAAAACAAGAACCAAAAACTGCAGGTTACTCTATTAGAGGTGAAGAGGAATCTTATATGATTGGTTCAGATGAAACCACAGATTTTATAAGAAAATGGGCAGATGCTCATAATGAAAGGGATATGGAATCAATTTTATCCATGGAAAAAGCTGATATTAAAATAGAGCTACCAGATGGAACAGTCATTAATGGCCAAGATGAACATTCTAAAGTTCTTGAATCATTTTTTGCTAATAATGTGACTTGGAAACCATATTGGATGTTACCATACAACTCAGTTGTAGCTAAAGAAAAATGGGTAATTGCAGGTTTTGCATTAACATCAAATGTAGATGGAGAAGAAAATGTAGTATTACATATGGGAGATATACAACTTGAAGATGGTTTAGTTAGTAGAATCATTGTTTATGAAAATCAAAGACCAAAAAAGAAATAACCCCTAAAACTTAATTGTAAGAAAAAACCCCTCACCGTAGTGAAGGGCTTTGAATGCTTGTTGTGTAATGTGTAGTGTAGCGGCTAAGCTTGCTCCCCCTCTTGGGCTCGAACCAAGGACCCTCTGATTAACAGTCAGATGCTCTAACCAACTGAGCTAAGGAGGAATGTAACTAGATATAGAGCTATATGAATCAAAACATATTTTATTCTACAAATAGGTCAGCAAATATAATATTTTTTGTTCTTTGATTTGAATGTGTATTTCAAATTAAAAAAAAATAATACATTGTAAAGTATAGTTGTGTAAATTATTAATGTGAGACCATTTTCAAAATTTATTAGATTGTTGACTTTAATAGTCTTGCTGACCTTTTTTCGTGGTTTTAGCCAAACCTCAAAAAAACAAATCAATAAATTCACATATTCTCGAATCACCGTTTCTGAAGCTGAAAACAAGGGTCTGCCAGTTATAAAAAATAAAAAAACTCTTACAAATAAAACTTCAATATCTACTAATAAAGTATTTTCTGGCAAAAGCAAAAAGTCGTTTAACAAGGTTCCGTTAAATTTGAAAAACAAAAGACCATCTCCTCAATTAAGCTTAAACAAATTAAAACCTAATAAAATTGTCACCAAAAAAATTAGTAGTTCTACATCAAAAACTTTGACCTATTTTAAAAAAAGGGAGTATGAACAAATATCAATCAAATATTCTAAAAATAAAGTTCCGAGATTCATACGTAGTAATTTTGTAGGTGATATTTCAAGTTCTAGTAAAAAAAGTAAAAGGTTAATTGTTAAAGATTATCTGGAAGAGTTAAAAGATATTTTAATGATAAAAGCCCCAAATGATGAATTTGAAATTAAAGAAGAAACAAAGGATAAGTTCGGATTAACTCACCTAAAATTCAAACAGGTTTTTAATAAAATTCCCGTTTATGCTAAAGAGATAGTTGTTCATTTAGATAAAAAAGGATATGTAAAATCTTTAAATGGGTCTTACATCTCAACACCCGAAAAAGTAAATACAACAGCCCAGCTAGACGTTGAGAAAGTCAGAGAAAAATTGCCTAATATATTTGGAAAAAGTATTGGTGAACTTGAGGATTTAAATGATTCTATAGAACCTGTTTTGGTTATTTATGAGAAAAAAAATCAGCTTTATTTATCTTGGTATATAACAATATATTCCTCTTATATAGATAGATGGAATCTATTTATTGATGACAAAACTGGTGACGTATTGGATAGAATTAATACAACATGTACAATTAAGACGAATCATAATCACAATAATAATTTTGGTGAACATAATACATCAAATAATAAAAAAAACTATAAAACAGGTACTACCGGTGCAGGTGTTGATTTAAATGGCATCGAAAGGAACTTAAATACTTTTTTTTTTAATGATTCTTATTGGCTAATCGATACTACCAAACCATCTTACGATTCCAATTTATCGAACGAGTTAGATCAGAAAGGAGCAATTCAAACCTTAAAATATAACTCAAATGATGACAATTATTATTATCAAGAAAATCAAAATAACACTTTTGATGATCCCTCTTTAGTTTCAGCTCATTACAATGCATCAACAGTTTATGATTATTTCTTTAATACATTTCAAAGAAATTCTCTTGATGGCAACGGTGGAAGTACCCTATCTGTGACAAATATCAAAGAAAACGGTATCGATGTTGATAATGCATTTTGGAATGGTAGGTTCATAGGTTATGGGAATGGTAAAACTGGCTTCAAGCCACTTGCAGGTTCACTAGATGTTGCTGCACATGAATTTTCTCATGGGATTGTACAAGCTACTGCAGGGTTAGAATATAAAGATGAGTCGGGAGCAATAGATGAGTCTTTTTGTGATATTTTTGGAGTATTGGTCGATAGAGATGATTGGACACTTGGCGAAGAAGTAGTGAATGATGAATATTACCCTAATGGATTTTTAAGAAGTTTAGAAGAACCTAAATTAGGTGACCAACCAGATAATTACAATGATGTTATTTATCTTGGGACAGATATTGACAATGGCGGTGTACATATAAATAGTGGTATTCCAAACAAAGCCTTTTATATTATAGCTAGTTCGATAGGAAAGGATAAAGCGGAACAAATTTATTATCGTGCTCTAACCACCTATCTCACAAGAAGTTCAGATTTTCTTGATTTAAGAATAGGGCTGGAAGAAAGTGCGATAGATATTTATGGCTCTAATTCTGCTGAATTAATTTCCGTAAAAGAAGGGCTTGATGCTGTTGGAATTTTATTTGAAGAAGTTGAATCGGCAAGTAAAATAGAAGTTGATGGCACAGATTATATTTTATCTTATGATACTGATCCTAGTAATCAAACTACTTTTTACATTTCAGATCCTTTTGCAGAGGAATTTGTGGCGATATCAGAAACAGAAATTGTGACTAAGCCCTCTATATCATCCGATGGATATTTCTTAATTTTTATAACAGAAGAAAATAATTTAAATGCTATTTCTTTAGAAAGTGAGAACATTTATGAATATGTTTTTGATGATTCTGGTATATGGAACTCTGTTGCAATATCAAAGGATAAAAGTAAAATTGCTCTTACAACAACGGATTCTGATGATAAAAATATTTACATCTATGATTTTATCAATAGTAAATGGAAAACCTTCGAATTATATACACCAACTACAGCTCAAGGAGGCTTAAAAAGTGATCAGATTTTATACGCTGATGCACTAGAGTGGGACAACAGAAGTGAAAGTATAATTTTTGATCAGCTTAATAGAATTAAACGAGGAAATGGTGAAGATTTAGAGTACTGGGATATTGGAATTATGGAGGTTTGGGACTCAGAAAAAAATAGGTTTGGAAGTGGAAATATTTTTAGACTTTACTCACAAATTCCAGAAAATGTTAATATAGCTTATCCATCCATATCAAAGACAACAAATAATATATTAGCATTTGACTATATTGAGGAAATAGATGGTGAATTTTATCCTTACGTTGTCTTGTTAGATATTGAAAAAGGTGACTTTAATTTTTTTGAAAATAATAGCTTAGACTACTCTATACCAAGTTTCGCAACATTAGACAATCAAATTATTTATACAAAAGTAGATCAAGAGGGATCTAGTGATATTTACTCAAGGCAAATAAGTGATTTTCTTGTTCCCTCTGATCAGGAATCACTTTTAATCCCATTTGCAGATTACGGTATATGGTTTAACCAGGGTCAGAGAGATTTTGATAAAGATGGAGTATTGGACGATATTGACAGATGTCCTAATTCTCCAGCTGGAGTTCCTGTTGATGATGACGGTTGTGCTGTATCTCAAAAAGATACGGACCAAGATGGTATATATGATAATCAAGATAATTGTGTTGAAGTTCCTAATGAAAATCAAATTGACACTGATAATGATGGAATTGGAAATTCATGTGATGAAGATGACGATGGCGATGGAGTTGAAGATGAGCGCGACCTTTGTCCAGATACACCTCTAGATTCAAAAGTTGACATTAATGGATGCAAAATATTTAGTTTACCCAAAAATAATTTTTCACTCTCAGTTAAAGAGATTTCCTGCATTGGAAATGACGATGGTGAAATTGTTTTCAGTGCGGAAGATAAATCTTATGATTATCTGGCTTCTATTTCTAATAAACCTTCTTCAGAACGAGCAACAAATAATTCTTACAAAAAAAATTCTTCATGTTTACCAATTATAAGTTGGAAAGATAAACATCCTGATCGAGGAATTTATAATACTTTCTTTTCCTCGATTTGGACCGATAATATTCAGGTAAATCTTAACTCTGATGCTCCAGCTCTTGTACCTGGAGATGGAATTTTTGTTATTCCTAAATATCAACAATTCATTGGACTAGGAGATAAAACTTGGATTGTTACCTATGTTGTAACAAATACATGTTCATTAAATGGTTCAATTCAGACCGAACGTGTTTATTTTAGCAACGAAACAAATGAGAATGATTTTGATCATCAAGCTCAATACGGAAATGGTTATATAAACTATTCTGAGCTAATAGGTGATGAAAAAACTAATAAGTGGCCGTTTATAGTTGATAATGCATACAGCGCTTACTCTAGAATCAGTAATGATGGAAGAATTTGTGATGGATCTTTTCAATGCAACATTAATGCTGATCCTGGAACTCAAAATACTTTGATTTTTTCTGGTATAGTAAAAAATGACGCAATAAAAGGAAGTTATGTATTTGAATATATTACCTCGTTAGCAGATGGTACTTCATATAGCATAGCTAATAAAGTGAATGTAAGAGAATTTACAAACGCTTTTCAAGAGTCCTCGAATAATTTAGATAATACTACAGAAAATGTAAAATTAGATCAATCAAATAATCATTCTGGAAATTTCAAAAATTTAAAACATGGTACTTATGATATATGTATAAAAGTAGTTGGTCAAGAGGACTACGAGCAATGTTTTGAACTAACTGTAAAAGAACCTGAACCGTTAACTGCCACTTCGAAAGTAAATAAAACAGATAAAGCTGTTGAGTTTAATTTAAGTGGCTCCAAGTTTTACTACATAAATCATAATGATGAGATAAAAGTTGTGGATAATAATAATCCAACAATTAGATTAAAACCTGGATTAAACCATATTGAAATTTCGACAGATAAATCGTGTCAGGGAAAATATTTAGAAGAAATTTTTGTAAGTGAAGAAATTCAATTTTATCCAAATCCAACAATTAATTATGTAAACTTTTATATAAATGGACAAGACAATTTTATAGATATTAAAATTTTTGATTCTTCTGGTAAATTAAATAAAAGCTGCATGGAAGAGATTTCTTCTTCAAGAAAAGTTGAAGTTGATTTTAGTGATCTTTTCAAAGGAGTCTACATTGTAAAACTAAAGGGTCAAACAGTGGAGAAAACAATAAAAATTATAAAAGAATGAAAATTAAAAGTTTAATTATTTTTTTATTTTTAATTGAGGCTGCATTAATTGTAAATTCTTGCAGTAATGAAGGCAGCTCTAATGATGAAAATTTAGTTGTTCAAAATTCAACTCCTGCTGAGGTCAGTCCTCCTTCGGCAGCTAATCTTTTATATCCTGAAAAAGATGAGATATGCCAGACTGGTATATCAGTATCTGATAGACAAGCTAAAGTAAACTTTCAATGGAACGCGTCCAATAATACAGATTCATACGATCTTAAAATCACAAATCTTAAAAATGATCAACTGACTAATATTAACAGTATATCTGAAACTTCAAATGAAGTTACCTTGGATAAAGGAACTCCCTACTCATGGCAAATAGTTTCAAAAAGAAGTGGTACTTCGGAAACAGCAACATCAAGTAGTTGGAAATTTTACCTTTCAGGTGAGGGATTATCAAATTATCCTCCATATCCAGCTGAGCTAATATCACCAACATCAGGAAAATCATTTGCACCTTCAACTAATTCTGTCGAATTATCTTGGGAAGGGAGTCACCCTGAAGGGGAATTAATAACTTATACTCTATTCTTTGATAATCTTGATGGTCTTCAAGAGCCATTAACAGATAATAAAAATATTACTTCAAAATCAAAAATTGTAGACGTAGACTCAGGAAACACCTACTATTGGCGAGTGAAAACAACTGATACAAATCTAAATAGTTCTTATTCTCAAATCTTTTCATTTATTGTTGATTAAACAATATACATTAGCTCTTGAAAGAGAATTAAATTGTTAAATTGAAAACAAAATTTTGATTATTTAAATTGAAAACGAAAACATTTACTCTTTTATTTATACTTTATCAATCTATTTCTATGGCTCAACAATATGAAACACAAAGTTTTGACCTAATTAAGAAAGTTGATGAAGCTGAAATCCGCTTCTATCCACCCGCTGTCAAAATAAGATCATCTAGAAAAAATGGGTTTGGAGCCTTGTTTGGTTACATATCAGGTAGAAATTCAAGGGATCAAAAAATTGCTATGACAACCCCAGTATATCTAGGAAAAAATGAAGACAATGAAATGATGGAATTTGTACTTCCTAGATCAATTGACAAAAGTAACGCACCCGAACCTCTGTCAGAAAAAGTTGAAGTTTATGAATCTAGATCTGGTTATTATATTGCTCATTCTTTTGGAGGATATGCTTTCGACTGGGCAGTAACTAGAGTTAGGAAAAATTTGGAAGAAATAGCATTTAGAAATAAAATAAAATTAATTGGTGACCCAATTGTATTGGTCTATAATTCCCCCTATAAAATAATTAATCGTAAAAATGAAGTCCTGTTCGAGGTTGATTTTGAATCAATAGGTAAAAAAGATTCTAAGTGAAAATTGCCCTGTAAATATCATTCCCATTAGCATATAAAACTAATGACAAAAGCAAAAAGAATCCAAACATTTGTGCATATTCCATAAACTTGTCGTTCGGTTTTCTTCCAGTAACAATCTCATAAAAAAGAAACATCACGTGCCCGCCATCAAGTGCAGGAATAGGTAATATATTCATGAAAGCTAAAATAATAGATATTAATGCTGTACTTGACCAAAAGCCTTTCCAGTCCCATTGACTAGGAAACATATTACCAATTGCCCCAAACCCTCCTAGTTGCGAAGCTCCTTTGGGTGTAAATATATACTTAAATTGTGCGATGTAATCTCTTAAGGTCCAATACCCATAGTCAAAACCCTCAACTATGCTTTCGCCTAAACTTAATTTCTCTAATTCAAAGGAGAAAAAGTCTGTTTTTGGATAAACCCCTAAAGTACCGTCCCCCCTTGTTACTGTACTAAATGAAATTGCACTTTGATTTCTTTCAACAACTAAATCAATTTCTTTAGAATCTTTTGTCATATTATTTTTAAAGTCACTCCAACTGGAAATTTTATTGCCATTCAAGCTTAGTATTTTATCATTTGACAGAAGTCCAATTTTACTTGCTGGGGAATTTGGAATAACACTGTCAATCATAGCGGGGAAGACAGGAACAAATGGAATCATTTGACCAGATTCAAAAATTTGAGTACCAATATCGTCTGGTATATAAATTGTAGCTAGACCCCCATTTTTTCTTCTTACTCTCACTTCATTAACCTCCCGAAGTAAAAAATATTTATTAATGTCTAACACATTTTCTAAGCTTTCCCCATCTACACTCAGAATTTGATCTCCTGTTTCAAAACCTAGCTGGGAAACAATAGGTGTAGGCTCTAAGCCCAATGGCAAGTCTTCTGATGCCAGGGTGTATTTCCCCCATACAAAGAGTATCATCATATAAATCAGAAATCCGAGAATAAGATTAACAGTTACTCCTCCTAGCATTATGATTAAACGTTGCCATGCTGGTTTGGATCTAAATTCCCATGGCTTTGGAGGTTGTAACATTTGTTCCTTATCCATACTTTCATCTATCATACCTGATATTTTAACATAACCTCCTAGTGGTAACCATCCTATACCGTAAGTAGTTTCACCTATTTTCTTTTTTAGTAGGGCAAATTTGACATCAAAAAAAAGAAAGAATTTTTCAACTCTTGTCTTGAAAATACGAGCTGGGATAAAATGCCCTAACTCATGTAGTATAATTAGTAAAGATAAGCTCAAAAGCAATTGAACAGCTTTAACAATAAAAGGGCTCATATTAAAATTTTAAGGAGCAAAATTAGTACAATCGATACCATAATAAAAATGAAATTCAATTGGATTTAAATTAGTTTTTAAATATTAGGCTAAATATAGATTATAAATACTCTAAATTTGCGAAAAAATGAGACTTATGATTAAATTCTTTGATCGCTACAAAACTTTTTTTGCAATAATGACAGGTATCTCATCTGTTATTCTTCTGCTGTTTTATAATGCTCTTAAACCAGAAGATAAATTACCTGTGTACCAACCAGCATCGGTGAATTACGAATTGGTGGACCAAAGCTTGCAACACATCAAAAAGTTTCATAAAATAGGCTCTTTTTCTCTAACTAATCAAAATGGTCTAAATGTAACAGAACAGGATTTTAAAGATAAAATTTATATTGCAGATTTTTTCTTTACTACCTGTCCAGGAATATGTCCAAAGATGACTGCGAATATGGGATTGATACAAGAAGCTTTAAAAGAGGATAATCAAGTCAAATTAGTTTCTTTTAGTGTCACACCAGAAATAGACTCTGTCCCTCAGCTTAAAAAATATGCGATTGAAAAAGGGGTCATAGACTCTAAATGGAATCTTTTGACTGGTGATAAAAAACATATCTATGACTTAGCACGAAAGTCATTTTTTGCAGCGAAAAATGATGGCGATGGTGGAAAAAATGATATGATACATACTGAGAATTTCATTTTAGTTGATCCAGATAAACGTATTAGAGGATTTTATGACGGTACGGACACATCTGAAATGAAATCCCTACTTTATGACATCCGAGTTCTAAAAAAGGAGTACCCTAGTTCTTAATTTTATATCAGTTGATAAATTTTGGAACGTAATTTCCCTACTTTTACTCTTTAAAATCATTCTAGATAGTGATCCCGTTAAGTCAGCTAAAATTTGGTGAAAATGCATGTATCGAATCAATTGAAATTGATAAAATCCCCTTAAAACTAATTGAAATGGGCTGTTTACCCGGCAACTTTATTACAATAATTCAAAAAGCTCCATTTGACGACCCACTATACCTCAAAGTTGATGAGACCCATCTTGCAATAAGAAAAGAAACGGCCAAATTCATTTTTGTTAAGCTAATCAAATAAAATATGAGCAAGTCTCTTAATATCGCATTGTTGGGAAACCCAAATACTGGAAAAACATCTCTGTTTAATAGTCTAACCGGTCTATCTCAAAAGGTGGGAAATTATCCAGGTGTTACAGTTGAAAAAAAAGAGGGAGTATGCAAGCTTGATAGGACAACAAAAGGATATTTTATTGACTTACCTGGAACATACAGTATAAATTCTTCATCAATAGATGAAAGTATAGTTGTTGAACTTCTTCTAAACAAAAACAACAAAGATTATCCAGATTTAGCTTTGGTAATAGCCGATGTTGAAAACTTAAAAAGAAACTTGTTGCTATTTACTCAAATTAAAGACTTGGGAATACCAACTATACTTGTCATTAATATGGCAGATCAAATGAAACGTAAAGGTATTTCATTAGATATACCAATTTTGGAGCAAACGCTTGAAACCAAAATTGCCCTCGTGAGTACACGTGAAAACACTGGCTTAGATGAATTGAAAAAATTAATTTTGAACTACAGGATTATTTCTAATAAACCGCTTGTTCAAATTAATTCTATTGATAAAAAATACTTTGAAAATCTTGAAAACGCTTTTCCTGGACAATTACTTTACAAACTTTGGTTAATTATAACACAGGATGCAAATTTTGTAGCAATTCAGAGAACCCTTATATCAGATATTTCAAAATTTCAAACAAAATCTAAATCTGAAATCAAACGTCTTCAACAAAAGGAAACGATTAAACGCTACCAATTTATTAATAGTGTTTTAAAAAAGGGTTTACAAATTGATAAAGCATCTGCAACTGATTTTAGAAGTAAATTAGATAGAGTTCTTATTCACAAGTTTTGGGGTTATCTAATTTTCTTTTCAATACTTATGATAATATTTCAATCTATTTTTAGTTGGAGTGAAGTACCAATGGATTTTATTGATAATTGTTTTAATTATTTGAGCAGTGTAGCTTCAAATAATTTACCAAGTGGTGTGTTTACAGACCTTTTATCACAAGGAATTATTCCAGGCCTTGGTGGAATAGTAATTTTCATTCCTCAGATTGCATTTTTATTTCTTTTTTTGTCTATACTCGAAGAAACAGGTTACATGAGTAGGGTTGTATTTTTAATGGACAGAGGATTACGTCGTTTTGGTCTTAGCGGAAAAAGTATTATCCCTTTAATTTCTGGAACAGCCTGTGCTATACCAGCAATAATGTCAACAAGAAATATTGAGTCTTGGAAAGAGCGCTTAATTACTATTTTAGTTACTCCATTTACTACATGCTCGGCACGCTTACCAGTTTATGCAATACTAATTGCTCTCGTAATTCCTGATGGTTACTTTCTCGGCTTTAGTTATAAAGGGTTGATGTTAATGTTTTTATATTTGATTGGTTTTCTTATGGCACTAGGAATTGCTTGGATCCTAACTACTACCCTATCAATTCATTCAAAGAGCTACTTTGTTATTGAATTACCTAATTATAAGATTCCATTAATTAAAAATGTTGCTCTAACTGTATTGGAAAAAACAAAAAGCTTTGTGGAAGGAGCTGGAAAAATAATATTAGCGATTTCCATTTTACTTTGGATTTTAGCTTCATATGGTCCTGGTGAAAATTTTAATCAAGCTGAAAATATTATTCAAAAGAAATATCCTGAGCTTGCAGAAAAAGAAATAGAATTAAAAACCAACTCATTTAAATTAGAGAATTCATATGTAGGGGTTTTGGGAAGATCAATAGAACCTATAATAACCCCATTGGGTTATGATTGGAGAATTGGAATAGCAATAATCACCTCCTTTGCTGCAAGAGAAGTTTTTGTGGGAACACTCGCGACTATATATAGTGTTCAGAATGACGATAACGATACTATTAAAAATAAAATGGCTTCAGAAGTAAGGAAAGATGGGAAGTTATTATTTAATTTAGCAAGTGGAACTTCGTTAATGATTTTTTATGCTTTTGCCATGCAATGTATGAGCACACTTGCTGTTGTAAAAAAGGAAACTAACTCATGGAAATGGCCACTGGGCCAGCTATTCTTCATGACAATATTAGCTTATTTCATTTCATTTCTAACTTATCAAATTTTATCATAATGGATTGGATACAAGGCTTTTTAGTTTTTCTGTCAGGAATATGTGCACTACTATTTTTATTCAGAAAGTTTTTTTTTAAAAGCAAGCTAGCAAATAAAAAAGGTTGTGATCATAATTGTGATTGTCATTAATGTTAAGTACCTAAAATTGTTATAAATTCCTTTTTGCTAATCTGTATAATATAAAATCTTATATCTTTAGATACGCAAATTGAAATAAACTTAACAATGACTAATTCTAACAGATTATTTTACGGTAGCTGTTTCGCCTTAATAACTACAGCACTCTCATTTAGCATTCGTGCTGGTATTTTACCTCAGCTTGGTGAAGAATTTCTTCTCGATGCCCAACAACTAGGATTTATAAATTCAATGTGGTTTCTTGGTTTCCCTATATCAATGATATTAGGAGGTCTTTTTTATCATACAATAGGTCCAAAACGTATCATGCAATTTGCATTTTTGACTCATACCATTGGTATTATTCTGACTATTTATTCTGGAGGTTATTCGGGTTTACTTCTTTCGACACTTTTAATTGGAATAGGAAATGGTTGCACTGAAGCAGCCTGTAATCCAATGATTGCTGACGCATATGAAGGAAAAAAAATGAATACTTTGCTCAATAGATTTCACATGTGGTTTCCTGGAGGAATAGTAATTGGAAGTGTTGTCTCCTTACTTATGACAAATGCGGGTTTAGGATGGCAAGCTCAGATTTGGATAATTATGATCCCTACATTAATTTATGCTTACCTTTTTATGGGTCAAGAATTTCCTAAGCCTAAAGTGGAAGCTGCAGCATCTGTTAGTGAAAATTTAAAAGCAATGGCATCTCCTGTCTACTTATTTATCTTGGCTTGTATGGCATTGACTGCTATTTCTGAATTCGGACCACAACAATGGACAAGCCTTATAATGTCTAATAGTGGTGCACATCCTATGGTTATTCTTGCTTTAATAACTGGTTTAATGGCCGTAGGTCGTTATTTTGGAGGGGACATTGTGCACAGATTAGATCAAACTGGTGTTCTCCTTGGTTCAGCTGTTTTAGCCTCAATAGGAATTTTTCTTTTCAGTACTCAAACAGGTACTATGGTTTATGTGGCAGCTATATTTTTTGCTATGGGTATTTGTTATTTCTGGCCAAATATGATTGGTTTTGTAGCTGAAAAAATTCCTGCTAGTGGTGCATTAGGAATGTCAATTGTTGGAGGTATGGGAATGTTTTCAACTTCTATTTTCCAACCTATCATTGGTTCATGGATTGATCAATCTACAGAAATACAAAAATCTTCTGGGCTTTCAGGTCCAGATCTAGATCTAGCCGTGGGACAAGAAACTCTAACATATATGATCTCTTTTCCGGGTATCCTTATAATTCTATTTACAATACTTTATTTTTGGCAAAAGGGAGCCTCTAAAGTACCAACAGCATAGAGTATTAAAACCACCTTTTAGGTGGTTTTTAGTTATTCATTAAGTCTTCAATCTCTTCGGCTTCAATTGGAATGTTCGACATTAAATTTAGTGGAGCCCCAGAATTTTGAATTACAACGTCGTCTTCCAAACGGATTCCTAAACCTTCTTCTGGTATATATATTCCAGGTTCAACGGTAAAGACCATATTAGTCTCCATAGGCAAATGTAAAAGGCCGTAGTCATGGGTATTTAAACCTAAATGGTGTGAAGTTCCATGCATGAAATATTTTTTATATGCTGGGTTTTTATTGGTTTCGTTTTGAACATCCGATTTGTCTAAAAGGCCCAATTTAAGTAGCTCTGAAGTCATGATTTTTCCAACTTCTACATGAAAATCTTTCCAAATAACACCAGTCCTTAAGAGTTTTGTAGCTTCATTTTTTACAAGTAAAACAGCATTATAAATCTCTTTTTGACGTTTAGTAAACCTCCCTGAAACAGGTAACGTCCTTGTTAGATCAGCTGAATAATTTCCATATTCTGCAGCAACATCCATAAGTATTAACTCACCCGATTTACATTGCTTATTGTTTTCTATATAATGTAAAATGTTGGCATTTGTGCCTGAAGCAATTATAGGTTCATATGCAAATCCCCTAGATCTGTTTCTGATGAACTCATGTATCAACTCTGCTTCAATTTCATACTCCCATACTCCAGGTTTTACAAATGAAAATATTCGGCGGATACCTTTTTCAGTTATATCACAGGCTATTTGTATTTGTTGAATTTCTTCTTGTGTCTTAACAGCCCTTAATTCCTGTAATATTGGATTGCTTTTAGCAGTTTTATGTGCAGGGTAATTATCCTTACACCATTTAATAAACCGATCCTCCCTAGTCTCTGTTTCAACATTCTGACGATAATGTTCGTTGGTGTTAAAATAAAAAGTTTCACATTGAGTACTTAATTGTTGAAAAATACTCTTAAAATCGTCTAACCATAAAATTGTTTCAATACCACTTAACTCTCGAGCTTGTTCTTTATTTAATTTAGCACCTTCCCAAATAATAATCTTTGAGTTTGTTTTTCTTACAAATAAGATTTCTCTATACTTAGGATTCAAAGAGTCAGGAAATAGGAGAAGAATTGTCTGTTCTTGATCAATACCAGATAAATAAAATATATCTCGGTGTTGATGGAAAGGTATAGTGCTGTCAGCGCTAATAGGATAAATATCATTTGAATTAAATACCGCTAAACTTTTTGATTTCATTTGACTCGTAAAAGCCTTTCTGGTCTTTTTGTAAAAAGAGTTTGAAATGGGTTTATATTTCATCTGATATTTTTTACGAAGATAATAGTTTTTAAACCCTAATTTGTTTAACTATTTTATCAAAAAAAACATTATTTCAAAAATAAAATTCAACAAATTTTTTAAATAGTCATTTATTTGTTCATAAAAGGTAAAAATTATGAAAACAGGTTTGCTGCTAAGCGTTTATGCCTTAATTTTGAATAACAAATTGAAAAACTTATGAGCTTAACTGCCTCTTCAATAGGAAGAAAAGTAGCAATGGCACTCTCAGGAATATTTTTAGTGCTCTTTTTAACTCAGCACTTTAGCATTAATCTACTTTCTGTTTTTAGTGAATCATTGTTTAATCAAGTCTCACATTTTATGGGAAACAACCCTATTGTCCAATTTATTCTTCAACCTATTTTAATTTTTGGCGTTTTGTTTCATTTTGTTATGGGATTTATTTTAGAACTCCAAAATTCAAAATCACGCTCAACAAGTTATTCCGTTTACAAAGGAAAAACTAACGCTTCTTGGATGTCACGCAATATGATTCTCTCGGGAATTGTAATCTTATCTTTCCTTGGATTACATTTTTATGATTTTTGGGTTCCAGAAATGAATTACAAGTATGTTCAAGTTTTACCACTTGACCAAAACAGATATTTTGAAGAACTTGTCCATAAATTTGAAAGTCCTGTTAGAGTAATTATTTACGCTTTTTCTTTCATTTTTTTAAGCTTGCACTTACTTCATGGGTTTGCTTCATCTTTTCAGTCTGTGGGACTAAACAATAAGTACACTAAATCAATAAAATCTTTTACTACTGCATTTTCAATAATCGTTCCTATCGGTTTTGTTTTTATTGCCGTATTTCATCATATAAATAAATTTTAATATGGCTAAACTCGAATCAAAAATTCCATACGGTCCTGTTGCTGAAAAGTGGACAAAACATAAGGGTAAGATAAATTTGGTTAGCCCAGCAAATAAACGCTTAATTGATGTTATCGTTGTAGGAACTGGTTTAGCCGGTGCGTCTGCATCAGCAACTCTTGCTGAATTGGGATATAACGTAAAAACCTTCTGTTTTCAAGATTCGCCTAGAAGAGCACATTCTATTGCTGCACAAGGTGGAATAAATGCTGCAAAAAATTATCAGGGGGATGGAGATTCAACATATCGTTTGTTTTACGACACCATTAAAGGTGGCGACTATAGATCTCGAGAGGCAAATGTTCATCGTTTAGCAGAAGTATCAACTAATATAATCGATCAGTGTGTCGCTCAAGGTGTTCCTTTCGCTAGGGATTATGGTGGATTATTAGACAACAGGTCTTTTGGCGGTGTTCTGGTTTCAAGGACATTTTACGCAAAAGGCCAAACTGGCCAACAGCTTCTTTTGGGAGCTTATTCTGCTATGAACAGGCAAATTGGTCGTGGAAAAATTCAAATGTTCAACCGACATGAAATGATGGACATAGTTATTATTGACGGTAAAGCACGTGGAATTATAACAAGAAACTTAGTTAATGGTAAGGTAGAGCGCCACGGAGCACACGCTGTAGTTATTGCTTCTGGAGGCTATGGAAACGTATTTTTCTTGTCTACAAATGCGATGGGAAGTAATGTTTCTGCAACATGGAAAATTCACAAAAAAGGAGCATATTTTGCAAATCCTTGTTTTACACAAATTCATCCCACCTGTATCCCAGTATCTGGTGATCACCAATCAAAACTAACACTAATGTCGGAATCCTTAAGAAATGATGGTAGAATATGGGTGCCTAAAAAGCTAGAAGACGTAAAAGCTATCCGTGAAGGAAGCCTTAAACCTACTGAGATTAAAGAAGAAGACAGAGATTATTATCTAGAGAGACGTTATCCTGCATTTGGAAATTTAGTACCTAGGGATGTTGCTTCCAGAGCAGCAAAAGAGCGCTGTGATGCTGGATTTGGTGTAAACAAAACAGGTGAAGCAGTTTATCTAGATTTTGCTTCTGCAATAACACGCTATGGAAAAGAACAAGCTCATGTAAAAGGTTTAAATGAAGATGACTCAATTTTAGTAAAGAAATTAGGACAACAAGTGGTTCGCGCAAAATATGGTAATCTATTTCAGATGTATGAAAAAATTGTTGACCAAAATCCTTATGAAACACCTATGATGATTTATCCAGCTGTTCATTATACCATGGGTGGTGTTTGGGTTGACTATAATTTAATGACAACTATTCCTGGCTGTTATGCAATTGGTGAAGCTAATTTTTCGGACCACGGAGCTAACCGCCTTGGTGCGTCAGCTTTAATGCAAGGACTGGCTGACGGATATTTTGTTCTTCCTTATACAATAGGTGATTATCTTGCAGATGACATTCGTACTGGTCCAATTGATACTAATCACCCTGAATTCGAGAAAGCCGAGGCTGCAGTTAATGCTCAAATCGAAGGTTTTATAAGTAATCATGGAAAAAATTCAGTTGATTTTTATCACCGTAAACTAGGAAAAATAATGTGGGATAAATGTGGAATGTCAAGAAATGAAAAAGGGTTAAAGGAAGCAATTAATGAGATTAACGAATTGCGTGAAGATTTTTATAAAAATGTAAATATCCCGGGTAAATCTAACGAATTTAATGAGCAATTAGCAAAAGCAGGGCGAGTTGCAGACTTTTTAGAACTCGGTGAGCTTTTTGCCAAAGATGCGCTTGAAAGAACAGAATCTTGTGGAGGACACTTTAGAGAAGAATCGCAAACACCTGAGGGTGAAGCATTGAGGGATGATAAAAATTTTACATTTGTCTCTGCATGGGAATCTAAAGGAAATCCATCTAAGGCAAAGCTTCATAAGGAAGATTTAAAATATGAGGAAATTGAAGTAAAGACTAGATCTTACAAATAAAGACAAAAAACTAGATATGAATTTAACTTTAAAAGTTTGGCGGCAACCTAATTCAGAAACGAAAGGAAAGATAGAAACATATAAAATTAAAGATGTTTCTCCAGACATGTCCTTTTTAGAAATGATGGATGTTTTGAATGAGCAACTAATGTCCGAAAAAATAGATCCAATTGCATTTGATCATGATTGTCGTGAAGGTATTTGTGGAATGTGTTCTATGTTCATTAACGGCGAAGCGCACGGTCCAGATCGCTTAGTTACTACTTGTCAACTGCATATGCGTAAGTTTAAAGATGGAGACACCATAACAATTGAACCTTTTCGAGCAAAGGCATTCCCAGTAATCAAAGACTTAGCGGTTGACCGTTCAGCGTTTGATCGAATTCAACAGGCAGGAGGCTTTGTATCAATAAATACTTCTGGAAATACTCAAGATGCAAATGCAATTCCTATTGACAAACATGATGCTGACAAAGCTTTTGATTCAGCTACATGCATTGGTTGTGGTGCCTGTGTTGCTACATGTAAAAATGCATCTGCAATGTTATTTGTTTCAGCTAAAGTTTCTCAATATGCCTTACTCCCTCAAGGTAAGGTGGAGGCCACGGACCGGGTACTTAATATGGTTAATCAAATGGACGAGGAAGGGTTTGGAAATTGTACTAACACAGGTGCTTGTGAAGTGGAATGTCCTAAAGGTATTTCGCTTGAAAATATTGCAAGAATGAATCGAGAATATTTATTTGCAAGCCTTAAGGGTTAATTATCCTATGTAGAGAAGAAAGCTTCTTCTTAATATTTATTTTAATTAACTGATCTATTCCCGAAAGTTCACTTTTAATATCTTTTAAAAACTCTGAGTCAGAAAACACGTAATGTCCACATACTCTTACGAGGCTTTCTTTTTGATGAATTGGATCAAAATCCTTGCTAACCCACTTTACCCATTTTTTAGAATTATATGAGATTTGCCAAAATTTTTCAAATAGATCCCTTCTTTTTTTAATCTTATTTAAGTATGTATCTGTTTCGATTAATCCAAATTCCGGAGCAATGTTTATGGAATCTAAACCCGAATCCATTTTCAGTTTTATTAATTCTTCAGAAATATAATCACCGTTATGTTCTTTTGATTTTAAATTGTTTTGCTTAGCAACAGCTACCATTTTTTTTAGCCTTTTGAGATCAAAATTTCCTGTATTTTGATTTGATGAAAGAGAAGTACCTGATTGTATGACTAAATACTTAATTTGTGAAAAAGCTTCTTGTGGAAGATTAGCCTTTAAATAGTTTATAAGAGATTGGAGTTCTTCTGGCTCAAATCGCCTTATAGCTTCTTCTGTTCCTATTTCAAATTTAACATTAGGACTAATGGAAAAGCAAAATTGAATCATATCCAGTGTCCACCTAGATCCCTCAGAAAATGAAGGAAATTTTTTCCAAGGGTCGATATGAATATAATCAAAGTGATTGCAATCATGTTTTAAAGACTCATATCCATCGTCTTGAGTTTGGCCTTGACCTGGACCACTGTGGTCCCTCATTATTAATAAATCTTTTGCATAATTTGAAAGTCCCTTAGTGGTCCATTTATTTGCGTAGCCTCCATTGAAGTCAACCTGTCTTCTACTCGGGATTAATCCAATCTTATTTTTTGATTCAGTCTGAAACTCAATTATAGAGTCAACGATGTTTTTAGACATTGGTCCAATAAAAAATTTAATCTCCATAAATCAATTTAGTTTAGTCAAAGAATAATAATTAATGATATTTTGAAAATATTAAGGAAGAGCACCTATCAACTTTTCCATAAAAACACCAACTTGAGTTGATTCAAGCCAACGTAAAACAACTACCATATCCTTTTCAGGTACAATTATTATATAATTTCCTCCAAAACCAGACGCATAAAAGGTATCCTCGGGTACTCCTTCCCAGTATCTCTCTGTTCCCTTTTTATTCAACCACCACATATAACCATAACTTTTTTGAGATGGTGAAGATTGAGTGGCTTTATTTATCCATTGTTGACTAATTAGCTGTCTTTCATTCCATTTACCTTGTCTTAAAAAAAGTAATCCAAAACGAGCATGATCTTCAGTATTTATAAATAGACCACCTCCAGAATGGCCGCCACCTGATACTGATTGCATTCGGTTTCCGTCAAGCTCTACCCAAGAGTTATTATAACCATACCACCGCCATGTTGTACTAGCTCCTATTGGATCCATTATAAACTTTTTCAAAACCTGAGGTAAAGGTTGACGCCAAACATTTAAAAGACAATATGCTAGAAGGTTGACTCGTACATCATTGTATTTGTAAAAAGTGCCAGGTGTATTCAGTTTTCTATTTTTCCAGTCATCTATTCCGCCTTCCTTGGGAGGTCTATCAGCCCAGTCATGTATTCCCCACAAAGTACCACTCCAATCAGAGGATTGATTCAAAAGATATTTCCATCTGATTTTACTATTGTGTTTACCTTTAAATGAATTATCCCATATATAATCAGATACAAAATCATCTGTTTTGAAAAGTTTTTGATCAACTGCTAAACCTGCAATTGTAGATAGATAGCTCTTAGTCACACTAAATGTCATATCTACTCTCTTAGTATCTCCCCAAGAGGCAATCTTATAGCCTCCCTTTAAAATAATGCCAGCGGGGCCTCCTCTTTTTTTTGTTGGCCCCAAAATTTTATGGTAGGGCTCGTTTTCAAAACCCTTGTTTATAGCTATTCTTAAATCTTTTGACCCACGGTACTCATTTTCTTTCGCAAAATCAATAGCAGAATTAAGTTTTTTAATATTAATTTTAAAATATTCAAGGGATTTTTTTTTCCATTCAAAACCATGGGGAGGAGGAAAATAATTTTGCCCTATTAAATGAAATTCAAAAATAGAAGCTAAAAATGCAAATGTTAAGATTTTCTTCACTCGGATTTATGTGAAATGAAATATTTTAAATATAATGAAATCCAACTAAAATAGATTTGCACTTACAACTAAAATGAAAGCCAAATTAAAAATTGTCAATATTCAAACTTCGCTTTTTTGGGAGAGTGCCCTTAAAAATAGAGCTTACTTTGACAAACTTTTAAATTCATTAAATAAAGAGATTGATATTGTTCTTCTACCTGAAATGTTTACATCCGGTTTCACTATGAATGCTAAAAAAGTTTTTGAAACTATGAGTGGTCCAACAGTTTTGTGGATGCAATCTTGGGCTGAAAAATTAAATGGAATAATTGGAGGAAGTATTGTAATTAAAGAAAAAAATAAGTTTTTTAATCGATTCCTGATTGTCAGTGAAAAAGGGATTATATTTTATTATGACAAACGTCATACATTTTCTCTAGCAGGCGAAAATGAGATTTACACTTCAGGAAATAATTCTGGTTTGTTTGAATATCGCGGATGGAAAATCTGTCTAAGAATTTGTTATGACTTGCGTTTTCCAGTTTGGTCACGTAATCGAGATCATTATGATATTTTGATTTTTGTTGCAAATTGGCCTTCACAAAGGATTAAAGCTTGGGATACCTTACTTCAAGCACGTGCCATTGAAAATATGTGTTATGTTTCTGGGGTTAATAGAATAGGATACGATGATAATGAACTAGAGTATCCCGGTCATAGCGCAATTTATAATCCATTGGGAAATTTGGTAAGCGGTAAATTATCATCCATGGAAAAAATTGTTACTGCAGAATTGAATTATTTGGAGCTTATTGATCTTCGTAATCAATTACCCTTTCTTGAGGATAAGGATAATTTTGATTTACATTAAAAGTTTCATTCATATCCCAATTTGCTCTTAAATCAATTTCTTTCCAATAATAGATTACTTTTTCAGGCTGAACTTTACCCAGATAGCTCCCTGTATCCCATCTTTTGTTATTATTAGGATCCTCGATTAATCTTACAAAATATTTTCCTGGATCAAGTAATTCAAAAGAATAGACACCCCCTTCTATTGGGGAATCATAACGTCTAATAACTTTTTTGTTTTGAATTAATTCTATTATATAGGGATGAGGTAAATTATGAATTACTCGCAGGTAAATATTACCATAATCTTCAACCTTTTTCGTTGGAGTATTAAAAGTCAAGGTATCATTTGTTCTGCCCCAAAAATCTTCTAGTGCGTTCGGAAGTAACGTAATATTATATTTATCATTTGGTAAAACTTCAAAATCAATTAAAATCCTATCATAGTTTTCAAGAATTTTTAATGACACTGGGACGTTTATACTGTCAACATTAAATACTTTAACAAATGTTGAATCTACACTGACAATAGGAAGATTGCTTGATACTTCAAACTTACTTTTTAGCTTTAGAGGTCCATTTGTTACACTTTCTATAACTAAAGAATCTTGTATGGGTTTTCGCAGGTAAGCTGTTTTAGTTCTTAGGGTATCTTGAATCTCAAACTCAAATTTTATTGAGTCTAGTTTTGCACCCTTAAACCAATAATTGAGTGAATCCGTTTCACGATTTTTAGTAACAAGAAATTCAAATTCTTTGGGGACTTCACTTATCATTGAAAAAGTCTCATTTTCATAGTCACCAAAATATGCTAATGCAACATGGTGGTCGTTTATAAAATATGGCGAAACCCATGAAAAGTTTTCTCTTTCACGGAAAAGACGAAGGTTGATGATTGAGTCTTTAGGAAGCTCAATAAGTCTATTTAAATATCCTATTTTATCACTTCTTTGATCAAAAAAATAATTTCCAGAAACATCCTGAAGCGCGATTAAATTATATTTTCCCTCTCGAAGATTTTGAAACTTATAAGTCGTCGAATCCAGTGTACTTGTAACATATAGCGGTTTTTTATTATAAATGACCGAGTCATTATAAACTGAATCGACAGGATATAGCTGGAGTGAGATGAACGTTTTAGTATCTTTTTCAAAAGCATCGGCTACTGTTCCCCTAATGTACAGAGTATCTATTATTGGGCCAGTAGAAATTGTGTAGGTTAGAAATGGTAAAGTGTTAGATTCATTAAAATCGACTACACTGTTGCCAAAATTAAAGGTATACGTTGTGTTGTCAAGTAGGCTATCTTTCAATTCTAATGATATTTTTTTTGATGCACCTGAGGCTGGTAATACTTTGTATTGATTTGGATTTAAAGGCGGTGATATTACAAGTTGCTTACTTATTTCATTTAAACTAATATATTCATCAAAAGTTAAAGTAAAACCAGTTTTATTGAAATAAGTTGTATTGAGTTTTGGGGAAGCGTTTATAAGAACAGGAGGAATAGAGTCTTTTGGACCACCCGTTGGAGATGCACGTTTAGCGCAACCAAAGATCGATATTATAAGGATAATACACATAAAAAGTCGAACTCCAATCTTCATACTTTTTAAAGTTATTAGCAAAGTAAAGCAATATTACTAAATACCACCAAATGGTTTTAAACAAGTTTGATACCATTTCAATTCTTTTGTTAATTCCTTAATTCAAGTCTTTAAAAAAAACTATTTTTGGGCCATGGCAAAAGAAAATGAACATTTCAAGAAAATAATTTCACATGCCAAAGAATATGGATTTGTTTTTCCTTCAAGTGAGATTTATGATGGACTTAGTGCAGTCTATGACTATGGGCAAAATGGTGTTGCGCTAAAAAATAATATTCGAAATTATTGGTGGAAATCAATGACTCAATTACATGAAAATATTGTCGGAATTGATGCTGCAATCTTCATGCATCCAACAACATGGAAAGCGTCTGGTCATGTTGATGCCTTTAATGATCCATTAATTGATAATAAGGTTTCCAAAAAAAGATATAGGGCAGATGTTCTAGTAGAGGAATATGTTGCTAAAATTGAAATCAAAATAGAAAAAGAAATAGCTAAGGCAGCAAAACGTTTTGGAGATTCCTTTAATGAAATGGAATTTGTAAAAACTAACCCTAGAGTTATTTCATATACCAAAAAGTCACAAAACATTTTGAAAAGGCTAAATAAATCTTTGGAGAAAGAAGATCTAAAAGATGTAAAAGAATTGATTGAAGAATTAGAAATTTCATGTCCTGAGTCGGGTTCAAAGGAATGGACAGATGTAAAACAATTTAACTTGATGTTCGATACTAAATTAGGTGCATCAAAGGATTCTGCAATGGATTTATATCTTCGCCCAGAAACGGCACAAGGAATTTTTGTAAACTTTCTAAATGTTCAAAAAACTAGTAGGCTGAAAGTTCCTTTTGGAATCGCACAAACAGGTAAAGCATTTCGAAATGAAATAGTAGCAAGACAATTTATTTTTAGAATGAGAGAATTTGAGCAAATGGAGATGCAATTTTTCATTCCTCCAGGAACTCAAAAAAAATGGTATAATTTCTGGAAAGACAAAAGACTTCAATGGCATTTATCACTTGGAATGGGGGAGGAAAAATACAGATTACATGATCACGAAAAACTCGCTCATTATGCCGATGCAGCATTGGATATTGAATTTCGTTTTCCTTTTGGATTTAAAGAATTAGAGGGAATTCATTCTCGTACTAATTTTGATTTGATGAATCATGAACAATTTTCTGGAAAAAAACTACAATATTTTGATCCAGAAATTAATGAAAGTTATGTCCCATATGTTATAGAAACATCTATAGGTTTAGACCGAATGTTCCTAGCTGTACTTTCAAATAGCTTAACTGAAGAAAAGTTGAATGATGGCAGCACCAGAACAGTTTTAAAGCTGCCTTCTATATTATCTCCTATAAAAGTGGCAATATTACCTCTGGTCAAAAAAGACGGTTTACCAGAGGTTGCCAAAAAAATTGTGAATGAACTTAAATTTGATATTACAACTGTATATGATGAAAAGGATGCTGTTGGAAGACGTTATAGAAGGCAAGACGCTATTGGAACTCCCTTTTGTGTAACTATTGATCACCAAACTTTAGATGACAAAACTGTTACTTTAAGAAAGCGAGATTCCATGCAACAAGAAAGAATTAATATTGAACATATAAAGAATTTAATTAAAGAAGAAGTTTCTATGGGGTCTATCCTTCAAAAACTTTAAATCTTTAATTAAAATTTTACATACACTTGTAATGTAATTTTTGAGAAAAAAATTGAATTTTTATCTTAGTAAAAAAGAGTTTTGAAAATACTTTCATACAATGTTAATGGAATAAGAGCAGCAATGAAAAAAGGTTTTATTGATTGGCTCAATAATGTAAGACCAGATATTTTGTGCCTACAAGAAACAAAAGCCATGAAAGAGCAAGTCGACGTTGCATTAATCGAAAAACAAGGCTATCATCATTATTGGTTTTCAGCTGAAAAAAAAGGGTACAGCGGTGTTGCGATATTTTCAAAAAAAAATCCTGTAAATATATCTTATGGAAGTGGTATTAGCCATATGGATTTCGAAGGAAGAATACTCAGATTAGATTTTAAAAAGCTTTCAGTAATGAGCCTTTATTTACCATCGGGAACTAACATAAACCGCCTAGACTATAAATTCAAATTTATGGACGAGTTCCGAGTTTACATTGATAATCTAAAGTTAGAGTTTCCTAATCTTGTTATATGTGGGGATTATAATATTTGTCATCAAGCTATTGACATACACGATCCTGTAAGAAATAAGACTGTTTCTGGTTTTTTACCTGAGGAAAGAGATTGGCTCAATCGTTTTATAAATTCTGGTTTTATTGATTCATTCAGATTTCTTAATCCAGAACCCAATAAATATACCTGGTGGAGTTACCGTGCAAATGCAAGAAAAAATAATAAAGGCTGGCGCATAGACTATGCTTTGGTAAGCGAATCATTAAAAAAAAATATTTCCAAATCTTTTATCCTTTCTGAAGTTTATCATTCCGATCATTGTCCAGTAGGATTAGAATTAAAATTTTGAAATGAGATATTGTCTTTTATTTATTTTAATTACATGCTTTACAAATTGTATTTCGACTAAAGTATTTAACGATCTAGAGTCTCGCTATGCCAAAATCAAAATAGAAAAAAATATTTTGGAAAACTCTGAAGACTCTTTACAGCAATCTCTGGATAAATTAGATATGAAATGGAACGAGACAAATAGTTATTTGGAAAATTCAAGGGATAGTTTAAAGTTAGGTCTTAAAAAAAATAAATTATTGAGTGAAGAATTAGATTTAGTAAAAAAGAACAGCAGCTTAAAAATTCAGGAGAGTATCTCAAAAAATAATGCTCTCATCAAAGAAATAGCAATAAAAGAGACCGAACTTTTGTCACGTACAGAGCGTATTGATAACCTTGAGAAAATTATATCAGGTCAAAAAAAATTATTAAATGATTTAAAAAATAGGATCTCCGATGCATTATTAAATTTTAAAGGGAAAGGATTAAGTATTAAGCAAAGAAATGGAAAAGTTTACGTTTCGATGGAAAACAAACTATTGTTTAAATCAGGTAGATGGAATATTGAACTTCAAGGAAAACAAGCTCTTGTAAGATTGTCTAAAGTGTTAGAAGAAAACCCCGATATATCAATTCTAATTGAAGGACACACTGATAACATCCCATTCACAAGTAGAGGAGCTATGGAGTCTAATTGGGATTTATCAACCAAAAGAGCGACTGCAGTGGTAAAAATACTCCTAGAGAATAACAAAATTTTACCACAAAATCTTACTGCTGCTGGTAAGAGCGAGTTTGTTCCTATTGCTCCAAATACTTCAGTTGAGGGAAGGGCAGCAAACAGGCGAATAGAAATAATATTAAGTCCCCCTTTAGATAAAATCATGGAATTAATTAATTCTGAAAATCAATAGTTTATGGAATACAATTTATTACCTGGAACTGATATTAAGGTTAGTAAAATTTGTTTAGGTACAATGACATGGGGAAGACAAAATAGTGAGATTGAGGGTCATCAGCAAATGGATTATGCATTAGACAGAGGTGTAAATTTCTTTGATACTGCTGAATTATATCCAATTCCACCCAGATTTGAAGAACAAGGTGACACCGAAAGATTTATTGGATCATGGTTTAAAAAAAATGGCACTCGAAAAGAGGTCATTTTAGCTTCTAAAATAGCTGGGCCAGCAACATTTACTAAACATATAAGAAATGACAAAAGCTACTCAAAGAAAACAATTGATTTTGCAGTCGAAAATAGTTTAAAGCGTCTTAAAACAGATTACATTGATCTTTATCAAATACATTGGCCTGAAAGACCAACAAATTTCTTTGGAAAAAGAGGATACAATTATAAAATTGAAGATAAATGGGATGAAAATTTTGAAGAAATTCTAGATACATTTCAAAATCATGTTATTAAGGGTAATATAAGGTATATAGGACTTTCCAATGAAACCCCATGGGGGACAATGCGTTATTTAAGTTTTTCCTCTGATAAATATCCCAGAATAAAAACAATACAAAACCCATATTCTTTATTAAACAGAACATTTGAAGTTGGAAATGCTGAAGTTTGTCATAGAGAAAATGTAGGCTTGCTTGCATATTCACCCTTAGCATTTGGTGTCTTAACGGGAAAGTATCGCAATGGTAAAAAGCCAGAAAACTCAAGACTGACCCTATTCCCTCACTATGATCGCTACAATTCAGAGTCATGTAAAAAATCTGTTGAAGCCTACAATAGTGTAGCAGAAAAAAATGGCCTTTCTCTCACTCAACTCGCATTAGCATTTGTAAATGATCGCCCATTCGTAACAAGCAATATTATTGGAGCTACAAATATTTCTCAATTAAAGGAAAATATAGAAAGTGTTTTTATCAAACTAAATGATACGATTTTGAAAGAGATTAACGATATACACGAGACTATTCCGAATCCCTCGACCTAACTGAATCTCAAATTTTTGATTTGAACTAATTGGAATCTTACTTTTTAAAATGAATCATAAAACTGCTTCAATCAATTTTTTTGTGTAATCATTTTTAGGATTTCTATAAAGATCATCTGCTTCTTGAATTTCAATTATGTGACCTTCACGCATTATCATAACCCTATCTGACATATGTTTAACAATTGATAAATCGTGAGAAATAAATAAATAACTAAGCCCTAAATTCTTTTTAAGATCATTTAAAAGATTTAAAACCTGAGCTTGTATAGATATATCAAGAGCAGCAACTGATTCGTCACAAATCAAAACTTTAGGATCAACAGCAAGAGCTCTTGCTATTATAACCCGCTGTCGTTGTCCTCCAGAAAGTTCGTGAGGGTAACGGTTAATATATTCCTCAGTTAGTCCAACTTTACTTAATAAATCAACTATCCGTTGATGATTTTTAATCTTATTATTTGAATAATGAACACTAAGAACTTCATGTATACAATTACCGACTGTTTTGGAAGGATGCAATGCAGCATAAGGATCTTGAAAAATAAATTGAATATCTTTTCTCAAATTTCTAACTTGATTTTTATGTTTAGGATTGACTTTTGAGCCCTTCAAAATAATTTCCCCAGATTCGGGAATATCTAAACAAACAATCGTTTTAGCAAGTGTTGACTTACCACAGCCAGATTCACCAACCAAACCTAAAATTTCTCCTGGATAAAGAGAAAAAGTGATATTTTTTAAAACCTCATATCTTTTTCTTTTCCCAAAAAAACTTTTAGATAAATAGGATTTTCCAATATTTTTTATTTCTAATATGGGCCTTTGAGAATATATTAGCTTTTGGTGGGCTTGCCGAGTTTTTCTTAATACTTTTTTAATTTTAAAATTTCCTTTCCTGTAATCATTGAGAGTAGGAAGCTTCTCTATACGTGTATCGATTCTTGGTCTTGCAGAAATTAATCCTTTTGTATACTCATGTTGTGGATTTAAAAATAAATCTTTTGTATTATTAGACTCTACGATAACTCCTTTACGCATAACCAATACTTTGTGAGCTAATTGTTTAATTAATGCTAAATCATGAGATATAAAAAAAATACTCATTTTATATTTTTTTTGTAGCGATCTTAATAAGAGAAGAATTTCTCTTTGGATTGTTGTATCTAGTGCAGTTGTTGGTTCATCTGCAATCAAAAGTTTTGGATTACAAAGAAGTGCCATGGCTATCATAATGCGCTGTTTTTGCCCCCCGCTGAGCTGGTGAGGATATGAATTCATTATTCTGTTCGAATCAAATAATTGTACTTCATTAAGAGTATCAACTATTAATCCTTTTTTTTCATTTAAACTTATTTTTCGATTAAAATTCAATACCTCTATTAACTGTTTCCCACATTTTAAAGTTGGATTTAAACTAGATTGAGGCTCTTGAAAAATCATACCTTGGAAACTTCCTCTATATTTTTGCCATTTTTTCTGGGTAAAGCTTCTCATATCAGAATCTAAAAAATTTAATTTTTCTGCCTGGATTTCTGAATCTTCTGGCTGAAGTCCAATTAAAGTGAGTGCAGTTAAAGATTTTCCACTTCCTGACTCACCTACAACACCAATGATTTCATTATATCCAAAACTGAAGGATATATTATTTAAAATAAGTTTTCCCTTTATTTTTAAATAAAGATTTCTTATTTCAACAAGATTTCTTTTTTTTTTCACTCAATAAAAAACAGAATAATTTAAATTTAATTAAATATCATTAATCTGAATTATTATTATTAAAAATGATATTGTTTTTTTGTATGTTTGTCTAGTATTGAAAATGAAGACGATTTATGCTTGGACTACACGACATTCAATATCTATATGAATTCATTTTTTGGCTAATGACCTTTCTAATTTTAAGAATGGTATGGCATAAACCCCCTGTTAGACTTGCTTACGGATACATTGTTGCTGGTTTTAATTTATTTGCTATAATTATGTATACCCTTTCTTCTGTCTCAGGGCAAATGCCAGGCCTTGATGCATTTTCATTTGGATTTTTACATGCAATGGTTTCGATAGTCATGCTTACTCTAATTCACAAAGAAATCAAAATAGAGAAGAGAAAAAAGGTTCTCAAATGAAAAAAAATTTCAAGGTTTTACTTTTATCGTTTTCAATAATTATAGCTGCGTTAATAGTATCATTTTCAAACAGATACAAACCATCACCAGTAAATGAGTCTTTCGTAATCGATTCCTGGACAGGAAATATTTATGACATTCAAGGAAACAATCTTACTGAAATTCATAAAAATTTAAATCAATCTAAAATTCAGAAAGATCTAGATTTTGACAAAATCCAATAATCAATCTAATTGATTTGTATAATACTAGATTAAAATAAATGTATTATGTGGATTGAATTAATAGATACAATAGGTTGGATTGCAACTTTTTTTGTAATTGTTTCTTTTCTAATTGATGATATGTTATGGCTTAGAGTTGTAAATCTAATTGGGGCTTCGTTATGGTTAGCCTATGGTATAGTTGATCTCTCTTATTCAATAATTTTTCTAAATGTTGTAATTGTTTCGATTCAGATTTTTAAAATAATTTTCATCCTCAGTAGAAAAAAAAATTAATCCATTTTAAATTTTAAAGGTTTAATAATTTTTGTCCACTTTTATATTTCGATACGATGTAAGTTTTATTTGGATGCGCTAATTTTTTGATTTGATTGAATCTAAAGTTTATTTTACCCATATCTACCTACAATTTCAAAACACTTACAAGGCATTTTTAAGCTTCATCAAAATCATTAGTAAAATTTATTTAAATCGGATTTGCAATTTTTTTGTAATATTGGAGGTCAATTAAATTTGTAAATGTGAATGATACGAAGTATTTGTTGGCCTACACGATTCCTTTATCGTCAATCATAGGTCTTCAAGTTGGGGGAATCTGGAGTTTTACAACCGTTTTATACGCTTTTGGGTTAATCCCACTTTGGGAAGCCTTTCTTGAGCCCGACCAAAGTAAATTAAGCGAAGAAAAAATAAAAAACAGGTTATCTAATCGTTTTTTTGATTTGATGTTGTATTTCAATTTGATAATTGTATTTGCAATTCTAATTTTTGGGATTAAGCATCTGACTACCCAAACACTTGCTACATATGAAAAAGTAGGCCTTGTATTGTCTTTTGGAATTGTATTGGGAACAAATGGTATAAACGTTGCCCACGAGTTAGGACATAGAAAAACAAAATGGGAACGTTTTTTAGCAAAAGTTTTATTAATGCCCTCTTTCTATATGCATTTCTATATTGAACATAATTTTGGACACCATCTTAATGTTGGAACCCCTAGTGACCCTGCTACATCTAAAAAAAATCAATCCGTTTTTTCTTTTTGGTTCACTTCCATAACAGGTCAAATAAAAAATGCAATCCGAATTCAAAAAAACCTACTCAAAAACAAAAAAGTCAGATTTTTTAGTATTTATAATGACTTTTTTTACTACCAAATCTTTCAATTTGCATTTTTAATTTGTATTTATATTTTTTTTAGTTTTCAAGGTGTATTTTTTTCTTTATCTATTGCGCTTGTTGGAATACTATTGCTAGAGACAATTAATTATATTGAACACTACGGCCTCTCGAGACAGTCAAAGGGATCAAGATATGAACGTGTAAGCCCAATGCACTCTTGGAATTCTAATCATGCTATAGGTCGCCTAGTTCTTTATGAATTAACCCGTCATAGTGATCACCATCATAGAGCATCGAAAAAATATCAAATTTTAGAAAGCATAGAAAAAAGTCCCCAACTACCCTATGGATACACAACTTCTATGCTAATTGCCCTTTTTCCACCTCTATGGTTCAAATTAATGAATAAACGTATCCCCAATACTTAAACTTTGTAAAATCTTTTACATTAACTTGTAAAGCTATTTGAAAAACAAATTGTGAACTCAATTTCCAAAAAAATAAAAACTCGTATTAAACTCTTAT
>CACERG010000002.1 GCA_902561795.1 uncultured Bacteroidota bacterium | reverse complement strand
GCTAGTCATATCACTAGAAAAAAAACAGTTCCTTTTTTAGATATTGTAAAAGAAAAGCAAATAATTATTACAGCAGATACTATTGTTTGGCACGAAAATAAGTTTATGGGTAAACCAAAGAATGTGTCTGAAGCAAAAGATATGCTAATAAGATTATCTAATAGTACACACGAGGTTATTACAGCTGTAGGCTTTTTGCAAAAACAGAAACTAGAAATAATTCATGAAGTTTCTAAAGTTACATTTAAAAAAATATCAAATTTGGAAATTGAAAAATACATTAAATCTGGATTACCATTTGATAAAGCAGGCGGCTATGGCATTCAAGATTCTTTTGGTACTATTAATATAGCACATATCGAAGGTAGTTTTACAAATGTTATAGGATTACCTGTCGCTCAAGTATTTGAAAAAATAAATGAAATTATAAACCAGAATTAAATGATTTTATAAAATTCCTAATATCTTAATTAAATGAAAAAAATAATTCTTTTATGTTCGATTTTAGTTATCAATTGTAATCGATTAGGGTTGGAAAAATCAATTGATCAAAACATTTTCTTAGATCAAGAATTTAAAAATTATTGGTTTGATGGAACTGCAGAAATAACTAGCTATGAATTAAATCAATATCGATACGGCCAAAACAGAAAGGGAAGCTCAGTTTTGATCTATGTAACCGAAGATTTTTTACCCAATAAACAAGTCAAAGCAAACAAGGAATCTTCATCAACACTAAATATTTTGAAATTAAATCGAACTAAAAACTTTTTGACGGGTATTTACCCCTACTCTATAATGACTAGTATTTTTTCTCGTCTTGAGAAAAAAAAGTCATTGGTTAAGATAACATCATCAATTCAGGAATGGTGTGGTCAGTCATATACCCAGCTAAACCGGAGAGGAAATCTAAAAATTTCGAGTCACTCTTACTTTGAAGATGAGGCAGACCAAAATATAAACTTAAACGACAACTTAACTGAAGATGAAATTTGGACATTAATACGAACACAGCCAGAACTTCTTCCTAAAGGAAAGATTTTGATTCTACCTTCGATTGAATATTTGCAGCTTAATCACAAAAAAATTAAGTTTTATGAAGCAGAAGCTTCAATTATTCAAAAAGAAGGAATTAACACATATTTAATTATTTATCCTGAACTTCAAAGAAAACATTCTATAAGTTTTAAAAACGTAAGGCCCTATGGGATAATTGAATGGGCTGAGTATGATTTAAGATTTCCAGAGCAAGTAACAAAGGCAAAAGTTATAAAAACCGTTAAGCTTCCTTATTGGAAATTGAATAATCTCGGGGAGGAGAATTATCGTGATTCATTGGGATTAAAATAAAAGTTCACATGAAAAAAAGACTACTTTTCATCTTTCTGCTAAATTATTCCATTTTACTATGTCAAGACAGCGCGGAAATTTATAAAAAACTAAAAAAACTAAAAACTCTTTCATCTGTACTCTATATTGCTGCACACCCTGACGATGAAAATACACGATTAATTTCTCTTTTTTCAAATCATTATTATTCTAGAACAGCATATTTGTCTTTAACTCGTGGTGATGGAGGACAAAATTTAATTGGCACAGAACTTGGAGAAGCCCTAGGTCTTATTCGCACGCAAGAACTTTTAGAAGCTAGAAGAATTGATGGAGGAATTCAGTATTTTACAACTGCAAATGATTTTGGATTCTCAAAACATCCAGATGAAACTCTCTCAATTTGGAATAAAGAAGAAATCTTATCACAAATTGTTTATTTAATAAGATCATTTAAACCAGATATTATAATCAATCGTTTTGATCATCGAACACCGGGAACTACACATGGACACCATACAAGTTCAGCAATATTAAGTAAAAAAGCTTTTCAGCTTGCAAGTGATCCATCAGCTTTTCCAGATCAATTATCTAAAGTCGATATTTGGAAACCAAAACGTCAATTTTTTAATACATCTTGGTGGGTATATGGAGGAAAAGAACAATTTAGAAGAGTCGATAAAAGTAAATTTATTCCAATTGATAGTAATCCAATCGATTTCTTAACAGGACAAACCAATGAGGAAGTTGCTGCTTTGAGTAGAAGTCAACATAAATCGCAGGGGTTCGGTAATTCACCAAGTATAGGAAAACAAGTAGAGTACCTAGAGTTAATTAATGGAGATAATCTTTTAAATTCTAATCCTTTTGATCAAATAGATACAACATGGAGTCGAATTAGAGATGGAAAAAAGATTGAGAAACTTATAGATCAAATTATTGCAGATTTTGATTTTGAAGAGCCTAGTAATTCTATGTTATTACTTGCAAATTTGTATAAAGAAATTAGTAAAATTGAAAATAACCATTGGAAAAAAATTAAATTAAAAGAAGTTAGGGATATAATTAAAGGCTGCTTAGGACTAAGGTTGCAATTTAATTCTAGTGTAGAATCAGGAGTCGATAAAACCAAAATATCTACTGAACTTATAGCTTCAAATTCCAGTAATTTTGAAATAGAACTTATTGATGTTGATGGAGCCTTAAATATTGATGTGTCAAAAAAACTATCAAACAATAAGGTTTGGAATGTAAATAAAAACTTATTAATTACAGATGCTGTAACAACCCCGTATTGGTTGTTAGAGGAAAAAGATTTAGGAAATTATAAGGTGAAAAATAAAAATCTAATAGGTCTAGCTGAAACGCCTAATCCAATCAAAATATATTTTAATTTCAAAATCCAAGAAGTTCAAATTCCAATTGAAATACCTCTCACTTATCGGAAAACAGATAGAGTTATTGGTGAAGTCGTGCAAGATTTCCAAATTCTACCTAGAGTGACTTCAAAAATTGAAAACGATGTTATTTTGTTTTCAAATGAAAATCCGAAAAATATTACTGTGACAGTAAATTCAAACGTAAATAATTTCTCCGGTGATGTTTCATTAATGAGTTCCAAAAATTGGGAATTTTTTCCAAAAAGTCAAATAGTAAATATTGAAAAGTCTGGTACATCTAAAGAGTTTATCTTTAGAGTCATACCGCCCAAAGGAAATTCCAAAACGATTTTAAAGTCAATCGTTAAAAGTGAAAATAAAGAATATAAAATGTCACTTGAAGAGATCAATTATCCACATATTCAAAAGCAATTTCTCTTAAGCCCAAACAAAACAATTGTTTCAAAAATAAATTTAAAAACTAAGATTAAAGAAATTGCATATATCAAAGGTGCAGGTGATAAAATATCAGAAAGTTTAAAAAATGTTGGAATTAAAGTAAAGGAGTTTGATGTCGATAAATTAAAATTAGAGTCACTTTTAGAATATTCAACAGTAGTTGTAGGTATACGGGCATTTAATGTTCATAATGACTTAACATTTAAAAATCAAATATTATGGGATTTTGCAATGCAAGGAGGTACTGTTATTATTCAATATAACACGAGTCGAAATTTTGATTCCTCAATCCTAGCACCTTTTCGAATTAGTATTTCCCGTGAAAGAGTAACTGATGAAAACGCACATGTAACTATTTTAAATAAAGAACATGTTCTACTTAAAGAGCCAAATAAAATTACAGAAATAGATTTTAACGATTGGGTTCAAGAGCGAGGTCTATATTTTGCAAATTCTTGGGATAAAAGATATGAAGCATTATTATCTATGAGTGATAAAGATGAGTCAGAAAAAAAAGGAAGCCTACTTGTTGCCGACTGTGGAAAAGGTAAATTTATTTTTACAGGATTAAGTTTCTTTCGTCAACTTCCGTCAGGTGTGCCTGGTGCCTATCGCCTTTTTCTAAATCTTATTTCATACGGGCAATGAAAAAAAATATATACTTCGTATTAATAATTACAAATATTGTTTACCTAGTTATATTTTACCTTCTTACAGTTAATTTCAAATATTAATGCAAACTCTAGATTGGGCAGTTCTCATAGGTACACTAATTTTTATCGTTCTTTACGGTATTTGGAAAAATAAAAATCCAAAGAACATAAATGAATATTTAAAAGCTGGAAATCAGAGTCGATGGTGGACTGTTGGCCTATCGGTAATGGCAACTCAAGCAAGTGCTATTACATTTTTATCAACACCCGGTCAAGCATTTAATGATGGGATGGGTTTTATACAGTTCTACTTCGGTTTACCGTTCGCAATGGTTATAATTTGCTTGTTTTTTATCCCAATATATCACAGATTAAAAATATATACTGCTTATGAATTTTTAGAAAATCGTTTTGATAAAAGGGTTAGAACTCTAACAGCTAGTTTATTTTTAATGCAAAGAGGTTTAGCAGCTGGAATTACAATTTATGCACCGGCCATCATTCTCAGTGTTGTGCTTAATTGGGATTTAAGAATTACTGCTTTAGTTGTGGGTTCATTAGTAATCTTATATACCTTGGTTGGGGGTACAAGAGCTGTAAATATGACACAAAAACTTCAAATGTTTATCATTTTTTCTGGAATGTTTCTAGCATTCTATTTCATTATAACTAATTTCCCAAATCAAATTTCATTTCTTGACGCTTTAAGTATTGCTGGAAAAGCTGAAAAACTAAATTTTTTAGATTTTAGTATTAACCTAAAAAACCGATATACATTTTGGAGCGGTATAACTGGGGGCTTATTTTTATCTCTTTCCTATTTCGGAACAGACCAATCACAAGTTCAAAGATATTTATCTGGTAGGTCTATAAGAGAAAGTCAGATGGGGCTTATAATGAATGGTTTTCTAAAGCTCCCTATGCAGTTTTTTATTCTTTTCACAGGAGTTATGGTGTTTGTGTTTTATCAATTTGAGTCGGCTCCATTAAATTTTAATCCAAAAGCAATTTTAACAGTAAAAGAATCAAAACAAATTGAAGAGTTCTCAAAATTGGAAATTGAAAATTTAGAAACCCAAAAACAAATTAGAAACCTTTTGCTAAATAATGGTTCTAGCAAAGAAATTGATGCCTTAAGAAAAAAAGAATCAAAACAACGAGATATTGCGAGATATATTATAAGTAAGTCAGATCCGAAACAAGAGACTAACGATAAGGATTATATTTTTATATCATTTATTTTATCTTATCTACCTGTTGGTTTAATAGGTCTATTAATTGCTGTAATACTGTCAGCATCGATGAGTTCCACTGCATCAGAATTAAATGCTCTAGCAGCCACTAGTACAATTGATTTATATAAAAGAAATTACAGAAATAAAACCGAGAAAACTTATTTGAACGCATCTAAAATATTTACACTTCTTTGGGGGCTAATGGCAATTCTTTTTGCATGCTTTGGAAACCTATTTGAGAATTTAATTCAATTAATTAATATTATCGGCTCAATTTTTTATGGAACTATTTTGGGTATATTTCTGGTTGGCATATTCAATACTAGCGTAAAAGGAAAAGCTATCTTTTGGGCTGCAATTATTTCAGAAATTTTTGTTATTTCATTGTTTACTTGGGATAAGATTGGTTTTTTATGGCTTAATCTCATTGGTGCATTAGCTACTGTATTTTTGAGTTTGTTTTTACAAAATATTTTGTTTTCAGAATCTGAGGACTAATAAATGCTTAATTAGTTTTAATTATCAGAATAGACAAAGTTTAGTTGTAGTTAGTGCATATAAAGTAGCGAGAGGGAGACTTGAACTCCCGACCTCCGGGTTATGAATCCGACGCTCTAACCGCCTGAGCTATCTCGCCATTTTAGTTAACTAAGATAAAAACATAATCTTCTCCCTACAACCTTTTGAAAATATTTTAAAATAAACGTACTTCTAATCTAATTTTCAATATATTGGGATCATAAATTTAATAAATGGCTACTAAAGAACTTTTTTCAATTGAATATGATTTTCATGCCTCAAGACAAATGCTATTTCAATATTTATCAACCCCATCTGGTCTTGGAGAATGGTTTGCCGATGATGTAAACTCTAGAGGTGAAAACTTTACTTTCATTTGGGATGATAGTGAAGAAAATGCAAAACTAATTCAAAAAAAAAATAACGAGCTTGTTCGTTTTAAGTGGCAAACTGATGAAGAGGAAAATAACGACTACTATTTTGAATTTAAAATTCAAGTAGACGACCTAACTAATGATGTTTCTCTCATAATTACTGATTTTGCTGAAGAAGAAGAATTGGAGGAATCAAAAATGCTCTGGGATAACTTGATTTCAAGTTTAAAAAAGATTTTGGGTTCTAGTTAAACTTGTATTATGTTTAATTGTAACGGCTTAGTTGTATCGCAATTAATCAATGCGGAACCAGAATTAATTCAAAATTTACATAAGGACTTTTCTTTTGTTGAAAACGTTAGGCTTAACAACGGAAAAATCCTTTTTTGGGAAAAACATTATTTTAGAATTATAGCGAATCTTAGAAGATACAGGTTTAAGATTCCAATCTCCTTTACTATGGAAAAATTGGAAGAAGAATTGATCAAAGTCACAAATATAATTGATAGTAAAATAACAAACGGTTTGTATAGATGCCAATTCATTAAGGCTTATAGTGAAACAAAATTCATTATAAGTATCACTGATTTATATCCTATTGAAATTAATACTTCAAATTATAAAGTTGATCTCTACAAAGATATTTTAATATTTTCTAACGATCTATCAAATATGTCAAAGACAAATAGTGATTTACGATTAATTTCAAGGATGTATGCAAAAGAAAATGGTCTTAATGATGTTGTCCTTTTAAATGATCAAAAAAAAGTTACTGAAACACTAAATGGAACAATATTTTTATTAGAATCAAACCAAATACAAACTCCTAATTTATTATCAGGATGTCAAAATTTAGTATTTAGAGAAGTATTTTTAGAATGGCTGATAAAGTTTAATAAAAATTACAATGTTATAGAAAGAGAAATAAATCCATTTGAACTTCAAAAATCTGAAGAAATTTTCATCATTTCATTAGAGAATGGTCTGCAGTGTATATCAAACTATAAAAAGTCTTCATATTTCAATGATAAAAGTTACCATCTATTTGAAAAATTTCTATCATACCTGGTTTAATTGAAATTTGGGTTTTCCGGAGCATTGGACCAAACTCTGTATTTTCCACCCAAAGAAATCATACATTTTTTCCACATATTTTGAATTTTCATTTTTAATACTTTTTCTGCAGACACAATTTCAAATGGCTCCCAAGATTTTTCATCAAGCTCTTTTTCTAACTGTCCGTTACCCCAACTACTACAGCCTAGAAAAAAACGAATATCATTTAATTTAATTTTATTTTCATTAATAAGTTTTGTTACAAATTTGAAATCACCATTCCAAGATAAAGAACTATTAATCTTTATACTATTTGGTATCATATTTCCTAATCTATGTAAATAAAATAAATTATCCCGCTCCACGGGACCACCATAAAATAGTGGGAACTTAATGTTTATATCTTCGACAATATCATTGAGTCTATAATTTAATTTTTTGTTTATAATAAAACCAATACTCCCAGATGTCTTGTGACTAGCGAGTAAAATAACCGATCTACGAAAATTAAAATCACCTAGTATTGATGGTGTAGAAACTATCAATTTACCTTGATTCATAAAAAAATATAAAAAAAAGCTCCTAGAAGGAGCCTTTCATTATGTTTTTAAGGGATTAATTAACTGTACTTGATAATTCAGCACCTGCTTTAAATTTCACAACATTTTTAGCAGCAATTTTTATCGTCGCACCAGTTTGAGGATTTCTTCCATCGCGTGCTGCTCTTTTAGAAACAGACCATGATCCAAATCCAACTAATGAAACACGTCCCCCTTTTTTCAGAGTTCCTGATACACTTCCCATCAAAGATTCAAGAGCTTTTTTAGCTGCTGCCTTTGAGATGCCAGCATCCGCTGCCATCGCGTCAATTAATTCTGTTTTGTTCATAATTATATTTATTATAAGGTTATACAACAAATTTATACGGATTTTCGTGTAACTGTTAAAAAAGCTAAGGAAAATGACTTATTTGTTAATAAGTAAGGTTATTTGTTAATAAGCAAAGGTCATTTTTTAAAAAACAGTACTATCTACTAAGGATTTATGGCCATTTAAAAATGCAGCTGCATCCATACGGCGTTTATTTGGAAGCTGAATTTCCTTACAATTTAAAAATCCTTCTGGATGTGTAATATAAATTTTTTTGCCTTTGATTAAAATTTGATTTGTTGGATACGAATGAGTTTCATAGACTGGCTCAGCGTCAAAAATTTTTATTTTCTGTGATGAACTTTTAACTATTAAATTTGTCCAAGCCCCAGGATATGGACTTAGGCCTCTGACTAAATTTTTAATCTGTTTTAAAGAATTATCCCAATTTATCATAGTATTCTCTTTTGTTAACTTAAAAGCTAATTTTTCATTTCCAAGTTGTTTTTGAGTTATTGGTACAATTATCTTTTTTTTAAGACTATACAAAGTTTTGATTAGTAGTGGAGCACCTATGTTTAGAAGTTTATCACTTAATTTTTCAGTATTATCATTTTTACTAATTGATATTTCTTCTTGAATCAAAATTGAACCGGTATCAATTTGCTCGTTTATTAAAAACGTGGTTACTCCAGTTAATCTCTCTCCATTAATTAAAACCCAATTTATTGGTGCTGCACCTCTATAATTTGGTAAAAGAGATGCATGAAGATTTATAGTTCCTAACTCTGGAATATTCCATACAACTTTAGGTAACATTCGAAAAGCTACAACTACAAATGCGTCAGCACCAATATTTCTTAAATTATTTACAAATTCGATAGATTTTAGATTCTCTGGTTGAAAAATTAAAAATCCATTATTTTCTGCATAATTTTTTACTGCTGATTTTCTGTACATTTTTCCTCTTCCAGCCTTTCGGTCAGGAACAGTAACTACAGCTTTAATAATAAATCCATTATTAAATAATTCCTGAAGGCAAAATCTTGCAAATTCTGGTGTACCAAAAAAGACAATTTTAAGTGGATCTTTAGAATTCACTATTAACAATGTTGTTTAATATGTTTGACATACTATAAAATTAGTTAGAGATTGTTTAGGTTTTTGAAAGTATAAATTTTGTGACATTTACAATAATTAAAATTAGTTATATTCATATAACGTAAGATTCTACAAAATCAATCCTACTCTGAATATCAATTTTAGGTATTTCAACAAGCTCATGTATGATTTGATAAGAATCCTTAATAAAGTGATAATAAATTTTTGCTTCTTCAAATGTTTCAAACCTTTGCTTATCATTTGTATAAATTTCTTTCCAAGGTGGAGCTATAAAAACGATATCATATCGATAATCAGTCAGCTTTTTCTTCCATGATAATTTCTCCAAACCGATGGCTTTTAAATATCCAAAAATTTCTTGGATTCCTCTATCATAGAATACTAAGTTATTCTTTGCTTTTTTAATTCTTTTTGCGTCATTAAATTGCTTAATTCTCCTATCTAATAATTTTGTACTAAAATTAATTGGATCTTTTAAAAATAAATTTTTATTACCCTCATTATCATGACTTTTAATGAGTGACCTTGAGAATTCATAAAAAACCTTGTAGCCCTTTTTTTTTAGACCTTTTATAAGTGTTGTCTTACCTGATCCGGGACTTCCTGTAATGAGTATCCTTCGAATATTTGACATTTTGTAAATAATAAAACCAGTATATTTATACAAATGTAAGCCTCATGTTGAATGCAAATGATAATAAAGAAGAATTTTATTCACGCTTTTTTGATCAACTGAGTCAATCACAGAGCTGGCCTGGAATTTATCTTTTTAAGTTTATTGTAAAATCAGAATCAGATAATTTGATTAAGTTAAAATCAATTTTTTCAACAAAAAAAGCCTTCTTTTATGAAAAAAAATCATCAAAAAAAAAATTTACTAGCCTTAGTATAAAGGTAAACTTGAATTCTCCTAAGGAAGTTATTAAAATTTACAAAGTTTGCAGTAAGCTAAAAGGAATTATAGCTCTTTAATTTTAATCAATATAGTTTGCAATTCAAAGGATTTTACTAATTTGCGATATATATTCTACTTAAAGAATTCATTTACAATCACCTAATGGATATTTTACAATACAACACTAAGCGAAAACAGCTTGTAATACCAGAGTATGGAAGACATGTTCATATTATGATAGAACAAGCCAAATTGGAGACCAATCCTGAAGAGAGAAATAAAAAAGCTAAAGCTATAATTGGTGTTATGGGAAACCTAAACCCTCACCTAAGAGATGTAGCAGACTTCCAGCACAAATTGTGGGATCAATTCTTCATTATGGCAGACTTTGATATAGATGTTGATTGTCCATTTGAGAAACCACAGAAAGAGTTATTAGATATGAAGCCTGAGAAGTTACCCTACCCTCAGAATTTTCCAAAATATCGGTTCTATGGAAACAACATAAAACGCATGATTGACGCTGCAATTGGTTGGGAAGACGGAGAACTTAAAGATGTGTTAGTTTTTACAATAGCTAACCATATGAAAAAAAACTTTTTAAGTTGGAATAAAGATACAGTTGAAGATGTTGTTATACTTAACCACCTAGAAGAACTTTCAGAAGGGAAACTAAAGGTTGCAGCTTCACAACTACCCTTAAGTGATTCGGCTGATTTAATTCGATTCAAACACAAAAATGGAAGTGGACCTAGTAGCAATCACAGTAAACCAAGAAAAAGAAATAGAAAACGATATTAAAAGTAAATGGAATCATTTATTATTGAAGGAGGATATCCCTTAAAAGGTTCTATAAAACCCCAAGGAGCAAAAAATGAGGCCCTTCAAATCTTGTGTGCTACTCTTTTAACCTCAGAACCAATAATTGTTAATAATATACCTAATATACTTGATGTCAACAAGCTCATTCAAATACTCACAAATTTAGGGGTTGAAATTGAGAAAAAAAGTGAGAGTAGTTATAAATTTCGCGCAAATAATATTAATCTAGGTTATTTGAGTTCAGAAGATTTTAAAGATAATGGGCAAAGATTAAGAGGTTCAATCATGATAGTTGGACCACTACTTGCTAGATTTGGTAAAGGGTCTGTGCCAAGACCTGGTGGAGATAAAATAGGTAGAAGGAGATTAGATACTCATTTTGAGGGTTTAATAAAATTAGGTGCAAAGTTTTCACATAATAGAGAGAGCTCTTTTTATAATGTAGAAGCAAATGAATTAAATGGGGCAAATATACTTCTTGAAGAGGCATCTGTAACTGGAACAGCTAATATTATTATGACTGCGGTTTTAGCCCAGGGTAAAACAACAATTTACAATGCTGCATGTGAACCCTATGTTCAGCAATTATGCAAGATGTTAAATAAAATGGGAGCTAAAATAGAAGGTATTGGTTCAAACTACTTAATAATTGATGGCGTTGAAAAGCTAAATGGTACTGAGCACACTATTCTTCCAGATATGATAGAAATTGGTAGTTGGATTGGTCTAGCTGCTATGACACAAAGCGAGATTACAATTAAAAATGTCAATTGGAATCAATTAGGTATTATTCCAGCTACTTTCAAAAAACTTGGAATAAATGTTGAAAAAAGTGGTGACGATCTCTTCATTCCTGCACATAAAAATGGATACGAAATAACAAACTATATTGACGGTTCTATATTAACTATCTCTGACTCACCATGGCCTGGTTTTACCCCTGATTTATTAAGTATTATTTTGGTTGTTGCCAGTCAAGCTAGAGGAAGTGTACTAATTCATCAAAAAATGTTTGAAAGCCGATTATTTTTTGTAGATAAGCTAATCGATATGGGAGCTAAAATAATTCTCTGTGACCCTCACCGTGCAACTGTTATAGGACACGATTTCAAATCTCAATTAAAAGGAACAACCCTCACATCCCCCGATATAAGAGCTGGAGTATCACTACTTATAGCAGCACTTTCAGCACCGGGTAAAAGCACAATTCATAATATTGAGCAAATTGACAGGGGTTACGAAAATATAGATGGTCGATTAAGAAAGTTAGGTGCAAAGATTAAAAGAGTTATTACCTGACAAGGAGTTATAGGGTCATTTTAAAATCGATTATTATAGTTCTTTTGGTTAGGGTCATTACTATCGCTTAGAAATTTTATTATTACTTATATTTTTTTGTCTTGAACACTTAAATCGATCAACGTTATTTGACCGAATTTTACCGTGCTTAGTTTTTCTTCCCTGAACACGTTCTCGCCAAAGTTTGAAACTATTTATTTTTAACTCTTTCCGCATTAGATCGATTACATTTTTTTCATTTAATCCAAATTGTGAAAAAATTGCATCAAAAGGAGTGCGATCCTCCCACGCCATCTCGATAACTCTATCAATTTGTTCATTTGAAAGCAATGGTTTATTTTTCATTTTTAGCTATTTATTCTTTTCCCAAAAGTATGTTTTTTTAAAATACGCTGATTTTCCTTAAATACTATTGAATCATTTTTTAAATTCCAAAGTGTATCAGAGGCAAATCGTCTAGTCTGGTCTAAATTAACAATAGGGTTAGGATAATTAATTCCTTTTTTGAATTTAAAAATTTCTTCCTCAAGAGGAGTTATTAACCATGGAGAATGAATTAATTTATCGGAAAGTGATTTGAGTTCTGGGAGCCATTTGCGTGTAAAATCTCCTTTTTGATCGTGCTCTCTTCCATTTTTAACAGGGTTGTAAATACGTAAAGTATTAATTCCAGTCTCACCAGCCTGCATTTGAAGTTGAGGAAAATGTACTCCAGGTTCAAAATCAAGAAATTGTCTCGCTAGAAAAGCTGAACAAGCTTGCCATGGTTGCCATAATTGATGAACAAAAAATGAAACAATCAAAGCTCGCATTCTAAAATTCAAATATCCTGTTTTAACCAAACATCGCATAGATGCATCAACTATTGGAACTCCAGTTGTTCCCTTTTCCCATGCTTTAATAAATTTTTTATTGATAGGTTTTAAAAGTTTGTGATAACCTTTGTTTACGCTTAAAAACTCCATGCTAGGTTCCATATCAAACTTTTGAATAAAATGAGAATGCCATCTTAATCGAGACTCAAATGCACGAATAGCAAAGCTATTATTAGTTTGTCTTTTTTTTTCTTTTATTTGATGAAAAATTTGTCTTATTGATAAATTTCCATAACTAATATATGGCGAAAGCCTGCTGCAACTTTTACGAGATAAATCTGGTTTTGATATGTGATTTTGATAGTTTTGGTAACGATTTTTAAAAAAAGATTCTAAGTATTTATTTGCTTTTGTAACACCCCCTAATTGAACATCATTTAAATGTTCAGTTTTTAATTCTAATAAGTCAAAATTCTTTTTTATTTGTTTTAAAGTTTTTAACGATACCAATTTGTTCTTCATTTCAGGTAGAGGTTTAATCGGTTGATCTATAAACGAATTCATTAATTTTGACCAATTTTTCCTATCCACGATTCCTCTAAATACCCCTTGTTGTCTTTTCTCATGCCATGTAATCTTATTTTCAATAAACCATTTTGCAATTTTTTTGTCTCTTTTGTATGTAATATCGATACCAGTCTCATAATGAGAATAAACTTTTTTAATTAAAAATTGTTTACTAAGTTTTTCAAAAATTAACTGTACCTCGCCAGAAACAGCCAAAATTTCTGTATTAAATTTTGCTAATCTTTGGTTTAGGTCCACAAGAGATTGTTTGATAAAATTTAGATGGCGTACACTAAAATGATCATTTTGAATTAAAGAATTCTCAATAACATAAAGCAGTAACACCAACTTATTACTTGCTATTGCCGAATTAATTGCCTCGTTATCTTCTAAACGCAAATCTCTTTTAAACCAAACAATTACAATTGGTATATTACTTTTTATCATCCTTTAAAAAATGATTAACCAAGATTTTGTAGAAAATTATCAGCTGTCTCTAACAATTCTTTCTTTTTATTTGAATCCATTTTGTCAAAATTAGAAACTAACATTCTCATTCTTGGGTTTTTGATAAAAAAGTCTCTTCTTTTATCAATAAAATTCCAAAACAATGAGTCCCAAATGTTTGTCCATTCTCCCCTTTTATAATTACTCATTTTAAGAATATAGCTACTTCCGCTTATGTAGGGTTTTGTTGACATTAATCCACCGTCAGCAAACTGACTCATGCCATAAACATTTGGAACCATAACCCAGTCATATGAATCAATGAACATTTCCATAAACCATCTGTAAACTTCATCTGGATCAAATTCACACAGTAACATGAAATTACCAATTATCATTAATCTTTCTATATGATGAGCATAACCTGTTTTCAAAATTTTTTTTATGCATATATCTACGGGTAAAATATTTGTTGATCCGTCATAAAATGAATGGGGAATTTTTCTTTTAAAATTCCAATAATTTTTAGTTCGTTCCTCTACACTTTTTGCAAAATATATACCTCGAATAAATTCTCTCCAACCTAAAATTTGCCTTATGAAACCCTCACATGAATTTAATGGTATGTCATTTTTTTTGTAAAATTCTATTGTATGACTGATAACAAAGTTTACATTAAGAAGACCAGTATTTAAAAGAGGTGATAATAAGCTGTGGTTTAAAAAACTCTCACTATCAATAATAGCGTCTTCATATGGGCCAAATTCTTTAAATCGATTTTCTAAAAAATCATTAAACCATTTTTTTGATTGCTCAAAGTCGGTAGGATAAAAAAATTCTGATTCTAAATTGCCATAATTTTTACTATAGATATTATTAATATAATCATGTGTCTGTGAAAGAAGTTCAGATTTATCATTTACAGACATGATTTCAGGTGGTTTTTTATTTGTCGGATATTTTTCTCTGTTCATTGTATCATAGGTCCAACTTCCTCCTTCAGGTCCACCAGCAATATCGATTAGAATATTGAATTTTTCTCTTTGAGATTTGTAAAAAGAAGTTTGAAAAAATTTCTTCTTATCAGGCTTAAAGAAATTTAAATCACTTTTTTTACATAAAAACATTGGATTTTCTAGGATTATTAATTTTAGATTAAGTTTAATACAAACTCTTTTTAATCTTTTCTCAACTAAGAAGTCATTTGGATCAATAATCTGTATTATGTTATACTTATTTGATATATTTTTAATTAAATGTCTTATATCTGAAAGTTTCTCGGAAGCATCTATGTATTGCACATCTATTCCTTTATCCTTCAAAAAATGTTGATATTTTTTCATTGATAATCTGTGAAAAAAAAGTTTTTGTTTGTGAAATACATATTGATTAAAAAATAAAGATTCCTCTACAAGATAAATCGTGCAACTATTTGAAAATAGTGGTGATTTTTCAAATAATTGATTAGGTAAAACTATTGATGCAATTTTTTCTACTTTATCCATAATTTTTGAAACTTTTTTTGAGGATCATACTTTTCTGATTGCCAAGAAATATCAAATTTTCGATCTCTTGGGTCATTTCCAACTCCGGAGACATACATCCAGTTTCCATAATTACTATGGACATCGTAATCAATAAGTTGAGATTCAAAATATGCAGCACCTATCCTCCAATCCATAAATAAATGCTTAGAAAAAAAAGAGGCCGTATTTTGTCTGCCTCGATTACTCATCCAACCAGTTTTTTTTAATTCTATCATGTTAGCATTCACAAAAGGTTCAATAGTATCTCCGTTAATCCATGACATTAAAATTTTATGATTAGATTTCCAATCGTATCTTTTTTTTAAAATACCGTCTAGCATGAAAATGTTATTTCCATGTTTTAGTGAAACATACTTAAAATAATCTCTCCAAATTAACTCAAAAATCATCCAATATGTTGATTGATTTTTTTTCACTTTCTTTTCATAATCTTTAACCTGCCAGTAAATTTCTCTTGCTGATAATGAACCATTTGCTAACCAGGCTGAAAATTTAGAACTGTAGTCTTTTCCAACAAGACCATTACGAGTCTCTTTGTATGTTGAAATTTTTTTTGTGTCCCACAGGTACTCCTTTAATCTATTATACCCGTTTTTACTCCCGCCACTAAATGGAAACGCAGAAAAAGGAGGAGGATAAAATTCTGAAAAACCAAAATCGTCTAATCGAGGTATGGTAAACTCTTCATCTAAAAGATTTGTACTTGGAAAAGTTGTTATTTCGGGAAAAACTTTCCTTACTAATGTGTTTTTTTCACAACTTTTTCTAAAAATTGTGAAAACTTCAGGTATTGTGTCCAGTTCATATGAAATATCCTTCGGGTGATATAAAAACTGATCATAATATGTGTGAATTTTAATTTTTTTTGAAATTGCCTTTTTGACACTATCTGATAGATTGCTTTCCTCCTTTGTCCACTCATATTGATAAAATAAATCTGTTATTTTTAGAGAATCAATAAATTTTGGAATACCAACTGTTGCTGAATTAATATCAACAATAAGTGTAATATTTTTTTTCTTCAATTCGTCTTTAAGACATTTGAGTGTCTGAATTAAAAAAAGTGTTCTAAATTTTTCAGTTTTTTTAAAACCCCATTTGGTATCTTCAAACTTGGCTGGCTCAAAACTGAAATAAGCAAAAATCTTGTCACAATTTCTTGCTGCGTTATAAAAACCAAAATGATCTTTAATTCTTAAATCATTCCTTAGCCATATTAAAGCACTCTTTTTTTCGTTTTGCATCTTTTACTACAATATTTTACATTATTCCAATCTCTTTCCCATTTTTTTCTCCAAGTAAAAGGATACCCACAATTAAGACAAATTTTTGAAGGTAAGTTTGTTTTTAGTACACGCTTCATTAAGAATTTAAAGCGCTTTTATATGTTTTTAAACAACGTTCACGTGCTAGTTTATGGTCGATTATTGGTTTTGGGTAAGAAATTTCTTGAAAATCAGGCACCCACTTATTTATGTAATGCAATTGTTTATCAAATTTTTTTACTTGTTCTGTTGGATTAAAAATCCTAAAATATGGAGCTGCATCAACACCACAACCTGCTACCCATTGCCAGTTACCAACGTTACTTGACATCTCATAATCAAAAAGCTTTTCTGCAAAATATGCTTCACCCCATCTCCAGTCAATAAGCAAATGCTTACACAAAAAACTACCTACTAACATACGGACACGATTATGCATAAAGCCGGTTTTATTTAATTCTCTCATACCCGCATCTACAAGAGGAAAACCTGTTTTTCCTAAACACCAATTTTCAAAATCTTTTTCATTATTTCTCCACTCTATTCTATCATACTGAGGTTTAAAACTTTCATTACGTGTGTGAGGATAATGCCACAAAATCTGCATAAAAAACTCTCTCCAAATGAGTTCTTTTAAGAAAGTTTTGTTAGGCCTACTGGCTGCTTTTTTTACTACTTTCCTTATACTTATTGTACCAAATCTTAGTGATGTTCCTAATCTTGAGGTTTTATTTAAATATGGAAAGTTTCTTGTTGACTCATAATCATCAATAATTTGATTGTCAAAAAAATGTTTGGGTTGATTAATATTGCTGCTTGTGAATCCCAATTGATTTAATTTTATTTTAGGAAGTTCTTGTTCAGAATAACAATTACTTAATAAAGATTCCGATGGATACTCTTCCAAATATTGGGTGTCAAAATAAGACAACCATTTTCTTGAATATGGTGTGTAAACTTTATATGGATTTCCATCATCCTTAACAATCTCACTTTTTTCAAAAATTACTTGGTCTTTAAATGCTTTAAAATCTATTCCTTTTTCACTCAAAAATGTCTTAATTTTTTTATCTCTTTTTGTAGCATAAGGTTCATAGTCATCATTACAAATAACTTCTTCAATTTGGTATTGATTAATTAATCGATTAAAAATAGCCTCGGGGGTACCATGATATACACCAACATTGCACCTGTTCCTCTTCATAGCAATATCTATGGCACCCAAGGCTAATAAAATGAATTCAACTCTTGCATCTTGTTTTGGCAGTCTGTCTAAAATATTTGGATCGAAAATAAAAATGGGTATGACCTTATTTTTTCCACTGAGGGCCTTATAAAAACCGTGGTTATCCTCAAGTCTCAAATCACGCCTAAACCAAAAAATAGTATATTTTTTCAATCAAATCATGTTTTAAGGTTACCTATACCACCATCAAGTTGTAAAACTCTTCCAGTCATCCAACTACTTTCTGGACCAAGAAGAAATCCTGCAGCTTGTGCAATCTCCTTCGCATTTCCAATCCTCCCTAAAGGATGCCTTTCGTTTGCTTTTTCAATTTTAGATTCGTTATTTAAAAATTTCGAAGCAAGAGGTGTATTTACAAGTGATGGAGCTATAGCATTTACTCTTATTTTAGGGGCAAACTCTGCTGCCAAAGAGCGCGTGAGGCCTTCTAGAGCTCCTTTTGAAGCAGCTACAGAACTATGGAAAGGCATTCCAGTTTGTACTGCAACTGTGCTAAAAAACACAACAGATGCATTACCACTCGCACTTAACCTCGAGAGAACTGATTTTAATGAGTTAATTGCACCAGTAACATTAATTTGAAAATCTTTTTCAAATGCTTCTGTTGATAGCCCTTTAAAGGGTCGCAAGTTTATACTCCCAGGACAATAAACAAATCCATGTAGTTCGTCAGGCAATACTGAAGTGTCTAATTCAGCTGATGTTGCGTCATAGGGTAGATGAGTTAAATCTAAGCTACTTAAATTTTCATTTGATCTACTAGCTACAAAAACAGAATTTGAGGGAGATAAAATTTCTGCTAGAGCTAAGCCAATACCAGAACTACCTCCAATAATTAATATGTTTTTATCTTTTATCATTTAGGGTATGGTCCAAAAATTTCAATTAATGCTTTTTTTCTATATTCAAAAATTTCCTTTAGTTTGGGAAATACAAGTAAGGGGTGTAAAAGTCTTCCTAAAAATCCAAATGGAATTTTATAATCAACAATATCAGTCATTTGAACACCTTTTTCTATAGGTTTAATAAAATGTTTATGGTGCCACAAATCGTATGGTCCGAAACGTTGTTCATCAACAAAATAATTACCATCTTCAACATGAGTTATTTCAGTAACCCATTTTGTTGGTATACCTAGAATTGGGGTAACAATATATTGTATTATTTGACCTGCATAAATCTTCTCTGACAAACCACTAACTATTTTAAATCCCATATAATCAGGGGTAATTTGTTTTAAATTTTTCGGATCAGATAAAAAACTCCACGCCTCTCTTTGAGAAATGGGTAAGTTTTGAATCGCTTCTAAGCGATATATTTTCATAACTCCTCATTTTAGCAAATGTATAAAATGTTTAACTATTTATTATATTCATTAAACATATATTTTCAAGATTTTTTAACAAAAAAATTATTCATGTAATTCAAACTTGACATTTTAAAGGCAAAAATTTATATTTATAGAAACGAAATTATATTAAATACGTAATGAAATTTTTTAAGTTTTTAGCCTTATTATTTTCAACTACTACCCTGGCACAAGTTCAAACACCACAAGCCAGCCCAATAGCTGAATTCACTCAAATTGTAGGATTAACTGAAATTAAGATAACTTACTCAAGACCTGCTATGAAGGGAAGAAAAATAATGGGAGATTTAGTACCATATGGTGCAATTTGGAGAACAGGTGCTAATGATAACAGTGTAATAAGTTTTAGTGATGATGTTTTAGTGGGTAATAAATCTTTGAAAGCCGGTAAATACTCTTTATACACCAGGCCAGAAAAGTCAAATTGGGAGGTTTATTTCTATAATAAAACTGATAATTCAGGTTTACCTAAACCTTGGGATAATTCATTAATTGCAGCTAGTTTTACTGTTAAAACCAAAAGTGTTAGCGAAGCTAAAGAAAATTTTACTATTTCAATCGAATCAATTAATAATGACGGGGCTTTCATAAAGTTAGCTTGGGAAAAAACTGAAATCAATATTCCCTTATTAGTACCCACTGATGAAAAAGCAATGAGCACTATTGAAAAGACTTTAAGTAAAAACCCAGCTCCAAGTGATTATTATAAAGCAGCTGTATACTTTAGAGAAAGTGGTAAAGATCTTATGAAAGCAAAAAAATGGATTGCATACGCGATTAAAAAGGATCCTGGTAAATTTTGGATGTACAGACAACAGGCTTTGATTTTAATTGGATTAGGTGAAAAAAAGGGTGCAATAGAGGCTTCAAAAAATTCACTTAAATATGCTCTGAAAGCCGGAAACCAAGATTATGTGAGAATGAATACCAAAACAATTGCTGAATTATCTAGATAATTCTGATTTAAGAGCTGGCTTGATTTATTTGAATCTAAACTTATACCAAATATTTAGTAATAGAGCAACGATTATTAATGTAGCTCCTAAGATCTGAACAAGGTCGTATGCTTCATCTAGTAAAAATATGCTCATTGTGAATGTAAAAAAGACTTCAACATATTTAAACGGGGCTACTAGATGGGGCTTATAATTTTGAAAAGCTAAAGTCATATAATATTGTCCAAAAAAACCAAAAAACCCTAAACTAATTAAAAGTAGAAGTTCTTTTAATTCAGGGGTTTTCCAAAAAAAAATAGATCCAATACCGCCAACTAAAGTAGCAATGAACATAAAATAGTGGACTATTGTAACTGGATGATCATTATCACCAATTTTTGAAATAATTAGATAAACAATTGCAGACAAGAATGCAGCTCCTAAAACCAATAAAACTCCCATACTTGATGATAAGGGTTGAAAGCTTTCGATAAGATAAACCCCAAAAAAGGCAATAATAAAAAAAGTCCATTGAGGTATTTTAATTTTCTCCTTGAAAAAAATAACAGCTAAAATTGCAGCAAAAATTGGGGATGTGTATCTAAGTGTTACTGAGCTAGCTACACCTATGTATTGAATCCCTAAAAAAAAGAGTATCATCGCTGAAACTCCAACCAATCCACGGATTAATAGTAGTGTTTTTTGATTTCCTAAAAGAGGAATATTTTTTAATTTAAGTATTGAAAAAGTTATAATTAAAGATCCTAATGAGCGAAAAAAAACTAGTTGAAATGTATGATAACTAATTAAGTACTTTACCAATGCATTCATTAATGCAAAAGACAAAGTACTTAGTATCATAAATCTAATTGACCTAACAAATTTAGATTCCAATCTTTTTATTGCAAATATCTAAAAACAGATTTGTTTATAATTAGAGAATATGCGTAAAATAATATATACTATATTGTGCGTAAGTTTTATTTATTGTTTGATTTAGAAATTTATAAATTTTCCATTGCAGCTTTTTGCTCATTCCTGTTGGGAGTTTCAAAAGCTGGTATTAAAGGAATAGCAGCTTTAATAGTAACTGGATTTGCATTGGCTTTTGGTGCAAAAGCATCCACCGGCATTTTGATGCCCCTTTTGCTTTTAGGCGATATTTTTGCAGTAAGTTATTATAAAGGTTTTGTAAAATGGAATTATATAATTAAACTTTTACCATGGATGATTTTGGGTGTACTAATTGGAGTAATTGGGGGTGGTTTAATATCAGAAATTATTTTTAAATATTCTATGGCTGGTATTATTTTGTTTAGTGTTGGGCAAATGTATTATTGGGAAAACAGAAAAGAAAAAAATTCCAAGTCATTGGAGTTTTGCTAGTTCAATGGGAATTTTTGCCGGATTTACAACAATGGTTGGAAATTTGGCTGGGGCTTTTTCAAATATTTATTTTTTAGCTATGCGATTACCAAAAAATGCATTTATTGGAACCGCAGCATGGCTTTTTTTTATAATAAATATTTTCAAAGTTCCATTTCATATATGGTCATGGCAAACTATTAATAAGGTTTCTTTTTTTAAAAGTTTAGAGCTAATGCCTTTTGAAATTTTTGGTTTAATATCAGGGGTTTTTATTGTAAAAAAAATTGATGAAAATAGTTATCGTAAATTGATCCTTTTGTTTACAGCACTTGGAGGAGCTATGATTTTATTCAACTGATTTTAAGGATTTAACAACCTCAATCAAAGTTTGTTTGTGGCTATGTCGAATTTTTTGTTTCAAAAATGACAAATTTTGATTAATTCCGTCTGGTATTGAAATTGATTGTATATCCACACCTGCGGATAAATGAATGTATTTAAAACCTTCTTTTTTAAATTTTTTACAGTTTAAAACTCCAACTCCACTACCTGGCATGATTGTTATGTCTGATCCAAATTTAGTATTCCAATAGGTAAGATTATCAATTCCTTCTTCAGCCTTTTCTTTTTGGCCCGAGGTTAGTATACAGTCAAAACCCAAATCAATTAGTTGATTTATAGATTCTAAGGGACTTACTAAAACGTCAAAAGCCCTATGAAATGTTAAATGCATTCTTCCTGCCAAAGTTTTCCATCTTTTAAGCAATGTAAGGTCAAGTTTAAAATTTTTATCGTGTGCGCCAAGAACTACACCATGGCACCCTAACTCATATGCATTTAATATATTTTTTTCAATAACTTTAATTTCCTCTTTATTGTAAAAAAAATGGCCTGGACGAGGTCTAATTAAACAGTGAATTGGTAAAAGTTTTATATCAATAGCCTCTTTTATTAAACCATTTGAAGGAGTTAGTCCTCCTACTTCGAGTGCTGAACACAATTCAATACGATCTACTTTTGCTGCATATGCATTTTGTATTGATAAAATCGAATCTACACATACTTCAACTTTCATTTGACTAAAATTATAAGAAAAACTTACCCTAAAATAAGTAATAATTATTTCCCCTTTTTTTATTAGTTTAAAATTGTTGTTAATTTAGAACATCTAATGAATAGACGAAAATTTCTAGACAAAAGCTATTTAGGTTTATCAACCATCTTGGTTGCTCCTGAGGTAGTAACTAATTTGGGTAAAAAGAAGAACTTTTTAACCCAAAAAAACCATCACGTTTTTGCTATTAGTACTTGGAATGTACCCGAGGCAAACCAAATTGCAGGCAAGGCACTTGAAGATGGATTAAGTGCAATTGACGCTGTGGTTAAAGGTGTAGCATATGAGGAGTCAAATCTTTTAAATAATTCTGTTGGAAAAGGAGGTGCACCAGATCGTAATGGAATTGTTAGCTTGGATGCTTGTGTTATGAATCATAATGGTGATTGTGGTGCCGTTCTGGCAGTTGAAAATATAACTCACGTAGCAGCCCTTGCAAAAGAAGTTATGGAAAAAACACCTCATGTAATATTGGCAGGAAAAGGTGCTCGTCAATTTGCTATAAAACAGGGCTACAGGCCCGAAAACCTATTAACAGAGCAAAGCAAAAAAGCTTGGAAAAAATGGCTTAAAAATGGGAATTATGAACCTGAGATAAATGTTGAAAATCATGACACTATTGGGATGATTTGTTGTGACAAATCAGGTAATCTGTCAGGGGCTTGCACAACAAGCGGATTGGCTTATAAAATGTCAGGACGTGTTGGAGATTCTCCAATCATTGGATCTGGCTTGTACATCGACAACAATATCGGTGGAGCGGTAGCTACTGGCTTAGGTGAAGAAGTAATTAAAACTGTAGGAAGCTTTCTAATCGTTGAACTAATGCGTAACGGTCTAAGTCCTCAAAAAGCCTGTGAGGAAGCTGTAAATAGAATAATAGAAAAGCAAAAAGGAAAACCGAACTTTCAAGTTGCTTACCTCGCAACAAACAAAACTGGTGAAGTTGGAGCATTTAGTGTCCAAAGCGGTTTTTCATATTCTCTCTATAAAAGTAAAACAAACAAAAATTTAGTATCAAACTCAATCTACAAATAAACTAAAATGCAGATAATCGAAAATGAAAAGAAATATGACGTTGTAATTGTTGGGTCAGGAGCCGGAGGCGGTATGGCAACGAAAGTACTCACTGATAATGGTTTAACAGTTGCTTTAATGGAAGCAGGACCCTTCTTTGATCCCGCAAATCCAGATCAACAGCTTCATCTAAAATGGCCCTATGAATCACCAAGAAGAGGAAGAGGCTCTACTAGGGTGTTTGGTGACTTTCTAGCTTCATATGGTGATTGGAAAGTGGAGGGTGAACCTTATGAAATGAAAGGAGACACCAAATTCAATTGGTGGCGAAGTAGAATGTTAGGAGGTAGAACAAATCACTGGGGAAGGATTTCATTAAGATTTGGTCCAAATGACTTTAAAAGAAAAAGTATAGATGGCCTTGGCGATGATTGGCCCATTAGCTACAATGATATTAAACCTTATTACGATAAAGTTGATAAGTTAATTGGAGTTACTGGGACAAAAGAAAATATATATAATGAACCAGACGGTTTTTTTCTTCCTCCTGCAAAACCAAGACTTCACGAGATGTATTATAAAAAAGGAGCTGAAAAAGCTGGTGTAAAGGTAATTCCTTCAAGACTTTCAATTGTTACAAAAAGAATAAATAATGAAAGAGGAGTATGTTACTATTGCGGAAATTGCGGAAGGTCATGTGGTGTATATGCTGACTTTTCGGCTAGTTCATGTTTAGTTTTTCCAGCTCAAAGAAATGCACAAGGAAGACTCGATTTATACGTAAATAGTATGGTAAGAGAGGTTTCTGTAGATAAAAATGGAAAACCAAATGGAGTAGTTTACATTAACAAAGATGATAGTAAAGAATATAAAATAAATGCTAAGGTAATTGTCCTCGCTGCATCGGCATGCGAGAGTGCGAGAATCTTATTAAACTCTAAAAGTCCATACCACATTAATGGACTTGGCAACAGCTCCAATATGGTAGGAAAATATCTGCATGACTCTACCGGAACTAACAATATGGCATTTATTCCAGATTTAATGAATAGAAAAACATATAATGAAGATGGAATGGGAAATATGCATTTATACACCCCATGGTGGCTTGACAATAAAAACTTAGATTTTCCAAGGGGGTATCACATTGAAATAGGAGGAGGTTTAGGAGCTCCAATGTATGGGTTTGGGTTTAATTTTAACAGCTTAAATAAATTTTTTGGGTTAGAAGTTGGAGGATACGGTGAAAGGGTGCGTGAAGAAGTAAAAAAATACTACGGTTCAACAATATTTTTTGCATCTAGAGGCGAATCTGTTCCTAATAGAGATAATTATTGTGAAATTGATCCTGAAAAGAAAGACAAGTTTGGAATACCTGTTTTAAGATTTAACTACAAATGGTCAGATTATGAAAGAAAGCAATCTAAACATGCGAACGAGACAATCAAAGAAATAGTTCATAATATTGGGGGTCATATGCTTTGGGAAAATAAAGGCCCAGATTATGGTCTGTTAACACCGGGTGAAATTATTCACGAAGTGGGTACAACTAGAATGGGAAATAATCCAAAGAAATCAGTTGTAAACAAATATGAACAACTCCATGATGCTAAAAATGTTTTTATTGTCGATGGTGGACCATTCGTTTCGCAAGCTGATAAAAATCCTACTTGGACAATTATGGCACTTTCTTGGAGAACTTCAGAATATATTATTGATGAATTAAAAAAACAAAATATTTAGTCATGAATAGAAGAGATAGTATCAAAACAATTGTAATTAGCTCTTTAGCAAGTGGTCTAGTGCTTGAGGGTTGCCTGCCAAAAGAGAAAAAAACAATTTATGAGAACGTTTGGAAATATAAATATGGAAGAACACCTGAAGAATTACAAAGGGATCTTGAACTTTTAAATCAGGTTTTCTTTTCAAGTGATGAATTAAATAAAGTTCGAGTTCTTGCAAATTTAATCGTTCCACCAAATAAAGACGGTAATATTGATGACGCTGAAGTCCCTGAATTCATCGAATTTATAGCCAAAGATGCTCCCTCATTTCAAAATATCTTAAAAGAAGGTCTAGAATGGGTAGATACAATATCAAATAAAGAATTCGGAAAAAACTTTATTGATTGCAACGAAACTGATCAAAAATCTATTTTAGATACTGTTGCATTTCCTGAAGGAAAAAAAACTAAAGAGGAAGTATTTTTTTCAACATTAAAAGATTTAGTGATTACTGGATACTACTCTTCTGAAGTGGGAATAAATGATCTTGGCTACAAAGGTAATCAACCTAATTTTTGGAACGGTGTGCCAGATGACATAATGAAAGAACATGGCTTTTCATACGAAAAAGATTGGAATTATAAATTTGTTGATCCAATAAAACGAAACGATTTAGCTAAATGGGACGATGAGGGGAACTTGATTAGCTAGGGGATCATAAAATAAATTTCTACTTTAGCTGTATGAGTGAGTATATCCTGTCAATTGATGCCGGTACAACAAGTTCTAGAGCTATAATTTTTGATAAAAAAGGTAAGACAATTGGGGTTTCTCAACATGAGTTTACACAATTTTTCCCAAAACAAGGCTGGGTTGAGCATGATGCATTGGAGATTTGGAATACTCAGCTTAAAGCAATTAAGGAAGTTCTCCAAAAAACTAATATCGATGCTTCTCAGATTAATGCATTAGGAATTACTAATCAAAGAGAAACAACCTTACTTTGGGATAGAAACACTGGGATTCCCGTTCATAAGGCTATAGTATGGCAAGATAGGAGAACAGCTAACATATGTAATTCTATTTTAAAAAAGGGTAAGGCAGATTTATTCTATGAGAAAACAGGATTAATTTTGGATTCATATTTCTCAGGTACAAAAATAAAATGGATTTTAGATCAAGATTCAGATTTAAGAAAAAAAGCTGAAAATGGAGAAATTATTTTTGGAACTATTGATTCCTGGTTGATATGGAATCTTACTGGAAGAAAAGTACATGTCACTGATGTTACAAATGCTAGTAGAACACTCTTATTTAACATACATTCTCTAAAATGGGATTCTGAATTACTAGAAATACTCAACATTCCAAAAAAAATTCTACCAAAAATAGTTTCGTGTTCTGAGAAAATAGCTTACACCAAAAAGGGCCTATTCGAAGATAAAATTTTAATAAGTGGTATTGCAGGTGACCAACAAGCTGCTTTGTTTGGACAAATGTGTATTAATCCTGGAGATGTAAAAAATACTTATGGAACTGGATGTTTTTGTATAATGAATACTGGCGATAAACCTGTTAAATCAAAAAATAAAATGTTAACTACTATAGGTTATCGAATTAATAATAAAACATATTATGCTTTAGAAGGAAGTGTTTTTGTAGCTGGCGCAGCTGTCCAATGGCTAAGAGATCAATTAGGAATCATATCTTCTGCATCTGAAATAGAGTCCTTAGCAAAAACTGTAAAAAATAGCGGAGGTGTAACATTTATTCCTGCGCTGGCTGGTTTAGCAGCTCCCTACTGGGATCCACATGCAACAGGGACAATAATGGGTATTACTCGTGGAACTCAAAAAGGGCACATTGCGAGAGCAACTCTTGAAGCTATAGCAATGAGAACAAAGGAGATAATTACTGCCATGGAAAAAGACGCAAAATTTAAATTTAAATCTTTAAAAGTTGATGGAGGTGCAAGTAATAATAGCCTGTTAATGCAAATACAATCTAACTTACTCGGCGTTAATGTAATTCGACCTAAAACTACGGAAACAACTGCATTGGGTGCAGCTTTTTTTGCAGGACTTGCTAGTGGTTTTTGGGCATCTTTAGAAAAATTATCCTCTGTATGGGATATAGACACAGAATTTAGTCCCATAGAAAATGAAGAAACTTTAAGCATAATTAACAACTGGGAAAAACGCATTTTAAAAATGAGTAATTCTCAAAATCATGAATAGAAATTTTAATCTTGGTATTCTTCAAAAAAATAAAGAATGGGATGTTGCTATAATCGGAGGAGGTGCAACTGGATTAGGTATTGCAGTAGATGCAGCAAATAGAGGGTTTAAAACCTTATTACTCGAAAGGAGTGATTTTGCTAAAGGCACTTCATCAAGAAGTACCAAGCTTATACATGGTGGTGTCCGCTATTTGCAAAATGGTGATATTTCATTGGTGATAGAAGCACTCAGAGAAAGAGGAATTCTAAGAAAAAATGCACCTCATCTAGTTAGAGATTTGAGTTTTGTTATACCTTCATATGATTGGTGGAGTAGCCCTTTTTACGGATTTGGTCTTAAAGTTTATGATATGATGGCAGGTAAGTTAGGATTAGGACCCTCAACTTTACTAAATAAACAAGAAACACTTAATCATATCCCAAATGTTAATAAAAAAGGGTTAAGGGGAGGTATAATATACCACGACGGTCAATTTGATGACGCAAGGATGGCAATTAGTCTTGCTCTTACAGCAACAAAAGAGGGGGCTACCCTTCTCAATTATGCAGAGGTGAAGAGCTTCACCAAAGATGGTGGACTAATTAATGGCTTATGTTTTACTGATATAATAAATAAGAAAGATTATAAAATAAGAGCAAAAGTAATTGTGAATGCTACTGGTGTTTTTTCTGATCAGCTTATAAAATTAGACCAACCAAATGCAAAACCAATGATTCGGCCTTCACAAGGAGTACACCTAGTATTAGAAAAAAAGTTTCTAAATGGTCCTTATGCTATAATGGTTCCACAAACTTCCGATGGTAGAGTACTTTTTGCAGTGCCATGGAACAATTATGTAGTGGTAGGTACCACTGACACACCTATTTCAAAGACTTCTGATGAGCCTACTGCTTTAAAAGAAGAAATCAATTTTATCCTAAGAAATGCTGGTAATTACATGACAAAAAACCAAAAATATCTGACGTAAAAAGCGTTTTTGCCGGATTGCGTCCACTTGCAGCGTCAGAAAATAAAAATGAGCCAACTAAAGAGGTATCACGTCACCATAAGGTTACAGTTAGTACAAGTGGTCTTGTAAGTGTCCTAGGGGGAAAATGGACTACATACAGAAAAATTGCTGAAGACACAGTTAATACAATACAAACAGTTGGTGGTTTACCAGAGAAAAAGTGTAATACTGAAGAAATCCCTATTTTTGGATATGATCAAAATACTAATTGGAAAAATCCTTTACATTTCTACGGTACAGAGGCTAAGAAAATAGAATCATTGAGTAAAGACGGTAATAAATCACTTTCAGAAAAAATACATATAACTAAAAATCAAATTTTATGGGCCTTGAGAGAGGAGATGGCTAATACCCTTGAGGATATTTTAGCTAGAAGAACAAGATGCTTATTTTTAGATTCAATTGAAAGCGAGATGCTAGCAGAAGAAGTAGTAATAATTATGGCTGATGAAATGAAAAAAAATAGTACTTGGATCAATCAAGAGTTAAAAAATTTCAAATCACTTATAAAAAATTATAAAACATGATACTAAATCCCTATTTAGCTGAATTTATTGGTACTACTACCCTACTTTTATTTGGTACGGGTGTTGTAGCGAATGTCAATTTAAATAAAACTATTGCTGAAAAACAAACTCCATGGGTTTTGATAACCGCAGCATGGGGCTTTGCTGTATTTGTAAGTGTATTTATTACTTCCCAATCTAGTGGTGCACATCTTAATCCTGCTGTTACTCTTGGTCTAGCAATAGCAGGAAAATTTTCATGGTCTTTGGTACCCGGATACTTTATGGCTCAGCTTATTGGTGGTATGTTGGGTAGTTGGTTAGCTTACATAACGTATATAGATCACTATCGTTTAACTAAAAATGAAAGCACTGTAAGAGGTACATTTTGTACTGGCCCAGCAATTAAAAACATAAAAAATAATTTCTTTAGTGAGGCAATTGGAACTTTTATGCTAGTATTCGGTGCATTATTTATTGTTGCCCCTAATATTAAAATCAATGGCACAGAAGTTGAAAACTTTGGCTTGGGTGCTCTCGACGCATTACCGATTGGTATTCTAGTTTGGCTTATTGGTATGGCTCTTGGTGGAACTACTGGATATGCAATTAATCCTGCTAGAGACTTTGGCCCTAGAATCGTATACCAATTGATTCCTCGAAAAAATAAAAATGCTGAATGGAATTACAGTTGGGTTCCTATTTTTGGCCCTTTTTTTGGAGGAGCAATAGCAGGAATAATTTACAATTTTTTAGGATAGCCATTTTATTTTGTTTGTTATGTGAGAATAAGTTTGTAAAAATATTCAAAAGACATAAAAACCTGCGCCAGAAAGATTTTTTGTATAAACTCCAAAAAATCAAGTTTGAGGCTACACAATTGATCAAGGATCTGTTCAAAGACAGCTTGCTTTTACAAATGAAACTCACCTCTTCTAATTAAAAGCTCGTTGAGTTTATCAAAAAAAACTAGCACAGGCTGAGATTCAAAATTTCTAATAGGTATCTAGGTGTATTTCTATCATTTCAATCAACTCTTTTATTTTTTCGTCATCGTAAGTTTTCGAGGTTGAAGCATTCCTTTTATAATTATCTACCTGTGCAGCAAATTGCAAGGAACACATTGCAAGTACATCCTGTTTATCTCTAACAGCATAGTTTTTCTCAAGTTGCTGAATTGTGTCATCTATCTTCCTTGCTGACTCCCTAAGAGAAAATTCTTGATCAGCTGGAATTGAAAGTGGATATACCCTGTTTGCTATGGTTAATTTAATTTTTAATGTTTCACTCATAATACTAATTCATTTCTGAAAGCTGTTGAATACAATAATCAACCTCCTTTATCAAATTATTTATTTTTGTTTTGGTTTGAGAATTTCCCTCACTACTTCCTAATAAATTGTTTGCCACTTTTAAAGATTTATTATCAACCTCAAGCTTTAAAATTTTATCCTTTAAAATTTTATTTTCTAGCACAAGAGAGGATTGCAAATCTTTAGATTTGACTAAGTCAAGGTGGTTTTCTTTTAACTTATTTAGTAATACTATGATTTTCTCTTCTAAAATTTTAATTGGCTGGTTAATTTCATTCATCGTGACAATTAAAATGATTTATTTGTAAACAAATTTATTGAATCTTTTTTCAATTAATAGTTGGGTAGTATGATTAGTTTGTAAATTTAACTTTAATAAATTAGAACTTCACGCACAACAAGTATAAAGGTTTGAAAATACATTACTTAATTTATCTTTTTCTTACATCCACCTTTTTGTTATCACAGATCAAAAAAAGTTCAACTTTACCAATCGATATTCCGGTCCAACTTTCAGGAACATTTGGTGAACTTAGGAAAAATCATTTCCATGCGGGTTTAGATATTAGAACACGTGGTCGGGAGGGATTACCTGTTCGATCAATAAAATCTGGTTGGATTAATAGACTTAAAGTTAGTTTAAGCGGCTATGGAAAGGTATTATATATAGAGCATAATGATGGAATCGTATCAGTTTATGCACACTTAAAAAAATTTAATCCTAGAATCGAATCCTATCTTAAGAAAAAGCAATACGATAAAAAATCTTTTGAGATCGAGTTATTTCCTGGTGTAAATGAACTTAAAGTTAATGAAGGAGAAGTAATCGGCTACAGCGGTAATACTGGAGGATCTTTTGGTCCGCACTTACATTTTGAAATTAGGGAATCAAATGGTCAAATTCCTATAAATCCAATACAGTATGGAAATATATATGTTGAGGATTCCAGAAATCCACAGATACAAAGTTTTTATTTGTACAAAGGTTTTGGCCAAGATGAAAAGAGAAAAGAATTTTTACTTGTAAAAAAAAATGACAGTGTCTATACTACAGCTGGAGTTATTGAAGCTGGAAAATTAAATATAGGTCTAGAATTTTTTGATCGTCAGAATCTTTCTCAAAATAAAAATGGAATTTATAGTGCTAAAGTTAAATTAAATGGACTTGAGATTTTTTCTTATAAAATGGACAAAATATCTTTCAATGATTCTAAATATATAAATCTATTTATAGATTATCGTGAATTAATCAGTAGCAGAAGAAAAATCCACCGCTTTTTCTTACATCCCGAACAAAAAATGTCATTTTTAAAAGATTCAACTTTATCTGGTGAAATTCTTATTGAAAATGGAAAATCTTATCAGTTATTAATTCAAATACAAGATTACAATAAAAACACTTGTCATTTAGAGGCTTATCTCAAAGGAATTCCAGAAATTATTTCGCCTGAAATAGATACTGAAAATTTAATCCTTAAAGAAAATGAGTATAATTTCGAGTTTGTAGATAAATCTGTTTCTTTTCCAAAAAGGAGTTTTTTTTATGACGTGAATGTAAAAGTCGAGGAAAAAGATGATACTTTAAAAGTAGGTGAAAATATTTTTCCTTTAAGAAAACCCTTTTTGATAAGACACAGGGTTCCTAATGGAGACAGCTTAAAAATTTCTCAATCATTTTTAGCCTTTTTAGATAAAAATGGAAAGTCATTTTTTTTAAGTGGATATACAAATGACGGCTATTGGGAAGCCAAATCAAAAGTATTAGGAAGTTTTATGATTAGCAGGGATAGTATTGCTCCAGAAATTAGAGCTCAAAATTTTAGAAATAATCAGTGGGTAGATAATTATAATTTTTTGAATTTTAAAATTTCAGACGATTATTCAGGTATCAAAAAATACAGAGGCGAAATAAATGGTAAATGGATTTTGCTCGAATTTGAACCAAAAAAAAATAAATTATTCTACAATTTGAATGACAATGATTTTGATACAACTCTACATAACTTGAAAATTGAAGCAGAAGACCAAGTAGGAAATAAAACAGTATATAAAATTAAATTTTACAGGAAAACCAAATAGTATTTAGAATTAAATCAAGCTAATTAATTTATAAATTCTTTTAAAGAAGAAATCACATAATCCACCTCCTTAATTGTGTTAAAAATAGAAAACGAAAATCTTAGTGATGGTCTTTTCCTTAGTTCTTTAGATTGAATTGAGTTTAATACGTGTGAACCTGAGGAGCTACCAGATTGACATGCACTTCCTTTAGAACAGGCTATTCCCTTTAAATCCAAATGAAAGTCTAAAAGACTTGATTTTTCATTATCGATTGGTAGAGCAACATTCAAGAGTGTATAAGTACTAAATTCATTATTGGCAGAGAGACCATTAAAGACAACATCAGGAAAAATTTCCAGCAATGAATTTTTAAAATGATTTTTCATGTCTAATATATGAGATCTCTCGACCTCTAGATTTGAATAGGCTATTTCCAAAGCCTTATGCATTCCAACAACATTATGTACCGATTCGGTTCCTGCTCTTAATCCTCTTTCTTGAGCACCTCCATATATGAATGGTTCTATATCAATGTTTTTCTTAATAAATGAAAAACCTATTCCCTTGGGTCCGTGAAATTTGTGTGCCGCAGAGGAAAGAAAATCAATAGGTAAATTTTCCATATTAAAAGTGTAGTGGCCAACTCCTTGAACTGCATCTGTATGAAAAAATGCTCCATTTTCATGACACAACTTACCAACCATTTTAATATCAAGGATATTACCAATTTCATTATTTACATGCATTAAACTCACTAACTTTTTAGAATTGTCTTTTTTTAATAGAACTTCTAAATGTCCAAGATCAATTGAACCATCATTTTCAATATTTACATATTCAACATTTACATTATGAGTTTTATTTAATGCTTCTAATGCATGAATTACAGCATGATGTTCAATAGGTGACGAAATAATTGTTTTTACACCTAAATCTTTGACTGCACAACATAAAACCATATTGTCAGATTCTGTTCCGCCAGATGTGAAAATAATTTCTTGGGGAGAAGCATTGAGCAAACTTGCTATTTTCTTCCTAGCAGTTTCAACATATTTTTTTGCATTTCTTCCAAACGCATGAGTAGAAGATGGATTTCCAAACGAATCATTCATCACAGAAGAAATGGAGTCAATTACCTCCTTTCTAATTTGGGTTGTAGCTGCATTGTCAAAATATACGTTCATTTCTCCAAAATATTTAATTTTTAGGATTCAAAATTCTCTAATGTTTTTTTAATAATTGAAATACAATCATTGATTTGTTCATCCGTTATTATTAGGGGCGGAGCAAATCTTATTATATTACCGTGAGTAGGTTTTGCTAACAAACCATTCCGCATAAACTCTAAACATATTTTCCATGCAATATCGTTATCATGAGTATTATCTATTTCAATTGCATTCAATAGCCCCTTACCTCTTACATTATTAACAATAGAACTAATTCGCGAATAGTCTTTCATAGATGATCTAAATTTTTCTCCTAGCTTAGATGCATTCCCTGCAAGATCTTCATTGACAACAATTTTTAATGCAGCCATACAAACTGCAGAAGCCAATGGATTTCCACCGAACGTCGATCCATGTTCTCCTGGTTTAATGCAAAGCATAATTTCGTTATCTGCTAAAACTGCTGAAGCCGGGATTACACCACCAGAGAGTGCTTTACCTAAAATTAAGATATCAGGTCTTGCATTTTCGTAATCAGTTGCTAACATTTTCCCAGTTCTTCCTAAACCAGTTTGAACCTCGTCAGCTATAAATAAAACATTATATTTTGAACACAAATACCTTACACCTGTCAAATAACCTTCATCAGGAACAATAACACCTGCTTCACCTTGAACAGGTTCAACCATAAAAGCGGCTGTTTGAGGATTTTTTAATTTTACTTCTAATGATTCTAAATCATTGTAAGGAACAATATCATAACCTGGCATGTAAGGCCCAAAATCCTTATATGATGCAGGATCATCTGAGCTTGATATAGCTGCTAAAGTCCTACCCCAAAAATTACCATTTGCAAAAATAATTCTGGCTTTATTTTCTGGAATCCTCTTTTTCAAGTAGCCCCATTTTCTTGCTAATTTTATTGCAGTCTCACCACCTTCAACACCTGTATTCATTGCAAGTACCTTATCATATTTTAATAATTCTGTAATGTACTTTGCATAGGTTCCTAAAATGTCATTGTAGAAAGCCCTAGAGGTTAAGGTCAATTTTTTTGATTGAGATTCAAGTACCTCTAATATTTCAGGATGACAGTGCCCTTGATTTACAGCAGAATACGCCGATAAAAAATCAAAATATTTTTCCCCATCCACATCCCATAAATAAACTCCTTTACCTTTGGATAAAACTACTGGCAATGGTTTATAATTTTGAGCACCGTGATTGTTCTCAAGATCAAAAAAATATTTTGATTTAGAAATTGTTTCCAAAAGCTTATTCTTAATGGATAAAAATACTAAATATAGAGCCCAAAAACCTAAAAGAGATAGTTATTTATTATATCAACCAGACTAAATTTACAGAATGTTGAAAAAACTATTTAAAAGTTACACAAAAAGTTTAAGTGTAATTGATATCAACAAAAAAGGTATGGGAGTAGCAAAATCCCCAGAGGGTATTGTTTATTTCATAAAAAACACTATTCCCGGCGATATAGTTGATGTAAATCCTTTTAAAAAAAGAAAAGGATATATTGAAGCAGAGCCTATCAAGTGGGTTACTAAGTCAACAAAAAGAGTGAATCCTAAATGTGATCACTTTGGAGTATGTGGAGGTTGCAAGTGGCAAAATATGAAATATGAAGAGCAATTATTTTATAAGGAAAAGAGCGTTATCAATGATTTAAAACAAATAGGAAAAGTTGAAATTCAAAAAAAACTACCAATACTTGGTTCAAGCGACTCTTATTTTTACAGAAATAAAATGGAATATTCGTTTTCAAAAAATCGATGGCTGACAAAAAAAGAAATTGAAAAAAAGGAATCGATCAATAAAAATGCCCTCGGTTTTCATAAACCAGGAAGATGGGATAAAGTTGTTGATATTAATTTTTGTTATCTCCAAGCTGAGCCTTCAAATAAGATTCGAAACGCAATTAGAGATTTTGCTTTTAAAAATAAATTAGAGTTTTTTGATCCGCGAGAAAAAAAGGGTTTTTTAAGATCCATTATCATCAGAAATACTCTCAAGGGTGAAGTGATGATTATATTTCAATTTTTTAAAGAAAATAAAGTCAAAAGAAAATTAATTCTTGATTTTATTAAAGTTAACTTCAAGGAAATCACTTCATTGTTTTATTGCATAAATTCTAAAGAAAATGATTCGATTTATGATCAAAATATAATACATTTTTATGGCAAGAATTTTATAACCGAGAATATTGATAAACTAAAATTTAAAATTTATCCAAAATCTTTTTTTCAAACCAATCCTAAACAGACAAAAAAACTATACGAAATAATTAAAGATTTTGCCACTTTGAAAAAGGATGAAATAGTTTATGATTTGTATTCGGGAATTGGAACAATAACTCTATATCTCTCTTATTATTGTAAAAAAATAATAGGTATTGAATCAATATCAGAAGCAGTAAAAGCAGCGAAAGAAAACTGTTTACTAAATCAAATTAACAATGCTTTTTTTGAGGAAGGTGAAATGATTGATGTGTTTGATGAAAGTTTTTTTAATAAATATGGTAAAGCTGATGTAGTTATTTTGGATCCACCTAGAGGGGGTATTCACAAAAAAATAGTAAAAAAACTTTTAATATTAGAGCCTAAAAGAATTGTATATGTAAGTTGCAATAGTTCGACTCAGGCAAGAGATCTAGAACTCATTAAAGAAAAATATGAATTAAAAATTAGCAGAGCTATTGACATGTTTCCTCAAACCCACCATGTTGAAAATATTGTACTTTTACATCTTAAGTCAAATAATGTTTAAACCAATAATTAAGTTTTGTGCTAGCCTTTTGACTCTAATACTAGTTATAAACTGCGAAAGAGATGATATATGTATTGAAGAAATTCAGGAAAGTCCCGATTTAATAATTTTAATGCTTGACATTGAAAATAAAACTGAAAGAAAGGTACCTTCAGGTTTTTCTATCCTAGCTATTGGCAATAATGAAGAACTACCCTCTAGAGGAAGTTTAGATTCTATTGCACTTCCACTTAAAATTCAGGAAAATATTGTGCAATTTGAATTTATAATCAATCAAGGAACATCCAATGAAAATATTGACACATTACAAATTAATTATAAGAGATTTGACAGCTTTATAAACTCAGCATGTGGTTTTAGATCAAATTACATTCTTGAAAAACCGTCAGCAACAATATTAAATCCCGGAAATAACTGGATTAAAGGCTTTACAATACTAAGAGATACAATATCAGATGAAACTAACGCACACTTGGGTATTTTACATTAGTTTACTAAGCTTTTGCTATTCTGTAAGCCAAGAGAATGATAATATAACTATCAATGACAGTCTGAATTTAAAAAAAGAGAAATCTATAAATTTAAGAGTTGGATTTGATCTGTATAGAATTATATTATCTAGAGTTTCTAACGATTTTGATGGCTTTGAAATTGTTGGAGATTTTAAAGTTAGTGAGGATTTTTTTATTGCCTTAGAATTGGGCAGTTTAGATATCACCAAACAAGTTGAGCAAGTAAATTTTACTACAAACGGTAATTATTTTAAAGTAGGGTTTGATTACAACATGTTTGAAAATTTAGAAGGCATGAATAATCATATAACTCTCGGCGCTAGAATTGGATCTAGTAGACATGACCAAACTCTGAATAGCTACACCATCCTAGATCGAACAAGATATTGGACAAATTCTGACCTGCCAATTACAAATGGTTTTGCAACTGGAGAAAGGCCTGATTTAAATGCACTTTGGTTTGAAGTTGTACTAAATTTCAAAGTTCAAATTTTAAAAAATTTTTACACCGGTATAAGTCTCAGATTAAACCGATTGATAAGTGATAAAATACCTCCAAATTTTGACAATATTTATATCCCTGGATTTAATAAAAAAACACAAGACAACGTTTTTGGTGCTGGATTTAATTACACTCTTACATATAATTTTTCGCTTTTATCCAAAAAAAAATAGTTTTACTATTTAAACTTGTGAGCTTTTTTGGAACCTTCATAGATTTGAAAATGTAATAAACGAGACTCGAGTTTTCCATTAAAAACTTTAATTTTCTTACTGGGTCTTAAACCGATAAATTTTGAAGCCTCTAAATTAGAAGTAATTAGCCATGCATTAGTATTGGGAAATCCGACTTTAAAATTATCGCCTATACTTTTGTATAGATATTTTATATCACCTTTCAATCTATTTCCATATGGAGGATTAGTTAGAAGGTGTAAATCTTTTTTATTTTCTTTTTTTATTTGAAAAAAGTCTGCTTGATCTACTTTAATAAATTTATCAAGTTTTGCATTTTTGATATTTTCTTTTGTTTTTTTGATTGCTGATGGTGCTTTATCTGAACCTTTTATAGCTATTTTTGGGTCAATAACCTTATTTAATTGACTATCAACAATAAGCTTGTAAAGATTAGTATCAAAATCATTCCACTTTTCAAAAGCAAAGCTTTTCCTATTTATGTTTGCTGGAATTTTACAAGCCAACATCGCTGCTTCTATCAAAAAAGTACCACTACCACACATTGGATCTAAAAAATCATTTCTTGCTTCCCAACCTGAAAGATTAATAAGTCCAGCTGCAAGTACTTCGTTGATAGGAGCTATATTAGTTGAAGTCCTATATCCTCTTTTATGCAGCGATTCACCTGAGCTATCTAAAGAAATTGAACATAAGTTATTTTGAATGTATAAATTGATTTTAATGTCAGGCAAAATGGTATCCACGTTTGGTCTTTTGTTGTATTTTTTTCGAAAACGATCTACCAAACCATCTTTGGCCTTTTGAGAAGCATACTGAGAATGATTAAATATTGTGCCCTGGACTACACTTTCAATCATAAATTTTGAAGAAATATTCATATACTTTTCCCAGGGAAATTCATAAAACACATTGTATAATTTATTCTCATTATTAATTTTACATTTATAAATAGGCTTTAAAATTTTTAAAGCAGTTCGAAGACTAAGATTCGCTTTGTATAAAAATCCCTTATCACCTTCGAATGAAACAATACGATTACCTTTAATAACATTTTTAGCCCCTATACTAACCAGTTCTTTTTCTAGTAAATCCTCAAAGCCATAGAAAGTTTTTGCCAACATTTTAAAATCTCCCGACACTTTAACAAGAAGTTATATTGAAAGACAAAAATAATATTATTCGGATCAAATATTATTTAATTCTGTTAGATAAATAAAACATAATCCGAATTTTTGAAGATAAATTTGTTTTAGTAATTTTGCAACAATGAAAATTGAGGCAATAAATTCAGATAAAATAGGAATTATTTCAAGTATATTTTGCTTGTTTCACTGTGCTATTACTCCCATCTTATTCATTTCACAACCAACTATTTTAAATACTTACTCATACTCACCTGAAATATGGTGGCGTTTTGCTAGTCTATTAATTATACCATTCTCATTATATGCGGTCTATAGATCAAATAGAAATACAACTAACAAGTATTTAGGATTTTTTATGTGGTTGTCCTGCTTTATTCTTTTAGCAACTATTATTAATGAAGCTTTCGAAATGTTTTCTTTGGAAGAATATTTCAGTTATGGAGCATCAATCACACTTGGTTTTTTGCATATATACAACCTAAAATATTGTACTTGCGAGGATGATGATTGTTGCACCCATAAATAACACTTACTTTTTTTCAATAGGATTTTTAGGCTCTTTCCATATGGTGTAAAGTGAATCTAAAGTATATGTAAGAGCCGTTGGATCCAAATCGATAATACCATCTCCATATGCCCTTTGTAAGATATCTTCTATTAAAAAATCTTCATAAATAGTTTCAGGATCATAAGTGTCTTTAAGTGACAATTTAAACATAGAAGCAGTTGTCTGGTATAAAAATGCCCTCCAACCGTTGCGTAAATCTTTAACAAGGGAATGTGTTGTCTCTCCAGTTTGACGGTGAACTAACTTTATTAGAATTCTTCCCTGAGATCTTGAGAGCTTTCTAAGCTCTTGTTCAAATTCGGAATATATAAATTTTTCAACCCTTTTCATGTAGATTTTCTTTGATCTTTTTCTTTTAATTTCCTTCAATCTAATGCTAAGAGTATCTAAACGATCAGAGGCTAGTTTAGCATAAGGATAAACTCTAAGAGTTCTATTTCTAAGTAAAACATAATCTTTTAAATCATCAATCGTTTTAAATTTCAAAGGCTGAAAAAGAACTACCTCTTTGAGACGAATTCCTGACTGTGGAATTGAATCAGTTTCAAATTTATAAAGCAATTCTGACTCAAGATCATTTTCACTATTTTGTTGAGCAATAATAATATTTGTCACAATCAAAAAAACTGTGCTTAGAAATAATCGATTCATTTACTTAAAAATTAAAAACATAGTATTCAAATTCGTTTTTTTAATATCTAGAATAAATACATCAGGAGTTAAAATTACAAATATTTTGAAGTACAATTTTTATTACGGAATATTCTTATTTTTGGTAAATTAATTATTTGTAGATGAGTATTCTTAATAAAAAATCACTTTCATTTTTAGAAAAATATTTGAATAATGCTTCACCAACTGGATATGAAAGTACTGGGCAAAAAGTCTGGATGGATTACCTCAAACCATATGTGGATAATTTTATAACCGATATTTATGGGACTGCAGTCGGTGTAATTAATCCTGACTCTAAATACAAAATAGTAATTGAGGGACACTCAGATGAAATATCTTGGTATGTAAACTACATAACCGATAAAGGATTAATTTATGTTATTAGAAACGGAGGTAGCGATCATCAAATTGCTCCATCAAAATGGGTCAATATTCATACAAAAAATGGAATAATAAAAGGTGTGTTTGGATGGCCAGCAATACATACTCGAAAACACGGTAAAGAAGAAGTTCCGAAATTAGAAAATATTTTTATTGATATTGGAGCTAAAGATAAAAAAGAGGTTGAAAAAATGGGGGTTCATGTTGGTTGTGTAATTACATATCCTGATTCTTTCAGAATACTTAATGACAATAAATTTATTTGTCGAGCAATAGATAACAGAATAGGTGGATTTATGATTGCTGAAGTTGGTCGTCTACTATATGAAAATAAGATAAAATTACCCTTTGGATTATACATAACCAATTCCGTCCAAGAAGAAGTTGGTCTTAGAGGGGCCGAAATGATAACACAAACAATAAAACCTAATGTAGCAATAGTTACAGATGTGTGCCATGACACAACAACACCAATGATTGATAAAAAAATTGAGGGACATATTGAAATTGGAAAAGGTCCTGTAATTTCCTACGCTCCTGCAGTTCAAAATAACTTAAGAGAAAAAATTATAGATACTGCTTCAAAGAGAAAAATACCCTTTCAAAGATTAGCCTCCTCTAGATTTACTGGAACAGACACAGATGCTTTTGCGTATAGTAATGGAGGTGTAGCCTCCGCATTAATATCACTACCATTGAGGTATATGCATACAACAGTTGAAATGGTCCATCGTAACGATGTTGAAAATGTAATTAAGTTGATTTATGAAACTGTCCTCTCTATTAAAAATGGAGAGTCTTTTAGTTATTTTGATTAAATTTTAAAGAGTCGATAATTAGATTTTCTCTCTGATTAACAAAGCTTTATTAATTCGTTTTACAATACCAGGACCTTCATAAATAAACCCAGTATACATTTGAACTAAACTAGCTCCTGCATCGAGTTTTTCGATAGCATCGTCTGGTTCATGGACCCCTCCTACACCTATAATTGGAAAAGCATTTTTACTTTTTTTATGTAAAAACTTGATTACATCTGTACTTTTATCTTTTAATGGTAGACCACTAAGTCCACCTGTTTCATTTTTTTTAAATGATTTTAGATTTTCCCTACTTAAAGTTGTATTAGTAGCAATTACACCGTCTATATTTAAATTGGTTACTATTTCAATAACATCTAACAATTGCTTTTCATTTAAATCAGGAGCTATTTTAAGAAGTATGGGCTTTGTCTGAACTTTAGTTTGATTTAGATTTGAAAGTGTAGATAAAAGTCTTTCTAAATTACTTCTGTCTTGAAGTTCTCTCAAATTAGGTGTATTGGGAGAACTTACATTTACAACAAAGTAATCTACGTAATCAAAAAGCATGTTAAAGCAATAGACATAATCTTTTACGGCATTTTTATTAGGTGTAGTTTTATTTTTTCCAATATTGCCACCAATAAGAATACCCTTATTTTTTTTTAACCTATTGATTGCTGATTCTACCCCTTCATTATTAAAACCTAGTCTATTGATAAGCCCTTTGTCTTCTGTTAATCGAAACATGCGTTTCTTTGGATTTCCGTCCTGTGGTTTTGGTGTTAAAGTTCCTATTTCAATAAAACCAAATCCAAAATTTGATAATTCATGATAAAGTTTTGCGTCCTTATCAAAACCAGCTGCAAGTCCAACTGGATTTGGAAATGTCAAACCAAACAAATGGCGCTCTAATTTTTTATCTTTTATGACATAAATCGACCGTATAAGATTTGAAATACCAGGAATTTTATTTGATAATTTTATTAATTTAAAAACAGCATGATGTACAAATTCAGGATCAAATAAAAAGAAAAAAGGTTTTAAAAGAAGCTTATACATATTGTTTTAAAAAAAAACCCGCTCTCAGCGGGCAAAAGAATTAATCATTTTTTAGAGGGTGGAAGATTTAATTTAGAGCTAAGTTCCAAAGAAATTGCAGACCTTTCAATCTTTAATTTACCAGCCAGGGTTTCAATTATACAGGTATTGTCCTTATCATTTAATTCCATTACTTTGCCGTGAATACCACTTTTTGTGATTATTCTATCACCTTTTTTCATCGAATTCATAAAGTTCTTTTCTTTTCTTTGCCTACGCTGTTGAGGTAGTATTATGAAAAAGAAAAAAACAACCAGCATTAATAATAAAAACGGTAGTTGTCCTGACAGACCTTCAGACATTATGTATGTAATTTAATTTTGTTGTCTGGCCTTTGCCTGAGCATCACGTTGTTTTTGTTTTATTGGGTCAGGTGTGACGTTAGCTTTTATTCTTAACATTTCCCTGCCTGAAGAAGTGTTAGCTGATAGTGTTACAGATTTTTGTTGCATTCCAGGTTTGTTACTTGAGTCAAAACTTACTGTTATGGTTTCAGACTGACCAGGCTTGATAGCAGTGTTTTTAGGATATTTTGGTACTGTACAACCACAACTACCTCTAGCATCAACTATTATAAGATCTGCATTTCCTGTGTTTGTGAAAGAAAATTCAGTTGTTACTTTATCTCCCTCATTAATTGTCCCAAAGTCATGATTAGTTTTATTAAAAGTCATAACTGGTCCATCAGTAGTTGATTTTGAGGAGGATACCTGAGTAGTTTCAACAGGAGCGGTACCATTTATTTTCTTAGCAGCACTTTCCTGACATGAGATAAAAGCACCAAAAAGAATTAAGATAATACATGATAAAAAATTTTTCATTTTTTTGTTTTTAATTTATCAAAATTAACAAAAATTGTTTTATAACAAGCCTCTTCCTGTTTTCATTAGTCTATTTTCATTTTTAAAGTCTTTTACCAATTTATCTAATACACCATTAACAAAAGTATTACTATTAGGAGTCGAATAATCTTTTGCAATTTCCAGATATTCGTTTAATGTTACTTTTGTAGGAATATCCTGAAAATGAAGTAATTCTGCAATAGCTGTTCTGAGGATTACTTTGTCTATAAATGCAATTCTTTCAGGGTCCCAATTTGGAGTTTTACCTTTTATCTCGTTGTGTAATTCACTGCTTTTAGAAATGACTATTTTAAGCAATTTTATACCAAATTTTAAGTCTTCGTCCTGCTGCTTTGGTTCTGGGAATTTTAGGCTGTTTGAATCTTTGATATCTAAATTTTTTAACATTTTTAATAAAAATGTGTTTACTAATGGAAGGTCTGCAATCCAATATAAATTTTGATCTTCTAAATAATTATATAAATATGATGAAGGAGCAATTATATCCTTGAATAAGTTAATAAATGAAGTTTGGCAATCTTCTAAATTAGGTGACTTTATTTGAGAATATTTTTTGAAGTTTTCCGATTTAATAATTTTTAATACAAGCCTTTTAATAAACTTGAATTCCAAATCCCACTTTATAAAATTTTTATTTTTTATTTGACTTTCAAGTCCAGCATGATTGACAAAAAAATCTAGGAATTTGTTTTTGGCTAAGCAATTTATTCCTAAATAATTTTCGTCTTTAGTTATGCTATTTTTTTCATATGCCAAAAGTTGTTCTTTTGAATGAATTTTTAATTCTTTGAAAAGAGATAGCATCAAAAGATATAGATTATAAGTGTGAAGAATACTTTTGTTAAAAAATAAAATTTGGTCATCAAGTTTTCTCCCTTTATCTAGACTAAAAGAGTAAACAGACTGTATAATCTTAATTCGAATATGCCTACGCGTTAACATATTTTTAAACTTGGTATCACAAAATTAACTCAATAAAATTTATGATAAATTTAATCTTACAAAAAGTTTAATGATTAAAATAAATACATTTTCATTTGCTTACCTTTGATAAGTTGATGAAAGCACTACAATACCTAAATAAATATTTTTACAAGTACAGGACAAAACTATTTTTAGGATTCTTAATTACTATTGTAGCTCGTATTTTTTCTCTTTTTGCACCTCGTTTAATTGGTAACTCATTAACTGCAGTCGAACGTTATCTCAAGTCAGAAGCAAAAGACATAGAGTTTATTAAAAATGTTTTATTAACAAACATATTAATCATAATAGGGGCTACCCTTATATCTGGTTTTTTTACCTTCTTAATGCGGCAAACAATTATAAATGTTTCTAGATTTATAGAGTTTGATCTGAAGAATGAAATCTTTTGGCATTATCAAAAATTAACACAACGTTTTTACAAAAATAATCGTACGGGTGATTTAATGAATCGAATAAGTGAAGACGTAGGAAAGGTTAGAATGTACGTAGGTCCAGCATTCATGTACAGTATCAATACAATTTCATTGTTTATAATTGTAATTTCGTATATGCTAAGTATAGCCCCAGGATTAACTCTATACACTTTATTACCATTACCAATATTGTCTTTTACAATATATAAATTAAGTAAAGTAATTAACATAAGAAGCGCGCTTGTTCAAGAAGTATTATCCAAAATGTCATCTTATGCCCAAGAAAGTTTCACTGGAATTTCTGTAATTAAATCCTATAATATTCAAAATAAAATTTTTTCAGATTTTGAAGATTTATCAGAAGAAAGCTATCTTAAAAATATGTCTCTAGCTAAACTTCAGGCATGGTTTTTCCCTTTAATGATTCTGCTTATAGGGTGTAGTAATCTAATCGTAATTTATATTGGTGGAAATAAATACATAAATAATGAAATTGATATTGGAGTTTTAGCTGAATTTATAATCTACGTTAACATGTTAACATGGCCAGTAGCTGTTGTTGGTTGGGTAACTTCTATTGTCCAGCAAGCAGAAGCATCACAAAAGAGAATAAATGAATTTTTAGAGGAAAAACCCGAAATAATAGATGGAAAAGGTGTGAAAGGTGAAATTAATGGTTCTATAGAATTTAATAATGTATCTCTTTTATATCCTGAAACAAATATTAAGGCGATTAATAAAATTAACTTAAAAATTCTTGCTGGAAGTTCAACAGGAATAATTGGAAATATTGGATCAGGTAAAACTTCTTTATTAGACTTAATTGTAAGACTTTATGATCCAGTTGATGGAATTATTAAAATTGATGGAATTGACATTAAAAAATATTCTTTAGATCAACTTCGTAGTTCCATAAGTTATGTTCCACAAAATGCTTTCTTATTTTCAGAAACAATAGAAAGTAATATTGGCTATGGATTAATATCTGCTATATTTAAAGATATAGTTGAAGCAAGCAAAAAAGCAGCAGTTCATAAAAATATAATTAGCTTTTTGAAAGGGTACAAAACATTTTTAGGTGAAAGAGGTGTAACACTTTCTGGAGGACAAATTCAAAGAGTATCAATTGCTAGAGCAATAGTTAAAAATTCAAAAATTTTATTATTAGATGATTGCCTTTCAGCAGTAGATATTGACACTGAAGAGCAAATCCTGAAGCATCTTAAATATTTTTCAAAAAGTAAAACAACAATTATTGTAAGTCACAGAATTTCATCGTTGAAACATGTTGACAAAATTATTGTTTTCGAAAATGGTGAAATAGTTCAACAAGGCAAACATTCAGATTTAATAGGGGTTAAGGGCTACTACAAACAATTATTTGAAAAACAAAACGCTGAGTAAAGCAAATAATTTGTTTTGTTTAATTTTTTTAATAAAATTGCTTTTTATTCATTATAAACTTCAAACAAAGTGTCAAATAATTTGAGTGATAATCAAGAAGAAATTTTTTCTAGAGTGCTTAGAGCAGGAAGAAGGACTTATTTTTTTGATGTAAGAGAGACAAAAGCTAGTGATTACTATCTAACCATTACAGAAAGTAAAAAATTCACAAATGAAGACGGTTCGTTTTATTATAAAAAACATAAAATTTATATTTATAAAGAAGATTTTGAAAATTTTTCAAATTTTCTGAATGAAACAATGTCATTTATTTTTGATCAAAGAGGTGTAGAAGTTATTAGTGAACGTCATCAGAAAGATTATTCTCCTGACAGAATAAATTCAGATTAATCTTTTTTTACAATTATTAAAAAAAGATCAAATTGTCTTAAAATATAAAGACAGTACTAAAGGGAATTATTATAATATTACTTTTAAAATCTAAATTTAGTATCAATGGCTTTAACAGAATCTTTTATGCTTCCTTTAGGAACAGACGCACCACCATTTAGATTACCCAATGTTGTAAATGATGAGATGCAAGAACTTAACCAACTAAAAGGTGTAAAAGGGACTTTAATTATTTTTATGTGTAACCATTGTCCGTATGTAATTCACTTATTAGATGATATTTTGAAAACAGCTGAAAAATTATTGGATAAAAAAATAAAAACTATTGCTATATCTAGTAATAGTGTAGTTACCCATCCTCAAGATGGTCCTAGTGAAATGAAAAAATTAGCTATTTCAAAAAAATTTAATTTTCCTTATTTGTATGATCAAACTCAAGAAGTAGCTAAAAATTATAAAGCTGAGTGTACTCCTGACTTTTATTTATTTGATGAAAAATTAATTTTAAGTTACAGAGGCAGATACGATCAGTCTAGACCTGGAAATCAGATAAAAGTTACTGGTAATGATTTACATAATGCCGTTGAGTTAATGATATCTGATTCTGAACAAATAAAAATACAATATCCTAGCATGGGCTGTAATATAAAATGGCACCCTTGAGATAGTGTTTTAAAATTCAATTAATTCTACTTCAAAAATTAGAGTGGCACCAGGTGGAATAATTCCTCCTGCACCTTGCGACCCATATGCAAGATTACTAGGTATAACAAACCTTGCTTTCGACCCCTTATTTAATAACATTATACCCTCATCCCAACCAGCAATTACTTGACCAATACCTAATGAAAAAGTTATAGGTTCATTTCTTTGGTAAGAAGAATCAAACACTGTTCCATCAATAAGACTTCCTTTATAATGAACCGAAACTTTATCACCTTTTAAAGGACTGTTTCCGATCCCAGATTTTAAAATAGAATAATATAATCCATTTTTAGTTTTTTTCATACCATTAGTTATCGATGTAATTGCTTTTTTTGAAGATTCAATGGCTTCTTTTTTTCTAATTTCACCTTGACTATTAAATTGTTTAAATGCTAACACTGAATCCCACTTTTTAGAATCTTCTCCATAACGATCTATTGTTATATTTTTAATAATATCATCCTTTACTATTTGATTTACTACATTCTGACCTTTTTTCACATATCCAAAAACTGTGTGCTTTCCGTCAAGCCAATTGGTTGGAATATGAGTTATAAAAAATTGGCTCCCATTTGTGTTAGGTCCTGAATTTGCCATCGAAAGTGTACCTTCTCTGTTATGCTTTAAATCTTTATGAAATTCGTCATCAAATTTATATCCTGGATCGCCAGTTCCTGACCCAAGAGGGCAGCCTCCTTGAATCATAAAATCATCAATAACCCTATGGAATTTCAATCCATTATAAAATGGCTCTCCCAGCTCCTTATAGTCGTTTTCCTTCAGTCCTTCAGATAAATTGATAAAGTTAGCAACTGTACCAGGTGTTAATTTATATGTTAATTCAATTAGAATCTCCCCTTTAGTAGTTTCAATTCTTGCAAATATTCCTTCCATTTGAATTTTCTTTAGAGTAAATATATAAATCTCATTAATTAAATGTTATTAGTTAGCAATTTCACTCATAAATTTTAATCTGTAAAGTCTTAATTCCTCCTCGTCATATTCACCTTTAAATTCTTCCTCAGCAAGCTTTATTGAATCTGAATCAGATTCAATAAAATATTCGTAAAGCTCATTTAACTGTTCCTCATCAAAAATTTCTTCTAAATAATAATTAATGTTTAATCTAGTTCCTGAGAAAACAATTGTTTCCATTTCTGCAATTAAATCTTTAATTTCCATACCCTTACCATTTGCAATATCCTCAAAAGGCAGTTTTCTATCAATATTTTGTATAAGGTAAAGTTTTAATCCAGAATTTACTCCTGTACTTTTAACAACTAAATCATCTGGCCTGGTAATATTATTTTCATTAACGTATATTTTGATTGTGTCGACGAATTTTTTACCATATCTCTTAGCTTTGCCTTCACCAACTCCATTAATATTTGACAACTCTTGGTCTGTAATTGGATACTTTAAACACATTTCTTCTAATGAATTTTCCTGAAAGACAGCATATGGAGGAACTTCGTTGACCTTTGCAACATTTTTTCTAAGCTTAATTAAAATCTTCATAAGAACTTTGTCAAATAAAATATCTGACTTATTAGCACTTTTAAATTCTGTAGCATCAATCATTTCATATTTGTGGTCCTCAGTCATTAAGAAACTCTCAGGATTCTTGAGAAAGGATTTTCCCTTTGATGAAAGACGAATCAAACCATAATTTTCTATTTCTTTCACCAAAAAATTTGAAACGAGTGCCTGCCTAATTAGTGCCATCCAAAAAGAAGACTCCTTTTGAAATCCCGAACCAAAGACTGATAATTTGTTTGTTTTATGCGATTTGATCAATGCAGTATTTTCACCCGTTAAGGTTTTAATCAATTCTTTAGCTTTGTAGATTTCTCTTGTCTCTTTAACCACTTTTAGTAAAATCTCTAGTTCTACCTTAGCTTCAAATTTATTTTTAGGATAACGCATATTATCATCCATATCACCTCCTTCGCCAGATTCATTATCAAATTCTTCACCAAAATAATGTAAAATAAATTTTCTTCTTGAAATCGAAGTTTCGGCGTAAGCAACAATATCTGATAACAATGCCATACCGATCTCCTTTTCAGCTAAAGGCTTGCCAGACATAAATTTTTCTAATTTTTCAATATCCTTATATGAATAAAATGCTAAACAATGTCCCTCACCACCGTCGCGGCCAGCACGACCAGTCTCCTGATAATAACTCTCAATACTTTTTGGAATATCGTGATGAATAACAAATCTTACATCAGGTTTATCTATTCCCATTCCAAATGCTATTGTTGCAACAATTATATCACAATCATCTTTTAGAAACTGATCTTGATTAAATATCCTAGATTTTGAATCCAATCCAGCATGATAAGGTAAAGCATTAATTCCATTTACTTGGAGTATTTGTGTAAGCTCCTCAACACGTTTTCTTGATAAACAATAAATAATTCCTGACTTACTAATATTTTGTTTTACAAAACGAATAATATCATAATCTATATTTTTTGTCTTTGCTCTTACTTCATAATATAAGTTTGGTCTATTAAAAGATGATTTAAAAATTTTAGCATTTAGAATCCCTAAATTTTTCATTACATCTTCCTGTACTTTTGGAGTTGCAGTAGCTGTGAGGGCAATGATCGGTATTTTTTGATCAAACTGTTCAACAGTAAATTTTAGGTTTCGATACTCAGGTCGAAAGTCATGACCCCATTCAGAGATGCAATGAGCCTCATCAACAGCTAAAAAAGAAATAGTGACAGATTTTAAAAAATCGATAGTTCCGCTTTTAGATAACGATTCTGGAGCAACATAAAGTAGTTTTGTCACGCCAGAAGTTATATCATTTTTGACTTGAGCGATTTCTGTTTTATTTAAAGAAGAATTAAGAACATGCGCAATTCCGTTTTCTGTTGAAATACCACGAAGGGCATCTACTTGATTTTTCATCAATGCAATTAAAGGAGAAACTATAATTGCAGTTCCTCTTTGAACTAATGCTGGAAATTGATAACATAATGATTTTCCTCCACCAGTTGGCATTACAACAAAGGAATTTTCTCTATTTAAAAGATTTCTTATGACGGTCTCTTGTAGTCCTTTGAAACTGTTGAAGCCAAAAAGTTTCTTTAATTGAAATTTGAGCTCATCAATCTTCATAAAGAGGAAATAGAGTTGAATTATTCAAAGAAAAATTTATTCCTAATATAAAAATAATTAGTGATAACCCGTATCCCTTTTTTAATAAAAGTGAGTGATTAAAAGGTTATATAATAGTTAGCATTCCAAATTGTTTTTGATACTTTTGCTTAGAAAGGAAACCAAATATTAATAAAAATCTGATGAATGCTGAATCACCGAAAGATGAGATGTCATTTTTGGACCATTTGGAAGAGTTACGTTGGCACTTAATTAGATCTGTATTAGCAATACTTTTTGTAGCAATATTTGCTTTTATTTTCAAAGACTTTATTTTTGACGTTCTTCTTTTTGGTCCTAAACAAAAAAATTTTATTACCTATAAATGGTTTTGTTCAATATCCCAATCTATTGGTCAAGGCAATAGCTTTTGTATAGAAGAGCTCCCATTCAGAATTCAGAGCAGAACTATGGCAGGTCAATTTTCCGCACATCTATGGACATCAATTTTGGCAGGATTTATTGTAGCATTTCCTTATATTATATTTGAATTTTGGAAGTTTATAAGCCCTGGGCTCTACGAAAATGAAAGAAAAAATGCAAGAGGTTTTATTTTTATTTCGTCTGCACTATTTTTTTTAGGAGTATTGTTCGGATATTATGTTGTTACACCACTATCGATAAATTTTTTAGGAAATTACTCTGTAAGTAGTGAAATTTTTAACGATTTCGATCTTAGTAGCTATATTGGATTACTACGAGCATCTGTATTGGCCTCAGGTATAATTTTTGAATTACCAATTATTGTTTATTTTTTAACTAAAATTGGAATCATTACACCAAATTTTTTAAGAAAAAATAGAAAAATTTCTTTAGTCGTTGTTCTAAGTTTATCAGCCATAATAACACCCCCTGATATTGCAAGTCAAATAATTGTAAGTATTCCTATATTAATTCTTTATGAAGTTAGTATTTTAATATCTAGAATTGTAACCAGAAAACAACAAAACATTTAAAACTATTTAATGAAACTAAAGGCAGAAAAAATTGAAAAAGCCTATAAAGGCAGAAAAGTTGTGAAAGGAATTTCGTTAGAAGTTTCTCAAGGAGAAATAGTTGGTTTGTTAGGACCAAATGGAGCAGGTAAAACTACTTCGTTTTATATGATTGTTGGACTTATAAAACCAAATAATGGTTCTATATTTTTGAATAATAAAGAAATAACTAAACTTCCAATGTACAAAAGAGCTCAAAAAGGAATTGGATATCTTGCTCAGGAGGCTTCTGTTTTTAGAAAACTTAGTGTTGAGGATAATATATTAAGTGTTCTACAAATGACAAATCTTGGTAAACCTAAGCAAAAAGAAAAAATGGAATCTTTATTAGAGGAGTTTGGTCTTCAACATATTCGTAAAAATAGAGGAGACTTGCTTTCAGGAGGCGAGAGAAGAAGAACCGAAATCGCAAGAGCTCTTGCAACAGATCCTAAATTTGTTCTCCTTGACGAGCCTTTTGCAGGTGTTGATCCTGTGGCAGTTGAAGATATTCAAAGAATAGTTGCCCACCTTAAAAAGAAAAATATTGGTATACTTATAACTGACCACAATGTTCAGGAAACTTTAGCTATCACAGACAAAACATACTTGATGTTCGAAGGAAATATTTTAAAAGCTGGTTCACCTGAAGAATTGTCCGAGGATGAAATTGTAAGAAAAGTCTATCTGGGCAAAAACTTTGAACTTAGAAAGAAGAAATTACTATTTTAATTATTATGCTTAAGTTTTAAACTGAGTCCAAGTTTACTTGCAATTGTCACTAATAGATTTAGGAGAATATAAATCAAAATTATCATTGGAAATGATGAAAAATAAAATATGTAAAAAAGGGGAATACTTAAAATTAAAAGAACTAATATTTTGAAACGTTCAGTTTTAAATGTTGTAGATTTTAATGAGAAAAAAGGAATATTGTTATTCATTAGTATACATGAGATTAAAATTATTGCTAAAAAGGTAGTTTGTGATTCTATTGAGCATCTAAAATCCATTAATAAGGGGTTTTCGATAAGTAATGGTAAACTCACAATAAAAAGGGCATTTACTGGTGCAGGAAGCCCTTTAAATTGGGTTTTACTATCCTTATCAATGTTAAACTTTGCCAAACGTATCGAAGTTGCTAGAGTTATAAAAAAACCGGCAAAACCTAGTGGCACAAATGATACATTAAATTCATTTTCAAAAAGTTTAAATATAAAATTTCTGTCATGTACATTGGTTCTAGCTAGTAAATTATACATAACAATTCCCGGGACCATTCCACATGTTATTAAATCAGCCATAGAATCAAATTGAATTCCAAAATTACTTTCAACCTTTAGTAAGCGTGAAAAAAGACCATCAAATAGGTCAAAAAAAGTTCCTAGGAGAACTAAGAAAAAAACAATTTCGAAAAAACCTTTAAAAGCAAAATATGTGGCAAAACAACCAGTGATAAAATTTAAAGCTGTTAAGGTATTAGGAATAATCCTTTTCAATGATTGCACTAAAATATATTAAGTTTTTGACAAGATAATAATTGCTATAGCTCCAAAAAAATTAATTTCGTAAAAATGTTTAGTCAGTTTAAATACCTTTTTTTTTCAATATTGTCTGGTTTAGCTCTTGGCCTTGCTTGGCCAACAGACGGTTTTACTGTACTAATTTTTGTAGCTCTGATTCCACTCCTACACCTTGAAAATCTTGTAAGAAAAAATTTTAATAGCAAAAAAGCATTAGCCATACTTGGTTATAGCTATTTAAGTTTTTTGATTTGGAACCTTATTACAACTTGGTGGCTATATAATTCTACCTTATACGGTATGCTTTTTGCAAATTTTTGCAACAGTTTATTTTACTCTATAATATTTTTATTGTTTTACTGGGTAAAAAGCAGGATGCCATTACGTAGTGCCTATATTTTTTTAATTTGTACCTGGCTAGCTTTTGAAAAGCTTCACTTAATGTGGGACTTTTCCTGGTCGTGGTTAAATTTGGGTAATGTTTTTTCTGAGAAAATTAATTGGATTCAATGGTATGAGTATACTGGCACTTTTGGTGGCTCATTATGGATTCTTATATTGAATGTGTGGATTTATGAAGTAATCAAAAGTTACCATTTTAAAAAATTAGATTTTGGTATAAGAAAAATTATTGGTCCAATTCTTTTTATAATGATTCCCATAATTTTTTCAATTTATTTATTTGGACAAATAAAAAATCAGGAGGATAAACTACAAGTTGTAATTATGCAACCAAATATTGACCCATACGATGCAAAATACCAATTAACAAATATTTCTTCATTAAAAAATTTTATTAGAGACTCTAGAGCATTTATATCTAATGAGACATCTTATGTAATAAATCCAGAGACCTATTTTGCTGAAGGATATGGTGAAGAATTAAGTAATTATAAATTTAGTTTGCTGCATAAAGAAATTCAAAAAATTCTTTATGATTACCCAAACTTAGAGTTTATTACTGGTATTCAATTTTTCAATAAATATTTCCAAAAAAAGGCACCCTCATTGACAGCTAATTTAGTTCGTGAGAATTTATGGTTAGAATTCTATAACAGTGCATTAAGTGAGCAATTTCAAAAAGAATTTGAAGTGTACCATAAATCAAAATTAGTCGTAGGTGTAGAAAATATGCCTTTTAAAAATTTTCTAAAACCTCTTTTGGGAGATGTACTTATTAATTTGGGTGGAACAGTTTCAAGTAGGGTTACTCAAAATAACCGCTCTGTTTTTGATCATAATTCTATTTCCAAAAAAGTTGCCCCAATAATTTGTTATGAATCAATTTTTGGTGAGTTTGTAACAGGATTTACCAAAAAAGGAGCAAATTTTTTTGCAATATTAACTAATGATGCTTGGTGGGGCGAGACTCCAGGACACAAACAACTTTTAAGTTACTCCCGACTTCGAGCTATTGAAAATCGGAGGGATATTGTAAGGAGTGCAAATACAGGAATATCAGCAATTATTAACGCGAGAGGAGAAATCATAAAAAAAACAAAATACAATACAAAAACTGTCCTGGCGGGAGAAATTACTCCTAGATCAGAATTGACCTTCTACTCTGTTTATGGTGATCTAATTGCACGTTGGGCCACATTTATTTCAGGAATTCTTATGCTTATTGCTATAAGTGGCCGTCTAAAGAAAATATAAATTTGAAAGTCTTTACCTGATAAAGTTAATTTAACTAATGAGTTATCAACTTATTTTATTAAATAGTTGCATTTTTTAGATAAAAATTTATTTTTGCAAAAAAAACTTGTCTTATGTATTGGACACTTGAACTTGCCTCATATTTAAGCGATGCACCATGGCCTGCAACAAAAGATGAATTAATTGACTTTTCAATAAGAACCGGAGCTCCACTTGAAGTTGTTGAAAATCTCCAGTCCATGGAAGATGAAGAAGATATCTACGAATCAATTGAAGAAATTTGGCCAGACTTTCCAACAGAAGAAGATTACCTGTGGAATGAAGACGAATATTGATTCATTCGAAGAATGAATATTATTATCTGATAGTATAACATTTTTTTTTAATTATTTTTACTTGACTGAAGAGTTATTATGGGCTTACTAAATAGTATTATTAAAACATTTGTTGGAGACAAAACAAAAAAAGATCTCAAACAAATAAGTCCATTGGTAGATAAAATAAATCAATACCAAAAAGATTTCGAGAATCTTAACCATGATAAACTTCGAAAAAAAACAGAGGAATTTAAATCTGGATTGTTTGACAAAAACAAAACACTTTTTGATAAAGTTGATTTACTTAAAAAAGAGGTAAAAACTACAGATGATCTTGATGAAAAAGAGAATTTGTATAAAGAAATTGATAAATTAAGTGAAAACATTCAAGAAAATACTGATATTTTTCTAAATGAAATACTTCCTGAGGCTTTCGCTGTAATTAAGGAAACTGCTAGAAGATTTGTTAACAATTCCGAAATTAAAGTAAAGGCAACAACTTATGATCGTCAATTATCCCAATCTAAGTCATACGTTAATTTAACAAACGATTTTTCTATATGGTCTAATTCTTGGGATGCTGCCGGTAAACCAATTACATGGGACATGGTCCATTATGATGTTCAGCTAGTTGGCGGTATTGCTCTACATCAAGGTAAAATTGCAGAAATGCAAACAGGAGAGGGGAAAACATTAGTAGCTACTTTGCCTGTTTATCTCAATGCTCTAACTGGAAAGGGTGTACATCTAGTTACAGTTAATGATTACTTGGCTAAACGTGATAGTGCTTGGATGGCTCCACTTTTTGAATTTCATGGCTTGAGTGTTGACTGCATTGACTATCACCCTCCTAACAGTCCTGAAAGGAGAAATGCCTATAGGGCAGATGTTACATACGGCACAAATAATGAATTTGGTTTCGATTACCTAAGAGATAATATGGCTCACACAATTGAAGACTTAGTTCAACCTAAACATAATTTTGCAATCGTGGATGAAGTGGATTCTGTGTTAATCGATGATGCTAGAACACCTCTTATAATTTCTGGTCCAACACCGCGGGGGGATAGACATGAATTTGATGTTTTAAAGTCTAAAGTAAGCAGCCTGGTTTCAAAACAAAGAAACCTACTTAATAGTGAACTCGCTGAAGCAAAAAATAAAATAAAATCAGGTGACAATAATGAGGGTGGTATAAAACTACTTAGAGTTTTCAGAGGCTTACCCAAGAACAAGGCACTAATAAAATTTTTAAGCGAAGAGGGGGTAAAACAATTATTACAAAAAACAGAAAATCATTATATGCAAGATAATAATCGTGAAATGCACATTATCGATGCTGAATTATATTTTGTAATTGATGAAAAGAATAATCAGATTGATCTTACTGACAAAGGAATAGAGGTACTCTCTCAAGATAATTCTGATCCAAACTTTTTCATTTTACCTGACATTGGGGCTGAGATTGCAAAGATTGAATCAAAAGAAAAAGATCCCAAAAAAGAGGCAAAATTAAAAGAAGAGTTGTTTAAAGATTTTGACCTTAAAAGTGAACGTATTCACAGTTTAAATCAACTCCTTAAGGCATATACACTTTTTGAAAAGGATGTTGAGTATGTTGTGATGGACAATAAAGTGAAAATTGTAGATGAGCAAACTGGAAGAATTATGGAGGGTAGAAGATATTCTGATGGTCTTCACCAAGCAATTGAGGCAAAAGAGAGCGTGAAGATTGAGGCTGCCACACAAACATATGCAACTATAACTTTACAGAACTATTTCAGAATGTATCAAAAACTTTCAGGTATGACAGGTACTGCAATAACTGAAGCTGGAGAATTTTGGGAAATATACAAACTTGATGTTATTGAAATTCCTACAAATAAACCTATAGCAAGAAAAGATGAAAATGATTTAATCTACAAAAGCAAGCGTGAAAAATATAATGCTGTAATTGAAACTGTGAGCAAACTCACTTCGGATGGAAGACCAGTATTAATTGGGACTACATCTGTAGAGATATCTGAATTATTAAGTAAGATGCTTAACATAAGAAAAATTAAGCATAATGTATTGAATGCTAAGCTTCACAAGAAAGAAGCAGAAATTGTTGCTGAGGCAGGAAATCCTGGTATTGTTACAATAGCAACAAATATGGCAGGTAGAGGAACTGATATAAAATTATCTCAGAAGGTAAAGGATGCAGGTGGCCTTGCGATTATTGGTACTGAACGTCATGATTCACGCAGAGTTGACCGCCAATTACGAGGTCGTTCTGGTAGACAGGGAGATACAGGGAGCTCGCAATTTTTTGTTTCTTTAGAAGATAACCTAATGCGTCTTTTTGGATCTGAAAGAGTGGCCAAGGTTATGGATCGAATGGGATTAGAGGATGGAGAAGTGATTCAACACTCTATGATGACAAAATCTATAGAACGGGCACAAAAAAAAGTAGAAGAAAATAATTTTGGTATTAGAAAGCGTCTTTTAGAATATGATGATGTTATGAGCTCCCAGAGAGAAGTGATCTATAAAAGACGGAGGCATGCAATTGACGGTTCGCGACTAAAACTTGATATATTGAACATGCTTTTTGATACCTGTGAAGAAATTGTTCTAATAAATAAATCGGCTAAGGATTTTAAAAACTTTGAGTTTGAAGTAATCAGTAATTTTTCAATGACTTCACCTGTAAGTGAATCTGAATTTGAAGAAATTGAAGAAAACGAAATCACTAGAAAACTATATGGTGATTTGCTAAATCACTACAATAATAAATGCCAAGACAATGCAAATTCAGCATATACTGTAATAAGAGAGGTTTTTGAAAGACCTGACAATAAATTTGAAAGAATTGTTGTACCCTTTAGTGATGGTGTAAAATCTTTAAATGTTGTAACTGATTTGAAGCAAGCATATCAAACAAACGGAAAAAGTCTAATAAATGACTTTGAACGAAATATCACATTGGCGATAATTGACAACTCTTGGAAAGACCATTTAAGGAAGATGGATGAGCTAAAACAATCTGTTCAATTAGCTGTGCATGAGCAAAAAGATCCTTTATTAATATACAAATTTGAGGCTTTTGAACTTTTTAAAGCTATGATTACTGCATTAAATAAAGAAATTATCTCTTTTCTTATAAAGGGAAGCCTTCCAAACCAAAGTGCATCTACAATTCAAGAAGCTAAAAAATCAAATAATAAACAAAAGCTAAAAACTTCGAAAGATGATATCCTAAATACTGAGGAAATGGCTCAAAAAGCAAGGTCTGTTGGAGCAGGAGCAAGTAATTCTCAACAAAGAATTATTGAAACAATTGTTCGTGAAAAACCAAAAATTGGTAGAAACGAAAGAGTGACAATTAAAAATGTAAATACTGGGGAGACAAAGACTTTAAAATTTAAGCAAGCAGAGCTGATGATAAAAAAAGGAGAATGGGTCATTAGTTCATAATTTATTAATTTTAAAAAAATAAATATGTATGAATGAGTATGCGTCAGTTTTGCTGTGGGCAATTCCAGGCTTTCTTATCCTGGTAATTTTTGAAATTCTTTATGGCCACATAACAAAAAAGCAATCCTACGTTTTCATGGATACACTAGCGAGCTTAAGCTCAGGTATAACAAATATTTTGAAAGACATACTTGGGCTTGCAGTAATTATAATCTCATACCCCTATATTCTTGAAAAAATTGCAATTTTTGAAGCCGAAAATAGTCTTTTAACTTATTTCATTGCTTTTATCTGTATTGATCTTGCCTCATATTTTGTTCATCTAATTAATCATAAAGTAAATTTTTTTTGGAACCAACATATTATCCATCACAGCAGTGAGGAATTTAACTTAGCTTGTGCACTAAGACAGAGTATTTCAAATCTTGTAGGTTTTGGAGGTATTTTTTTAATCCCTGCAGCACTTATGGGTGTACCTACAGAAGTAATTTCAATACTTACCCCTATTCATTTATTTGCTCAATTTTGGTATCATACAAAGCACATTGGTAAAATGGGCTTTTTGGAATATATAATTGTAACCCCCTCTCAACACAGAGTTCATCATGCCATAAACCCAATATACATTGATAAAAACTTAGCTGCAATTTTTTGTGTCTGGGATCGTATTTTTGGAACCTTCCAAGAAGAATTAGATAGTGAACCTCCAATTTATGGAACTTTAAAACCTGTTTCAAGCTGGAACCCCTTTTGGATAAATTTTCAACATTTTTTTTTATTGGCACGAGATGCTTGGTATACCAAGAAATGGAAAGATAAATTTGTGCTTTGGTTCAAACCCACTGGGTGGCGTCCAAAAGATGTGCAAATACGTTTCCCGGTTATGAAACGTAAGTTGAATATTAATGACAAATATTCACCTAAGTACAATTGGAAGTGGAAAGTAATTGGTTCTCTTCATTTTATAGTCCTTATCGCAGTTTTAGTTTATTTTCTATTTTGTTTTAGCAATTTCACACCTGCATTTCAGCTTAATTTTGGAATTTTAATTTTTACTACTGTATTTGGCTTTACATCGCTAATGGACTATTATAATTGGGCTCCAAATTTTGAAATCTTTAGAGGTTTTACTTTTTTAACTTTATTTTATCTTGCGCAAGGAGAAATTATTCTTCAAACTAACTTCTGGCTATTCAATTTTTTGATTACTTACTTTATTTTTACAATTGGGGTGGGTATTTGGGCAAAATATAATACATCAAACAGAAAACTAGCTTTAACCAAATAGTGAAAAAAAATTTGGATTATCTCCTTATTGGTCCTGCATATCCATTCCGAGGCGGTATTGCTGAAACACAACATCAACTTGCTTTAGCACTTCAAAAAAAAGGGAGAAAAGTCGAATTATTAACATTTAGTAGTCTTTATCCAAAAATTTTATTTCCCGGTAAAACACAATTTAGTCACGAAATGGTTCCAGAAAAATTAAAAATTACTAGGTTAATGCACGCTTACAATCCATTTTATTGGAGAAGAGTTTTAAGATATGTTGAATCTTGTTCTCCTAAGTTTGTTGTTTTCAGATATTATACACCTTTCTTAGCAATGTCATATGGCTGGATGGCAAAAAGACTTTCAGAAAAAATTATAAGAGTTGCTTTAGTTGATAATTGGATTCCTCACGAAAAAAATATTTTTGATAACGACTTAACTAATTTCTTCGGTAAACAGATTGATTTTTTTACCACACTATCTGAGTTTGTTGCAAAACAAATAAACAACCAATATAAAAAACCAATATGGTCTGGTTTTCATCCTATTAATGAAAACCTACTTCCTATAATAAATCAAGATGAAATTCGTAGAAAACTTAATTGGGAGCAATCAACTAATTATGTTTTATTTTTTGGTTTAATACGGAAATACAAAGGTCTTGATCTTTTAATAAAATCATTTAGTACAAAAATTTTAAAAAATAAAAATATTAAACTTTATGTTGCAGGAGAATGCTATGAAAATCCTAAAAAGTATTTCAAATTAGTTGAAAAACTTAAATTGAAAAAGAGAATTATCCTTGATTTTAAGTTTATGAATAAAAAGCAAATACAAAATCTATTTTCTGGAGCTGATATTATTGCACAAACTTACACAACGGGAACGCAAAGTGGAGTAACTCCAATTGCATATCATTATAACAAACCCGTATTAATATCAAATGTAAATGGATTAAAGAATCCAATCATTACAGACAAAACAGGTGAAGTAGTTGAAAATGATCCACAATCTATTGCAAAAGGAATAATTCGTTTATTAGAAAAAAGAAAAAATATAGAATACACGAATAACATAAAAAAAAATATTAGTAAATATAGCTGGACTTCATATGCTTCAATGTGGGATAAATATTTGTCACAAAATAAATAGACAATCAAATTTAACTTGAATACTGCTAGATTTTTTTTTGGTTTTTTTATGTTTTCAAAATTAATTTTGTCACAAATAAATTTTGAAGATTACAAGATCCTCATTAAAAAAACAAATGAAAAGATTAAAATTGATGGTATAATTGACGAAGTAACTTGGAAAGAATGCGATATAGGAAAAGATTTTTTTATGATAACTCCAGTAGACAATCAAAAAGCGTCTCAATTTTCTGAAGCAAGAGTTACATTTGATGATGATTTTTTTTACGTCGCAATAATTTTTTTTAATAATTCAGTAAAAGGAAAATATGTAGTCGAATCTTTAAAAAGAGACTTTTCATTTAATAAAAATGATAATTTCCTTTTAGCAATAGATCCATTCAATAATCAAACTACTGGTTTTACGTTTGGTTTAAATGCATATGGTGCACAATGGGATGGAACTATGTATGATGGTCGAAGTGTAGATTTGAATTGGGATACAAAATGGTACTCTAAGGTTAAATTTGATGAAAAAAAATGGGTTTGTGAAATTGCTATACCTTTCAAATCTATACGATATGATAAAAATAGTTCAGAATGGGGAATAAATTTTAGCCGGCTTGATTTAAAAGCGAGTGAAAAATCAAGCTGGGCACCTGTTCCGCGTCAATTTCCTTCAGTATCATTAGCTTATGCAGGAGCACTAATTTGGGTGGACCCTCCACCAAAACAGGAAAATAATATTTCCTTGATACCTTACATCGCAAATAATGCTTTTAGAAAAAATGAAAATGTAGAAAGCAATAACTTTAAAATTGGGGGTGACATAAAATATAATTTGACTTCTGCTTTGAACTTAGATATTACAATTAATCCTGATTTTTCCCAAGCCGAGGTTGATAGACAGGTAACAAATCTTGATCGATTTGAACTTTTTTTCCCTGAGAGAAGACAATTTTTTTTAGAAAATGCAGACCTATTTTCAAATTTTGGATACAAAACTATTCGTCCTTTTTTTTCAAGGAGAGTAGGGCTCAATGTACCTATTATTGGAGGTCTAAGATTAAGTGGAAATATTGATGAGAATTGGCGACTAGGTCTTCTAAATCTTCAAACTCAGTCTGACGAAAACTTAGCTTTAGCTTCTGAAAATTTCGGAGTTTTTACCTTACAGAGAAAAGTTTTAGATAGATCTAACATTAGTTTAATTTTTGTTAACAAGCAAAAATTTAATTCGAGTAGTTCACCTATCTCTAATACCATATTTAATAGGAATCTCGGGATTGAATACAACTACTTTTCTGAAGATAACTTATGGAATGGTAAATTATTATTTTTACAGTCATTAAGTTCTTTAAAGGAGAATCAAGGAAATGTATTTGCTTCTCATATAGCTTATCAATCAGTAAGATGGAATTGGAGAGTCCAACAGGAATATATTTCAGAAGGTTATACAGCAGAAGTCGGTTTTATACCTAGAAAAAATATTTTTAAGCTACATTCAAGAGCTGGACATTTGATATACTTAAAAAATGAGAAATCTTTGCTCTCGCATGGTCCAAGTATCGAACAAACATTTTTTTTTAATACCAATTGGGATAATAAAGACAGATTAACATCACTAAAATATCTCTTTAATTTTAGAAATCGAAGTCGTCTATCAATAGGCTTTCAAAATCAATTCATTCAATTATTATCTGATTTTGATCCTTTAAGAAATGGAATATCAATACTTCAAGAAGGTACAGAGCATAATTGGAATAGTTTAATGGTATCTTACGAGGGTAAACCTCAAAATAGATTTACCTATTCAGTGGAAGCTATTAATGGTGGATATTACAACCAAGGAAAAAGAACTGCCTTTCTTGGAGAGTTTGGATATAGATTTCAGCCACTTTTGGATATAAGTTCTGTAGTAAATTTTAACCAAATTAATCTTCCGTATCCATGGAATAATAATTCATTTTGGCTTTTCGGATTAAAAGCAAATCTAACATTTACAAATACGATTTTTTTTTCAAACCTAATACAATATAATGAACAACTAGGAGTTTGGAATTTTAACTCCAGGTTCCAATGGCGCTATAAACCTGCCTCTGATATTTTTTTAGTATTTAATAGCAATGAAACCAAGATCCCTATAACTTCAAGGACATGGAGTTTGACATTAAAAATTAATTATTGGTTAAATTTATAAAATGAGTAAAAGTGTAGAACATTGGAATAATATATATGAAACAAAGGGACCTTCTGAAGTTAGCTGGACTGAAGATTATCCATCCTACAGTATAGAATTTATTGAAAGTTTAAGTTTAGATAAAAGTTTACCTATTATCGATATTGGTGGTGGTGACAGTCGAGTTGTTGATTCACTTCTAGAATTGGGGTTTGATAATATTACTGTTTTAGATATATCAGAAAATGCCCTTAATCGTGCAAAACTAAGATTAGGAAAAATCTCAAATAAAATAGAATGGATTTCATGTGATATTTTAAACTTTAAACCAAAAAAAACATATAATCTTTGGCATGATAGGGCTTGTTTTCATTTTCTCACTGAACCAAAACATATAAACTATTATAAGAATGTTGTAAGAAAGAATGTTATAAATCACCTATTACTTAGTACATTTTCAGATCGTGGTCCACTTAAGTGTAGTGGACTTCAAGTTACTCGATATAATTGTGATACAATAAAAAGTAATTTTGAAGACAGCTTCAAATTAATAGACTGTGAATATAAAATACATAAAACTCCATTTAACACAGAACAATCTTTTATTTATTCAAGTTTTAAAAGAAAATTTAATTGAATACTACAACAAATAGTCTGTAGAGACAAAGTTTGATTTTTCTGAATTAAGTAAGCGCTCTAAAATTTCATTATTTGAGGGTGTATCTTTTGAAGCCAAAAAGGTTCTTATAGAAAAGGAGCGTAAGGCGTCGTGAACACTCAAGGTACTCACAGCAGAATTTTTTCTTCCCGTGAAAGGGTAAACATCCGGACCCCTTTGACATGCAGAATTAAGATTAACTCGGCAAACTAAATTGGCAAGTGTGTCTACTAGAGGAGCTAGTCTAGATACATCTCTGCCAAACAAACTTACTTGCTGACCGTATTCTGAAGCTGCCATAGCATCAAGAGGTTCATCAATTTCTTTATAAGGAATAATTGGAATTACAGGACCAAATTGCTCTTCTTGATAGAGCTTCATATCTTCAGTGACTGGATATAAAATTGCAGGAAAGGAATAATTGTCAGTTAGTTGACCACCTTTTTTATTTATAACTTTAGCGCCTTTATCGATTGCATCCTTAATCAATTCTTGAATATATGACGGTTTTGTAGGTTCTGGTAAAGGTGTCAAAAAAGCATCATCCCAGGGCATTCCTAATTTTAAATTATCCACTGCCTTAGCAAATTGCTGATTAAATTCATCAACTATAGATTCATGAACATACAATACCTTTAGGGCAGTACATCTCTGGCCATTATAAGACAAAGTTCCAGATATACACTCTTTAATGGTGTGGTCTAAATCAGCGTCAGGAAGAATGATACCTGGATTTTTAGCTTCTAAACCAAGTACTAATCTCAAACGATTTTTATTGGGATGTTGATCTTGTAATGAGACAGCTGATGAACTATGACCAATTAAGGCTAGAACGTCAATTAAACCAGTCTTCATTATTGGAGTAGCAATTTTTCTTCCCCTACCAAATAAAATGTTTACAACTCCAGGTGGGAAACTCTCTTGAAATGCTTTTAGTAATGGCGCTATTAACAAAACACCATGTTTTGCTGGTTTAAAAATAGCTGTGTTACCCATAATGATTGCAGGAATTAACAAACAAAAAGTCTCATTTAAAGGATAGTTATAAGGACCTAAACAAAGCACAACGCCTAAAGGACCTCTTCTTATGTGCGCATAAATACCTCCTTCTTTGTCAAACTTTGCTGCTGTTCTATCGAGATCCTTATAAGCTTCAATAGTATCATATATATAGTCAATTGTTCTGTCGAATTCTTTATATGAGTCAGATTTATTTTTACAAATCTCCCACATTAAAAGCTTTACTACTTCTTCGCGATGTAATTTCATTTTTTCCACAAAGGTTTCCATACATTTTAGTCGTTCTCCAACTTTCATTGTAGGCCATAAACCTTGACCTCGATTAAAGGCTGTTTTGGCAGCATCTAGAGCTTCCAAAGCAGAATCAGTTTCCATATCCGGAATTGTTCCTAGTAAAGTGGGTTCCCCATCGGTTTGTATAACAGAAAAAACCTCTGATGTGGCTCCTTTCCATTTTTTTATTTGGCCATTTACCAGATATTCCTCGCAAGCTAGGGGCTTAATTTTATGTTCCTCTGGTATTTCAGTTATAATATTTTTCATTTTCTTTTTTTGCAATTTTAGATTAAAAATTGAAACAAACTCTGTTTGTCATTTAAATAATCGAAGTGAAAGTTATACTTTTTCATTCTTTCTACCAAAAGCCCAAAATCAGCAGCTTTTTTTAATTGAATTCCAACAACAGCAGGTGCATTGTTTCTGAAATTTTTTTTGGAAAACTCAAAATGGGTAATGTCATCATTTTTCCCTAGTATTTGAGTAACAAATTGTTTTAACGCACCAGAGCGTTGAGGAAAATCAACTAAAAAATAATGTTTTAATCCACCATAAACTAGAGCTCGTTCTTTAATTTCTGGCATGCGGAAAACATCATTATTACCTCCACATAGTAAAACAGCAACATGCTTTTTAGAAATAATATTTTTTATCATATCTAATGCAGATATAGCTAATGCTCCCGCAGGTTCAGCAATAATGCCGTCCATACTATAGAGATCCAAAATTGTTTGACACACCTTTCCTTCTGGGACCAAAATAATTTCATCTAAAAGATCTTTACAAATTTTGAATGGTAATTTCCCCACTTGGCGAACAGCTGCCCCATCTACGAATCCATCGATCTCACTTAGTGATATTCTTTTCCCTAAATTTATTGAGGTCTTCATACTTGGGGCACCCTCAGGTTCTACGCCTATAACTTTAGTTTTTGGTGAAAGTTTTTTTAGGACTGTTAAAATACCTGAGACAAGACCACCTCCTCCAATTGGGACGATTATGTAATCATAACTTCTTGAGCTTTGTTGAAGCATTTCCAATGCAATTGTTGCCTGACCCTCGATAACAATTTTATCGTCAAAAGGATGAATAAATATTTTTTTGGAATTTTTTGCTGCATTTAAGGCAACTGTTTGACAGGCATCATAAGTGTCTCCAACTAATTTGATATCAACATAATCCCCTCCAAACATTCTAACTTGTGAAATTTTTTGTTGCGGAGTTGTGGCTGGCATATATACCTCACCATTTATTTTTAATTTTTTACATGAAAAAGCAAATCCTTGAGCATGATTACCAGCACTGGCACATACAATTCCATTTTTAAAGTCGTTTTCATCTAATGATGAGATTTTATTATACGCACCCCTAATTTTAAATGACCTTATTTGCTGAACATCTTCTCTTTTTAAAAGAATAGACGAGTTAGTAATATTAGATAAACGTTTATTGAATTCCAAAGGAGTCACTCGTATTAAACCCTTAAGCCTTTTTTCCGCTTTGGTCACTCCTTCTAGTGATGGAAGTGATTGCATTTACAAAATTTTCTTCATAGCTGTCATTGAGGTCCTCAATTCGTAGCCAATTATCTCTACAGGATGGTAACGTATTATTTCATTAACATCAATTAACTTTTTATTATCGACTCCATTATCTCCCAAATTTTTCCCATTACCAATAACATCGGATTTTATGTCTTTCATAAATTCAGCCAAGATAGGTTTTGCCGCGTGATCAAATAAGTAACAACCATATTCTGCTGTATCAGAAATTATTCGATTCATCTCAAATAATTTTTTTCTAGCAATCGTATTGGCAATTAAGGGCGTTTCATGTAATGATTCGTAATATGCTGATTCTTCTTTAATACCAGCGGCAACCATTGTGTCAAATGCAAGTTCAACGCCAGCTCTTACAAAAGCAACCATTAAAATTCCATTGTCAAAAAACTCCTGTTCCGATATTTGCTGATTTGTAATTGGTGTTTTTTCAAAAGCTGTTTTTTCAGTTTCAGCTCTCCATGACAATAAGTTTTTGTCATCATTATCCCAATCTTGCATCATAGTTTTAGAAAAATTTCCAGACATAATGTCATCCATATGCTTTTGAAACAAAGGGGTCAAAATTTTCTTCAACCTTTCAGACAATTCAAATGCCTTTATCTTCGCAGGATTTGATAAACGATCCATCATATTCGTTATTCCTCCGTGCTTCAATGCCTCGGTGATAGTCTCCCAACCATATTGAATTAATTTAGCTGCATATCCATGATCTATTCCTTCATCTACCATTTTGTTAAAACTTAAAATAGATCCGGTTTGCAATACGCCACAAAGAATTGTTTGCTCACCCATCAAGTCGGATTTAACTTCGGCAACAAAAGAAGATTCTAAAACTCCAGCACGATGACCTCCTGTAGCAAATGCATAGGCTTTTGCTTGATCAAGTCCGTCACCATTAGGATCATTCTCAGGATGTACGGCAATTAATGTTGGTACTCCAAACCCTCTTTTATATTCTTCTCTTACTTCTGATCCAGGACATTTAGGTGCAACCATAATTACAGTCAGATCCTCACGTACCTTCATACCTTCTTCAACAATGTTAAATCCATGAGAATATGACAACGTTGCTCCTTTTTTCATTAAAGGCATAATTTCTTCTACAACTGAAGTATGATTTTTATCTGGAGTTAGATTAATAACAAGATCTGCAGATGGTATTAATTCTTTATATTGTCCTACTTCAAAGTTATTTGTTGTTGCATTAGCGTAAGAAGCTCTCTTTTGTTTAATAGCATCCTCTCTAAGTGCATATTTGATTTTTAAACCTGAATCACGCATATTTAATCCTTGGTTTAAGCCTTGAGCTCCACAGCCTATAATTACAATTTGTTTTCCTTTAAGAGCTGAAATACCTCCTTCAAATTCTGATGATTCCATAAATCTGCATTGCCCTAATTGGCGAAGTTGCTCTCTCAGTGATAGTTGATTGAAATAATTTGACATAATTTTTACTATTTCGTGTTTTTAAAAGTATTTAAAATTTCTGATATACCCATCTTTGCTTTTGTTACTGAAATCCTCCCTGAACGAACAAATTGTAATAGCCCGTATGATGTCAAATCTTTTCTTAATTGTTCAGTTTCTTCTCTAAAGCCAGTTAATTCAATTACAAAGAATTCTGGAGAAACTGTAACAATGGTTGCATGACTTGACTTGATAATATTTTGAATATGGCGTTCTTCGAATAATGAGCTTGACTTTACTTTATATAATGCATTTTCTTGAAAGATTGTCTCCTCATCAGTATGGTAAAAAGCCTTAATAACATCAACTTGTTTTTCAATTTGTTGAACAATTTTTCTAACCCTGTCTGCATCTGTATTAACAACAATTACAAATCGAAATACATCTGGAATTTCTGATGCAGATGTGGAAAAGCTTTCTAAATTTATGTGGCGCTTTAGAAAAATTGCAGAAATACGATTGAGCAAACCAACATTATTCTCTGCATATACTGATATTGTGTATGTGATATTTTTCATATTATTCTAACCGTATGTCTGAAACACTTGCACCTGAAGGTATCATTGGAAATACGTTATCTTCTTTTTCAACACAAATTTCAAGGAAATATGGTTCTTTTGAATTTATCATTTCGCTAATAGCAGTTTCTAAATCGTCTCGTTTTTCCACTCGTTTAGCTTTAATCCTAAAGCCTTTAGCGATTGTTACAAAATCTGGATTGACCATTTCTGTCGAAGCATAGCGTTTGTCAAAAAAAAGCTGCTGCCATTGGCGAACCATTCCTAAAAAGTCATTGTTTAAAACAACAATTTTAACGGCAATTTGTTGTTGGAAAATGGTACCTAATTCTTGTATTGTCATTTGATAACCTCCATCTCCTATAACAGCAACAACTTCTCGTCTGGGAGCTCCCATTTTAGCTCCAATAGCTGCAGGTAGAGCAAAACCCATTGTCCCAAGGCCTCCAGAAGTTACATTACTTTTCGTTTGGCTAAACTTAGCATAACGGCAAGCTACCATCTGATGTTGACCAACATCTGTAACTATAATTGCGTCGTTTTTAGAATACTTATTAATCATTTCTATACTTTCGCCCATTGTAAGCCCTTCTTTTTTTGGATGTAAATCATGCTTGATTACTTTATCATATTCTATTTTATCAAGATCATCAAAACGTTTAATCCAGTTTGGGTAAACTTTAGTCTTAATTTTTTTGTTTAATTCTTGCAATGAAATTTTACAATCAGAAATTAAGGCTACATCCACAACTACATTTTTATTTACCTCAGCAGGATCTAATTCTAAATGTATAATTTTTGCTTGTTTTGCATATGTGTTAAGATCACCAGTCACACGGTCATCAAAGCGCATTCCAATCGCAATTAGTAAGTCGCATTCGTTAGTGAGTATATTAGGCGCATAATTTCCATGCATTCCAACCATTCCCCGATTCATGGGATGGTTGGTTGGAAGTGCTGAAAGTCCAAGAATGGTCCACGCTGCAGGTATTCCAGATTTTTCCAAAAATATTTTTAATTCATCCTCTGCATTTCCCAATATTACTCCTTGTCCCCAAACAACAAAAGGCTTTTCAGCTTGATTGATTAATTCCAAAGCCTCTTCAATTGATTTATTAGAAAGTTTTGCTGTTGGGGTATAGCTTCTAATACCAATACACTTTTTATATGAAAAGTCAAGAGAATCAAATTGAGCATCTTTAGTTATATCTATTAAAACAGGTCCAGGTCTACCAGTTCTAGCTATATAAAAAGCTTTTGCCATAATCTCAGGGATTTCACTCGCCTTAGTTATTTGGTAATTCCATTTTGTAACTGGAGTTGAGATACCTATAATATCAGTTTCCTGGAATGCATCAGATCCAAGTAGATGAGAAGCAACTTGTCCTGTAATACACACCATTGGTGTAGAATCAATTTGTGCATCGGCAATACCCGTAACTAAGTTAGTCGCTCCTGGACCTGATGTTGCCATTGCAACACCAACTTTTCCTGAGGTTCGAGCAAAACCTTGTGCGGAATGAGCTGCACCTTGTTCATGTCGAGTAAGTACATGGTGTAGTTTATCTTGATACTTATATAATTCATCATAAATTGGCATTATGGCCCCTCCAGGATAACCGTAAACCAAATCTGCTCCCTCTTCGAGTAAACACCTTATTACTGCTTCAGCACCAGAAATTCTAATTGAATTATCATGATTTGTCATTGATTTTTTTTTTGTTTTAATTTCCATACGTTTATGAATCAGTTACACATCCCTCTGATGCAGTAGCGACACTTTTTATATATTTATATAATACTCCTTGTTCAAATTTATATGGTGGCTTTGTCCATTTTGCTTTCCTGACTTCTATCTCTTTGTCGGAAATGTCAACATTTATAGTATTTTTTTGAGCATCAATGGTAATTTGATCCCCATCCTGAATAATTGCTATAACACCACCTTCTTGAGCCTCAGGTACAATATGCCCAACAACAAATCCATGCGTGCCTCCTGAAAAACGTCCATCAGTAATAAGAGCGACGCTTTTACCTAATCCTGCACCCATAATTGCTGCAGTGGGCTTAAGCATTTCAGGCATTCCAGGTCCTCCTTTGGGTCCCTCGTAACGTATAACAACAACATCTCCAGACAAAACTTTTCCAGATTTAATTCCCTGATTAGCAGCGAACTCTCCATCAAAAACCCTTGCTGGACCTTTAAAAACTAAACCCTCTTTACCTGTAATTTTAGCAACTGATCCCTTTTCAGCAAGATTACCTTTTAAAATTCGAATATGGCCTGTTTCTTTAACTGGTTTATCAATAGATAGTATTACGTCTTGGTTTGGAGATAGAGGAGAAACTTCTTTTAGATTTTCTTCTAAGGTTTTACCCGTCACAGTTATACATTCTCCATGCAACATACCTAATTCCAACATATATTTCATAACTGCTGGAACACCTCCAACAGCATGCAAATCTTTCATCAAATATTTCCCACTTGGCTTAAGATCAGCTAAAAATGGGGTTGAATCACTAATTTTCTGAAAATCATCAATACTTAGATCAATTTGGGCTGCTTTTGCTATAGCTAAAAAATGAAGTACAGCATTTGTTGATCCACCAAGTACTGCAATTAAACGTAATGCATTTTCAAGAGATTTTCTTGTAAGAATATCACGAGGTTTTAAATCTTTTTCTAATAAACTTTTAAGATAAAAACCTAAATTTTCACATTCATCATTTTTTTGATCACTTACAGCAGGATTAGAAGAATTAAAAGGTAAAGACATCCCACATGCCTCTATAGCTGACGCCATTGTATTAGCTGTATACATACCCCCACACGCACCAGCTCCTGGACAAGCATTTTTTATTATGTTTTTATATTCAGAGTCATCAATTTTTCCTGCAACCTTTTCACCCCAAGCTTCGAATGCAGATACAACGTCAAGCTCTTTGTTGTTATGACATCCTGCTGCAATAGTTCCTCCATACATCAATATAGAAGGTCGATTCAAACGTAACATAGCCATAAGTGCTCCAGGCATATTTTTATCACACCCTACAATGGTAACTACACCGTCATAAGACATCCCCTGTACCACTGTCTCAATAGAATCTGCAATAATATCTCTTGAAGGTAAGGAATATCGCATACCGGAAGTTCCCATAGATATTCCATCACTAACACCTATTGTATTAAAAATTAGACCAACCAAAGATTGTGAATTAATACCAGTTTTTATTTTTTGGGCAAGTCCATTTAAATGCATATTACATGGATTACCTTCATAGCCTGTAGAGGCTATACCAATTAGAGGTTTTTGGAAATCATCATCTGACAGACCAATTGCGTGTAACATCGCCTGTGCTGCTGGCTGGGTAGGGTCCTGTGTGACTGCTTGACTATATTTATTAAGTTTCATGAACGTTAATATACAAACGAAATTATATTTTGTGATTATCGTTTATTTAATTTGTTTTAACCTCGTCTTATACTCAAAGGTGTATTATAATTTATAACTAATTGATATACAATATTTTTATATATTTTTTTTTACATATTCAACTAGTTAAAAAAATACGCTCTTTTTTTCTACTATATTTGATTGAATTAGATAAATTAAATTTATGGATTCCCTAAAAATTGCAGAATTAAGAAGGGCACATCAGGAGTTTTTCAAAACAAATAAAAATCAAAAGATCAAATCTCGTATTAATTATCTCAAAAAATTAAAGAGAGTGATAGATGAAAATGAAAATTTAATTTTCGAAGCCTTACATAAGGATTTAAAAAAACCAATTTTTGAGTCATTTTCGAGTGAAATACTTATGATTCAAAAAGAAATTGACTTTTTCACAAAAAATCTAAAAGCTTTATCTGCTCCAGTAAGGGTATCAGGAAGCCTTATCAATTTTCCATCCCAAGACTATATTATTTCCGAACCATATGGAAATATTCTAATGATATCACCCTGGAACTATCCATTTCAACTAGCTTTGGTGCCTTTAATAGGTTCTATCGCAGCTGGAAATACAGTTATTTTAAAACCATCAGAGTCTGCTCCTCACACATCTAAAATTTTAAAAGGTTTGCTTACAAAAGTTTTTCCTAGAGGAATGGTATCTGTTGTTGAGGGAGATGCAAAAGTTGCACAAAAGTTACTTAAAGAACAATGGGATTATATCTTTTTTACTGGAAGCACAGTTGTAGGTAAAATTGTCGCAAAAGCAGCTGCAAACTTTTTGACTCCTATAACCCTTGAACTTGGGGGAAAAAGTCCCTGTATAGTTGACGGAACAACTCCTCTAAAAAAAACAGCAAGGAGGATTATTTGGGGAAAATTTTTGAACTGTGGACAAACGTGTATTGCACCCGATTATATATTAGTAAAATCAGAAACAAAGGAATCACTTGTAAAATCACTAATCATTGAAATTGAAAATGCTTTTGGATCAAATGTTAAAAATTCAAAAGATTATGGAAGAATAATTCACAAAAAACATTTCGAAAAATTGGAAAATGATCTTAAGGGTCAAAATATTTTATATGGAGGAATCAGAAATAAAAATGAATTATATTTTGGACCTACTATTGTCGATAATCCAAAAATTAATAGCTTGTTAATCAAAGAAGAAATTTTTGGTCCAATTTTACCAATTTTGAGTTATAATAATTTAGAGGATTTAGACTCAGTTTTGTCATTATTGAAAAATCCTTTAGCGTTTTATGTATTCAGTAATAATGAAAAGTTTATTGCCCAACTTATTAAAGATTATTCTTTTGGAGGTGCCGTAATCAACGATTCACTTATTCATTTTACAAATCAAAAACTACCATTTGGAGGGATTGGAAATAGTGGAATAGGTTCTTATCACGCCGAACATAGTTTTAAATTATTTAGTCACAAAAAATCAATTGTAAAAAGACCATTTTGGTTTGACCTTCCTCAACGTTATCCACCATACCCAAAATCTTTAGGGATTATTAAAAGAATTCTAAAGCAAATTTAAATATGAAAGAAAAATCTGTTAGTGAAGCAATAAAATTTAGAAGATCAGTAAGAATTTACAATCCAAAAAAAAGTATAAATTCAAATCTCGTAAAAAAATGTATTGAGCAAGCACTTCTCTCTCCATCAAGCAGTAATCTACAACTATGGGAATTTTATCATATTAAGTCAGAAAATTTTTTGAAAAATGTGGTGAGAGTTTGTTTTAATCAACCTGCAGCCAAAACTGCTCAGGAGTTAGTTATCCCAGTTGTTCGTTTGGACTTGTGGCCAGAGAGAATTAATTCAAATGTTAATTTTATCAAGAGTTCTAACAAAGGAAAAGACAAAGAAAAAATTAAGGGCGCCATTGATTATTATCAAAAAGCCATACCAAAGTTATATACAGGAAGTAAAGGTTTTAAAAGTTTTTTCAATCACATAAAAACCTATTATCGAGGTTTAAAAAAAGTAACCTATCGTGAAGTAAGAAGAAATGATATAAGAATTATAGGACATAAAAGTACTGCGCTTGCAGCTCAAAGTTTTATGATAAGCATGGCGGCTTTGGGATATGACACTTGTCCAATGGAAGGTTTTGATTCAGTTAGGTTAAAATCATTACTCAAATTACCTAAAAATGCAGAAATTAGTATGGTTATTGGCTGCGGAGTAAGAGAAGAAGATGGTTTATATGGTGAAAGGTTTCGTCTTCCTTTAAAAGAAGTTTATTTTTCAAAGTAGTAGTCCTTTTTATTCTGTGTTTTTAAATTAACTAAAATATTAAATCAACATAGGACTAATTGCTGAAATTTAAATACTTCACTTTGGGGATTATCTTTGAATGATTTTGCAAACCAATCTCAAGCCATTTATAAAAAGTTTTTGAGTCTACATATTGTATTGGTGAGTTTAATAAAGTGCCATTAGGGTTCATAAGTATGTAAAATGGCTGAGAAGCAGTCTTAAAGTTTATTGCTTGAAAAGTAGCCCATTTTTTACCTACAGTATTTATTTTTCTTATAGACCCGTTAGGGTATTGATAGTCAAATTGGTCAGAAACATCTAATTTTTTTCTATCATCGACATAAAGTGAGATAATTATAAAATTATTTTTTAGTAAGGAATAAACTCTAGGTTCTGACCAAACATTTTCCTCCATTTTTCTACAATTTACGCATGCCCAGCCAGTAAAGTCTAATAGAATTGGCTTATTGAAATCAAATGCCTTTTCTCTTCCAATTTCAAAGTCCTTATAACATTCTAAACCTAAAGGACAGTCAGATTCATCGGCCCGAAAACTATAAAACACTGGTGGTGGAAAACCACTCAAAAATTTAAGGGTATTTTCCCTTGAGAAAAGGCCAACTAAAAGATATATTGTTAATGCAAAAGAAAGTGAACTAAAAAAATATCTAAATTTTGATATGCTTTCTTTTTTCTGGTTGGGAAATTTTATAAACCCCAGAAGGTACAAAGTAAGCATAAAGGTCAAAATAACCCATAAGCCTAAAAATATCTCTCTTTTCAGAATACCCCACCCAGCAACTAAGTCTGCATTTGAAAGAAATTTTAATGCTAAGGCTAATTCTAAAAAACCTAAAATTACCTTTACTGAATTCATCCAACTCCCTGATTTTGGAAACTTTTTAAGTGAATTGGGAAAAATTGCTAACAATCCAAAAGGCAGTCCTAATGCCAATCCAAAACCTAGCATACCAATAGATAATTGAAAAGCTCCCCCTTCAGATGTAAGCGAACCTGCCAACAAAGAACCTAAAATAGGCCCTGTACATGAAAATGAAACTATTGCCAATGTCAATGCCATAAAAAAGATACCAATAAAAGTATTCAATGACGAAGAATTATCTGTACGCATACTCCAAGATGTCGGTAGAGTCAATTCGTAAAACCCAAAAAAAGAAAAAGCAAAAATTATAAACACAACAAAAAAGATAAGGTTTAAGAAAATATTTGTAGCAATAGTATTTAGAAATTCAGGATTAAGTGAATCGATAAAATGGAACGGGAGACTAAGAATCAAATAAATTAATACAATGAAAATAGCATATACTGAGGCATTAATAAGCCCACGTGAATTGGAACTTGATTGCTTTAAAAAATATGAAACCGTTAAAGGAATCATTGGAAACACACAAGGGGTCAATAGAGCTAAAAAACCGCCCAAAAAACCTAAAAGAAAAATATTAAAATAAGAATATATTCCCTCTTCTACTTTAGGACCGCTTAAAAAAGCTTTTTCTTTTAGTTCAAGTCTCAATGCATCTGAACGAATTTTACTTTCATCATCGACTAATTCGAATGAGGATTGTTTGAGCCCATCTAAATTGATTTTAAAGTTTTCTGTTCTAAAAATACACAATTTATCATCGCATGCTTGATAATTTAATTCAATATTGATTGGCTCTAGACTGGAACTAAGCCTTTGAACTTTTTGATAAAATAATGCATTTGATTCAAAGTAAGAAAGCTCCATTTCGAAATAATTATCATATGATATTATGGGCTTACTTTCTTGAACATTTCTAATAAGTTTATATGAAGGATTTTTATTAAAAATAAATTCCGTAGGAACAGCTCCACTAGGATCAGAAAATTGAGAATATAGGTGCCACTCGCTTGATATTTTTGCTTGAAAATATATAGTATAAATACTATCATTTTCTTTTTTTACAGAGGTTTCCCATTTAACAGGTTCTATTATCTGAGCATTAATAGTCGTGCAGTATAGTATAAATAAGAGCCATTTTCTCATCTTAAATCGCGCATTAGTAATTTATTTTTTGTGTTTGGTCTTGCTAGAAATCTGTTATCACACCGTTTTCCAATTATCCATACAATTTCACCATTAGAACACAGCAACCATTGTTCCTCTTTGTCCAAAAGTGAATATTTTTCATCTTTGAAAAATTTACTAAGTAATTTTTTCCCCTTCATCCCAGAAGGATAAAAGTAATCGCCATTTTTATATTTCCTTAAAGATATTGGACTTTTCAAAGTTTCTCGATCTAAAAATACCTCATTATTTTTATGTGCTTTTTTTTCAAGATTTGAAATGTATTCCCATTTAATAGGAATTGGTAGTTTTAAATTTTTCTTGTCAAGATCAATTAAGATTTCATTAATTTCTTTTTTTAACAAGGGGGATAATATCAAATATTTTCTGTCACGAATTAAACGATATTTTTTACTAAGAATTAGCTTTCCGGGTGAAGAAAATACTAATTTTTCTACTTCCTTTGAATTAAATCCCTTAGGGGAAAAAAAATGGTGTAGACTGAAACTTAATGGTTTTATTTTTTTTAAAGATTCAATCTCTATGTATGTATGTTTGTTTTTTTCAATAAAAAGCTCTTTTTTAAGCTTATCAAATTGATGAGAAATAAATTCTTGAGCATCTTTAAGATGTACTAATGTTTTTTTGAAATTTTTAAGAGTTTTTGGTTTATAATTCTCAAAAGGTTTTACAACCTGATGTCTAATTATATTACGAAAATAATCTTCGCTTGTATTTGATGAGTCTTCTCGCCATTCCAAATTATTTTTTTTTGCATAATCAAGAATTTGCATTTTTGTTACGTTAAGTAAAGGCCTAAGTAGTTTGTTTGATTCAGGAATTCCTACCAAACCAAAAATACCTGACGCCCTTGATGCATTTATTAAAAAAGTTTCAAACTGATCATTTAAATGATGTGCCGTTACTAAATAATCAAAACCTTTATCGGTAGTTAGTTGATTAAACCATTTATATCTTAAATCACGGGCCGATTCTTGAATACCTTTTTTATTTTTTAGCTTATAATCTATCAAATTAAATATTTTATAATAAAATTTAATTCTATTTTTTTTGCACCACTTTTTCACAAATAACAAATCATTATCACTTTCCTCACCTCTTAATTGAAAATTGCAATGTGCCACGGAAAATTTAATTTTACTACGAATTAAAATATCACCAAGGACACAACTATCCACACCGCCACTATGAGCTAAAAGAATAATTTTATTAGTAAGCTTTTTAAGATTTAAATTAATCTCAGACATACATTTTTCAAACTAAATGCAAATTTAAGAATTAGCGTAATTTCTTTTCAAATTTTGAGAAAAGAGATTTTTTTTTTTGTTTTCTCAGATTTTTACATGAATTTTGCATAATCATGTTAGAAAATAAATTTTTTAGTTTAATTACATTTTCAACGATAACCAATACTTTTCGCTTGCGTTATCGCCCCATTGGGGTGTAACCTTTTTTGGAGTATGGTAAGCCCTTCTCCCCTTTATCTAATTTTACATTTCACTTAAATATTTATGAAAATTTTACACGCAAAAGCGGAACACATTATATATTCTAAAGAAATAAGTCTTTGCATCGATGAATCAGCGAAGGTTAGGGGTACTGGTATTGCCCGAAGGACACCTGAATATATTGCTAAAAAAATTGAAAATAGAAATGCTGTTATAGCTCTAGATTTAGAAAAATTTGCAGGTTTTTGTTATATAGAAATTTGGGGACATGGAAAATATGTTGCACATTCCGGACTAATAGTTGCTCCAAATTACAGAGGAAAAGGACTAGCAAGAAAAATAAAAAAACAGGTTTTTGAACTTTCCCTCAAAAAATATCCAAAAGCTAAAGTCTTCGGAATCACAACAGGTATGCCTGTGATGAAAATAAATTATGACCTTGGGTATAAGCCAGTCCACTTTTCAGAATTAACAGATGATCCAGAATTTTGGAAAGGATGTCAAACTTGTAAAAATTATGACATCTTGACAAGAACAGAAAGACAAATGTGTTTGTGTACTGGAATGCTGTACGATCCAGAACAAAATAAAAGAAAGACTAACCAAAATGAAAGTATTAGATCAAATTTATTTTACAAAAAAAAATAAAATGAAACAGGAAAAAGTAGTTTTAGCTTATAGTGGTGGATTAGATACTTCATATTGTCTTAAGAAATTATCTCAAGAAAACTATGAAGTACATGCAGTTTGTATAAATACAGGAGGATTTTCAGATAATGATATCAAATCAATGGAGAAAAGAGCTTATGAAATAGGTGCTTATAGATATAAAAACGTAGACGGTTTAGAAACTTTTTATAACAAAATTGTTAAATATTTAATTTTTGGAAATGTGCTTAAAAATAATACCTACCCGTTATCTGTAAGTGCTGAAAGAATTATTCAGGCTGTTGAAATAGTTTCCTATGCTAAATCAATAAATGCAAAATATATAGCCCACGGTAGTACAGGAGCAGGTAACGATCAAGTTCGTTTTGATATGATCTTTCAAATTTTAGCTCCAGAAATTGAAATTATTTCACTAATTAGAGATCAAAACCTCTCAAGAGAAAGTGAGATTAAATATTTAAATTCACATGGGATAAATATATCTTGGGAGAAAGCTAAATACTCAATTAATACAGGACTATGGGGTATAAGCATAGGTGGTGGTGAAACATTAAACTCTCGGGATCCTTTACCCGAGTCAGCCTACCCAAGTAAAGTGATTAAATCTGAATCAGAAGAATTACAAATAGAATTTAAAACTGGTGAACTATTTGCTATTAATGGAAAAAAAGGTAAACCATTCGAGTTAATTCAAAGACTACAAATTTTAGCACGAGATTTTGGAATAGGCCGTGATATTCATGTTGGTGATACTATCATTGGAATAAAGGGAAGAGTTGGATTTGAGGCTGCAGCTCCAATTATTATCATTAAGGCACACCATCTTTTAGAAAAACACACTTTGAGTAAATGGCAACTTTTTCAAAAAGAACAACTAAGTAATTTTTATGGAATGCAACTACACGAAGGACATTATTTAGATCCTGTTATGAGAGATTTAGAGGCATTTATGGAAAGTAGTCAGCAAAAAGTTAGCGGTAAGGTATATCTCAAATTACATCCTAACAGGTACGAACTTGAGGGAATTGATTCTCCACATGATTTAATGTTAACAAAATTAGGTAAATATGGAGAAATTAATGAAGGTTGGACAGCTGAGGAAGCAAAAGGATTTATCAAATTAACCGGTAATTCGTCAAAAATATATTACAATTTAAATAAAAAAGATGATTAGAGTAGGAGTTGTTGGTGGTTCTGGTTATACAGGTGGAGAGCTTATTAGATTAATTCTTCAACACCCTTTTTTGGAATTAGATTTTGTCTATAGTAGGTCTAAAGAAGGTGAAAAAATTTCAACGTGCCATGCTGATTTATTGGGTCAAACAGAAGTAAAATTTACAAAAAAAATAAATAAAAATATTGATGTGGTCTACCTGTGTTTAGGTCATGGTAACTCATTAGAGTTTTTAAAAAATAACAACTTATCTAAAAAAACATTGATAGTTGATTTAGGTAATGATTTTAGGTTAAAAAGTGGTAGCAGTTTTAATGGGAGAAATTTTGTTTACGGTCTTCCTGAACTACAAAAAGAAAAAATTAAATCCTCAGATTCTATTGCAAACCCAGGGTGTTTCGCCACAGCTATTCAATTATCTATTTTACCACTTGCACAAAATCAAAATTTAAAAAGTACTTTACACGTCAATGCTACAACCGGGAGTACAGGTGCAGGAATTAGCCTTAATCCAACATCCCACTTTAGTTGGAGAAATAATAACTTTTCATGGTATAAGCCTTTTAAACATCAGCACATAAAAGAAATATATCAAAGTGTAAATCAATTAGGCAGTAACCCAAAAATTAATTTTCTTCCTAATCGTGGAAATTTTACAAGAGGAATTTTTTCAACTTGTTATACTGAATATAATGGGAGCCTTAATGATGTCAAAAAGATTTATAAAAGCTTTTACAAGGAACATCCATTTACATTAATCTCTGAAAATGAAATTAGTTTAAAATCTGTAATTAATAGCAACTACTGTTTTTTGCATTTATACAAACACGAAAATATATTATTAATCACTAGTATTCTTGACAATCTAATCAAAGGAGCCGCAGGTCAAGCGATTCAAAATACAAATATTATTATGGGCTGGGAAGAAGATGCGGGACTTCAACTAAAGGCCTCAACTTTTTAAAATAAAAAAATGAAAATAGCTGTCATTGGAACTGGAAATTTAGGCCTAAGTATTGCAAAGGGTCTGATAATTAATAACACCCACACAACTTTATATTTAACAAAAAGGAATTTAGATTCAATTGAATCTATGAAAGAATATAAAAATGTTTCTATCACAAAAGATAATAATGAGGCAGTTAAAAATTCGGATATTTTGATTTTAGCCGTACAGCCTAACCAGTTAGACAATGTTTTGGAAAATATTAGTCCAGATCTGAAGGAAAATCATATAGTTATATCAACGGTTACAGGATTTACTCTTAAACGTGTAGAAGAAATTATCGGAAATAAATTACCAATTATAAGATCAATGCCTAATACGGCTATATCTGTAAGAAAATCTATGACATGCCTGTGTAGTAATATAAAAGGGAAAAAGGTTTTAGCAATTGCAGAAGCTATATTTAATGGCTTAGGAACAACTTTAATTATTGAGGAAAGCCATATGCAGGCTGCTACGGTTTTATGTGCAAGTGGAATCGCTTTCTGGATGAGATTAATTAGAGCTACAACACAAGGTGGTGTTCAATTAGGTTTTGATGCAGATATAGCATTAAAAATGTCGATGCAAACTGCTATGGGTGCATCCAGTCTTCTTATTGAAACAGGTACTCACCCTGAAGAAGAGATAGATAGAGTGACAACACCAAGGGGTTGTACTATTACGGGTTTAAATGAAATGGAGCATCAAGGATTGAGTTCATCACTTATCAGAGGTCTTAATGCATCTTTTGATAAAATAAATGAAATCGCTAAAAAATAATAAATCCAATATAAATGAATTTATTTGACGTATATCCATTTTATGAAGTAAAGCCTAGCAGAGCGAAAGATGTCTATGTCTATGACAATCAAGGTGGGAAATATCTAGATCTGTACGGCGGTCATGCGGTTATATCGATTGGTCATAGTCACCCTCATTATATTAAACAAATAAAAGATCAATTGGATCAAATTGCATTTTATTCTAATGCTATTCAAAATCCACTTCAAAAAAGATTGGCAGATGCAATAGGCGAACATTCTTCACTTGATAATTATGAACTTTTCTTATGCAATAGTGGTGCAGAAGCAATTGAAAACGCTTTAAAACTAGCTTCATTTCATACCCAAAAAAGAAGGATAGTTGCATTTAAAAATTCATTTCATGGAAGAACCTCTGCAGCCGTTGCAGCAACAGATAATGCAAAAATTACTGCCCCATTAAATGAACAACAGGTGGTTACTTTTTTACCATTTAATGATCTTACAGCTTTAGAGGTTGAGCTTGCTAAAGGGGATGTTTGTGCAGTAATTTTTGAAGCAATTCAGGGAGTGGGTGGATTGGATGAACCAAATGAAAAATTTGTTTATGGGATGGAAAAAATTTGTGAGAAATACCATAGCTCTCTGGTGGCTGATGAAGTCCAATCTGGTTTTGGAAGATCAGGAACTTTTTTTGCTTTTCAAAAATTCAAAATAAATCCTGACATCATTACAATGGCCAAAGGTATGGGAAACGGTTTTCCAATTGGTGGGATTTTAGTTAATCCAAAAATAAAGGCAACTCACGGTCTTCTTGGAACTACATTTGGAGGAAACCATCTTGCGTGTAGAGCATCACTTGCAGTTTTAGATATCATTAAAAAAGATAATCTACAAGAAAAGACTAAGTCTCTTGAAAAATATTTTAAAAATAAAGCATCTTCAATAAAGAAAATAAAGAAAATTAAAGGAAGGGGATTGATGTTAGGTTTAGAATTTGATTTTGAAGTATCTTCATTGAGAAAGAAATTAATTTATGATTATAAAATTTTTACTGGAGGAAGCAGTAATAAAAATCTTATAAGAATATTACCTCCTCTTACAATACAAGAAAAACATTTTGAATATTTTTTCAAGTCTCTTGAAAAGGAAATGGAAAAAAACTATAATTAAATGGAACAATTTCTAACTCTTAACGATCTGCCTAGTCTGAGTGAGGCTATATATGAGGCCATTGAACTAAAAAGAAATCCATTTGCTTTTAAATCACTTGGAAATCGAAAAAATTTAGGTATGCTTTTTTTTAATCCTAGTCTAAGAACGCGTCTCAGTTCACAAAAAGCAGCTCAACTTTTGGGATTAAAAACAATGGTAATGAATTTTTCAAATGAAGCATGGGCATTAGAATTTGAGGATGGTATTCAAATGAGTGGTTTGCGCTCTGAGCATATAAAAGAAGCTGCATCTGTTGTTTCACAATATTGCGATATGGTCGCAATTAGAGCTTTTGCAAGTTTAAATAGCAAAGAAAATGATGAGAAAGAAATTGTTCTAAAAAGTTTTAAAAAATATGCGAGTATACCAGTAATTAATATGGAAAGTGCTACTTCACATCCACTTCAAGCTTTAGCAGATGCAATCACAATTAAGGAAAATAATAAAGTAAAACGTCCAAAAATTGTTCTTACTTGGGCTCCTCATCCAAAAGCATTACCACATGCAGTTGGAAATTCATTTGTTAGGATGGCAAATAAAATAGATTGTGATTTTATTATTGCTCAACCTAAAGGCTATGAGTTAAATCCCTTAATTGTAGGCGATAATACTATAGTTTACAATCAGGAACAAGCATTAGAAGGTGCCGATTTTGTCTATGCTAAAAATTGGTGTTCATACTCGGATTACGGAAAAATTTTAAAAACTGACGACACCTGGATGATAACTGCAAAAAAAATGAAACTTACCAATAATGCAAAATTTATGCACTGTTTACCAATTAGAAGAAATATAGTCGCATCAGATGAAGTTTTGGATAGTAATAATTCATTAATTATTGAACAAGCGAATAATAGGACATATTCTGCTCAATTAGTATTAAAAAAAATACTAGAAAATGGATAAATTACATGTTGTCAAAATTGGTGGAAAAGTAATAGAAAATAAGGATTCTTTAATATCATTTTTAGAAGATTTTGCTAGCCTGGAAGAATCAAAAATTTTAGTCCATGGTGGTGGAAATGAAGCTAATAACATCTCTAAAAAAATAGGTTTAGAAATTAAAATTGAAGGAGGAAGAAGAATCACAGATTCTGATAGTCTTGACCTTATAACAATGGTTTATGCAGGGAAAATAAATAAAAAAATCGTTTCACTTCTTCAGTCAATTTCTTGCAACGCTTTGGGAATTTCTGGTGCAGACGGAAATGCTTACTCTGCGATAAAAAGGCCCATAAAGGATATTGATTTTGGTTTTGTTGGCGATTTAACTGAAATAAATATTCCATTTTTTACAGGGCTAATTAAACAAAATATTGTTCCTATTTGTTGTTCAGTTACCCACGACAGAAAAGGACAGCTTCTAAATACAAATGCCGATACAATTGCTGCTTCAATTGCATCTGCTTTATCTAAAAATTTTAAAGTTATACTAACATATTGCTTTGAGAAAATGGGAGTTCTAGAAAATATTAATGATGAAAACTCGGTTATACCCTTCATTGATACGAAAAAATATCATGAACTAAAAAATAGAGGAACTATATCCCAAGGTATGATGCCTAAATTGCATAATTGTTTCGAATCTTTAGAAAAGGGTGTTCAAGAAATTCGTATTGGAAACTCAAGTATTTTTTCACAAAAAAATCAATTTACTAAAATTAAAAAGTAATGTTGAATCAAAGAGCAATAAAACTATTACAGGATTTGATTGAAATAGAGTCTTTCTCTAAAAATGAATCAGGAACTGCAAAACGCCTTGAGAAATGGTTTCAAGATTCTAATATACCTTTCCAAAGAAAGGAAAATAATTTATGGGCTGTAAATAAATCGTTTGATCCTAAAAAACCAACTTTATTACTTAATTCACATCACGATACAGTTCTTCCGAATAAAGCTTATACTAGAGATCCTTTTAGAGCGGATATTTCAGATGGTAAATTATATGGTCTAGGAAGTAATGATGCAGGTGGAGCATTAGTTTCTCTTTTGGCATGCTTTAATTATTTCTACAAAAATCCAAACTTGAAATATAATCTATTAATGGTAGCCTCTGCCGAAGAAGAAACTGCAGGGGATAAAAGTTTACGTTATTTAATACCCTACTTGCCTAAGATTAACTTTGCCATAATCGGAGAGCCAACTCAAATGGAATTAGCAATTGCAGAGAAAGGATTAGTTGTTTTTGATATTGAAATTAAAGGAACACCTAGTCATGCTGCACATCCCAATAAGGATAATCCACTTATGAAATTACCTGAGATAATTAAAAAAATCGAAAATATTTCTTTTGAAAAGGTCTCACCAATTTTGGGTCCCGTAAAACTAACACTCACACAAATTAATGCTGGTAGTCAGCATAATGTAGTTCCATCTGAAGTCAAATTGGTACTCGATGTCAGGGTAAATGAATGCTATCAAAATCATGAGATTGATGAAGTGATACAAAAAGCTTTGCCTTGTAATGTAAAAGCAAGATCACTACACCTAAAAAGTTCTTCTATAAGTATTGATCATCCAATTGTAAAAGCTGGAGAAAAGCTAGGAAGAAAAACATATGGTTCCCCTACCCTGTCAGATCAAGCATCATTGAGCTGCCCCTCTTTAAAACTTGGTCCTGGAGATTCTACTCGCTCTCATTCTTCTGATGAATTTATTTATGTCAAAGAAATTGAGGAAGGTATTTCAATTTATATCAATCTACTAAAACAAATAATTTAATATGAAACTTTGGCAAAAAAAAGGAAATAACTTAAACGAAAAAGTAGACTCTTTCACTGTAGGAAAAGATCGAGAATATGATATGGTACTTGCAGAATTTGATTGTGAAGCTTCAATAGCTCATGTTAAAATGCTTGGGAGAGTAGGATTAATAAATAATGATGAGGTTAAAAAACTATGTTTGGCCTTAGATGAAATTAAAAAAGAAATAAAAAATAAAAATTTTAAAATTGAAAAGGAATTTGAAGATGTACATTCAAAAATCGAAAATTTTTTAACCAAAAGACTTGGAGAAGTTGGAAAAAAAGTTCACACTGCAAGATCAAGAAATGATCAGGTATTAGTTGCTATGCATCTTTATGTTAAAAAAGAATTAAGTGAAATTAAAACCAAAATAATTAAGCTTTTTGATCTACTTCTATCATTAGCGAAAAAATATCAAGATAACCTACTCCCTGGTTATACTCATCTCCAAATTGCAATGCCCTCATCTTTTGGTTTATGGTTTTCTGCGTATGCTGAATGTTTAATAGATGATCTTTACTTTTGGCAAAGCGCATATAAAATTACAGATCAAAACCCACTTGGAAGTGCAGCAGGCTACGGAAGTTCATTTCCAATAGACAGAGATTTAACTACTAAAATATTAGGGTTTTCGGAACTTAAGATTAATTCTGTTGCTGCACAGATGAGTAGAGGAAAGCTTGAAAAAAGTGTTGCAATTTCTTTATCAGCTTTTGGAGATACTCTTTCAAAATTTTGCATGGATATATGTCTTTATATGGGACAAGATTATGATTTTATTTCATTTCCTGATGATTTGACTACTGGTTCGAGCATTATGCCTCACAAAAAAAATCCAGATTTGTTTGAATTAGTAAGAGCAAAATTTAATATGATTAAAGGATTACCAAATCAGCTAACTCTCTTAACATCAAATCTTCCTAGCGGCTACCATAGAGATTTACAACAAGCTAAAGGTGCAATAATTGAATCTATTAATGAAACTAAAGCTTGTTTGGAAATTCTACTTTTAAGTTTACCCAAAATTAAGGTCTCAAATAATATTATCGATCAAAAGAAATATGATCATCTTTTCACGGTTGAATCGCTAAACAAAGAGGTTTTAAAAGGAAAGACATTTAGGGACGCTTATAGAAAATTAGCAAATGTTATAGAAAAAGGAAAGTTTAAACCTGATCGAAAATTAAAATACAAACATATTGGTAGCTTGGGTAATTTAGCATTAGATAAATTAAAAGAAAAAATTAAGCCTTTTTTATAATAAAAGTCTTCAAAATTCATTTACCTCGGCATTTTCAATATAATTAAAATTATATATGAAGAGGACGATTTTCTGAAGCTGCAAGAGCGGCTTCTTTTATGGCCTCTGCGTATGTAGGATGTGAGTGGCTCATACGTGCAATATCCTCGGCAGAAGCACGAAACTCCATTGCTGTGACAGCTTCAGCTATTAGATCAGCTGCTCTTGCTCCTATCATATGTACTCCCAAAACTTCATCTGTTGATGAATCAGCTAAAATTTTAACAAATCCATCAGTATCCATGCTTGCCCTTGCTCGACCTAGAGCACGCATTGGAAACTGTCCAGATTTATAAGATTTCCCCTCGCTTTTAAGCTGCTCTTCGGTTTTACCTACCGAAGCAACTTCAGGCCAGGTATATATAACATTTGGAATTAAATTATAATCTATATGCGGCTTCTGTCCTGCGATAAACTCTGCAACCATTACCCCTTCCTCTTCAGCTTTATGTGCTAACATTGCACCTCTGACTACATCGCCAATCGCATAAATATTTGAGTTAGCTGTTTGTAAATGTTGATTCACTTCAACACGACCCGATTTATCAACTTTCACTCCCGCTGCTTCGATATTTAGTAAGTCAGTGTTGGGTTTTCTACCTACTGAAACTAAACAATAATCACCTTTAAAATTTATACTTTCACCTGTTTTGTTTAATGCCGTTATGATTACTTCTTTATTTTTTCTTTCAACTTTTTTAACTTCATGAGACAAATAAAATTTAACCCCTTGTTTTTTCATAACTTTCATTAGCTCTCTTGATAAAGATGCATCCATTACAGAAGTAATTCTATCAGCATACTCAATAACAGATATTTCGGCACCTAACCTTCGGTAAACTTGTCCCAATTCTAAACCTATTACTCCACCTCCGATAACTACTATATGTTTGGGAATTTCTTTTAACTTTAATGCCTCAGTTGAAGTAATTATTCTTTCTTTATCAACTTTAATAAAAGGCAAATTACCAGGTTTAGATCCAGTTGCGATAATTATGTTTTTAGCTTCAATTATTTGTTCCTTATCTGAAGAGATTTTAATGTGGTTTGAATCTATAAAACTGCCAATACCATGATATACGCTAATATTATTTTTTTCCATCAAATAATTAATTCCCTTAGTAGTCTGATTTACCACCTCAGTTTTACGATCAATCATTTGTTTAAAATTTACTTTCACTTTACCATCAAATTCAATTCCATGTTCTGAAAAATGTTTAATTGCATCCTCATAATGATGGGATGAATCTAATAAAGATTTAGATGGAATACACCCTACATTTAGGCAAGTCCCACCAAGGGTATCATATTTTTCAACTAACGCTGTTTTCATGCCTAGCTGGGCACTACGTATAGCCGCTACGTAGCCGCCAGGACCGGAGCCTATAATTGCAACATCAAAATTATTCATATTTAAATTCAATTTATAATCAAAAATACAAATGTTTACAACCTACTTCAATTCTTTAACCAATTTTTAGTTGAAATTGTTATAACTTGTACTATAACTTAATTGAATCCCATTTGAAAAAAAATGATCTTTCATTAGGACTTGCAATAATTCCTCTAATCTTTCTAGTTCTTCTACTTTCAATCAATGTCTTTATATATGGAGATAATGCTTTAAATGGTTCAAATCAATTTATATTATTGATAGGAGGAGTTATAGCTGCAATAATTGGATTTTATAAAAAAATTCCCTACAAAACAATGATAACAAAAATAGCCGAAAACCTTCAGTCGGTTACAGGGGCTATACTAATTTTACTTTTTGTTGGTGCACTTGCAGGCTCATGGCTAATAAGTGGTATAATACCGGCAATGATTTACTTTGGTCTAAAAATTTTACATCCAACAATTTTTTTACCAGCAAGTGTTATCATTTGTGCGCTTATTTCTTTAGCAACTGGAAGCAGCTGGACAACTTCTGCAACAGTAGGAATAGCACTAGTTGGAATAGGAACTGTTTTGGAAATTCCATCAGGAATGATAGCAGGTGCTGTAATATCAGGTGCTTATTTTGGGGATAAACTTTCTCCATTATCAGATACTACTAACTTAGCTCCTGCAATGGCTGGTGGGGAATTATTTAAGCATATCAGATATATGACTTATACAACAATACCAAGTATTTTAGTAACGTTATTTGTTTTTCTTATTATAAGTTTTACGATAACAACGTCTGGAAATACTGAAATAAATGAACTACTTTTAGCTATTGAAGAAAAGTTTACTATTAATATGTGGCTATTCTTAGTCCCAGTTAGTGTAATAGTTCTAATTGTTAAAAAAACACCTCCTCTTATTGCATTACTAATTGGAACTCTAATGGGAGCTCTATTTGCTTTACTTTTTCAGTCACAAATACTATTAGAAATTACTGGTTCTTACGTTTTGAATGGATCTGTAGCCTATCAAGCAATAATGAATGCAATAACTGTTTCAACCGAAATAGCTACTTCTAATATTTTATTAAATGATTTATTTGTGTCAGGTGGAATGAAAGGCATGTTGGGTACCATTTGGCTAATTATATGTGCAATGGTTTTTGGTGGAATAATGGATGCTATAGGAGCTCTTAGTAGAATCAGTTTATCTCTTTTAAATTGGGCTGAAAATACTTTTCAGCTATTCGCGAGTACTGTTGCCTCTTGTCTGGCCGTCAATTTAACCGCCTCAGATCAATACTTATCGATAGTAATTCCTGGCAAAATGTTCAAAAAAGCATTTGAAGAAAGAAAGTTAGCTCCTGAAAACTTGAGCCGTACTATGGAAGATTCAGGAACGGTTACCTCAGTATTAATACCATGGAATACTTGTGGTGCTTATCAATCCGGAGTCTTAAATGTGGGAGTCGGAGAGTATTTTATCTTTGCAATTTTTAATTGGGTTAGTCCATTTATGACATTGCTTTATGCCGCATTAAATATTAAAATTTTGAAAAAAAGCTAGGTCAAAATCTGCAGTTTACAAAAACTACATCATAGGAAAAATTTATTAATACATAAGTAATTTTACAAGTAAAAATTTTAGAAACTTGGTAGAGGTTTATTAAATTTATTAAAAATTTAAACCATTATGAGCGAAACCAAATGCCCATTCCATGGGTCAACAACAACTCCGAATCTTGGGACACAAAACAAAGACTGGTGGCCAAATCAATTAAACCTCGACATACTCAGGCAACATGGGGACAGAAGTAACCCAATTCCAGAGTTAGATTATAAGGAGGAAGTTAAAAAACTCAATCTTGACGCTGTTAAAGATGATATTAAAACAATGCTTAAGGATTCTAAGGATTGGTGGCCTGCTGATTATGGCCATTATGGACCCTTTTTTATCCGTATGACATGGCATGCAGCTGGAACATACAGGACAGGTGATGGACGTGGTGGGGCAGCTACAGGTGCGCAAAGATTTGCTCCATTAAATTCATGGCCCGATAACGGCAATTTGGATAAAGCAAGACGCTTGCTTTGGCCAATAAAGGAGAAATACGGAAACAAATTGTCTTGGGCTGATTTGCTTGTGCTTGTTGGAAATGTTGCTATAGAAGACATGGGTGGACCAAACCATGGGACCGTTATGGGTAGAGAAGATATTTGGCAAACAGAAAAAGATATTTATTGGGGTGCAGAAGATACATGGTTAGGAGATAAACGTTACGGAGATACTCGCCAATCACTTGAAAATCCATTGGCTGCAGTCCAAATGGGCTTAATTTATGTAAACCCTCAAGGACCTAATGGAATTCCGGATCCAGCATTATCTGCTCAAGATGTAAGGGAAACTTTTAAGCGTATGGCGATGAATGATGAAGAAACTGTCGCTCTAACTGCTGGAGGTCATACTTTCGGTAAGGCACATGGAGCAAGTGATGAAGCACTTGTTGAAGCTGAACCTGAAGGCTCTCCAATAGAAATGATGGGCTTAGGTTGGAAAAACAAATATGCATCTGGAATAGGTGTTGATACAATTACGAGTGGTATTGAAGGGCCGTGGACAACAAATCCGATAAAATGGGATATGGGATATCTCGAATTACTTTTCAAATATGAATGGGAATGTAAAAAGAGCCCTGCTGGAGCGTGGCAATGGCATCCCATTAACTGTGCAGAGGAAGACATGGTTCCTCAGGTTGATGGAAGTGACATAAAAGTCTTACCAATGATGACAACGGCAGATATGTCACTAAAAGTCGACCCTAAATATAGATTGATTTGTGAAAGATTTTTGGAGAACCCTGAGGAGTTTGGTGAAATGTTTGCCCGTGCCTGGTTCAAATTATTGCACCGTGATATGGGACCAAAAAGCAATTATGTCAGTGGGGATTATAAAGACGTTGAATACATTTGGCAAGACCCTACACCTACAGGTAAGCTACTTACCTCTAATGAGGAAGATGTCATTAGAAAAACATTATCTGATTCAGGTTTAAGTATTCAGGAGATGGTAAATACAGCTCTTTCAAGTGCTATAACTTTTCGAGGTTCAGACAATCGTGGTGGAGCAAATGGATCAAGAATTCGTTTAGAACCGCAAAAAAATTGGGATGTCAATAAACCACACGAACTTGAGAAAGTACTTAATGTCTATGAAAAAATAGCTGATAAATACAACGCTAGTATTGCAGACGTAATTGTTATTGGTGGTGCGGTTGGTATTGAAAAAGCTTGTGGGCACAAAGTTAATGTGACTACTGGTAGAGGTGACGCAACTCAAGAAAATACGGATATAGAATCTTTTAATCTTCTTAAACCAAAAGCTTGTGGTCTAAGAAATTACTCTGAAAAAGAATTCTCTGTAAGTCCAGAAGAAATTTTTCTTGATAAAGCTCAACTTTTAGGACTAACGCCAGCAGAAATGACAGTTTTAACTGGAGGTTTACGTGCCATGGGGATTTCATTTACTGGAGACGGCATGTGGACTGATGGTAAACTAAATAACACTTGGTTCAAAATACTTCTTTCAATGGACGTTGAGTGGAGTGCGACTAGCTACAACAGTTATGAAGCAAAAGATAGAAAAACAGGTGAAATAGTTAGAACAGCTTCAAGAACAGATCTTGTTTTTGGTTCTAATTCTGAACTTCGAGCTATAGCTGAAGTTTACGCGCAAAATGATAATAATGAAAAATTTATAGTAGACTTCATAAGAGCATGGAATAAAATTATGAATGCTGACCGCTTTGATTTATGCTAATCACTAATATTTACTAAATAAAACCTGGTTTTGACCGGGTTTTATTTTATATAAATATTAATGTCTTGATTTTTGGTATTTCAGGTTTTGCAAAGATTTTTAATCTAACACTTTGCAATTGAATTTGTATTTTTGAATTACAAATTAAATTAATGACAAAAAAGGAAAAAAGTTCTCAAACTGATCCAAAAATTCGACGTCAACGTCAAGTATTATTTGGAGGAGGGCTATTCTTATTAGGTCTACTTTTGATAATATCATTTGTTTCTTATTCTCTTAATTGGAAAGAAGATTATAGTTCTCTAGAGTCTTTTTTTGATAGATCAGTTCCAGCAAAAAATATTTTAAGTAAGGTAGGTGCATTAGTAAGTCATTTATTTATATATCAAGGAGTAGGCTTTGCATCCTTACTTTTCCCATATCTACTGTGTTTGAGTGGTTTTAAGTTATTTTTTGATAGAAATACAGAAAAAATACTTTCCAATTGGTCTTGGGGTATTTCACATATAATTTGGCTGACTATTTTTTTAGGATATTTATTTCCTTCAGATCCAATATACTGTGGTATTGTAGGATATGAATTAAATTTATTTTTAAAGACCTACGTTGGAGAAATTGGTGTATTGGCAATTCTAATTTTCTTTTTTATGTGCTTTATTGTTATTCAATTAAAATGGACGCCAGAAAATATCCACCTTTGGTGGGGTAAACTTTGGAACAAAAAAAACAAAACTGAAAACTTAAATGAAAATTTTAGTGAATCTATACCATTAGACTCCAGCCAAAATGAAAAAGAAAAAAATAGTCCTGAAATATTTAAAAATTCAAAAGAAAAAACAAAAGAGAAATTTTTTGAAAAACATTTGGTAAAAACAGATGAATTAGTAATGGAAGTTGAAACTGCCAAAGAAGAAGAAACTTTTGATGATAAGATTGCTAATGATCTGATTAAAAAACAAGGTTTTTTTGATCCAACACTAGAGCTTAGCAAGTTTAAAATGCCCAACTTAGATCTTTTGAAAAACTATGGAGAGACAGGAATAAAAATAAACCAAGAAGAACTCGAAGCAAATAAAAATAAAATTGTTGAAACGTTAAATAATTACAAAATTGGAATTTCAAATATTAAAGCTACAATTGGTCCAACTGTAACACTTTATGAAATAGTCCCAGATGCTGGAATTCGTATTTCAAAAATCAAAAGTTTAGAAGACGATATTGCACTTTCACTTTCTGCGCTTGGCATAAGAATTATCGCACCCATTCCTGGGAAGGGTACAATAGGAATAGAAGTTCCAAATCAAAATCCAACTGTTGTTTCAATGCGATCTGTAATTACTTCTACTAAATTTCAAAATGCAGAAATGGAACTCCCAATTGCTCTAGGAAAAACAATAAGTAATGAAACATTCGTCGTGGATCTTGTAAAAATGCCTCATCTGTTAATGGCGGGTGCGACTGGTCAGGGCAAATCTGTGGGGCTTAATGCAGTTTTGACATCACTGATTTTCAAAAAACATCCAGCCGAAGTTAAATTTGTTTTAGTTGATCCTAAAAAAGTAGAATTAAATATTTACAGTAAAATTGAACGTCATTATTTGGCTAAACTACCCGACACTGAAGAAGCTATTATTACAGATAATACAAAGGTTATTAATACTCTAAATTCATTGTGTATTGAGATGGATAATAGATATGAACTTCTAAAAAATGCAATGTGTAGAAATATAAAGGAGTATAATTTAAAATTCAAACAAAGAAAACTAAACCCTAAAGACGGTCATAACTTTTTACCTTATATAATACTGGTTGTAGATGAATTTGCTGACCTGATAATGACTGCAGGTAAGGAAGTTGAAACTCCAATCGCGCGTTTAGCTCAATTAGCTAGAGCTATAGGTATTCATCTTATTATTGCAACTCAAAGGCCCTCAGTAAATGTAATTACTGGAATAATTAAGGCCAACTTTCCAGCTCGTATAGCTTTCAGAGTTGCTTCAAAAATCGATTCACGTACAATACTAGACAGTGGTGGCGCTGATCAATTAATTGGTAGAGGCGACATGCTATACACCCAAGGCAATGAATTAACTAGAATTCAATGTGCATTTGTTGATACTCCAGAGGTTGAAAGTATTTCATCATTTGTAGGAGGTCAAACGGGATACTCTCAGGCACATTTACTTCCAGAGTATAGTGGGGAAGAAAACAACTCTAGTATTGAAATAGACCCAAGTGAGCGCGATTCATTATTTCGAGAAGCTGCTGAAGTAATTGTAACTGCTCAACAGGGATCTGCTTCATTATTACAAAGAAAATTAAAGTTGGGATATAACAGAGCAGGAAGAATTATTGACCAGATGGAAGCTGCTGGCGTAGTAGGACCATTTGAAGGAAGTAAGGCTCGTCAAGTCTTAATATCGGATTTAACCACATTAAATCGTCTTTTAGATGATCAACTTTAGCAACTCATCTTAAATAAAATTCAATGAAAAAAAAAATATTCCTTTTTATTTTACTTTTAAGTCATCCCTTATTATCCCAAAATACTGAGGCTGCTAGAAAGTTGTTAGATGAAGTTTCAGGTAAAATTTCTTCATTTAAAAATATGAAATTTGATTTTACATATGTTTTGGAAAATAGACCGGAGAATATCAGGCAGGAAACTAATGGATCTGTAACAATCAGTAAGGATTTATATAGAATAAATTTCTTGGGTTTTGAGCAGTTATTTGATGGGAAAATGACTTATACTATTGTACCTGAAAATGAAGAAATTACAATCAGTGATCCAGAGGAAGAATCGGAGCTTGGAATCAATCCATCTAAGATCTTAACAATTTATAAAAAAGATTATGCTTACCAATGGGACATAAAACAAAATGTTATGGGAACACCTGTTCAATTTATTAAGCTTATACCGAATGAGGAGAAAAAGGAATTAAAGTATTTGTTACTTGGAATTGATATGAGAACTAAACTTATTTATCGTTTAATAGAAATTGGTAGATATGATACCCGAACAACACTTACATTAAAAAATATTAAAACTAATATTAATCTTAGAGATGACTTTTTTCTTTTTGATAAGAATAAATATCCTGATTACTACATAAATAATTAAAAGCGTGAAAATTATAGATAAATACATTCTTAAAAGCTACCTAATAAGACTTGTTAGTGTATTCGGAATATGTTTGTTTATTTTTATTATCCAAACTTTTTGGCTTTTCATTGATGAATTGGCTGGAAAGGGATTAGATATATTAATAATTGGGAAATTTTTAGTCTACTACTCCCCTAAATTGATTCCGCTAGTTCTTCCATTGTCAGTTTTACTAGCTTCTTTGATGACTTTCGGAACTTTGTCAGAAAATTACGAATTCGCTGCTATGAAATCCACAGGTATTTCTTTGCAAAGAGCCCTTTTAAGTTTGTCTATTTTTCATTTATTTTTAGGTATTGGAACTTTATTCTTTTCAAACCACGTAATTCCATATGGCGAGCTAAAATCTTATAATCTAAGAAAAAATCTTGCAAAGTTAAAACCAACACTTGCGATTAGAGAGGGTATATTTAACGAAATTGGATTATACAATATCAAGGTTGAAAAAAAATATGGTGATAATGATCGGTTCTTAGAAAATGTAATTATTCATGAATACACACCAAATAAACAAAATAATATAGTTATAAAGGCTGAGCGGGGAGAAATGAAAAATGAGCCAACAGAACCAAATCTTAAATTGGTTTTGTATAATGGTAACCGATATGAAGAATTTATTCCGAAAAAGATCCAAGAGCGAAATAGGATTCCTCATGCAAAAGTTTCTTTTGAAGAATATGAAATGAATATTGATTTATCACAATTTAATAATATTGATTTGGATCAGGAGAACATAAAAACATCTTTTCGAATGCAAAAAATTAATCAATTAAACACCAGTATTGATACACTTGAGAGTTCTTTTGAAGAGGAGAAAAGTATTTTTTATAATAATTTTTCAAAAACAAGCTCTTTATCCTCATTTATTAGTAAAACAAAGTCTTACAATGAAAAAGCAGTTTTGCCTGAACATGTTTTAGAGTTTATAGTGACTGATGAAAATTGGAAAAAAAGCACCGTTTATAGCCAAGGAATAACCAAGGTAAGAAACTCATTAAATGATTTAAACGCAAAAAAAGGACAATTTTTTGCATATCAAAAACTAATTAATTTGCACAAAATCACACTCCAAGAAAAATATACTTTACTTTTCGTATCTATATTGTTGTTTTTAATTGGGGCATCATTAGGGGCAATAATAAGAAAAGGAGGTTTAGGTCTTCCTTTAGTGCTCTCTGTCATTATATTTCTAACATATCACTACATCGGTCTGTTTAGCAAAAATGCCGCAGAAGACAGTAGTATTCCCCCCTTGATTGCTACTTGGCTTTCGACTATTGTTTTAGCTCCTTTCTCCTATATTTTAACTAAAAGAGCTTCATCAGATAAAGGTTTTATTAGTATTTATAACATATATTCCCCAATTTTGAACCTATTTAAAAAACTCCCTTTTCAAAAAAGAACATGACCGAAAATAAAATTAAATTAAATAGTATTCAAGAAGCGATTAATGCCATCAAAAATGGTGAGGTAATTATAGTTGTTGATGATGCAAATAGAGAAAATGAGGGAGATTTTGTTGCTGCGGCAGAAAAGATTACTCCAACACTCATTAATTTTATGGCTACACATGGAAGGGGATTGATTTGTACACCACTAACTGAAGAACGTTGTCAAGATCTAAAGTTAGGAAAAATGGTTTCAGACAATACTGATCCTATGGATACAGCATTTACGGTTTCGGTCGATTTAAAGGGCAAGGGAGTAACTACGGGCATCTCTGCAGCTGACAGGGCCTCAACAATTAAAGCACTAATTAGCAAGAAAACAAAGCCTTCTCACCTATCTAAACCTGGACACGTTTTTCCCCTTATTGCAAAATCAGGGGGTGTACTTCGCAGAACCGGTCATACTGAGGCAGCTATCGATTTTGCAAGACTTGCCGGTTTTGTACCTGCTGGAGTTATAGTCGAGATTATGAATGAAGATGGAAGTATGTCAAGACTTCCCCAACTTGTTAATGTAGCTAAAACATTAAATTTAAAAATTGTGTCTATTGAAGATTTAGTTTCTTATAGAATGCAACATGACAGTCTGATTATAAAAAAAGTAGATCATGAGGTTAAAACGCGTTATGGAACTTTTAGAATGAGAGCATACCATCAGACCACAAATGGTAATGTTCATTTAGCTTTAAGCAAGGGACATTGGGAGAAAAATGAGGTTGTTTTAACTAGAATTCAATCTTCAAAAATTACAAACGATATCTTGGGAATGCTTACCGGTGCAGTAAATCAAAGATTAGACGATATCTTTAATTTAATAAATAATGAAGAAAAAGGAGCGATTTTATTTATTAATCAAAATGATAATCCAGAAAACCTTTTAGCTAGAATTAAGAGTTTAAAACAAATGCAACGTAAAGGCAAGCATGATCAAGTTCCTCCAATGCCAATGGATAATAAAGATTTTGGAATAGGTGCACAAATTTTACATGACATAGGAATCACAAGACTTAAGGTTATTAGTAATTCAAAGCAACAAAGAAGAATTGCTATAACAGGTTACGGGATCAGCATTGAAGGATATAAAAGCTACTAGAGTTAAAAAAACCAAAGTTTTATTGAAATTATTGCGGTACTTACAACCACTGCATAACGAATCAAATTATCACCTTTTTTAACAGACCAACGGCTTGCAAACCATGCACCAAAAATTGAACCTACAGCCATAGATATACCCATTTGCCAATCTATTGAATTGTTATAAGCAAAGATTAATAAAGCAAAAAATGAGTAAATAAAAACAACAGACACTTTAGTTGCGTTACTTTTTACTAGAGACATCTGGTTTAATCTATTAAGAAATAACATTATAAGTATGCCTATTCCTGCATTTATAAAGCCTCCATAAATACCAAAAACAAAAAAAACTAAAATGCTTAACCATAAATATTTTCCAGAAGTCCGCTCATTAATAAAGTTTGTTAATTTTTTCTTTTGGATGAAGATTAATCCTCCAACAATAATTATTATTACAGCCAATATTTTATTGAAAATCTCTCCGTCAATATTTAAAGCTATTTTGGCACCAATATACGCTCCAATACTGGCACTTATACCTAGATATATATTAAATGGATATGAGTAAATTCCTTTACTAGAGTAACCTATCGATCCACTTAAAGATTGTGCTACAATTACAACTCTATTTGTTCCATTTGCAATTTGCGGAGGCAATCCAAGAAAAATCAGAATCGGAAGTGTAAATAATGAACCCCCTCCTGCAAGGGTATTAACTATTCCTGCTAAAAATCCGATAGCAAGTAAAATTACTAGCTCTAATGTAGCATCCATATGATTTTTAAATATACAAAACTATGACTCTAACTATATTAAAAGAGAATTAATGAAATGTTTTCTAATCGGAAAAAGCAATGTATATTTATCTCCCTTAAGGAGAAATGGCAGAGTGGTCGAATGCGGCAGTCTTGAAAACTGTTGAGGGTCACACCTCCGGGGGTTCGAATCCCTCTTTCTCCGCTATATCCTTTGGAAACCCCTGCTAGTAGTGGGGGTTTAATTTATAAATCTAAAACTGTTTTAAGATAGACCTTAATGCTGGCTCATAAGCATCTGCGTATCGAATCATTCCTAAATCACTTGGATGTGATCCGTCTGTAGCACCCTCACCGTCTCTACCCAACAAATTTTCTCCATCTAAATAGTATAAATTCACCTCTCCTGAATAAACCAACTCTGCAAATGCTTTTTTTAGTGCTCTTCTGCTCTTTTGGTGGTGCAACTTGATTGAAGGAAAAAATGATGTGTTTGTAAAACTCCTGTCTTCAACTAAAAGTATAGGTGTTTTATTATTTGTTTCTCTCAACTTTTTAACTAATGGGATCGTTCTCTCTGAAACACTTTTTTCATTCATGTTTGGGAGGCAGTCAATTACAAATACACAAGGATCTAACTCAGCTAGAAGAGACGCAACTTCTGGTTCCATAATACCGTTTCCATCAAAGCCTAGATTAATAATGGGTCGCCCTAAACGTCTTCCTAAAATAGCGGGAAATGATATCCCAGGTCTTGATGCACAAGCACCATGCATAATAGAAGTTCCGTAAAAAAGAATTGGTTTTTCCTTTCGAGGATGCAGTGGATTAAAAAAATTACCTTTTTCAACACCAATTTCCATTTTATCAACCCCATTATATAAAGGAAAATACAATGTATATCTTCGGGAACCAGGGGCTAATCCTTGAGCTAATGTTTTGTCAACTTTTTGATCTTCTGCTCCTACCCCATTAACCCAACGGCTAATACCTTCACCATCTTCAGCATATAAATCGACTCCACTTACTCCAGTTGCAGGCATATGAGTCATCGAAAGCCTTTCTGAATATAATTTATAACGAACATATATATTTGGGGAGTCAGTTTCAAATCGCAAACACATTCCAGCAGAATGTCGAGAGAGGTTCCATACCGGATTTCGAACAATACCCTCAGCTTTCGATGGTAAACGGTCAAAATATCTTTTGGTATCTGTCCACCCCTTTCCCTCTACTCCAATGTCTTTTGCATCAAACCAATCAATTTCTTTTTTAAAAATAATTTTTTTTTGAGCAAATAAACTATGCGAAGCACCTAAACCAAAAGCACCTATAAGAATTTTAGTATTAAATTTTCGACGGCTGAGATAATTGTTTTCCATAAATTTTACACTAGTATTAGATATCAATATACTTATTTATTAAAACGTCTTAAAGCTGTTCACAAAAAATTTTCATATTATTTTACTGTTAGGAGTAAAAATCAAAATAGTTTATAGTTGTGATCTAAAAATCAGAATATAATTTTTAAATTGAATTCATGAAAAAATATTTATCAATATGCTTAATGCTAAGTTTTTTGGTTTTACAAAGTCAAAAAACTAAAATTGGTTCTCTCGAATTCTTAGATCCGAGAATGGAAGACCTAATAGATAAAAACGCTAAAATTGAATTACTCGCAGAGGGATTTGATTGGGCTGAAGGGCCAGTTTGGGTTGACAGATTAAATGGAGTTTTATTTTCAGATGTACCTAATAACAAAGTTTATATGTGGAATGAGAAAAAAGGCTTAAGTATTTTTTTAGAGCCTAGTGGAATGACAAATTATTCTCCAACAAATAAATTAGATGGATCCAATGGGTTAGCTCTAGACAAAAATGGAAATTTAATATTGTGTCAGCACGGGGATAGAACTATTGCTCGCCTTAAAAAATGGAATTTTAAAAAACCTTCCTTTGATATAATTGTTGAAAAATATGAAGGTAAAAGACTCAATAGTCCAAATGATTTAGTTTTTGATAAAAGTGGATCAATTTATTTCACTGATCCACCATATGGATTGAAAATTCAGGATGATGATCCACTTAAAGAATTGAATTTTAATGGAATTTATAAATGGAGTGAATCAAAGGGAATTGAATTGCTTTCTAAAAGTATGAAACGTCCAAATGGAATTATTCTTTCAGAAGACGAAAAAACAGTTTATGTTGGTAATTCCGATAAAGATAATAATGTAATTATAGCTTTTGATAATAATAAAAATGGGCTAGTAAATGAAAGAGTTTTTTTTGATGGTAACAAGTTAAGTAAGAATAGAGTCGGTCTTTTTGACGGCCTTAAACTTCACTCCTCTGGAATTATCTTCACAACTGGGCCTGGCGGTGTTCTTCTTTTGGACTCGAAAGGGAAACATCTTGGCACTATCATGCCAGGTAAAGCAACTGCAAATTGTGCTTTTGATTCTGATGAGAGTTACCTATATCTTACATCCGATAATGTACTTGCAAGAATTAAATTGAAATCATAAGATTCTCAACGTGTTTAATTAATATTATTTTGATATCTACTCTATACAGTAAATGTCACCTACGTCATAATTATTATACACTTCTTCACTTACAGAACCTGATGGAATTGCCCCATATTGGTCAAGTACAGTTGGGTTGTTAAAGAGGGGGTTATACTCATCTTCAAAAAAAAATAAAAAATTACTCCCACTTTTCTGTTTTCTAGTTATTTCAACACAATCAGTTTTTTGACAAAAACAAAACAAAAGAATCGGTAAAAGCAAGTAATAATTATTCAATAAATGAAAATTTTTGTTGTTGAAATATCTTTATCATGGTAAACACTTTTAATTTATCTATTTCTAATTTAAGTTTTCCTGTTTGATGGATTTTTCTATACTCTACTGCTTACTTTTTTTAGATCTATATTTTTCAAACCAAGCAATAATTGCATTTACCTTTGTAATTAAGTTGCTCGGTCTTTTTGCAATTCCGTGGCTCGCGTTAGGTATACGAACAAGCATTGATTCAACTTCATTAAGTTTTAATCCAGCATAAAATTGTTCACTTTCTGCTATTGGAGTTCTGTAATCTTCCTCGCCAGTCAATAGCATTGTTGGGGTTTTAACATTTCCAACATATGAAATTGGGGATCGTTTCATATAATGATTCAAGTTATCCCATGGAAGGCCAGGAAACCAGTATTTATAATACACATTCACATTATCTGCGTACAAAACAAAGCTATACCAGTTAATAACAGGTTTTGAAACTACAGCCGCTTTGAATCGATTTGTTTTACCTATTATCCAAGCCGATAAAACACCTCCTCCACTTCCACCAGTAACAAATAGATTATTTTCATCTATGTAGGACCTTTTAATTACATGGTCAACACCGGACATGAGATCGTCATAGTCTTGATTGGGATAATTGTGGTGTATTAGATTTGCAAACTCACTTCCATAACTAGTACTCCCTCTTGGATTTATATACAAGACTACATAGCCTTTACTAGCAAATAGTTGCATTTCCGCTGAGAATCTAAATCCATAATTTGAAAAAGGACCACCGTGAATTTCTAATATTAAAGGATATTTTTTAGAATCATCGAAATTAGGTGGCTTTATTATCCAGCCTTGAATTTGTCTTTTATCAAAAGATGATTCAAACCACACCTCTTCAACTTCACCAAGTTTTTTATAATCAAATAAATCTTTATTTAAAAAAGTAAGTCTATTGTACCTTCCGTTGAATCCAGCAGCTAAATCTGATGGATTGTAAACATTTCCAAAGGTGAAAGCATATCTATCATTTTTTGAAACACTAAAACTAGCTCCACTGTAGGGACGCCCAATTGATAATCCACCAAGTTGATTTACAATATCTTTAACTTTTCCAGAGCTTGAGATATATGAAAGCTTGGTCATACCTTTATCGTCGTATTGAAAATAAAGTCCCCTACCATCTTTGGCCCATTTTATATTAGTTATGTTTCTATCAAAATTTTTTGAAACATTTTGAATATTTTTCCCATCACTTGACATAATGTATAAGTCATTCTGTTGATATCCTAAATACTTTTCGTCAAAACCTAAGTAGGCAATTTTAGACTTATCATGAAAAACCTGAGGTGAGAAGTCTGGTCCCTTTCTTTTGGTCAGTACCTTAATTTTTTTAGTTTTTATATCAATAACATATAACTCTGAATTCCTAGGCTCTAAATCTGAATTTTCATGAAGATTTGATGAAAATATTATCTCACTTTTTGACAACCATTTTGGAGATTTTGCATCATTTTTTAAAGTTGTAATTTGTCTTGGAGTACCACCTTCTACAGGTAGAATGAAAATTTGTGAAAACCCTTGATTTAAATATCCTTTTCCATCACTTCGGTATTTAATGTTATCAATTTCTATTGCTGGATCATTCCATTTAGCACCTTTAGGTTTTTCTGGCATTTCTATAAAATGATCCTTAGTTTTCTCAACAAAAGATGTAAAAGCAAGATATTTGTCATCATCTGACCAACTTACTTGTTCGATTGAGTTTTGCGAATTTGTGAGTTTTTGTTTTGAATTTTGAGATAGTGTATATAAGTATAATTGAACAGTACTATCAATATCTGACTTAAATACAAATTTATCTCCTGATTTTGACCATGTTGGGTCATAATCCTTTTGATTGCCTGTTGTAATTGCTGTATTATTTGAGCCATCGTAATCTACTATCCAAATATTTGAATAATTTTCATCTGTCATTATATCCTTAAAGTTTCTTACATATAGAATTTTTTCCCCATCAGGAGAAATCTTTGGATTAGAAACATATTCTAGATTAAAGACATCAATTGGTTTGAAATTTTGATTTGATTGGGAATACAATATTGTAGAGAATTGTGAAGCAATAATTACTAAAAAGTATCTGAATATCGAATTATTTATCATTTGATTTTGAAACAGTTAATTGATAAAGTTAAAATGCAGACATTGTTTAATAAAGTCTCTAATAAATATAAAGGAATTTTAAATAATTAAATTTTAATTTATTTACTAAAATCCTAAGCCTAATTCTAAAATTGAAATTAGCGAGATGCCAAATGCTGCACCAGAGACAAATAAGTTCCAGCTGTAATATTTTACCTTTAAAAAACTCAAAAAAACATAGGAAATTAAAACAATAAAAAAAACGATTAAAAATTGTCCTATTTCTAAACCAACATTAAAACCAAATAATGGTATAATAATTTCGTTGGGCGACATGATTAGAGCTTTAAAGTAATTTGAGAAGTCCATACCGTGAATTAATCCAAAAAATAGGGCAAGAAAATAATTTTTTGACATATTTGAATTTCTTATTATTTCAATACTTCTGATATTATGTAACGAGGTAATCATAATTGTTATGGGTATAAGTAATTTAACGTAACGTGATGGGATTGAGAAAATATCAAAAGAGACTAAGAATAGTGTGATGCTATGTCCAATTGTAAATGCGGTTACTAAGATTATTATCTTTTTCCATTGTTTCAATTGATAAACTGCACAAAGAACAACTAAAAAAAGAATATGATCATATCCATTAAAATTTGCTATGTGATTAAAACCTAATTTTAAATAAAATTGAAAAGGATGCATTTTAAAATTTCAAGTGATAAACTGAGGTTTTTTTATTTAGCATTATACTATTCGATTGATTATTAATGTGAATGTAAACAATGTTATTTTGATCAAAGAAAAGGTCGGTGAAAATAGCATTTTTGATTTCGATGGAATTTAATTCACCTAACTGACTGTGTTCTAAATTAATCCACAAAGCGGTATTTTCATCCTCACCACTTAATCTTTTATTTTTAATTACTAGAGGAATTGATTCTTCATTCACCTTAACATAAAAATATCTATTTATATAATCTAAAAGCATTTGGTTTGCATTAGTTGATTCATTAGGCTGGCAAAATGCGAGTTCATTGTTATTTGGATCAAAAAGAATAGCCTCATTCACATCTGTTAGAAATAACTTTAAGTTGATCGAAATAATGCGTGTTTCTGAAAAATACTCTATTTCACAAAGTGATAATCTTAGTGGGTGTTCGTCTAAATTATAATAAAATAGAAGTGCTAAACTGATTAATAAATGGTTAAAAATCAATTATAAAGATGTATCAGATTTAATTTTTCTTGCTATTGTTTGAACTTCAGAAAAAACCCGAATCAAATTACCACCCCATATCTTTGCGATTTGATCTTCGTTATAACCTCTTTTCACAAGTTCAATAGTAATATTCATAACTTGGCTAACGTCAAAAACACCATCGATTCCTCCACCTCCATCAAAATCACAACCGATGCCTACATGGTCAATACCTGCAACATTAACAATGTGATCAATATGATCGACTACATTTTTCAAATTGGCCGGTGCTATAGGATACTTATCATCTATCTCATTAAGACGTTTTCTCATCGTCTCTTTTTCTAAAGTTGTCATTTGGTCGATGGGCTTTATACTTGACAAAAGTTCCTTTTTTAATTTTTCGGCTGTTATATTAGGAACAGGATCTCTTAAATAATTTGATAACATGGTAAGTTGAACAACACCACCATTTTTAGCTATAAGCTTCAACATGTCATCAGTCATATTTCTTTTGTGATTTGTTACTGACCTTGCATTCGAATGCGTTGCAATTATAGGAGCTTTTGAAATTTTAATAGCATCATAAAAAACAGCATCACTACCATGAGAGACGTCAACCATAATACCTAAGCGATTCATCTCTTTTACAACTTTAGATCCAAACTCACTTATACCATTATGTTCAGGTCCAGCAGGATCAGTAGCTGAATCAGCTAAATCATTATTCGATGAGTGTACTAAAGTTATATATCTAACTCCTTTTTTGTAATAAGTCTCAATGTTCGAAAGGTCCCCTCCTATTGGATATCCATTTTCAATTCCAATATAAATCGCACGCTTTCCCTGCTTCTCAAGAGAGTAAGCATCTTCTGGGTTTAAAGCAAGACCAACAACATCAGAATTTTGCTGTATTGAGGACAAAATAGAATCAATCATCTGAACACAAAGATTTTTAGCCCTAAAATTACCTTTGTCGTTACGGATGTCCTGAGCTACAAAAGCAGCAAAAAATATTGCATCAAGACCCCCTTCAATCATTCGTGGGTAGTCGACTTTTGAACCTGTTTCATTTGGATCATGTCGATCAGACATCCTAAATCCAGGCTCTATCATCCTCAAGGGTGTATCAGCGTGGGTGTCCAAAGTAAGAACTTTTTTATGTATTGAAAGAGCTCTTACTATTAATTCGCTTTCAGTTTCATTCCCATAAATTCTTTTTAAAACATTTTCATTACAACCTAAGCAAAGGGATAAGAATACGAATAAACAAAGGTGATTTTTTATTTTCATTTTAGATGATAACTTTTGCCAAAATTTAATTTACAATATATTTTTTAAAGGTTAATCTCACTAATTTATTATTTAAGTGAATTGATTATAAATTTTGGGTGCTATTTATAAAATATAATTAGCATAAAATTATTTGAATAGAGGAAAAATTTCAATTTTAAAAAATTTAAAAAAAGGCAAAAATTGGCTAAAAATTGATCAAAATTGATCAAAATTGATCAAAAATGGACAAAATTAAGCGAAAATTGAATAAAATTGAGAAAAGTGATATTTTGATTTTTATTTTTTTAGAGTTCCATTACATAGTCATAAAACTCTTCTGTAACTCGAAACCAATATCCATTTTCTTCATGTAGACTACCATCACCTTTACCATCTTTTGAATGATATTTTTTAATATGAAGTTTAAATGAATTTAAGTCTTCAATTTTATATTTTTTACCATAATCATCCTCAATTTGAACCATCCTTATTTAACTGTTTTATTGTTAATCTATTAATCTTAAATAAATGATCTGAAAATTAAATCAATTTCTGGACCCACACTTGGAATGTGTTCGGTGTTACTTAATTTAAAAAACTCCTTCTCAAATTCTTCTTTTTTTAGTTCATGGCCATTGAAATAAAAAGTTGCTGCAAGTTGCTTCCACCTTAAATTATTTTCTATTTCCAAGTGTTCTCTATGACATGCACGTATTATGAAGTAAATTAAAGCCCTAAGAGGTCCTTTCCAATTTATTTTATTTTTAATATGGTTTAGCTCGGTACCCATAAAAACTCTTGCAAAATCAATAAAATTTGTTTTTTCTTCAATTAAATTAAGCTCCTCCTTAAATTTCACAAAAAGAGTATTTAATTGCTTTTGAACATTATACCCTAACCAAACGTAACTTCTTTCATTAATATTGATTTTATTATATTTTTCAACAATAGGTAATTTATTATCTAAATCAGTTGAAATTAAACTTTTATATTTTTTTATATTAAAAATAATCTTGTCATAGAGATCTGTATTATTAAGACCGTCAATTATCATTTTTTTTTCCCAATAGTTAAGGCTAGCTAAAATAATTTTTTCAAGAACATTATTATTTTCTTGAAATGGTGCTGAGATTATACTTGTTTGGATTTTTAAATTATTCTCAGTTCGGTTTAGATTTAAAATAGAGTATGCCTTATTCAAAGCTGATAGTAAACCAGTAAGTAACATTAATTTTGTTTGATCGGTGAATCCTTTTTTTGAAAAATGAAAATTTATTAAGGGCTCAATTTCTTGATAAGAGGAAATATAAAGTTCAGTTTTTGATATCAATTCAACCTATTTTAAATTTATAAAATTTACAATCAAAAAATCCTATCCATTTTTTAGGAATTCTTCAATTTATTTATCTTTTAATTCAAAATAATAAATTTTGTTGCAGATTTACATAAAATAAAATAAATGTTATTTTTTTTAAAGTTACATTAGTTTGCCATCCAAACAATTATTAAAAAAAATGACAAATAAAAACTTTATTGTAACCTTATTCATCTTAATTCTTTTTGCTTGTTCTGATAATGGAGAGCAAAATGATACATCAGGATCTTCAAATACAACTACTGCATCATCAAATAATTCAACTTCTAATAACACATCCTCTGTGGGTGGAACTGATATTAGTATTTTAGCTGAGAAATTTTACTACAATACTGCAGTTTCAGTCGTTGTAAATGATGATAACTTAGTTATAAGTGCAAAAGACCTACCCGATCACAAAAGTGCATATTATAACACCAACAATCCATTGTATGAATCGTACAACGAACCCAATAATCCTTCTTTTAAATTAAATCCAAATAATATATTAGAACAGGACATTGTTATGACTATACCAAGATTTCCAAAAATCGACAATTCTCATGAGGCTACTCCTATGGGACCAATGGGAATCGCAGTGAATAGTGTCGCGATATTTAATCAAATGGCTGCCCCAGGTGACGACATTTTAGAAGAATTGAATACTTTTGACCAATATGAAGGGCATCCTGCTCCTGGTGGTGTTTATCATTATCATATTGAACCCGTTTGGCTTACGCAGACTCTTGGTGAAGACGCTTTTATTGGACTTTTATTAGATGGATTTCCAGTTTATGGTCCAGTTGAAAATAGTATAAGACTAACAAATGACGATCTTGATGATTATCATGGTCATATTCACGATACACCAGAATTTCCCGAAGGTATATATCACTATCATATAACTGATGAGCTTCCTTGGATAAATGGTGACGGTTTTTATGGAACTCCTGGTAACATAACTAGATAACTCTCAAAATCATTTAAATTGAAAAGCACGATCAAAGCAATTATTGTAGTTTTAATTTTAGTTATATCGTATGTAACTATAATATCTTTTACAAACTCTAGCTTTAAAGTAGTCCTTATACCAAATAAATTAATTGTCCTTGATAAATCAAAATTAGATCGTGATTCTAAAGGAAGACTCATCTTTGAAGGAGAAATGCTATCAGGATACTTAATTAAAAAAAATTCAAACAATGATATAATTGAAAAAAAAGGTTACTTAAATGGATATCTTGAAGGTAAAAGTGTAGGATATTTTGATAATGGGAAATTAAAATTTAAAAGGTATTATCATAGTGGAAAAAAAGTAGGTACGCACAAAGGATGGTATATAAATGGGCAAAAAAAATTTGAATATTTTTTTAACAAAGGACTAAGTGAGGAGACGCACTATCAATGGTATGAAAATGGCCAATTATACTCAGAAATTAATTATTTAAATGGTAAGCCTTTTGGCGCAACCAAAATTTGGCGAAAAGATGGTAAATTAAGATCTAACTTTGTCATTAGAGAAGACGGAAGAAGATATGGACTTGCGGGCATTAAACGATGTACTAAAATCAATATCAAGGAAGAAATTATTGATCCTTATCTAGTTATAAGATGAAAAATTACATTTTAATTTTTTTGATTTTTCTGTGTTCATGCAAAAAAACGTTTAACTCAAACAATACCTATTCAAACGATATTGAGCTACCATATTATAATGAACCTACATTTACACCAATATGGCTAGATCAATCAAATAAAAAATTAGACCAAATTCATAGAATAAAATCATTTAATTTTCAAAATCAAGAAGGAAAATGGATCAATCAAAATGATTTATTTGGTAAGATATACATTGCAAATTTTTTCTTTACTTCTTGTGGTACAGTCTGCCCTAAAATGGCTTCGAACCTATTAAAAGTTCAGAAAGAATTTTCTTCAAATGAAAAAGTTAAAATATTATCACACACTGTTATGCCTTGGTTTGATGACCAAGAAAAACTTAATGAGTATGGAAAAATGAATAGTATAAATTCTAATTTCTGGTATTTACTTACAGGACCAAAGCATGATATTTACAAAATAGCAAGAGAATCGTATTTCGCAGACGAAGGATTTGGAAAATCAGTAACTGATGTGGACGATTTTATCCACACTGAAAATTTTATACTTGTTGACCAAAATGGCAGAATAAGGGCGATTTACAACGGTACTTTACCCCTTGAAACCTCGCGTATGATTGAAGATATTAAATCGTTACTATAAAATTATGAAGTCCATAAAACCTTTTAACTTAATTTATTCATTCATTTTATTCTTTTTTTTACATATATCATACGCACATATCGAGAATACACATGATCATGAAAGAGAAAAATGGTTTTTTCAAGATAGCTCAGGACCATTTATAGCAGAATTTATTTCATTCAATGGTAGTAATGTATTTTTAAAACAGAAGAATAAAATTTTTAAATACGAGTTGAGTAAATTTTCTATGGAAGATCAACTAACAATTCTTAAAAAGGATGAACTCGTAAAAAAAATAAATACCACTAGCTCGATCAAAAAATATTCAGATTCTAAATTTATTTTAAAAAGCTTACAATCAAAACGCCTAATTATATCTTTTTTAGTTTTAATTTTAAGCTTATTAACTTTTATTAGTTTATTTCCTTCATTTATAGCTTACTCTAGAGCTATATCAATTATAACATATATTTTATTGCTTATATTTTTAGCATGTGATTCTAAAGAAATTATTGCTGAATCAGGTAATGATGATGAAATTTTGGTTACATCAAGCGTTGATAATAATACTAGTAACTCTTTGAATACAACAAGTAATGAAGCTAATTCTTCAAATAATTTAGAATTAATTAAAAGTTACTTTAATAATTTTTCAGATGTATCGATTACTAGCAATAATGACTATTTTTTTGTCAGTTCTTATAGCTGGCCAAATCATCCTATGGGAATTGGAATTAGCTCATGGCAGGAACAAGTCCCAATTCCTCAAAATTATACAGGTGACAATAGTTGGCAGATTCCATTAAATCCAAAAATGGCTGAAACTCCCACAGATACATCTGTGAATTTATTCAGAGGTGCAATAGCTATTGCAATTAATGGCATTCCAATTTTTAATGTTCTTAATAATAGAGGTGAAAATGCATATGAGAAAGGAGAACTTGATAATTGGGGTGGACATTTTGGTAGAGGGGACGATTATCACTACCATATGATACCTCTGCATTTACAAGAAATTGTAGGAGATGATCAACCATTGGCTTTTGGACTTGACGGTTATCCAGTTTATGGTTTGACAACAGAGAATTTAGATGAAGCTTTTGGAAGATTCGACTCAGATGGTAATTACAGATATCACGCAAGCTCCAAATCACCATATTATATGCCATTTGTAATGGGTGAAATTAATGTTGTCAACGATGGGATTGATCCACAGCCCTCTCAAAACCCAATTCGTCCTTCTGATTCATTTAAACCAGTCAGTGGAGCAATAGTAACTGGTTTCACTCAAACCGGAAAAAATTCATTTTCTTTTGAATATACAGTTGATGGCGTTAGATATTATGTTAATTATAATTGGGACGAAAATTGCAAGTTTACATTTACTTATATTGACGAAAATGGTGGAACCACTAATTTGCCTCATAACGGTTCCTTAGCAGATAATTCTTCTGAAAATTCTGAAAGTCATATAAATCAAGATGCATGTAAAGATGTTATTTATAATTCAGGTTAAATAGTTAAAATTATTTTTTATTGATGATTTATTCAAGTAAGTTATTGTCTCTAATAAAATTAATTACTATTTATTCCCTGAGTTTACTTTATATTTTTGTAGGAGTTAAACACTTTAGTGATGTAGATTTTTTTTTGGTAATTGTACCACCATACATCAAGTTTCCCCATTTAGCTGTATATCTTTCTGGTTTTTTTGAAATAATCCTTGGACTTCTTTTGATTCCAACGTCAACTAGAAAGTTTGCAGGAATTGGAATAATTGTATTATTGATTTCAGTATTCCCTGCAAATATTTATTTATATATATCAGAAGTTCCTCAGAAAATATATGGTATTACCAAAAATGACGCATTATTAAGACTTCCATTCCAGTTACCATTAACCCTTTTGGCATATTGGCATTCTAAAGAAAAAACTTCAAAAACTTTTGATCTGTTTTCAATATTTATCTTTATTCCAACGATTATTTATTTTCTGACGCTTTGATGTCTATTCCTAAAAAGATTTGATTTATTTTTTTAAAATATTTTTTGAAAAATAGTTGTCTGGGATTATTGTGTTAAATGCAATATCTATAATAATGAAATCTGTTCCTTTACCATCTTTGAGCATATCTTTATAGTTCATTTTCATTGGAAACCATCTTGAATCGATCTTTTTGATATTTGTAAATGTTGTAGTTTTTAAAAGGACACCACTTTTAGCGTAAAGATTTTCTTTTAAGGGAACAAATTTATTTTTATCAATCCATAAAGTTCTTTTATAATATGCTAATCCCTCAACTTTTGAAGTTAATTGCATTATCCAAACTGGAGAATCAATATATATGTCCTCATTAACTATTTCAGCAGTGTAAACCTCTGATAATTTTCTTTCTTCCATCATGTCTTCATAAGAAAGATCTGAACCCATCACCGACTGCCTTAGAAGATGACCAGATAGTTGAATTGTTCTGTCGGTTGAAGGGGAATAAATCCATAATCGTTTATCAAGTTTTAACATTTTTGTTCCTTTCTCTCTTTCAGGGAATAAATACTCTGTATAATTATTCTCTTTTCCCTTAGAATAACCTTTAGATCTTATTATTCTTTTTTTTCTTTTACCGTATACAATCATTTCAGAGGTTACGATTTGAGTTTTTGAAAACATATTATTGTCTATCTTTTTTATGATTTCTAGTGCTTTTTCATTATTAGTTGTTTGAGCATTAGGGTAAAATGACAGAATAATTGAAAATGTGAAAATTAAAATGTTTTTTTTCATAGTATTATTTTTTTAAACTTCCAATTCTTTAAATAAGCGAGCAGTCTCTCTTTTAAAAATTCCTCTTCCCGCTAAAGCTGTTCCAAAAAGCATCGAAAATAATCCTGGAATAAAACCTACATAAAAAAGGTCAGATGTTATATAAGCTCGCATTACGGAAGGCATAATTATTGTTGAGTTTTCTATATCACTTGAAATATCTATTCCATACTCCTGCAGGTAATAACAAAAAATAATTCCAAGAGTTGTTCCAAAAATTGATCCAATTAAACCAATTATTGTAGCTTCAACCATCATTAGCTTAAAAACATTTTTTTTTGATTCACCCAAAGCTAGTCTTATACCAAACTCATTGTATCGCCTTAGTCCACCAATTAGTCCTGTGTTCCAAAGTACAAGTGACATTGATAAAATAAAAATAAATATAAATATACCTGAAAAGGCGTCTCCCATATCAAGACTTTCTCTTAGACCGTTTTGATCTTTCAAAGTTACCATTACAGGTGCATATTCATCTTGACTCTTTGAATATTTTGAATTGAAATCGTTTGAAATTACTAATGCATTTCGATCATTATAAATCCCATCTTTAAAGTATCCTAAAAGTTCTCCTGTACCATTTTCCATGTCTAAAAGATTTTGAGCATCTTCAATGTCAATTATAAATGTACCTCTATCCATTAGTGGAGAACCAAACTCAACTGTTCCAACCATTTTGTAACTCTGAAATACCATACTACCCTCCATTGTAGAACCAAAAAATGTAATCTTTTCTCCAGGATTAATTTTTAATTTTTTAGCATAATTATCACTCAACAGTATTTCTCCACTTTCAGCGGGTAAATTACCTTTTCTCAAAGATTTACTTAGTTGAAGCCTTTTTAACTCATAAGATTTACTATTTTGGAGTGCTATTGCTAAACCTATTCCTGGACCTTGAGATTTTGTATTACCTTCTTTGTCGGGAACATCCATAATACCACCAAATTTTATTCTGGGTGTCCAAATAAGATCTGGATAATTTAAGTTTAGTGAATCTATTAATTCTTGAATTTCTAATAATGCAAGGTCATTTGGAAGTTGTTCTTTGTTTTCAAAATAAGGCTTAGTCATAATTTTAAGATGTCCAGTATCAAGCTTTGCATTTTGATTAATTACATCTGAAAATACACCATTAAGAAAGCCAGACATTATAATTGTAACCATTACACCCACAGATATTACAGCAAGTGGGATTACACTTTTACTTTTATCCCTTAAAATACCCTTGAAAATAAATTTTATCATTGTTTTTTACCCTTAAGTGCAAGTACTGGATTTAATTTTGCAATTTTTCTTGCAGGAAGATAGCTAACAACTGTGGCGGATATAATTACTGTAAGAATTGTTAGTAAAATTAATTTGAGTCCATAAACTGGATAGATAACATCGGCTATAGCAATACCTAGTTTTTGATCAGCAGGTGGAATAGGAAAACCAGCTTTAGACATATATATAAAAAAAGGTATGCCATAAATACTCCCAAAAATTAAAGCCATTATACTGTATACACTTCCTTCAATTGTGAAAAGACGAACAACTCGAAGACGAGTCATTCCAAGAGCAATGTAAGTGCCAATTTCTTTTTGCCTTCTAAAAATTGATAAAATTTGTGTGTCAAAAATTGCGAGTAATGCGATTGCTAATAAAAGTCCAAATATTACAGACTGGCTTGCCTTTTTCTGATCAATAAGATCTTTGAGGTTTTTTAATAGAGTCGATTTTGATCTATAAGTCCATGAATCAAATGGACCTTTTCTGAAATCTTGGTCTAAAAGAAAATAAGTCGCTTGATTTTCTAAACCAGTCATTTTCCAAAGTTTCTCTATATCAATCCAAATTTTGCCATTGTCAATATTAGGAACATTAGAGTCAAATATTTCTTCGATAATGGTTGTATTAGCATCGTAAGTACCGTTTTTATCTCTCCATCTTATTTGTACTCTATCTCCTTTTTTCAACTTCGCAGACTCAGCAAATCTTTTTCCAATAATAACTGGGAACTCATCTTTATTTTGATTTAATTTTTTAGTAGGTAATTTTAGGATTTTTTGATCTGATGGAATTCCTTTTAAAACTACACCAATCATTCTTCCTTGTGGATAAACTGAAGCTTGACGCTCTAAAACTGGTGTCATGCCAATACTCCTTTTTGGTATTTCACCATGACCATCTAAAATAGTATATGAATCTAAAGGGTCGTAATCTTTATGTAATAGGTGTCCTTCTCCGAATTCCCATTCAACACTATCTTTCTGAGCTTGTTGATACCACCCATCCATTATTGAATTCAGAAAGATTATAATTACAAAGGAAAATGAAAGAACAAAAACATTTAATAAAGTCCTCAGTTTTGCGCCAAATAAGTTCTTAAATGCAAGTTTAAACTCTAATTTCATTATTTCACTTTTTTATCTTTTTCGATTCTGCCATCCCTTAAATGAATGATTCTATCTAAATAACCCATTACCTTTTCGTCATGAGTAGAAAAAAGAAAAGTAGTGCCCAAATCTTTATTTAATTTTTTCATTGTTTTTAAAATTCCATGTGCATTCTCTGAGTCAAGATTTGCTGTGGGCTCATCCGCAAGAACAATTTTAGGAGTTTTAACCATAGCCCTTGCTATTGCAACTCTTTGACTTTCTCCTCCAGAAAGTTTGTCTGGCCTTTTATCTGCTTGATCTTCAAGTCCAACCCACTCTAAAGCTTTCATGACAGCTTTTTTTCTTTCAAGCGCAGATTTTTTTTGAAGCAGAAGTGCGAATTCTACATTTTCGAAAACTGTATAAACTGGTAATAAATTAAATACCTGAAAAATAAAACCAATATTAAAATTTCTAAGGCTAGCAGCTTCTTTATGACTCAAAGATTTAATTTCTTTTCCTAAAACAGTAGCATCACCGGTTGAAGGTTTGTCAAGCGAACCTATAATGTTTAATAGAGTTGTTTTACCTGATCCACTTGGACCAACAATTCCAGTAAATTCAGCTTCTTGTATTGATAAGTCTAATTTTTTAAGAGCCATAAATTCTTTTCCTGCAATGGGATAACTCTTTGAGGTATTTTTTAGTTGTATAATTGGTTTGCGCATTCTAATGATTAAAAACTATTAATAATTGTATCCCAGGCCCAGAAAAACTTTGGAAGATATCATTTTGTTGAATGCCTTCAACGGTTTTCGGATTATAATACAAGATAATATATCCTGATAAACTATTAAACTGTTGTTGGTAATTTAACATTAAGGTTTGAGTATTGTTATTCCATTGTTGATAGATAAGACCACTTAACGATGATGAAAGGCCTAAAGGGTAATTGAAATTCAACGCACTAAATCCTCTTCTTAACGATTCATTGGTCATACTATCTATAGAATCTGAAAATAAATATTCTTTAGATACTGTTAAACCATTTCCAATTCTAAAGGTGTAATCTACTCCAAAATTTAACAATAATTGATTAGTTAGTATACCTATATTTTTTGTTCTATGTACATAGGTTAATTCTGTCCACATTCCAAATCCAATATCGATTTTCGAATCAAAGCCTATTCTGTGTTCAGGACTTGAATAATTTTCAAAAAATGGAATGTTATTAGCTCCAGCCTCTCGGTAATGATATGATAGTGCAGCTTCACCTTTTGGAATAAAAGTTTGAAATCTTCCACCAAATTCAGGTGAATCATTTAAAGTTGTCAAAGCGTCTAAGCCTCTCTGTTTCTCATTTCCATAAAGACCCCACAACCATAAATTAGAATTATTTTTGAAATAACGTCTTATCAATAAACCATAAACTCCATTGGTCAAACCTAGCGGATCTCTTGGGTCAATTTGATTAAACCACTGAATTGGACGAAGAAGTTGTGCTGAACCAAAATCAATTTTTTGTAAACCTAGTCTTAACTCCCAGTTTTTTTTCAGATATCTTAACCAGATTCTGTAAGGAGAAAGATTAGAATTTGCATTTGAAGAATAGCCTGGTATATTTGTTTTTGACAGACTTAAATTAAATGATGTTTCAATAGCAAATGAACTAAGACTATCAATTTGTTTGTCAAATGTAAATTCAGGGATATATCTTGTCCCTAAAAATTTTGTGCCTTCTTTACCAAATCCAATATTCGTTTGTCCTAAGACCTGTCCGTCAAACTCATAATTTGATTGTGCATTCAAAAAATTTATCCATACGGATAAAAATATATTAAATAGAATGTACTTGTTCAAAATTAACTATTATTTATATTTTGCAAACAATATAGAACATTGCATAACAAATGAAAAAAATTATTAAAATTCTTCTAATTACATTAACTGGTGTAATTGTAATAATATCTGCTTTAGGTCTTGGTGGATATCTTTATATAAAATCTTTCCTTTTTGATTTTGATAAAAATAATTATGAAGAAATAAAAGTAAAAAGTATTACAAACGATAAGAATTTAACTTTTAATGATTATAACAATAATAATCTTCTTGATACATATGAGGATAATTCAAAAAGTTTAGAAGAAAGGGTTTCTGATTTACTAAACAAAATGACAAATGAAGAAAAAATTTCTATTTTAAAAGGAACAGGGATAGGTTCGATGCTAGGTTTTAACTCAAATGGTGTTCCAGGTGCTGCAGGTGAAATTTTTGGTAACAAAAGGTTAGGTCTTAGTAAACTTTACTTAGCTGACGGTCCAGCGGGCTTGAGAATTTCATCGGAAAGAGAAAATTCTGATAAAAAATTATACAGTACTGCATTTCCCGTGGGCTCTTTGATTGCATCAACTTGGGATAAAAATTTAGCTTTTGAAATTGGAAAAGCAATGGGTAGCGAGGCAAAAAGTTATGGTGTTGACATAATTCTTGCTCCTGGAATGAATTTACATAGAAACCCACTTTGTGGAAGGAATTTTGAATACTTTTCAGAGGACCCAGTTTTATCAGGCAATATTGCTGCCAGTATTGTTAACGGAATTCAGAAAAATAATGTGGGGGCTTGCCCTAAACATTTTGTTGTGAATAATCAAGAAACTGACCGAATGAAAAACAATGCTCTAGTAGATGAAAGAACCCTCAGGGAAATTTATTTAAAAGGATTTGAAATAATGGTTAAAAAATCCCAACCCTGGGCTATTATGTCATCTTATAACAAATTGAATGGTAAATATTTAACGGTAAACAAAAGACTTTTGACAAGTGTTTTAAGGGAAGAATGGGGTTTTAAAGGAACTGTAATGACAGATTGGTTTGGGGGTGGTGATACTGTGGAGTCGATTAAGGCAGGAAATGATCTTATCGAACCCGGAACAAGTAAAGTATTAGAGGATCTCGAAAAGGGACTTGAAAACCAAAAATTAAGTGACAATGACCTTAACATAGCTGTTGGAAGGATATTAAAATTGATTCTTAGGTCAAATAAAATGAATAATATCAAAAATAATAATTCTCCAGATTTAAAATATCATGCAGAAATTGTTAGAGAAAAAGCCTCTGAGGGAATGATTTTATTGAAAAATGATGGGATACTACCATTAAATGAAAATCATGTTATTTCACTAATGGGAGTAACCTCATTTAATATTATATCAGGAGGAATTGGTTCAGGTGATGTTGACGAGGCCTATACTGTCAATCTTGATGAAGCACTAATAAAATCAAATTTTAAACTAAATAAAATATCTACAGATTTATATGAAGATTATTTTAAAAAAAATCCTGTGAAAAAACCGGAAGGAATTATTGAAAATTTGATGTTAATGATGGACCCAAAATTACTATCACAAATAAATTACACAGATAATGATTTAAATACCATGGCAAAAAATTCAGATTTAGCTGTATTGACAATAGGAAGAAATAGTGGCGAAGGGAAGGATAGAGTTGAAAAAAATGATTTTTTATTAAGCAAAAAAGAGAAAGAATTAATAGAAAAAACATGTAAAGTATTCCATTCTAAAAATAAAAAAGTCGTTGTAGTTCTAAATATTGGTGGTGTCATAGAAACTCATAGCTGGAAAGATTTACCAGATGCAATTTTACTCGCATGGCAAGCAGGCCAGGAATCTGGAAATTCTATTGTTGACATTCTTAATGGAAAAGTAAACCCTAGTGGTAAACTTCCTATGACATTTCCTATAGCACTAAATGATCATCGTTCTACAAAAAACTTTCCAACTGATGGTGCTTCATCTGACATGACACTTATGTTTGATAAAAAGGAGAAACCTCTATCAGAGCAAACAAAAAATAAAGATTTCACAATTTATGAAGAAGGCTTATATGTTGGCTACAGACATTTTGAAAAGGAAGGTATTAATACATCTTATCCTTTTGGTCATGGACTATCATATACAAATTTCGATTACTCCAATATTGTTGTAAAAAATGTAAACGATACAATCAATATATCACTTGACATAAAAAACTCGGGTAATATTTCAGGTAAAGAAGTTGTTCAAATATATTTTTCGAAATCAAACAGCTCTATTGATAGACCAATAAAGGAACTTAAAGATTTCTCTAAAACAAAACTTTTAAAAAGTGGAGAAAACACAAAGGTTGAATTTAGTATACCAATCTCAGACCTTTCATATTGGGATGATGAAAAAAATGAATGGGTAATTGAAAAAGGTAATTATGAAATATTTGCTGGATCTTCCTCTTCTGACATACGACTTCATTTAAAAAATTTAAAATTAAAGTAAACTACTGTATATTAATAACTTAGTCAATCAAGACTTGGTTTAAATGGTGAATGTAAATACTTCTCAGGTAAAATAAGTGTTCCCGTTGTGAAGATCAATTGTTTATCAGTTTCAGGATAAAAAACTATTTCAACAAGAGAAGCGGTAAAACCCTCCTTCTCAAAAGGTGCCTTTATGCTGTAAGATCCACTTTTATTTCGGCTTATTTTTGTTTTAACCCATGATTTCCCAACTTCCCAAATCCTAAAGTCTCTTGACTTCGGATTATTTGTCTTCCATAAATTTATTTCATAAGGAATACCTTTTTCAACATCCACATTAAAAATGTCATTTTCAATTTTCCATAAAATTCGTGGAAAATCTTTTTTATTTATTATGTAATTGTAAAATGAAAAAACATTTTGTGTCTGATAAGTTCCATCTAATTCATGATTGCCATTTGGAACATACTGAAGATATTTTTTTTCTGGTATCTCATTCCAGTAAAATTTCCATGAGTCTGTAACAAAGAATTCGTCAATTGTCCCATTAATAACCAATTTTGGCATTGTGAATAAGTGTCTAAATTGGTAAGGCTCAATGTAATTTAAAAGTGTCTTGAACTCATCCGTAAACATCCAGTCCATAATGTTGAACTCAACATAATCTTCAACAGCAGGCGACCAATCTCCATAAACTCTATAATGATGTTCAAAAGAGGGTACTATTTTAAGCATATCGATAACTATTGGTGCAATTCCGATAACTCTTTTATCAACAGCAGCAGTAGTCCAAGTTGTCCAGCCTCTTTTTGAAGCTCCTGTTATAAAAAATTCTTTTACCGGCTTTTTAAACTTTAAAGTGTATTCCTCAATTACATCCATGGCTCTAACAACCGCTCTTGTCATTGGAAAACGTGCCAACCATTCTTTATCCTCTTTTTTTGCTCCACCTTTTAAAAATTGATTCCATCCATAAGCAATCAAATTGTCTTCATAGCGATTGATATTATCAGAAGTATTAAAAACTAAAGGTTGATATGGGATATTACTCACATAGCTAACTACTGAATTTGTTTTTATAGCTTTATTGATGCTTAAACTATCCAAAAATATTTGATTATCATATTTTGTACCCAAGCCTATAAAAAGTAGTGATGTTGAGGTTGTAATTGTGTCAGGAATTACAATATCAACCCAATGCCACCAATCAGTTTCATTAACTATATTTTTATTTAACCACTTACCTGAGTTCATTTTTATTCTATACAAGGTAGCACCATCATATAAGACACTGTCTACAAGAGTATAATTAAAATTATCTTTGTTTTGTACGTATGAAATAAGGCTATTTATTTCATCAGAATTGAATGCAGATTTTTCCTGAGAGTAACATAATGAAGTCAAATAGATAAATAAAACAAAAAAAGTGTCAGATATTTTTTTTGTGTACAAGGAATTAATAGACATAAATGATTTCAAATAAACTTTGTACTAAATATAAACGAATTTATTCGGTAATTTTCCCTCTACGTCAAGCTTTATTAGGAAAGTATGTCCACTATGGGGAGATTCAATTAAATTCATTTTTGACAAACTTTGTGTTGCAGAAGTAACCAACAAATAATTAAGATTTTCACCACCAAAACAACATGAGGTTGTATCTCTTGCTGGGAGTTTAATTCTATCGATTATCTCACCAGTTTTTGGACTCCAGCAGTATATTCCATACCCACCGTAATGTGCAATCCAAAGATTTCCATTCTTATCTATTGACATTCCATCAGGAGTTCCTAATTCGAAAGGTACTTTGATCACAACTTTTTGAAACTCAATTTGATTCTTTTTTTGATTAAAATTATAAGCTTTAATTTCCTGAGTTGGACTATCTATGAAGTACATTTTTCTATAATTACTTGTCCATGCTATACCATTTGATACACTAATGTTAGTTAATTTCTTTTTAAATTTGAGATCACTTGAAATACAATAAAGTGATCCTGCCCTAGATTTTAACTCATTGTTAATAGTTCCTATCCATAAATTCCCATTTAAATCACATTTACCATCATTAAATCTATCCACTAATTTTTCATTTTTTAATTCTGTAATCCACTCAATTTTTTCAGAAAATAGATCAAAACTTGCAATTCTTAAATCTAGTGCTAAAATAAGTTTACCATCGTGAGCTTCTGTCACTAAAGATAATTTGTGGTTGAATTGATATCGTCTTATTTTTTTAGAAGATATTTTGTAGCTATAAAGAATCCCTTTATTTATATCAACCCAAAAAAAACTTTTGCTGCTTTGATGCCAGTAAGGACTTTCTCCAAGACTACAGTGATATTTTGAAATCACTTCATATCTCATACTTATAAAAATTTATATCTGTATAGAGTTTATATTACTCTAAGTCCAATATTCACTAATTTTCTCATTAACAAACTTTACACTACGTTCAAGCTGATCAAAACCATCTACCCCATCCTCTATGCTTATCCAATTATCAAATCCTACTCTTTTAAGTTCTTTAAAAATAAGATCATAATCATTCATCCCTTTACCAACCTCACCATGACTAAGTATATTCGCATAGCCAATTTTACCACTATCAATTTTTTTTAAATCATCTATTGTGCCCGATTTTAGATATCTATCACTTGCATGCATGGTTACAACCTTATCAGATATGGAATAGAGAAGATCAAGCGGTTCTTCTCCTGCTAAAAAAGCATTACTTGGATCAAAGTTTACACCAAAACTTGGATGATTGATACTTTCTACTAAAGATTTAAAAACATCTTTTTTTTGGGCAAATTCTGGATATTTCCAAAAATCATCTTTATAGTGATTCTCTAGAACAAGTGTAATTCCTCTTTCTTCAGCATATGATAAACAGTCAGAAATACATTGTGATGCATAATGAAGTCCATCCGCCAAAGATAATCCAGGTCTGTTTTGTCCAGATAAAACCCTACAGTAGCTACCTCCAAGAATATTTGTCATATCTATCCATTGTTTTTGCTTTAAGATTTCTTTTTCCCTAAATTTTTGGTCAGGGTGGGTGAAATCTGGAGAACAGCACATCATTGGAATTTCTTTTCCAATATCTTCAACCATTTTTTTGAAATCTTTCCATCTTGTTTTATCCCTCATTTCTAAAAAGCCTGCATACCATTCTAATCCCTGAATATCAAGCTTTGAGGCTAGTGAAATCCATTCTGAAATTTTCATGGACCCGTCCTTACACAAGGCTTTCATATATGCTTTTGGAAAAACAGCTAATTTTGGCATATTAAAAGTTTAACTGTAAAACATTTCTAAGTTAAATTTAGTGGGTCCTTAGAGATATTTCTTCCAATCATCGGGTATTGTTCAAGATCAATTACCTGTCCACTGACAGGACCACTCTCATCTGAAAGCCAATAAGTCGCTAATGATGCAATTTCTTCAGGTAAAAGAATTCTACCTGAGGGAGCATAAATATTTGGCAGGTTTTTGTACCAATCATGTTTAAGACCATGATTTTTTTTTCGCTGAACCTCCTTTTCAGTTAGAACCCATCCTGGATTAATTTGATTAACTCTCACATTATTTTTTCTATTAAGACTATCACCTAAATTACGTGTCATAGTCATTAAAGCTCCCTTTGAAATACTGTAAGCTAATAAATTTGGTTCTCCACTCCATGCATTTACAGATCCAATGTTTAATACTGAGCCCCTAGATTTTGTTAAATATGGTAAAGCAGACTTAATTAGAAAAAACGGAGCAAACGTATTTACTTTTAATACGTCGTTTAGGAATTTTTCATCAGTATTATCAATATTGGAATTAATTACCATAGCAGCATTATTTACAATCCCGTCTATTTTTTTCCATTTTTTTATTGCTATTGACACTAATCTATCAGAACATCCACTATTTGAAAGGTCTTCAATATGAAAAATACAATTTTCATTTCCTAGCATCTTTCTAAGATTCTCAGCTAATTCTTTCTCTAAACCATGAATTACAACTTTGGCTCCCTCAGAAACAAATTTTATTGCTATTGCCTTACCAATTCCCATTGTACTTCCTGTAATTATAATGACTTTATCTTTTAACCTCATTCAAATAGGTTTTAAAATACTTTTTATAATTTTTCCTGAATGCATTTCACTAAATGCCTTTTCCCATTCTTCGATTGTCCAAACCCCGCCAATAATTGGTTTTACATTTAAAGTTCCTTCAGACAACAATTGAATAACTTTTTCCCAAATAGGCCAATTGTGACTAAAACTTCCTTGCAAGCGAATATTTTTTTGAACAATGATATCTAAAGAAAAATCCAATGGTTGTGGACCCCAGCCAACCTTAGTTATCTGCCCATTTGGTCTTACATTATCCATAGCAATTTTAAGAGTATGGCTAACACCAGCTGCATCAATTACTAAATCAACTCCAAGACCATCTTTTTCTTTAGTCCAACTTGAAACATTTTTTACTATCGATTTAATATTGTAATTTTTCAGTTTAGCAAGTCTAGACCTATCACTTTCAAGACCTAGGACGGCAACATATGCCCCACATATTTTTGCAATTATGGCACAAAGAATTCCAATTGTTCCTGGTCCTATAACTAGAACTTTGTCTCCTGGTTTTATTTTTGAGTTTACTACAACAGCATTATATGCAACACAACATGGCTCTGTCAAACAAGCTTCCTCAAATGATAAATTTTCAGGAATATGATGAAGACACCTAGCAGGTGTTCTAACGTATTTGGTCATAGCACCATCAACACCATAACCAAAACCTTTTCTTGTAGGGTCAAGATTATAAAGACCCGCTTTAGTTAAAGGACTTTCATTATCAATAACAGCGGCAGTTTCGCTGACTACTCGATCTCCAACTTTCCATTTTTTTACTTTATCTCCTATTTTAGTAATCAACCCTCCAAATTCATGTCCCAAAACAACAGGGTAATTTACTTTCCAACTATGTTCTGAAGTCCATTGATGAAGGTCAGAACCACATACACCAACATTTTCTACTTGGAGTAAAACATCATGATCGCCTATTTCAGGTAATTTGATTTCTCTTAACTCGACTGACCCTTTTATACTTGAGTAATTTACAACTGCTGGTATTTTTTTTGGAAACAACATCTAATTTTTATTGTATAATACTTTTTGAGAATGAATAGCATTACATATTTTTTTCAGAGATGATTCTAAATTTCCATCCGCGGTTTTAAATGAATCTGCATCGATTGCAAGCGGAGCCCCTAAAACAACTAAAGGTGCTCCATACTGAGGACACTTTATTGCTTGCTCAAGAGTTAATCCGCCTACAGCTTGAACAGGGACTTCTACTGCTTTTACAACTTCTAGCAGCTGATCTAGCGGACTTGGCATTTTTCCTCCTTGTGCACTAATACCTCTTCTTTCATCATACCCTATATGATGAATAATATAATCACATCCTAAATCTTCTAATAATTTAGCACCGTCAATCATATTATCACTGATCATATTATCTCCCATTACTTTGATACCAAAATCTTTTCCTGCTTGAACAACGCATTTGATAGTTTCAGGATGAGCTCTAGCCATTACAACTACGTGAGTAGCCCCAGCCTTTGCCATCATCTCTGCCTCAAGGTAACCTCCATCCATAGTCTTTAAATCTGCAACTATGGGTACGTTAGGAAATGAATCTCTTAAATTTCTTACACCATGCAGTCCTTCAGCTAAAATTAAAGGTGTACCAGCTTCTAGCCAGTCTACACCAGCTCTTAAAGCCATTGATGCGGTTTCTATGGCCTCATCTATATTTGTTAAATCAAGAGATATTTGAACTAAAGGATTCATTTTCTGAATTAGTTTGTTAAAGAGACCAACCTTTTCTATATTGCTTATGAACTAATTCATTGGCCATTTGATTATTGGTAAATCTTAGATTTTTAGAATCCCAAATTAATCTTTGGTCTTTTAAACGAATAGCAATCATCCCCAAAAGAGCCATTTCAGTTAAAGGTCCGCCATAGTCAAAATTTGATGAAGCTTTTTTTCCGTCCTTGCAAGCACGTATCCAATCACCTTCATGAGAAGTTTTAACACGGGGAATTGTCTTTTTAGGTTTTACGTATTCATTCATTTTCTGCTCTGGTAAGATTCTTAAACCACTAGCCCCATGAGAATCATGTATTATTTTACCTTTGTCACCAACCAACATTGCTCCACTTAAAGTAAACCTTTCTCCTGGTTTAAATTCCTCTGGAATAGGAGGTAAAATTCGACCATCAGACCAAGTAAGGCTGACTTCTGGATGCTTACCTCTTTTCGGAAACTTCATCCTTACTATTGAAGCAGAGGGATATGTTTGAGTTGAAATTTCAGGAATCCAATGAGTAGAAGTTGCTTGTATTTCTGTCGGTGAACCTAAATCAAGTGCGTAAAATGAAGGGTCTAAAATATGGCATCCCATATCTCCCATAGAACCCGTACCAAAATCTAACCACGCTCTCCATGACAAAGGATGATAATCAGGATGATAATTACGATAAGGAGCTGGTCCAAGCCAAAGATCCCAATCAAGCCCTTCAGGAACCGGTGGCTTTTCTTTAGACATAGCTTTCACAGCAAATGTATCCCAAGCATGTCCTCCAACAGGCCTATCCGTCCATGCATGAATCTCTCTAACAGGTCCAATCGCATTATCGTTTATCCATTCCTTTAGACTTCTTATTTCATCAGAAGATCTGCCTTGATTACCCATTTGTGTTTGCACTTTGTATTCTCTTGCTGCTTCAGTAATTTTCCTCGCCTCAAAAACGGTGTGAGTAAGTGGTTTTTGACAATAAACATGCTTGCCTAATTTAATTGCCATCATTGTAATTACAGCATGATTATGATCAGGTGTGGCAACAATAACAGCATCAATATCTTTTTGTTTTTCAAACATTTTTCTGAAATCCTTATATACTTTTGCTTTGGGATATTTTTTAAATGTCGATGCTGATTGTCTGAAATCAACATCACATAAAGCAACAATGTTCTCTTCTCTACAAGCATGTAAATTTCCAGATCCCATTCCGTATTTCCTAACACCTACACCAGCAATATTAAGCTTGTCACTTGGTGCCTTGTAACCCTTTCCACCTAAAACATGTCTAGGCAAAATAGTTAACCCAGGTAAAACAGATATTTTTTTTATAAAGTTTCTACGGCTATTGTTGTTTTTATTCATTTATTTTTGGTTTCAATCATATAATATACATTAAAATTAAAAATTTGTGCTTATTTAAAATCTTTTAATTTTAATTCATTGACTCCTCCTAAAAACCTATTAATAGAAAGTGGACTTGGATGGAATGGATTACCAAGTTTAGTAATCCCAATACAAGAAATAGTAAAATTTGACTCTTTTAAAATTTTTAAAATTATTTCCATTTGATTTCTAAGATAATCATGTCTATTTACATTGTTCCCCCAGCATAAAAGAACATTCTTAATCTTAAAATCTTTATTTTTTACAATTTTATTAATGATTTCAAGATTTTCTTTTAAATAAATTTTGTTTGGCTTTTTAGGCAAATATTTAGGTTTAGAATACCTGCCCGGATAAAGATTTATTATCCACCAACCATCAAATCCATTTTGAATTGCAATAGATTCTATATTTTTTGAAGTAGGATCCATAGAAGATTCGTTCGCAGTACTTGGATTTAATCCTATTACTAGCAGCTCTGAATTGCCTTTTCGTCCCAATAAAAGTCTTTTTCTTCTGTCATTTATAGGGTTACAAATAATTTCATTTGAAATCATATTTAATTTTCATTTCATATAAAATTAGATATACTAATTTTAATGTAAATAAAAAGTATGTATTTTACTTCTAAATGGAATTATTGGGATATGTTTTAGGTATTTTTGGATTATTTATTTTTACCAAAGGAATTAAACCTACACTAGAATTTATAAACAAAACAACTGAAAAAGAGTTAGTCAAATTTTTTGGACTAATGGCTACATTTGCAACTCTAATTTTTTATGTGTGGATGCTATTTAACTTTTTATCAAAATAGATTTAAAACTATATATTTAGAAAATGAAAAAATTACTCTTTATAATCTTTATTGTCTTGACATCTTGCAAAACAGATGTTAAAAAAGAAAAATCTTATCAACTTATTTGGAGTGACGAATTTAATCAGGAGAAAAAAAGATTAGATTCTACAAAATGGTTCTTGGAAACTATTGCGCCAAATAATGGTAGCTGGTATAATAATGAATTACAACACTACACCGATAGAATTGATAACGCTTATGTTAGTAACGGGACCCTAAAAATAGTCGCTAAAAAGGAAGAGTTTCAATCTTCCGGTACAACTAAATTGTATACCTCTGCAAGATTAAATTCAAAATTATCATTTACTTATGGAAAAGTTGAGGTAAGTGCAAAACTACCAAGAGCAAAAGGGACATGGCCAGCAATTTGGACGTTGGGAAGCAATTTCGAAACTGTAATATGGCCAGCTTGTGGTGAAATAGATATTATGGAGCAACTTTTTGAAGACTTTGAAATGGTTCAATGTGCAGTTCATACACCAGATACATATGGGGATAATACAATTGTTAAACAAATAAATGTTACCGATGTGACTGAAAATTTTCACACTTATGGCTTAGAGTGGACAAAAGAAAACCTCAAGTTTTTTGTTGATGGAAACCATTATTTCACGTACGAACCAAAAAATAAAACTCCTAAAAATTGGCCTTATGTTAATGATCAATTCATTATATTAAATATTGCTATGGGGGGGAATCTAGGAGGCTCAATTGATCCCAATTTTTCTGAAGATCAGATGGAAGTTGATTTTGTGAGAGTTTATCAACAAAAATAATTTTAAGGAGTTCTAAATGATGAGGCAGGAAATCCTTCGTTGTTAAAAAGCGTTGCCTCAAAATAGTTTTTCCATCCGTAGCGTACATATTCAGGGTTTTTGACCTTTTTGGAGGACACTCTTATTTTATTTTCAATTATGTTTGCTTGAGCTGGATAAAAAAATTTGTCACTACCTGCGATTTCGAAATCCTTTAGTGAATCTTTTTGTTTAAGGCCTGAACCAATATTTTTAAAATATAAATCAATATAGTATTCATATTTTATTTGATTTGAATATATTGGTCCATATCCACTAATATCTTTACGATTATAATCATTTATAAGAGCCAATTTAGCAAGTCTCTCTCCAACTTCTTGTTTATTTGCAGGGTGAATATCAAATTGTTCTCCAATATCCGAAGTAACAACCATTCCAGTTTTTTTAAAATTCGAACTTTTAAGTTGAGCTTCTCTTAAAAGATATGATAGGCAATCATTACATCCATTTTCTTTATCATTGTAGGAAAAGGGAGCAATCTGAACATAATAAAAAGGCAAATCAGAATTCCATTTATCTCTCCAGTCAGATATCATTCCCGTGAATAAATTATAATATTCAGAATAATTTGCAACATTACTTTCCCCCTGATACCAAAGGAAACCCTTTATACTATATGGGACAAGTGGCTTTATCATTGTTTCGTATAGAACTCCATAATAGTTTGGATCTTTTGAATAAAAGGTTTTCAAATTAGATTTTAAAATTGAAAAATTTGTTAAAAGATCATTTGTTAAAAAATTATGCTTTTGAATTACAGCCCCAAGGTAAAATGCGATGTGTTTGAATCTCCAAATTCCTTGGTTTAGATCAATCCGATTAGTATTACTTTCCAAATATAATGGCCCTTTAAATCCCCCTTTTTGTTCTGTGTTAATGACTCGAATTGCCAAAATATTTTCACCTTTTTTTAACAACCCCTTGGGTATCTTATATTTTCTATCAAGACAACAAGCTAATGTTACTCCAATAAGCTGGTTATTTATGTAAGAATAATCGTAATCACCAATCCCAGAAAAATTTAATAACTCATATGATTGATTTGGATCATCTATAAAAATTTTTTTTCTAAACCATGCTACGCCATCTTCAGCAAAAAGATTTTTACTGAACACATCTTCGAATGTTAAAAAATCCTTTTTTTCTTTATTTACTTCAATCTTATCCCAACTATCATCATCAAAATCTGATTTTGAGTATTCTAAGTCATTCAAGGTCAATGATTCCCATTCTTGGATAGTTTGAGGTAATTTATATCCTTTTGCATTTAAAAAAACCTCATTTATTTTTTGATTTTTTAGATTAATTGAGTCATAAGCCATAAAAATCTTTGTTAGACCACCTTTTTTAATTATGCCTTTAGCCTCTATTTCTGACTCAGCGATATCTGCTAATTTTTCAATACTTGTCCAAGCTTCTACTCGAGTACCTCCCCAAGAACTATTTATAATTCCAACAGGAATATCTAATTCTTTATGAATTTTACGAGCAAAAAAATAAGCAACTGCACTGAAATCCTTAACGTTTTTGGGATTTGAAATTTTCCAATTTGCTGAATATATGTTTTGTCCATTTAAGTTTCTTGGCACAGAAAACATTCTAATATTTTGATAATTTGAATTTTTAATTTCCTTTTTTTGATTAAGTATTCTAGCTTTAATTGGATATTCCATGTTAGACTGGCCAGAAGCTAACCATACCTCTCCAACTAGAACGTCCTCTAAATTAATTTCCTCTGTTGTTGAAGAAATATTCAATTTGTATGGCCCTCCATAAGGCGGAGTTTTTAAAAACATCTTCCAATTTCCATCTTGACCAACTGTTGTGGATGATTTTTCATACCAAGATGAACTTACAAATATGGAGTCTCCAGGTTCACCTTGTCCCCATATTGGTACTTTAGTTTTTTGTTGCAATACCATATGATCAGAAAAAAGTGGTGCAACTATTAAGCTATTTGTTGATTTTTCAGAGCATGAAAGAAGACAAAAAAATAAAAAAAATGAAAACATTATTTTTTTTAAAAACAAACACATATCTAAAATCTGATTGTAATTTATGGTTTAAAAAACTCTTCCTCTGTTATTAAAAAATAGTTTTCTTGTTCTCTTGGATCAAAATAAAAATTAAAAATATGTTGATCCCCAAAGTTTATTGTTGTTCTTTCATAATCTTCAAAATAAAATTCTTTTGACTTAAATTGAACATATATGCGCGTAATAGGTAAATTATCAAATCTAAATTTTTCTTTATTTCTAATATAAACGTGACGGATATATTTTTTTCTTTGATCCCTAATTACAACAATTATGTCATGATCAACTTCATTGACTATTTCTAATGACGCGTTTGAAATCTCGTTAAATTTATCTTCAGGAAATCTTGAACTGAATGTTTTATCACCTGTAATTCCTCTTTGAGAAAATGCAAGGGAAAAAAAAGAAAAATAAACAACGAATAAGTAAATTTTCATGGGATTTAAAAAAGAATTCACTAAGCTAATTCAAATATAAAAATAGAAACCTAAATTGAATATATGATTTTCTGTATTTAAAGGCTTCAAGAGAGTTTTAATTTTTTTTAAAAATTAACTATCTTTATTAGGAATTGACTAAATAAAGAATAAAAATGAAACCAAAGAAACAAAAATCTTCAAGGCGCAGTTTTATAAAAACTGGTGTAGCAGCCTCTTCAATATTTATAGTACCAAGAAATGTCCTCGGTGGGAAAGGTTATACCGCTCCAAGTGACCAATTACATATAGCTGCTATTGGTGCCGGTGGTAAAGGAAGAAGTGATATAAATAACTCTTACGTAAGAGGCCGTGAAAGAGTAGTTGCTCTTTGTGATGTAGATTTTTCTGGGGATGCAAAACACTCAGTAAAAAAATTTCCTAAGGCTAAACTTTATGATGACTATAGGAAAATGCTAGATAAGCAAAAAAGTATAGATGCTGTTACAATTTCCACTCCAGACCATGTCCATGCCCCTGCTGGAATTTATGCGATGGAAAGGGGTAAGCATGTTTATATTCAAAAACCTATGGCCCATAATATTCGTGAGGCAAGACTTCTTACTGAAATGGCGAGAAAACAAAAAGTTGTTACTCAAATGGGAAACCAAGGTGCTTCTAATCCTTATTTAAATATGGTACACAATTGGGTTGACTCAGGTAAGTTAGGTAAAATAACAGATGTAAAAATTTGGACAAACAGACCTATATGGCCGCAAGGAGTTCCGATGCCAAAACCAGATAATAGTCTTAAACCTGACTCATTAAATTGGAATATGTGGTTAGGTCCAGCTAAAGAGAAACCTTTTACACCATATATGCACCCATTTAGCTGGAGAGGATGGTGGGAGTATGGAACTGGTGCATTAGGAGACGTTGGTTGCCACCTAATTGACATTCCCTTTAGGACTCTTAATTTAAAATATCCAACATCGGCAGAATGTAGTGTTGGGAATGTTTATTCTAGAGCATGGTCGGCAGATTATAATCCTGAAGGCTGCCCACCTTCGTCATTCATAACTATTAGTTTTGACGAAACTATAAAAAGTAAATCACCAATCAAAATGACATGGAGTGACGGTGGAATTAGACCATCGCACCCAGAAGTAATTCCTGCAAATAATGATATTGGAGGAAAAAATAGTGAAAATGGAGTTTTGATTATCGGAGAAAAAGGAGTTATATCAACAAATATTAATGATAGCTCACCCTTAATGCCAAAACTTTATTTAAATGATGGGTCTACTGACTTTGGACCTGAAGTGGAAAAATTTGATGAGCCTGAATATGGTCATCAAAGAAAATGGGTTGATGCTTGTAAAGCAGGGTTCAACAGTAAAGAACACAAATCATTAACATCATCTTTCGATTATGCCGGACCAATGACAGAAACAGTTCTAATGGGTAATCTTGCTATCAGAAGTTACATGTTAAGAGATCAAAACACAAAAGAATTTTTTGCTAGAAAGAAACTTTTGTGGGATGGTGATAATATGAAAATTACAAACTTGGAAGCTGCTAATCAATTTGTAACTAGAAAATACAGGGAAGGTTTTCAAGTATAGAATTTTTTCAAATTAATAAAACCCTGCCTAAAAAGCAGGGTTCATTTAAATCTTTCGCATCCAAATATTTCGATAAGAAACACCTCCACCCGCGTGATCTTGTATTAATAGAGACCTATGTGCACCCCCTTTTACACCGTCTAAAGGAAACGCATCTTTGCTTGTTTCATGCATTCCTATAAAACTTGTAGTTCCCTTAATTTTAAAATTATTTTGAACCAAAATACCATTGTGAAATATTGTTATGGTACCAGCTTGGATTTGATTTCCATTATTATCATATAATGGTTCATTAAATATTATATCGTAAGATTGCCATTCACCTGGGGCTCGCGATGCATTTACCAAAGGCATACTTTGTTTATAAATAGAAGCTGCTTGCCCATTTGAATATGTTCTATTATTGTAACTGTCCAAAACCTGAACTTCATACCTTCTTTGTAGATAAATACCACTATTGCCCCTTAGTTGTCCTTCCCCTGTAACTTTTTCAGGAACTTTCCATTCCACATGTAATTGAATAGAACCATGCTCGAGTTTTGTTTCTATACTTCCACTGCCTTCATTTACTGTCATTGATTTGTCGTCATTTAAAAACCATTTGACAGGCTCTTTTGTGATTGAGTGATGCCAATTTAAAAATCCATTTCCATCAAAAAGAACTATTGCATCACTTGGTGGTGATCCATAAATACCTGGCTCAATTTTTTTTGGTTCGGGATCCCAAACTTCATACTTTTTTGCAAGTTCTAACCAGTATTTCATAATTGAATCATATTTTTTTTTATCAATCTGACTCTGTGAAAAAATTAGTTTCGAGAGAAAAAATAGGAATATAAATAGTTTGATTTTCATTATAATTTAATTTTTGTTCACTTCTAAAATTTTATTGATTTAACCCTAATAATTAAAATTTAAATAATAACTGTTAATTATATCTTACGCACCCAAATATTTCTGTAGCTAACTGTACCGTTTTTGTCATGATCTTGAAGCATCAATGTCTTTCTAGTAGCTTTTTCTATACTCATCGTAGGTCTTTTAATTTCAACATTATTTTGAATTAAAACTCCATTATGAAAAACAGTAAAACTTCCTGACTTTATAATATCTCCATTATTATTATACTTTGGTGCATTAAAAACAATATCATAAACCTGCCATTCCCCTGTTGGTCGCATTGAATTTACAAGAGGAATATATTGTTTATATATAGATCCTGCTTGTCCATCAGGATATGTTCTGTTTTGGTAACTATTTAAAACTTGAACCTCATATCTTCCTTGGAAAAAGATTCCACTATTTCCTCTCGACTGCCCTTCACCTTTATTTTCTATTGGTGATTTCCATTCTATATGAAGCTGAACAGACCCATGTTCTTTCCTGGTTTCAATACTTCCAGTTCCAGGTTTGATTGTAAAGGATTTATCATTATTCAGTCTCCATTTAACAGGCTCTTTTGATTTTGAATGATGCCAGGAAGAAAAATTAGATCCATCAAAAAGTACAATTGCATCACTAGGTGGCGAAGAAAAATTCCCTGGAATAACTATTTCTGGTTCAAGGTAATTTGTTTTTTTTTCCTTTGATTCTATTTTTTGTGCATTAATTTTTGATAACAGAAAAAAAGCTAAAAATATTATCTTGTATTTTGTTGCTGTCAATTATTTCAAATTTATAATATCCAAAATACTAAATATTTTTTTTATTATTAATAACTTTGGATGAGCATGCAAACAATAATTGAATATTTTGAAACAATTCCCTCATCTCACAGAACGTTATTATTAATAAGTGGGCTTAGTTTTTTTTGGATTTTAGAAAATAATATTTCATTATTTCGTTTCAAATACAATAAATGGAAACATGCTATTCCAAATTTATTTTTTACTCTGACTACCATATTGATAAATTTTTTATTAGCCTTTTTGTTGTTAAATACTGCCGATATAGTAGCTTCAAACGAATTTGGTTTATTAAACTGGCTTCCTATACTTCCAATTTGGATTAATGTTTTTTTAGGTATTTTATTTCTCGATCTTATAGGAGCATATCTACCCCATTGGTTGGAACACAAAATTAAACCTCTTTGGATGATTCACCTTGTTCATCACAGTGATCACCATGTTGATACAACAACAGCTAATCGTCATCATCCATTAGAAAGTTTGATTCGATTCACATTTACATTAATTGGAGTATTGATAATAGGGGCTAACATAGGTATGGTAATGCTTTATCAATCAATATCTCTTATATCGACTCAATTCAACCATGCCAATATAAAACTTCCTAAAAAGGTTGATTTGTTTTTGAGTTATTTTTTTGTTTCACCTGATATGCATAAAACACATCATCACTATCGCCTCCCCTTCACTGATTCAAACTTTGGGAATATTTTTTCTATTTGGGATCGCTTATTTGGAACCTACAAGGCTTTTAGTCGAGAAAAGTTAGTTTATGGTGTTGACGTTTTTTTTGATGAAGATGCAAATGGAAAAGTTGGAACGTTGTTAAAACAACCTTTCCAGCCATATTCTAAACCAACTTTATTATCAGAAAGTAAAAATTAATTTAAAAAAGATCAGTGAGTTTGGATAAAGGATATTTAGTTTGACTACCACTATCCATATCTTTTAACTCAAAAACTTTTTCTTTTATCTCGTTTGACCCCATCAAGATAACTTTTTTTATACCCTTTGAGTTTGCATAAGCTAGTTGTTTATTTAGCTTAGCTTCAATAGGATACAATTCACATGAAATTTTTTTGTCTCGCAATTTAATCAAATAACTATAGGCAACTTCTGCAGCAGAATCTCCAAAATTGACAAACAAGACTTTAATTGAATAAATTAAATTAGCTGGATAAAGGCCTAACTGGTCCATAACTAAATAAATACGCTCGAAACCAAAAGAAACTCCTACACCGCTTATATTTTTCATTCCAAAAACACTTGTTAAATCGTCATATCTTCCTCCTCCTCCAATGGAACCAATATTTGTTTTTCTAGGTGCATCAACCTCAACAATCATTCCTGTGTAATAACTTAAACCTCTCGCTAAAGAAAAATCAAATTTTAATACAGTCGAATCTGATGATCCTAATTTAAATGAGTTAAATATAAATTCTAACTCCGAGATTGCCTCCAAACCTATTTGACTTTTTTTGAATAGAGATTTTAAATATTTGATTTGTTCTTTATAATTTTCTTTAAGGTCGATCAGTTTTTCAAGAATATCTAATAATTTTGAGTTAAAACCCTTAATAATTAATTCCTTAAAAACCTCATTTTTACCGATTTTATCAAATTTATCTAATACTACAGTAAAGTCATAAATTCTTGATTCATCTTCAAAAAGAGAAATAATTGCAGCAAGAAGATTGCGATGGTTGATTCTTAAAATAATATCATTAATTCTTAATTTTTTAAATACTCGATCATAAAGATGTAATACTTCAACTTCTTGCCATAAAGATCGAGTTCCAACTATATCAGCATCGCATTGAACAAATTCTTGGTATCTTCCTCTTTGGGGACGGTCTGCTCTCCAAACAGGTTGAATTTGATATCTTCGAAATGGAAAAGTTAATTCATTTTGGTGTTGTGCGACATATCTAGCAAATGGAACAGTTAAATCATATCTTAAGGCTTTTTCTGATAATGATATTATAAATTTTTTATTTTCTCCATTTTTAAAAGCATTCAAATCTGCCTTGTTTATCTTTTCGCCAGAATTCAAAATCTTAAAAACCAATCGATCTCCCTCTTCACCGTAAACACCTGAAAGGGTCTCTAATTTCTCAAAAGAAGGTGTCTCTACTGGAGTAAAACCGTATTCCTCAAAAGTACTTTGTAGAATGTTTTTAAGATAATTTCTCTTCGCAACATCATAAGAAGAAAAGTCTCTTGTACCTTTTGGTGTAGAAGGTTTTATTGCCATTATTAAATTTACTTCTACAAATATCTTTTATTTTGATTAATTAAAAAGAACTTTTAAAAGCTTATTATGAATTTTTAAAAAATTAAATAGAGACTAGCAGTAAGTTAGTGATGTAGATATTTTTATTTATTAGTCTTTTCTTCAGGTATAACTTCAAAAGGAAATTCAAAACTTACTTCTCGGTGGATCCTAATTTTAGCAACATATTTCCCCAAACGCTTTATTGATTTTCCAGGTATAGTTATGTGTTTTTTTTCAATATCTAGAACTTTTTTACTAATTGCGTCAGCTAAATCAGAATTAGTTATTGATCCAAATAGTTTATCCTCTGATCCAACTTTACTTGGTAATTTTATTTTAAGATTTTTAATTTTCTCAGCTTTTTTTGAAGCTTCATCAACAATTGATTTTTCTTTGAATGTGCGTTGCTTCAAATTTTCTTGAAGTATCTTTAAGGCAGATGTTGTAGCAATGATTGCCTTACCCTTTGGAATTAAAAAGTTTCGGCCATAACCGCTTTTCACGCTAACTACGTCATCTTTAAAACCAAGGTTCTGAACGTCCTCTTTTAAAATTAATTTCATATCGGATTTATTTATTTTAGCATATCTGCGACATAAGGCATTAATGCTAAGTGGCGAGCCCTCTTTATAGCTACAGAAACTTTTCGTTGATATTTGAGGGAGGTTCCAGTAAGTCTTCTAGGTAATATTTTTCCTTGCTCGTTAACAAACTTCATGAGAAAGTCAGGATCTTTATAATCAACATATTTTATGCCAGATCTTTTAAAACGACAATATTTTTTTTGATTTGTAGTATCAATGTTTAGTGGTGTTAAATAACGAATTTCACCTTCTTTTTTTCCTAAATTTTCTTCTTCTATTTTAGACATTTACTTTGTTTTAGTACTATTTCGTTTTTTTCTCTTATCAGCCCAGGCCTTAGCATTTTTGTCAAGTTTAACAGTAAGGTAACGCATTATACGCTCATCACGTCTAAACTCAATTTCTAGTTCTGATACTGAATCTTTTGGAGCAGTGAATTCAAAGAGATGGTAAAACCCACTTTTTTTGTTCTCAATAGGATATGAAAGCTTTTTTAAACCCCAATTCTCTTGGTTTGAAAGTTTGCCTTTTTGGGTCTTTATAAAGCTTACATACTTCTGAACTGCTTCCTCTACCTGCTTTTCAGATAGAACGGGATTCAAAATGAAAACAGTTTCATATTGATTCATACGTATTTATTTTGGATTGCAAAAATACATTTCTATTCTAATATTGCCAAAAAATTTGAAAAGTTTTAACTCGCTATGAATCTTGATCTAAAGGTTTAAATACAAAATGGGTGAAATAACAATCATTTCAATAAAATTGTGATTATTTAATTTTTGATATTACTCAAAATTTATTTTTTTTCTTCCATAGAAGTTAATATGGATCGGCATCAAAATTCACTCTTGTAGATTTAAATTCACCGATTGTTTGAAAGCTCTTATAAATTTTCATTAGAATCTTTTTCAGTTCTTTAGGCTTTAAATCATGATCAAGTTTAATAATTAGTTGTTTTTGATACTGATTTCTCACTCTCATAATAGTTGGGAACACAGGTCCTAGTATTGTACCCTTATATAAGGATTTTAAGACATTTGAAAACCAATCAGATGCTTTATTAACATTCTCATAATGCCTACATTTGAAGGTAATTTTTACCATCCTATAAAATGGAGGGTATTTATAATTTATTCGCTCTTTTTTTTGGGTTTGAAAAAGTTTTTCATAATCATAATTTAAGACTTGCAATAAAACAGGATGCTCAGGCTGAAAAGTTTGGATAATTACTTTTCCTTTTTTATCAAGTCGCCCTGCTCGCCCAGCTACTTGTGTTAGCATTTGATAACTTCTTTCGTGTGCTCTAAAGTCAGGAAAATTTAATATGTTGTCAGCATTAATAACACCTACAAGTAATACATTTTTAAAATCTAAACCTTTAACAACCATTTGAGTACCAACTAAGATTTGTATTTTTTCTTCATGAAATTTTTCAATAATATTATCAAAATCCCACTTCCCTCTAGTACTATCCCAGTCCATTCTTGAAACATTGATATTTGGGAAAATTTTCTTTATCTGTTCTTCAATTTGTTGTGTACCCACACCTTTTTTATTTAGGGAAGTCATACCACATGCATCACATTGACTTGGCATATTTGTATTATAACCACAGTAGTGACACCTTAACTTATTAATAGTTTGATGGTAAGTAAGTGAAACATCACATTGTACACATTGCGGAGAGTATCCACAACATAAGCATTCTAATATTGGGGCGTATCCTCTTCTGTTTTGAAATAAAATTACTTGCTTTCTTTGGTCTATAGTTTCTTTTATTTTCAACAAAAGTTGTTTTGAAAAAATACCAGACATTCTATTTTTTTGGTATTCTTCTTTAAGATTGACCAATTCAATCTTTGGTAGCTCAACTCCGCCATAGCGCTCTTTTAATTTAACCCAACCGTATTTACCATTTCTTGCATTTTCAGCAGTTTCAATTGATGGTGTAGCTGAACCTAAAATAACCTTAGCTTTTAAATTGTGAGCTAAGTAAATTGCACTATCCCTTGCTTGATATCTTGGTGATGGATCGAATTGTTTAAAAGAATTTTCATGCTCCTCATCTACAATTAATAAGCTTAAATTTTTGAAAGGTAAAAGTAATGAAGAACGTGCACCTACAATAACGCTGCCAGTCCTATCATTTTTCAAAACTTGATTCCAAACTTCTGTTCGCTCATGAGTAGAAAATTTTGAATGATAAACTAAAACTTTTTCTCTAAAGTGAGAGGTTAGTCTTTGAACAATCTGCGAAGTTAAAGATATCTCAGGCAAAAGATAAAGAATTTGATTTCCCTTTTTTAATTCTTTTTTAATTAGTTTTATATAAACTTCCGTCTTCCCAGATGAAGTAACTCCTTCTAGAAGTATTACTTTTTTTTCCTTAAACTTTTGTTTTATATCATCTAGTGCTTTTGCTTGTGATAAAGACAATTTTTTTTCTTCAGATAGATTTGTTGATTTTTTGATTAAAACTCTATTTATTTCTTGATAACTTTCATCAATGAGACCTTTATCAATTAAACTTTTTAAATGATAGGCTTTTATGTTTGACTCATTGGTCAACTTAACAAAAGGGGTCCAAGAGTTTAATTTTGTTGGCCTTTTCAACAAATCCATCAAAACTGCTCTTTGTTTTGGGGCTTTTTTTAAAGTCTCAAAGACTTGTTTTAATACATTTTTATTTTTACAATCTTTATTTAGCCTTACAACACGTTGTTTTTTTGGTTTGTATTTTTCTTCAAAACTTTGCTCAATTATCGCTACTTTTTTTTTAATCAATCCTAAAACTAAAGGCATGACTTTTTTTGTATCTGTAATTTTTATAATCTGGTCAATTGTTAGATTTGATTGTTGTAGTGCTTCGTAAATAATAAATTCAATATCAGACAAATTTTCTATTTGTTTACTTGTAGCCTCTTTAATTATAATAATTGATTTACTTTCAATAAGTAGTGCACTTGGCAAGCTTGAGCGAAGCACTTCACCTTCAGTGCACATATAATAATTTGAAATCCATTCCCAAAACTTTAGTTGAGCGTTTGTCACTAAAGGATAATCATCCATTATCATTGAAATAGGCTTTGGTTCGTATGATTGAGGAAATGTAGAATGAACTTTTTTTACCACAGCGGTATATATCTTTTGTTTTCCAAATTGAACTGCTACCCTAAATCCAGGCTTAACAATAACTGCTTCTTTTTGATTTAGCTGGTAAGTATAGGTTTTCGGCAATGCTAGTGGTAATATAACATCAACAAAATATTTTGAAGGTTTAATTTCCATTAATTTTTCTCTTAGGTTCTCTTTTAAATCTGCTTAATGTTGCATTTAATTCAAATCCCAGAAGTAAAATATTTGAATTAATCCATATATACAAAAGAAAAATTAATAATGCACCTATTGAACCGTAAAGCTGATTATAATTAGAAAAGTTTTCGATGTAAATACCAAAACAATAAGTCGTTAAAAAAAATAAAAGGGTTGTCATTAAAGATCCTGGTGTAAAAAATTTATTTTTTCTTCCTTCAATTGTGCCAAAATAAAATAGAATATTTACGGTTATGTAAATAAATAGTCCAAAAAAAGTAATCTGCCCAATACGAGTCCATCTAATCTGAGAGGCTATTAGGGAGTCTAAGTTGTTAAGAATATAAAACTCGAAGTAAAAAAAGATGACTACAGTTATTAGTGAAAGAAAGGCTAAAAGGACACTAACACCAACAGATAGAAAATACTGCCTGAAAAAACTTCTTGAGAAATTAACATGGTATGAAAATTCAAAACTTCCAAAAATTGCAGAAATACCATTAGCAGATAAAAATATTGAAAGCAAAAAAACAGATGAAAGTAATCCAGCTCTTGGCTTAGTTCTTATATCCTCGAATATTTGTGCAAAAAAACTTTGAGTTTCGCCTGGAAGAAATAATTCTATATAATTTAAAAAAGTTTGATCAAAGTTTTCAATTTTAATAAATGGTATTAAATCAATAAATGGAATTAAATTAAGAATGAAAAGTATAAATGGAAATAAAGCCATAAAAAAACTAAATGAAATGCTTCCTGCCCTGTAAGTTAAAGCACCTTTAACAATCCCTAGAATATACATTTCCAAAAGATCGTATATTGAAAATCCATAAAATCCTGGTGGCTTAATAGCCTTTAAAAATCGTAAAGCAGATTTTACAAGTGGAAACTTTAGAAATTTCATTGTTCAAACATCATGTATGTTTTACAAATATAAAAGGGTTAATTATAAGAATATATAAATGCAAAAAAAATCAAAAGCATTTGTAGATTTGTTAAATGGAAATTCAACTATTATTCGTTGGTAAAACCAAAAAAAAATATTTTTCAGATGAGTTAGAAGCTTATAAAATAAAAATATTGCGTTTCATTAAATTTTCTTTTGTATGTGTCGAAGAGACAAAGACAAAAAAAACTAACATAAAACAACTAAAAGAAAAAGAATATCAGCAAATACAAAAAAAAATAACTCCCAATGACATTGTCGTTATATTAGACGAAAAAGGAAAGATGTTAAATTCTATTGATTTTGCTTGTGAAATTAAAAGCTATATAAATACCGGTAAAAAAAGAATTATCTTTATAATTGGTGGGGCTTATGGTTTATCAAAAAAGTTTTATGATGATTTCCCCATTAGGATTGCTCTCTCAAGGATGACGTTTTCTCATCAGATGATCAGATTATTTTTTTGTGAACAACTTTATAGAGCCTTCACTATTATAAATAACCACCCATATCACAATAATTAATATGCATTTAATCTTTGCAACACATAATGAAAACAAAGTTGTTGAATTAAGAAGAATTCTTCCGAAATCAATAGTTCTTTGGAGTCTTAATGATATCAATTATTTAAACCCTATAGAAGAAACAGGTAGAACTTTGGAAGAAAATGCAAAAATTAAATCAGATTTCATTAGAAAAAAATTTGGTTTAAATTGTTTTGCAGATGATTCTGGATTAGAAATTGATTTTCTGGAAGGTGAGCCTGGAGTTTTATCAGCTAGATATGCTGGTCCATCAAAAAATAATGATAAGAATATCGAAAAAATTTGGAAAAAACTTGAAAATATTTCAAATCCAGCAGCCACTTTAAGATCAATTTTCTATTTACACCTAAACAATCAAACCTTTTGCTTTGAAGGAAAAGTTTATGGTAAAATTATTTTTGAAAAGCGGGGAAATAATGGTTTTGGTTATGACCCCATTTTCATTCCAAAAGGATATAAAAAAACATTTGCTGAGTTAGGAAATGGTATTAAAGATCAAATTAGTCATAGAGGAAAAGCAACTTTGAAATTAATTAACTTTATCTCTAGTGCTTCTTAGCGATTAAATCCTTTCTAACACTAAAGTTTTTTAAATGATTTTTACATAAATTTAAGGCATGAGGAAGATTTGTGTTGCTGTTTTTATTTTTTTTTCGTTCAAGGGTTTTTCACAAAATGACTTTAGCGCTGTAGTTGAAAACGAAACAACAGGATTACCTATGTCTAGTGTACACGTTCTGAATTTAACTAAAGTTATAGGCGCAATTACAAATCAAAAAGGAACATTTTACATTCCAGCAGAAGTAAATGATACTTTATACTTTTCTTATCTTGGTTTTAAACCATTAAAGATCGCTGTAACAAATGATATGCTAAAATTTGGAAACTTTAAGTTTGTAATGACAGAACTTGCTTTCGCTTTAGAAGAAATAGAAGTTCGCCCATACCAGCTAACCGGGTATTTGGATATTGATGTAAAAAATACCCCTATAAATACTGCCCGGCGCTATCAAATTTCAGGGCTTCCTAATCTTGGATATGAATCTAGTGATGGAAAATTTGGAAACTTTTCCAAAGCTATTGGAAATTTGTTTAATCCAGTAGATTATTTGAATAATATGTTTGGAAGAAATGGGACTCAAATGAAAAAACTTAAGCTTATGAGGGAAGACAATGAGATCAAAAATTTGTTAATATCCAAATTTGATCGACAAGTATTAATCCAACTTTTAGGTATAAAGCGTATTGACATTGACGAAATTCTAAGAAATTGTAATTATTCTGACACATTTATGAATGAAGCTAATGATTTACAAATTTTAGAAGCTATTTCAAGATGCTACGAAGAATATAGGGTTTTAAAGCTATAATAGAAAGCTTATTAATTAAAATAATAATTTTGTTAAATAATTTATTTTAATTTGAATAAATTATTTTTTTATTGCAAATAACCATATATTTTAAGTGCTAACGACTCTTCAAAGGTTTATTTCCTTGTATCTTTGTGAAAAATAATTGAAATGTCGCTAACTGAACTCAATGCAATTTCTCCAATTGATGGCCGTTATCGCGCAAAAACAAAAATTTTTTCAACTTTTTTTTCTGAGGAAGCACTAATCAAATATCGTTTAGAAGTTGAAATAGAATATTTTATTGCGCTTTGTGAACTGAAACTTCCCGAACTAATAGATTTTGATCCAAGTAATTTTAAAAAACTAAGAAAATTATATGAAAACTTTTCGACTGATTATGCTGTTGAGATAAAACAGATTGAAAAAATTACAAACCATGATGTTAAAGCACTAGAATATTTCATCAAGAAACAATTCGATAAATTCAAATTCGGAAAATACAAAGAATTTATTCATTTCGGATTGACCTCTCAGGATATAAATAATACAGCAATTCCATTGTCTGTAAAAAAAGGTATTGAAAAGGTTTATCTTCCAATGTTAGAAAAAATACTTAATAAATTGAAATACTTAGTTCAAGAGTATAAGGAAATCCCAATTCTTTCTAGAACACACGGCCAACCTGCATCACCCTCTATTCTAGGTAAAGAAATTCAAGTTTTTGTGAGTCGCATAGAAGAACAAAAAATAATGCTTTCTAATGTTCCATATGGTGCTAAGTTTTCAGGCGCAACTGGAAATTTTAATGCTCATCATGTTGCATACCCGAAAATAGATTGGAAAAGTTTTGGTAAAAGATTTGTTGAATTAAAACTTGGATTAAAATATTCTTACCCAACAACTCAGATTGAATATTATGATTCTTTTGCAGCTTTGTGCGATTCAACAAAGAGAATTAATAATATCATTATAGACCTAAATAGAGACATGTGGCAATATATTTCAATGGACTACTTCAAACAAAAAATAAATAATAATGAAATTGGCTCTTCTGCAATGCCGCATAAAATTAATCCTATAGATTTTGAAAATTCTGAGGGAAATTTAGGTATGGCTAATGCTGTATTTGAATTTTTATCATCAAAACTACCAATTTCAAGGTTACAAAGGGATTTATCTGATAGTACTGTTTTAAGAAATATAGGAGTCCCTTTTGGTCACACTTTAATAGGATTTTTATCTACCTTAAAAGGTTTAGAAAAGTTAGTAGTGAACACAAATAAACTAAATGAAGATCTAAATGAAAATTGGATAGTAGTTGCCGAGGCAATTCAGACAATTCTAAGAAAAGAAGGATTTAAAAATCCATACGAAGCTCTAAAAGAATTAACACGTTCAAATACAAAAGTTGATCAAGAAGAAATACAAAAGTTTATAGAGGAATTAAACATAGATGAGCAAGTTAAATCAAAACTTAAGTCAATCACACCATTTAATTATACTGGCCTAAAATTATAATTAAAAAATTAGATTATAAAACTTAACTATTTAAAGACATTCAAAACTTTATATTATTTAATTTTGTCATTATCTACTTTTTAAATGCTTAACGAAATAAAAAAAACAAGATTTAATATACTACTAATTCTAATAGCTACTGTAATTAGTTGTTCTAAAGATATAACTACTGAGGATAATGAATTAAATCAGAATTTAGATACAGACGACTTAGAAGTTAATCTTGAAGGAGAACTACAAGTAAGTGATTTCGTTTGGAAAGGTTTAAATGAATTTTATTACTGGCAAGAAGACGTATCTGAACTTTCTGATGAGAAGTTAAATGATGAAAAAGAGTATGCTGAATACATAAAAAATAATTCAAATCCCAAAATATTTTTTGAATCGTTGAAACACCCTGATGATAGATTTAGTTGGATCCAAGATGATTATGTCGAATTAGAAAATACTTTACAAGGTGTGTTTGCAACTAATGGTGTTGAATTTGGGCTATTATATGCATGTGAAAATTGCAATGAAGTTGTAGGCTTTGTAAAATACATCTTAGAGGGTTCAAATGCAGACGGTAAAAATATAAAACGAGGGGATTTTTTTAATGGAGTGAATGGTACTATTTTAAACGATAGCAATTACATCTCACTATTATTCGGAGATGATCCTAATTACACTCTTAACATGGCCTCAATTGCAAATGGTAGAGTAATTTCAAATGGTGTAAATGTTGAGTTAACAAAAGAAGAGAATTTTAAAACCAATCCAATCCAAGTTAATAAAACTTTTGATATTGCTGATGGACAGCAGGTGGGTTATTTAATGTATAATCAATTTGTTGCAGATAAAAGTGATGATTTAAATGATATTTTTGGTTTATTCAATAATAAAAATATTAATGATCTAATTATAGATTTGAGATATAATGGTGGTGGATCAGTAAAAAATTGTGTTGAATTAGCAAGTATGATAACTGGTCAATTTAAGTCTGAAGTTTTTGCAAAAGAACAATGGAATAAAAAGCTTATTTCTTATTTAGAAAAGAGATTTGGTTCTGAATCATTAATTAATCGTTTTGTTGATACACTGAGTAATGGAAGTCAAATAAACTCATTGAATTTAGACCGTGTTTACATGATAACATCTTCAGAGTCTGCTTCAGCAAGTGAGCTTTTAATAAATGGGCTTTCTTCTTATATCGAAGTAATACAAATTGGAGAACGTACTGTAGGAAAAAATGTTGGTTCAATTACAGTTTACGATTACGTTGATAATGAACAAACCAAAAATCCTGATCATACTTATGCTATGCAACCTATAGTTTTAAAAATGGCTAATAGTGACGGTTATGCTGACTATTCAGATGGACTAGAACCAACTAGATTAATTGAAGAAGATATAACTAACCTCGGAGTTCTAGGAATTTTAGGGGAGCCATTATTGACTTCAACACTGAACTTAATTTCTGGAACAAAAAAACTAACCCCTTTAAAACCAAAAATAAACAAAGAATTGTTGATTATTGATCCACTGATGATAAGCAGGCAGAAAATGATTATTGAGAAAAACTTTAATTACTTCGAATTAAAATAGACTTTGGTTGTTTTATTTTTTTTATTGATAAATCAAGAACTAAACTATAAAATAAATCACCACTTAGAGAATTAACAAAAAAAGGAAGTGCTAGAACAAAACATGTAGTTAAACCTGTCAAATTTAGAGGGTAACTAAGAAACCATACACCTAAATTACTAATTAGAAAAAAACTAAATGAAGCTAGTAAAACTGAAGGTAAAGTAAGTTTTTTGAATTTAAATCCAATATAAGTGTTGATTGCAAAACAGCTGTATATAATAGGAATAAGAGAATGAAATCCAAGATAAATGTCGGTTATAAACATACACGATAATGGGAAGAATATTGCAAATCTTTTATCTTTAAAATGAAACCCTGAAAAAAGAGCAATGCTAGTTATTGGAGCAAAGTTTGGAGGATGTGGTAAAAGTCTAGTCAATATAGCAAGTGTTAGTAAACCAAAAATCATTTTTATATTAACCTTATCTAACTTACCCATTCATTTTGAGTTTTTAAAAATAATGTCAATCCTAAATTATTTAGTTAGGTACATTTTCCTTCTTGAATATAAATCATAAAACTCATCTTCTTTTAAACTATCTATGAATAAAATACTCTCTCCCGTACTCTTCATTTCAGGACCCAATTGTTTATTAACGTTTGGAAATTTATTGAATGAGAAAACTGGTTGTTTTATGGCATATCCTTTAAGTTGAGGTTTAAAATCGAAATCAATTACCTTATTTTTCCCTAACATTACTTTAGTGGCATAATTAACATAAGGTTCTTTATAAGCCTTAGCTATAAATGGGACTGTTCTAGATGCTCTAGGATTTGCTTCAATAACATAAACTTTATCTTCTTTCACAGCATATTGTATGTTTATAAGACCCACCGTTTTCAGTGCCAAAGCTATTTTATGGGTATGATCCTTAATCTGCTGAACTACATATTCACCAAGATTAAAAACTGGTAAAGTCGCATTTGAATCTCCCGAATGAATTCCACAGGGTTCAATATGCTCCATTATACCGATTATTTGAACATTTTTTCCATCACATATCGCGTCAGCTTCGCACTCAATAGCTCCGTCGAGATAGTGATCAAGTAATAACTTATTATTTGGTATTTTTTGAAGTAAATCAACAACATGAGCTTCAAGATCTTCTTTGTTGATTACTATTTTCATTCCCTGGCCACCTAACACATAAGAGGGTCGGACAAGAATAGGGAAATCTAATTTTTCTGCAAGTTCTAATGCTTGGTCAGCTGTTTGGGCAACTCCAAATTCTGGATATGGAATTTTATTTTCTTTTAAAAGTGAAGAAAAACTCCCTCTATCTTCGGCTAAGTCAAGTGATTTAAAACTGGTTCCAATTATTTTTACTCCATAGCGGTCTAATTTCTCTGCTAGCTTTAATGCAGTTTGACCTCCCAATTGAACAATAACACCTTCTGGTTTTTCATGCTGAATAATATCATAAATGTGCTCCCAAAATACAGGTTCAAAATACAATTTATCGGCCGTATCGAAATCAGTTGAAACAGTTTCAGGGTTGCAATTGATCATAATCGTTTCATAATCACACTCACTTGCAGCTAAAACTCCGTGAACACAACAATAGTCAAATTCGATACCTTGTCCTATTCGGTTGGGTCCTGAACCAAGAACTACAATTTTTTTTCGTTTTGTTACCTTGCTTTCATTATCACTTAAGGGGATTTTACCTTTGAATTTTACCTTAGCTTCAAAAGTTGAGTAATAATAGGGGGTTTTTGCAGCAAATTCAGCTGCGCAAGTATCAACAAGTTTATAAACTCTTTTAATACCATATTCAATTCTTTTGTCATATACTTCACTTTCTAAACATTTTAACATATGAGCTACTTGTCGGTCAGCAAAACCTTTCTGCTTTGCTTCGAGAAGCGTTGCACTATCAATCGTACTTACATTAAATTTCGAGATCTGTTGCTCTAATTCATATAGCTCTTCATATTGCTTCAAAAACCACATATCTATTTTTGTGATTTCGTGAATTCTCGAGAGCGGAATACCAATTTGAATGGCATCATAAATTACAAAAACTCTATCCCAACTCGCAAAAGTTAATTTGCTTATTATTGTATCATAATCACTATAGCCTTTACCATCTGCTCCAAGACCATTTCTTTTTATTTCAAGTGATTGGGTTGCTTTATGAAGTGCTTCTTGGAAAGATCTTCCTATTCCCATAACCTCTCCAACAGATTTCATTTGTAATCCCAAAGTACGATCCGATCCCTCAAATTTATCAAAGTTCCATCTAGGTATTTTTACAATTACATAATCTAAGGTTGGTTCAAATAAAGCTGATGTTGATTTAGTGATTTGATTTTCAAGCTCATCCAAATTATATCCTATAGCAAGTTTAGCAGCAATTTTTGCAATTGGGTAGCCTGTGGCTTTTGAAGCCAAAGCAGATGATCTAGAAACACGCGGATTAATTTCTATAGCAATAATATCTTCTTTCTCATCAGGACTTACTGCAAACTGAACATTGCATCCACCTGCAAAGTCTCCTATACTTCTCATCATATGGATTGCCATATCACGCATCCTTTGAAAAGTTTTGTCCGAAAGAGTCATTGCTGGTGCAACAGTGATTGAGTCACCTGTATGAATTCCCATCGGATCCATGTTTTCAATAGTACATATAATTACAACATTATCATTTTTATCTCTTAGCAGCTCGAGCTCGTATTCTTTCCACCCAATTAATGCTTTATCTATCATTACCTCATGGATTGGAGAAATTTCTAAACCTCTAGTTAGTAATTCATCAAAATCTTCTACTTTATGAACAAAAGAAGCTCCTGCCCCACCGAGGGTATAGGAAGCGCGAATTACAAGAGGAAAACCAAATTGCTGAGCAATTTCTTTACCTCTTAAGTAAGAATTAGCTGTAGCTTGTGGTGCCATTTCCACACCTATCTTAGTCATTAACTCTCTAAATTTTTCTCTATCTTCTGTAATCTGAATAGCGTCAATATCTACTCCTATAATTTTTACATTAAAATCTTCCCAAATTCCTTTATCTGCTGCTTCAATACAAAGATTTAGAGCAGTTTGTCCTCCCATAGTTGGTAATACAGCATCAATATTGTGTTTTTTAAGAATTTCAATTATAGATTTTGTGTTTAATGGTTTAAGATAGACATGATCAGCCATAGAAGGATCGGTCATGATTGTAGCTGGATTAGAATTTATAAGGATTGTTTTGATACCATCCTCCCTTAAGGATCTTAAAGCTTGCGACCCTGAATAATCAAACTCACATGCTTGGCCAATAATAATTGGACCAGAACCTATAACAAGAATACTTTTGATAGAATTGACTTTAGGCATGTTTATAATTTAAATAAAAAAAAGGTGTTACCTATAAAAAAAGTAACACCTTTATGAAAATAATATTTTGTCATTTATTTTTTGTGTCTTGGTTCAGAAGAAACTGACAACTTTTTTCTGCCCTTTGCACGTCTGGAAGAAAGAACTTTTCTCCCACTAGCTGTAGCCATCCTTTCTCTAAAACCATGCTTATTTTTTCTTTTCCTCTTCGAGGGTTGGAATGTTCTTTTCATAATTGTTTTGACAGAATTTTAAGTCAACATAAGTGGTCCAAATATACGACAACTTTTTTTTCATCCAACCATCATAAAAAACATTTAGCTTTTCTTTTTTTTTAACTTTGAAAAAAAAAATGTTTCCAAAAATTTTAAAACTATTCTTAGCATCATTATCATTAACCTATGCTATATATCTATTTATTGACGATTATATCGGGAATGGTATTATGATGATAATTGTCTCAGGACTTTTAATACTTTTGTATTTCAAAAACGAAATCATTTTTTTAGCTTTTCTAAGATTGAGAAAACAAGACTTTATTGGTACTGAAAAGTGGTTAATGCGAATACCCAATATTGAAAGAAATTTGGTTAGAAAACAGCAGGGTTATTATAACTATCTCTTTGGAATTATTCATTCACAAAAAAATCTTACTCAAGCAGAAAGATATTTCAAAACGGCAATTAAACTAGGATTATCTATGAATCACGACCTTGCTATGGCAAAGATGAGTCTTGCAGGTATTTATTTACAAAAAAGAAGAAAAAGGGAAGCACAGCAGCTATTAAACGAGGCCAAAAAACATGACAAACATGGCATGCTGAAAGGTCAAATGAAAATTATTCAGCAACAAATGAAACGCATTTAATCACAACAAACTAAGGGTATTTTTATCTGATATTTTTTTCTTGACTTGTTATTTAAATGATTTTGTATTAACCATGGGTTAAAAATTTTCAGAAGTTTGTAATTGATGCCTTGTTCCTCAGCAAATGAAGCGATATTCTGAATTGGAAGATCCCAATTAATTATCCTAAAGGGTGAGAGTTCATACAAATCAGATTGTTCAAAAATATATCCATACTTTTTAGGATTAGACATGATAATTTTAACTGCAAGTATTCGGAAAACATATCGTTTAGTTTCATCATTTAGTAAAAGATCATAATAACTATTAACTTTTTGTCTAAGTAATTCCTTTTGAATACCATGAATTCCTCTATTAAAAGCGGCTGCTGCTAATGTCCAATTTCCAAATTTATTTTTAGCCTTCTTTAAATATTGACAAGCTACTCGAGTAGATTTTTCAACATGATATCGCTCGTCAACATTACTGTTTACCTCTAAACCAAACTCTTTTGCAGTAGAAGGCATCAGTTGCCATAATCCCTTTGCTCCTCTTGGTGAACGTAAATTTTGTAAACCACTTTCGATAACTGCTAAATATTTAAAATCATCTGGTATACCTTCTTCATTTAAAATTTTTTCAATCACAGGAAACCACTTATTCGCTCTTTTTATCAAGAGCATCATATTTGATTGCCAATACGTATTAACCAATAATTCTCTATCAAAGCGTTCTCTTATATCAGAAGAGTTAATTGGTACATATTCTTCACAAAAATTTAAATTGTTAGGCGGTTTAAGTGCAAAAACATTTAGAGTATTTTTATAATTCTGTATTGGAGTAACTTCATATTCTTGACTTGTTGCACGAAAGATAAAGACAAAAGATAATAAAATCAGAAAAATATAAGTCCTAACAATAGAAACCATCAAAGAATTCATCTTACTAAAAATAATCATTTTTGAAGTAATGCTGGTAATTCTTTATTGAACCAAATTGATTCTGTAATTATGATTGCATGTCCTCCTTTGATTTTGAAAATAGGATTAATAAGGTTTTTTATTGGAAAAACAGAGTCAGAGTCTCCATGAATATGTACAAGTTTTTTTGAAAATTTAATTTGATCCCAACAAACCAATGCATTAATTGCCCAATCTAAATATTCTGAATTTCGCTCTGAAAGATATCTTTGATAAAGTGCAACACGCTTTTTAATCCCTTTACCAAATGCAAAAATTGCTAAATTATCAATATTTTCAATCCATTGTGTTGGAAGAAGTTTATGCGCATTAGTTCTCTTTGCCATTTTCATAGGTAATGGGAGTTCTTCCTTAGATTTTATACTTGATACTATAACTATTTTATTAACTGAAACATATTTAGCCATTTCCTGAACCAATATTCCCCCAAAGGAAACACCCAAAAGAATTGGATTTTTGTGGATGACGCGTTTACACATTCTTTTTGCATAAACACTAAGAGGCTCGTCCTTTATAGGTGGAATCCAACTCAAAAGATGAATTTGAAAATTCGTAGGAAATTTTAAATATTCAAAAATTTTTGGACTTGCAGCCATTCCAGGCATACAATATATATGAATTGGTGTCATTTTGTCAATTCAAATCATTTAATTGTTTGTTATTTTTTGTATTTTAGCAATCCCTAAAAACAAATTTAAACAACTACATCAAATAAATAATCAAGTATTGTGATTATGGAGAATTTAACTTTGATAAATAACGAGTTCCTAAGACAGTTTGAAGTTAAAATTGAAGATAGTCTGGCAAGAATAGAGTACTCTGAACAAGAGAGAAAAATTTTTCTTACGAAATTACACATCCCTAAAAAAATTGAAAATAAAGAACTAGAAGAAGCCTTTATTATCAAGGTTCTTGAATTTATTTCTGAAAAAAATTTAAGGGTTGTTCCAACCTCACCCAAAATAGCAAGATTTGTAAGAACTAATCGGAGATATAAACAACTGCTTCCAGTGGGGATAAAACTCTAAGTATAATTTTTAATCCTAACGAATCCTTCATCATCAATTCTATCCAACTTTACTTTTAGCAAAGTATTTGTCAGTGCTGGATTCCAAGGTGTCCGTACCCTAATATAATTTTCTGTGAAACCAGTTATGTAGCCTTTTTTGTTCTCACTTTCAAATAAAACTTCATAATTTTTCCCAAGCTGGGATTCATAAAAACACCGACGTTTTTTTATGGATAATGATCTCAACATTTTACTTCGTTTATTTTGAGTTAATTTATCCACTTTGTGTTTTATTTTAATTGCATCTGTATTAGCCCTTTCTGAATAAGTGAAAACATGGAGATAAGAAATTTCTAACCCAGAAATGTAGTTATAAGTCTCTAAAAAATCTTCATCTGTTTCACTTGGATAACCTACTATTACGTCAGCACCTATACATGCATCTGGAATTAAGGATCTAATTTGCTTTATTTTTTCAGAGTATAGAGAAGATAAATATCTTCGTTTCATACTTTTTAAAATTTTGTCACTACCACTTTGCAATGGAATATGGAAATGTGGAACAAAACGCTTACTATTTGCAATGAACTTGATAATATCTTCACTCAATAGGTTAGGTTCAATTGATGATATACGAAAACGATAAACAGATTTTAAATTTTCTAAGGCTTTAACAAGATCTAAAAATGTATGCTCATGTTTTTTGTTACCAAACTCACCTTTACCATAATCACCTATGTTGACTCCTGTAAGAACAATTTCTTTTAAACCGGAATCAGCAATTTTTTGGGCATTATTAATTATATTTAATAAAGAATCACTTCTAGAAATTCCTCTTGCTTTTGGAATAGTACAATATGAACATTTGTAATCACAACCATCTTGAATTTTTAAGAAAGCTCTCGATCTTTCATTTATGGAATAACTAGTCTGATAAAAATTGGCTTCCTCAATTTCACAGGAATATACTTGTGTTGATTTATTTTTTTCAAGGTTCTGAACGAATTCAATTATTTGAAATTTTTCGGTTGCTCCAAGAACTAAATCTACACCATCTAAAGAGGCAATTTCATGTGGCTTTAATTGAGCGTAACATCCGATAACAGCGATAAATGCATTTGGATTTTTTTTAAGGGCTTTTTTAACCAGAAAACTAAGCTCTTTATCAGCATTCTCAGTAACTGAACAAGTATTAATAACATATAAATCTGCAAAAGAAGTAAATGAAACAACCTGATAGTGTGAAGAAGTAAATTCTCTAGAAATAGTTGATGTTTCAGAAAAATTGACTTTACAACCAAGAGTGTAAAAAGCAACTTTTATAAAGTTTATATTTTTTTTATCTTGAAAAGGAGCAATTTTTTCCATAACCGTTTTAAAGCCGTAAATTCAGGGCAAATATATTAACAAAATTTAGATGCCTAAGCTACTTTCTATTCAATATTTGGTTTATCTCTACCTGGCATTATTTTTTTTTCTATTAAGTTGTAATAACACAAAAAATATCGAAAATAGAACGGTATTTCGTTATAATGAGCACAGAAATGTTACATCCCTTGATCCAGCATTTTCAAGAAATCCACAAAACATATGGCCAATTAATCAATTATTTAATGGTTTAGTTCAATTGAATAAAGATTTAAATATCGAACCAGAGATCGCTAGCTCCTGGTCAATAAGTTCTGATGGTCTAACTTATACATTTTATCTTCGTAATGATGTTTACTTTCATGAATCACCAATTTTTGGAGAAAAAAAAACAAGAAGAGTAGAGGCTAAGGATTTTGTTTTCAGTTTTGATCGTTTAAAAGATCCTGTTGTTGCATCGCCTGGGAGTTGGGTTCTCCTGAATGTAGAAAATTACGAAGCAACAGCAGAAGATATTTTAACTATTACCCTAAAAAATCCATTCCCGGCCTTTTTGGGACTTCTCACAATGCGCTATTGTTCTGTTGTACCAAAGGAAATAACCACTTATTATGGAGTGAATTTCAGATCCAACCCAATAGGTACTGGTCCTTTTTATTTTAAGAGATGGGATGAAAATGTAAAATTAGTTTTATTAAAAAATCAAAAATATTTTGAAAAAGATGTAAGCGGCAATAAATTACCTTTTCTTGATGCAATCTCAGTAAGATTTATTCCAGATATTCAGAGTGAATTTATGCTTTTTTTACAGGGAAAGTTTGATTTTATAAATTCCCTAGATGCGTCATACAAAGATGAACTACTTGATTATGATGGAACTTTGCGAAGTAAATACTTTGAAAAAATAAATATGCTTAAGGGACCTTATTTAAATTCCGAATATATAGGTATTTTTCTAGGTAGTAAAAACCCAGCAATCAAATCTAAAAACATAAGAAAAGCACTTAACATAGGATTTGATAGAAAATTGATGGTGGCATTCTTAAGAAATAATATAGGTTATCCAGCGAAAAAAGGCTTTATCCCCAAGGGGCTTCCTGGGACTAGTAATGATGAAATTAAATATGATCCTAAATTAGCAAAAAGATTAGTGGAAAATTATATAAAAGAGACTGGAGAGAGGCCTTCTATAAAATTAGCTACCGATTCTAATTATTTAAACTTATGTGAATATCTACAAAGAGAGTTTCAAAAAATTGGTGTCGAAATTAAAATTGATGTAATGCCAACAGCATCATTACGTCAAGCTAAATCTTCAGGAAAACTTGAACTTTTCAGAGCTAGTTGGATAGCAGATTATCCAGATGCCGAAAACTATCTTTCGCTTTTTAACAGTATTAACTTTTCACCTAGTGGTCCAAATTACACGCATTATAAAAACCTAAACTTTGATAAAATGTATAAAAATTCATTAGTAATTATCTCAGATTCTTTACGTTTTAAAAAATATAAGCAAATGGATTCATTAGCTTTTAGTGATTTCCCAATCATACCACTTTATTATGATCAAGTTGTGCGTTTTGTCCAAAAAGATATTGAGGGGATGGAAATAAATCCTATCAACTTATTAGTATTAAAAAACGTAAAAAAAATAAGTGCTAGAAATTAGATATTACTTCTTAAACTTTGAATATTTGTTTTTAAACTTATCAATACGCCCAGCAGTATCTACTAATTTAGATTTACCAGTATAATAGGGATGAGAAGTTCTTGATATTTCGAGTTTTACCAAAGGATACTTAACCCCATCAACTTCAATAGTTTCTTTCGAGTTTGCAGTTGATTTTGTAATAAAAACGTTGTCATTTGACATATCTTTAAAGGCTACCAGCCTGTAGTTGTCTGGATGGATATTTGATTTCATTTTATTAATTAGAGTGTAAATTTAATTTTATTTTTTTAAAAACATCAAACCCATGTTTTTTTTTTAATTTCGAAATGAATTATAATTAATAAATTATGGGTGAATCATCTACTTCAATTAAAACAATTGTAATCAACTTCGGTATAATTTTAGGTCTAACCTCGGTTGTATTCCAACTTATGCTATACTTTTTTGATATGCATTATAAAAATGATACTACTGCAGGAATGATATCCTTAATTATTATGATCGGAATTCTTATTTACGGCTTTATTCAGTTTAAAAAAGCTAATGAAGGTTTTATTTCCCTAAGTGAAGCTTTGAAAATTGGATTAGGAATTTCTCTTGTATCTGCAATTATAAGTATTATATATACCCAAATTTTAATAAATTTTTTGGATCCAGAAACCATGAATAAGTCTTTAGATTTGACTATTGAGAATATGCGGATTCAAAACCCTGAAATGCCAAAGGAAGCCCTTGAAAGTGTCAGATCTATTCAAAAAAAAATGTCATCTCCTTTGATTTTTTCAGCTATACAGATAATTTTTGCATTATTTTTTGGATTTGTAATATCACTAATTGGAGGCCTAATTGTAAAAAAATCAAAACCTGAGTAAGCCAAATTTTGTAATTTTGCTAATATGCAAAATTCTACTTTAGTTTCTATTGTAGTTCCTCTTTTAAATGAGGAGGAATCGTTAGTAAAACTTAGTAATTGGATTTTTGAATCGCTTAAAGGATGCGGATTTAGTTTTGAAATTATTTTTGTAGATGATGGTAGCGAAGACTCTTCATGGGGTATAATTATTGAGCTATCTAAAAAGTTCAAAAACATAAGCGGTATTAGATTCACAAAAAATTATGGAAAGTCACAAGCTTTACACGCTGGCTTTAAAAGTGCAAGAGGTGATTTTATTGTAACACTCGACGCAGATCTTCAGGATTCACCTGAAGAGATAACTAAAATGATTGATCTTCTAGATGATGGTTATGATCTAATATCGGGTTGGAAAAAAAAACGATATGATTCCATTTTATTTAAAAACTTACCCTCTAAACTTTTTAATTGGGCAGCGAGATGTGTTTCAGGAATAAAATTACACGATTTTAACTGTGGCATAAAAGCCTACAAAAAAGAGGTAGCAAAAACTATTAATATTTATGGTGAAATGCATCGGTTTATTCCAGTTCTTGCTGCACAAGAGGGGTTTAATAAAATTGGAGAGCAAATTGTAAAACACCAAGCACGTCAGTTTGGAAAAACTAAATTTGGTTCAGACCGTTTTTTTAGAGGTTTTTTTGACCTTCTAACTATTTGGTTTATAAATAAGTTTGGTAAAAGACCAATGCACTTTTTTGGTTTATGGGGCAGCTTTATGCTTCTTATTGGTTTTGCATTTACAGCTTATCTTGGATTTGAAAAACTTTTTTTATTTAAAGAGGCGAGATTAATCACTAGTCGCCCAGAATTCTATATTTCTCTTACTTTAATGTTGTTAGGTAGCCAATTTTTTATAGCAGGTTTTTTAGGTGAAATTATTCTAAAAAACAGAAAGACTACTAGTGAATATAAAATTAAAGAACAGACATTGTAAATGAGTTTAGAAGAAACGATTTTAGAATGGTTTTCACCTCCATTTGATAGAAATGTTAGAGACGCCATACTCTCGTTAAAAAAAGAACCAAAAAAATTAGAAGATGCTTTTTACACCTCTTTAGACTTTGGAACAGGTGGTATTCGTGGAATAATGGGTGTTGGGACTAACAGGATTAACAAGTATACCCTTGGAAAATGTACTCAAGGATTATCTAATTTCTTGAAAAAAAAATATTCAGGAGAAAAAATTAAAGCTGTAGTTGCATATGACTGTCGTAACCAAAGTAAAAATTTTGCACATGATGTTGCAGACGTATTAACTGCAAATGGAATTTACTGCTTTTTGTTTAGTGACCTTAGACCAACACCTGAATTATCCTTTTGCATTAGATATTTAAAAGCAAACTGCGGTATTGTATTAACGGCATCCCACAACCCCCCTGAATACAATGGATATAAGGTGTACGGCGAAGACGGGGGTCAACTAGTCCCTCCCGATGACATTTTAGTCACAAAAGAAATCAATGATATAAAATACAATGCAATTTTATTTAATAGAAATAAAAAACTATTAAACTACATTGATAATGAAATTGATAACGAATATCACAAAATTGTTCTTCAAGAGGCTCAAATGCATCAAAAAAACCAGGATGAGCTAAAAGTTGTTTTCACTCCAATTCATGGCACATCCATAACTGCTATTCCTCAAGTTTTAAAAAAAGCAGGCTATAAAAAAATTTATATAGTTAAAGAACAAGAAAAGCCTGATGGTAATTTCTCTACGGTGAGTTCTCCAAATCCAGAAGAAAAAGAAGCACTTAAGATGGCTGTAGACCTAGCAGATAAGAAAAATGCTGACATTGTTATTGGAACAGATCCGGATGCAGACCGCTTGGGAATTGCTATCCGTGATTCTAAAGATGGTTGGTATTATCTAAATGGTAACCAGATAATGACTGTTTTAACCGAATATTTACTCTCTAAAAAAAAGGCGATTAAACAATTAAATTCTAAGAATTTTATTGCATCAACTATAGTTTCTTCTCCAATAATTAAAATTATAGCGAATGCATATGATATAAAACACATTTACTGTTTAACAGGATTTAAATGGATCGCTAAACTTATTAAAGATCATCCTGAATTAGAATACGTTTGCGGTGGAGAAGAAAGTTTTGGATTTTTGGTTGGAAATAAAGTTCGAGATAAGGATGCTATTTCAGCCTCGTTACTTGCATGTGAATTAGCATCAGAATTGAAATCTCAAAATAAAAGTATCTATAAATTTTTAATCAACTGTTATAAAAAATATGGAATTTATAATGAAAGATTGAAATCCATAACAAAGGAAGGCAAGGAGGGTTTAGAAGAAATAAAAAATATAATGGCTAAATTCAGAAAAAATCCACCTCTGCAAATAGCTGGAATTAATACAATTATAGTTGAAGATTATTCTCAAAGAACCATATTAGATTTGAAAAGTGGTAAAAAAGAGAGTATTTCTCTTCCAAAGTCAGATGTTTTAATATTCATTTTAGAAGATAAAAGTAGAATTGGGCTGAGACCAAGTGGTACAGAACCAAAGATAAAATTTTATTTTTCAGTTTGTGACAACTATAAACCAAATGTTACATGGGAAAAACAACAACAAATACTTAACAAAAAGATTGATTTACTATTAAATGACATAATCCCTTAATGTTTACATCTTTAATTAAAATACTTCGTTTTGGTTACCCTTATAAAGCTTTTGCGTTTTTAAATATTTTTTTTAATCTACTTTATGCGTTTTTTAGTGCACTGTGCTTCGTTTCACTAATACCAATGCTTAAAGTACTTTTCAATACAAATAAAAATAATTTTGTTGAGGCGGAATATAAAGGCATAATGAATATACACATTTATGTAAAGGAAAGCCTTAAGAACTATTTATCAAAAAGACTTGAAGATGATGTTGAATCAACATTAGTATTTAGTATAAGCTTAGTCATTGTGCTTTTTCTACTAAAAAATGTTTGCAATTATTTAGCATTATTTTTTATAACATTTTTAAAAAATGGTATTCTTAGGGATTTAAGAAACACTACTTACAATAAAATTATTCATTTCCCAATATCCTATTTTATTAAAAAAAGTAAAGGAGATCTAATTACGAGAGTTACAGTTGATATCAACGAAATTCAAAATTCATATTTGTCAATCCTAGAATTAATCTTTAGGGAACCATTCACTATACTATTTTCTTTATTGGTTATGTTTTTTTTTAGCATTAAGCTTACTCTTTTTGTTTTAGTTTTTGTTCCCTTATCAGGACTAATTATCTCAACTATTGGAAAACGTTTAAAAATTGATTCATCAAAAATTCAACAAAAACAGGGTGATTTTATTTCCATCCTGGATGAAACAATAAATGGGCAAAGAATCATTAAATCATCAAATGCAATTCCTTTATTTAAAGAAAAGTTTTACAAGGCTTCAAAAAGTTTTTATCTCTTTTCAAATAAACTATATCAGAGGTCAAGCCTTGCTGGACCAGTAAGTGAATTTCTAGGTGTAGTTGCCATTGGAATTTTATTGTGGTTTGGCGGAAATATGGTACTTGTTGAGGGTAATCTCTCAAATACTACATTTTTAGTTTACATTGGATTAGCTTACAATATATTGACGCCAGCAAAAGGTATGAGTAAGTCAAGCTATTCGATACAAAAAGGAATTGCTGCTGCTGATCGTATACAAGAAATTCTTGATTTAAATTATGTGCTGAAAGATGACAAAAATGCAATCCCAAAAAATAAATTAGAAAAAAATATTGTCTTTGACAAAGTATGGTTTAACTATGAAAATCGAACTGTAATAAATGATCTTAGTTTTGAAATTAAGAAAGGTGAAGTAGTAGCCTTAATTGGTCCATCTGGAAGCGGAAAAACAACTTTAACACATTTATTAAATCGCTTTTATGATGTTGATAAAGGGAACTTAAAAATAGATGGTATCCCATATAAAAAAATTCTACTAAAAAGTCTTTACGAAATGATAGGGACTGTTACTCAAGACCCAATCCTTTTTAATGATAGCATATACAATAATATATTGCTTGGAAAAAAAAGCGCTAAGCAGACTGAAATTTTGAATGCTTCCAAAGTTGCAAATGCTCATGAATTTATAAAGAAACTTCCCAAAGGTTATCAAACAAATATTGGAGAATTGGGTAATAAACTTTCGGGAGGTGAAAAGCAACGTATAACAATTGCAAGAGCATTACTTAAAGATCCTGACCTACTAATACTCGATGAAGCGACTTCTGCTCTGGATTCAGAAGCAGAAATGAAAGTACAACAGGCTCTTGATAAATTAATGAAAAACAGAACTTCATTGATTATTGCTCACAAAATTTCGACAATTAAAAGGGCTGATACTATTTTGATTTTAGATAAAGGCAAAATTATTAATTCGGGAAAACATGAAGAACTATTAGTAAAAAGTAGTTATTACAAAAGTTGGGTTAAAAAACAGCAAATAAACTAAACTATAAGTTTTCATAATATATCTAATTAAAAATGAAATTATATAGAAATCTTGCCCACGGAATATTAGAAGGAGTGCAAAAAGTTCTAGGAAATAGAAGAGCTTTAAGACCCACGCTTAAAAATATTTTAATAAAAAATCGTAAATGGGGGTCCAATGACAGGAAATTAGTCGGTAAAGGAATAATAGAGATAATAAGGTGGAAAAGAAAATTTGATGTAATTGGAAAATTAAATGTCAAATCAAAAAATTACTATAAGAATCTAATAGTTGTTTGGAGCATCTATAATGATATTGAATTCGAAGAGTGTTTAACTTTTTCTGAATTGAAAAAAGATAATATCTGCAACAACATTTCAATCACAAATTCCAAAAGAGCCTTTAAAAATTCTATTCCGGATTGGCTAGACAGTTTGGGAATGAAAACCTATGGAAAAGTAATTTGGGAGAAAGAAATTCAAGCTTTAAACAGACCTGCAAAATTATTCTTAAGAACAAATACCTTAAAAACTAATGTAAAAAAACTTCAAGCCTATTTAAAAGAAAACCATAAAGTTAACACAAACAAAGTTTCAAATATTCCAAATGCTTTAGTTGTAGAAGAAAATAAGATATTAACTAATTTGGATATATACAAAAAGGGTTGGTTTGAAATTCAGGATTTGAATTCACAAAAAATATCAATTTTTACAAATCCAAAACCAAATATGCTAATAATTGATACTTGTGCAGGTAGTGGTGGAAAAACCCTTCATCTTGCTACAATTATGAGAAATAAGGGTAGAATTATAGCTACTGATTCTTCAGATAGAAAAAGAAAACAACTAGAAAACCGGTTAAAAAGAAATGGTATTTCTATAGTTGAATACCTAAATATTGAAAATAAAGGCCTGTTAAAAAAATACTATAATTCTGCAAATATTGTAATTATAGATGCTCCTTGCAGTGGACTTGGTGTTTTGAAGAGAAATCCTGCCGCAAAATGGCATATAAACCCAAATCGCATCAGACAGCTAGTTGGCATTCAAAAACAAATTCTACAGGAATATGCCACTCTTGTTAAAAGCGGAGGTAATCTTATATACGCCACTTGTACAATTTTTCCAAATGAGAATCAAAACCAGATTAAAAATTTTTTAAAATCTAAGATTGGACTTGAATTTAATTTAGAAAAGCAAGAAATTTTACTATCCCAAAATACTGATGGGGATGGATTTTATATGGCAAAATTATTAAAGTCTTAACATTTCATTCAATTGTGAATAACTCTACAACAACTTAGGAAATATATGAACTTATTGAAGAAAAAATTTTCGATAAATAAGTTATTTTTATTTTTCAAAGGATTATACTTATGCTATTGTTTTTTGGCGAGAAAAAAACCAAGATTTTTGTAGTCCAAACTAATTTTGACCTTTCAGTCGTAAACATCAAAAAACTTGAGTGGCTTTTTCAGGAAGCACCATTTATAAATTCCCAAGAAATTAAAGGTGCCTTTATTGGACCTCGAGCTTCGATGGTCTCCCCTTGGAGTACAAATGCTGTAGAGATTACTCAAAATATGGGAATAAAAGATATACTTCGGATTGAAAAATTTCATTCAAAATCAACAATAAAAAGTGTTGATCCCATGCTGTATTCAGAATATAAGAGTTTAGAACAAAACATTTTTGATGTTGACATCAAACCTGATAATATTATCAATATAAAAGATATTGCTGAATATAATTTAACAGAAGGATTAGCTTTAAATGATGATGAAGTCAAATATCTTAATGATCTTTCTAAAACTCTAGGTAGGTTTCTTACAGACTCTGAAGTTTTTGGATTTTCACAAGTTAATTCAGAACACTGCCGGCATAAAATCTTTAATGGTAAGTTCGTAATTAACGGGAAGCCAAAGGAAAATAGTCTTTTTGAATTAATTAAAAAAACATCGAAGAAAAATCCGAACAATATAGTATCAGCATACAAAGATAATGTCGCTTTTATTGAAGGACCAGAGATTGAACAATTTGTACCAAAAGACGCCACTACACCTAGTAACTTTTCTAAAGAAAAAATTAAAAGTGTTATATCACTAAAGGCAGAAACACACAATTTCCCTACTACTGTAGAACCCTTTAATGGTGCAGCGACAGGATCAGGGGGTGAAATAAGAGATAGATTAGCTGGTGGTAAAGGCTCTTTACCTTTAGCTGGAACTGCTGTATACATGACTTCATATTCTCGTATCCAAAAAAATTCTAAAAAAGAATCATTTGCTGAACGTGATTGGCTATATCAAAATCCAACAGATATACTAATTAAAGCTTCTAATGGTGCTTCTGACTTTGGAAATAAATTTGGACAACCACTTATAGCAGGTTCTATCTTAACTTTTGAGCATAAAGAAAATAACCAACTATTAGGGTATGACAAAGTTATAATGCTTGCTGGCGGAGTTGGTTATGGTAAAAAGCATGAAGCAGAGAAAGGTGTTCCAAAAAAAGGTGACAAGATTATTATTTTGGGTGGAGATAATTATCGCATTGGAATGGGTGGTGCTGCTGTTTCTTCTGCAGACACTGGTAAATACGGCAATATACTTGAACTTAATGCTATTCAACGTTCAAATCCAGAAATGCAAAAACGAGTATCTAACGTTATTAGAGCTCTAGTTGAAAGTGACATAAATCCAATAGTTTCTATTCATGATCATGGAGCAGGAGGACATTTGAATTGTCTGTCTGAATTAGTCGAAAATACTGGAGGTACAATTGAAATTGATTCTCTTCCATTGGGGGATCCTACACTATCAGCCAAAGAAATAATTGGTAACGAATCACAGGAAAGGATGGGATTAATAATATCTCCCAAAGACACTAAAAAATTAAAGAAAATAGCTGAGAGAGAAAGAGCCCCGTTATACATAGTAGGTGAAGTTACATGTGATGAAAGACTTATATTTAAAAATGAAACTAAAAAAGAAATTCCAATTGATTTGGATCTTTCTGCATTATTCGGTAGTTCCCCAAAAACAGTAATGCACGACTTTTCAGTCTTTCGAGAATTTAAAGCAATCCCTTATTCACAGAACAAACTTTTAAGCTATATAAAACAAGTACTCCAACTAGAGGCTGTAGCATGTAAAGATTGGCTTACTAATAAAGTTGATCGATGTGTTACTGGAAGAGTAGCTCAGCAACAATGTGTAGGTGAGTTACAGCTACCATTAAGTAACTGCGGAGTTGTATCATTAGATTATACCGGTAATAAAGGGATTGCTACATCTATTGGGCATGCACCGATTAGTGGATTGATTGATTCTAGAAAAGGAAGCAAAAATGCAATTGCAGAAGCGCTTACAAACATTGTTTTTGCACCACTTGAAAAGGGAATTCATAGTATATCGTTATCTGCTAATTGGATGTGGCCTTGCAATAACCCTGGTGAAGACACACGTTTATATGAAGCTGTTGAGGAGTGTTCAAAATTTGCAATTGATTTAGGTATAAATATTCCTACGGGCAAGGATTCACTGTCAATGAAACAAAAATATTCAAATTATGATGTCTTATCTCCAGGAACTGTTATAATATCAGCAGCTGGTCAATGTTCAGATGTGAAAAATATAATTAAACCAGTAGCCACCGCCAAAGAAGGAGAAATTTTTTATGTTGATTTTTCACAAGATGAATTTTATTTAGGTGGCTCTTCTTTCGCGCAGAGTCAAGAGTGTATTGGAAATGATACCCCTGGTGTTACAGATGCTGCTTATTTTAAAAGGGCATTTAATACTGTACAAGATCACATAAAAGCTGGCAAAATTTCAGCAGGTCACGATATTGGATCAGGAGGTTTAATAACCTCTTTACTCGAGCTCTGTTTTCCGTCTTTAAATATTGGAATGGATCTTGACTTTTCCTGCCTTGAAGAGACTGATCTGGTGAAAATTTTATTTTCTGAAAAGGTTGGTATTATTTTGCAATCAAATTTTGATCTTAATAGTTCTTTTTCAAAAAATGGAGTTAAAGCTTTAAAAATAGGTATTGTAAATCAAAACAGCATGTTAAAAATTGGGGATAATAATATATCAATTAATGAAATGCGAAAGGAATGGATGAAAACATCTACACAATTTGAATTGAAACAAACTAATAGTGAATTGGCTTTACTTCGTCTAGATAATGTAATCAAACAGCCTCTAAAGTATAAGTTTCCAATTAAATTCTCTGGAAAAAGACCCCTTCAAAAAATAAAGAGATTAAATGCAGCAGTAATAAGAGAAAAAGGGAGTAATTCGGAAAGAGAAATGGCTTATATGATGGATCTTTGTGGCTTTAAAGTTCGTGATGTCCATATGACTGATTTGATTGAGGGCAGAGAAACTCTCGAAGATATTCAGCTATTAGTTGCTGTTGGAGGTTTTTCAAATTCAGATGTGCTTGGTTCTGCTAAAGGCTGGGCTGGTGCATTTAGATATAATGCAAAAGCAAGAGCTGCCTTAGAAAACTTTTTTAGCAGGAAAAACACTCTTTCTCTTGGAGTATGTAATGGATGTCAATTATTTATTGAACTAGGCTTACTTAATACAAATCAAACTCAAAGGCCAAAAATGATGCACAATAAATCAGGGAAATTCGAATGTATCTTTACAGCAGTTAATATTATGCCAAGTTCATCAATAATGTTAAAGGGACTAGAAGGAAGTATATTAGGAATTTGGGCGGCTCACGGTGAGGGAAGATTTTCCTTTCCAAAAGCGGAAATTAATTACCAAATACCAGCAAAATACCTTTATGAAGGATATCCATCAAATCCAAATGGCTCAGATTATAATGCTGCAATGTTAGCAAGTAATGATGGGCGCCATCTCGTAATGATGCCTCATCTTGAGCGTTCCACATTTCCTTGGAATTGGGGTCATTACCCCGATAATCGAAAAGATGAAGTGAGCCCCTGGATTTTAGCTTTTGAAAACGCGTACAATTGGCTTTGTAAATAGGAGCTAAAAACTTCTTCATTTACTTCAAAATATTTCATATTTTGCATTAAAATGAATAAATGAAACCGACAAGATTATTTGAATTTATCGAATTCCAAAAGGACAATCTTCCACTTGAAAAAGCTTTTTCTACAAAAAATGAAGGTACTTGGGAGAACCTTTCTACCTATGATTTCATTGACAAGTCAAGTGCTATCAGCAGAGCGCTGATTGGTAAAGGCATAAAAGCTGGTGATAAAATTGCCATGATCTCTACAAACAATAGAACTGAATGGTGTTTAATGGATGTTGGTATTCTTTCATTAGGTGCTGTTACTGTTCCTATATATCCAACAATTTCATCAAAAGATTACAAGTACATTTTAAATCATTCAGAAAGTGTTTATTGTTTTGTTTCTGATAAGGAGGTTTATGACAAGTTAAAAGCAGTATCTAAGGATATCAAATCACTAAAAAAAATATACAGCTTTAACAAAATTAAAGGATGTGCTCATTGGTCCGAACTTTTAGATGAAGGATCAAATAAAGATCATGACAAAAAATTAGCTGAGATGCGTAAGAAAGTAAATCCAAAAGATCTTGCTACTATTATATATACTTCTGGTACAACTGGTACCCCTAAGGGAGTGATGCTAAGCCATGAAAATATAGTAACAAACGTTATTTCTGGATCAAAAAGGTTGCCTTTGATCAAAGGGAAAGCCAAAGCGTTAAGTTTCTTACCCCTTTGTCACATCTTTGAAAGGGTAATTCTTTACATATATACATTTAATGGGATTTCAGTCTATTTTGCAGAGTCACTTGAGACAATTGCTGATAATTTAAAGGAGATTAAACCAAATACAATGACAGCAGTACCTCGTCTATTAGAAAAAGTCTACGATAAAATTTATGCTAAAGGTGGTGAACTTTCTGGGATAAAGAAATCTCTCTTTTATTGGGCAGTAAACTTAGGTCTACAGTACCAACCTTATGGACAAAACGGAATATGGTATGAGTTTAAATTAAAAATTGCAAGAAAATTGATTCTATCAAAATGGAAAGAAGCCTTGGGAGGTAATTTAGAAATAATTGTTTCGGGAAGTGCTCCTCTCCAATCAAGACTTGCTAAAGTTTTTACTGCCGCTGATATGATTTTAGTTGAAGGATATGGTCTAACAGAAACGTCTCCAATAATTTCAGTTGGTGATATGAGAAATAATAATCTAAAAATGGGAACTGTTGGTAAGGTTATTGAAGGGGTTGAAGTAAAAATAGCTGAAGATGGTGAAATTCTTTGTAAAGGACCTAATGTAATGATGGGGTATTATAAGGAAGAAAAAATGACTCAAGAAGTTATGTCCGGTGATTATTTTCATACTGGTGATATAGGTGAAGTTGATGATGAGGGTTTTTTAAAAATTACTGATAGAAAAAAAGAAATGTTTAAAACTTCAGGTGGTAAATACATAGCACCTCAGGTTATAGAAAGCCAAATGAAACAATCTCTTTTTATTGAGCAAATTATGGTAGTTGGTGCAGGAAGAAGAATGGCTACAGCAATAATTCAACCCAATACAGATCATGTTAAGAACTGGCTCAATGAAAATGGTATTAAGTGTAATTCTCTTTCAGAAGCTGTTCAAGAACCAACTCTGAAGAAAGTTATTGAAGCCGAAATAGAACATCATAATCAAAATTTCGGTTCATGGGAACAAGTCAAAAAAATTGAACTTACTCCAGATGAATGGAGTATTGATGGAGGCCACTTAACACCTACGATGAAACTCAAAAGAAAGGTTATATCAGAGAAGTATAGTAATCTAATCGATAATATGTACAATTAAATTAATTAATTATAGTCAACACAAACGGTTATTATTTTACTATGCATGCATAATAAAAATTATTATATTTATGTTGATGAAAAAAGAAACTTTTGACAGTGTATTAAGATCAACTTGGCAAGTTGTGAGTAAAATGTATAATAAAGAGGCAGGAAAATTTGACTCAACAATGGCTACTGGATTTGCTTTATTAAGTATTGATTCGGAGGGTACTCCATCTACAACTCTTGGACCAAAAATGGGAATGGAACCAACGAGTCTTTCAAGGCTTCTTAACACAATGGAAGACAGAAAGCTAATTTTTAGAACACAAAACCCACGTGATGGTAGAAGTATTTTAATACACCTAACGCCATTTGGTGCTGAAAAGAGAGAAGATTCAAAATCTGTTGTTTTGAATTTTAATTCTGAGATTGAAAAAAAACTTAGTGAAACTAAAATTCAACATTTTTTTGAAGTTATGGAGTCTATAAGGGAGATTGCAAAAGAATTCGAATATTTTTCAAGTAAAACTATAAAAACAATTTAATTATGGAAGTAAAGCAAGGCAAAGAAATAAGTGGAGGGGATTTTATTATTCATGATGATAAACTAAAATCAATTTTTACTCCTGAAGACTTTAGTGAAGAACAAATAATGATGAAAGATTCTGTTAAAGAGTTTATTGATAGAGAGGTGTGGCCATACAAAGATAGATTTGAAAAAAAAGACTACGGTTTTACAAAATCTTTAATGGAAAAAGCTGGAGAACTCGGTTTTCTAGGCGTTTCAATTCCTGAAGAATATGGAGGAATGGGTATGGGTTTTATATCTTCTATGTTGGTATGTGATTATATATCGGGGTCAACCGGATCATTATCAACTGCTTTTGGTGCTCACACTGGTATTGGAACACTTCCAGTCTTATTATATGGAACAGAGGATCAAAAGAAAAAGTACTTACCTAGATTAAGCTCTGGTGAATGTTTTGGTTGTTATTGTCTGACTGAACCGGGCGCAGGTTCTGATGCTAACTCAGGAAAAAGTAAAGCTGTTATATCTGACGATGGAAAATTTTACAAAATATCAGGTCAAAAAATGTGGATATCTAATGCAGGTTTTGCGTCCTTAATGATAGTATTTGCAAGAATAGAAAATGATAAAAATATAACTGCATTTTTAGTAGATTATGATCCATCAAATGGCATAAAGCTTGGTGAAGAAGAGAATAAATTAGGCATACATTCTTCATCTACACGACAGGTCTTTTTTAATGAAACCGTTGTTCCCTTAGAAAATATTTTAGGTGAAAGAAATGGAGGATTTAAAATCGCAATGAATGCTTTAAACGTTGGAAGAGTTAAACTAGGAGTAGCTTGTTTAGATGCCCAAAGAAGAATTACTACTGAATCAATAAAATATGCCAATGAAAGAGTTCAATTCAAAGTCCCAATTTCAAAATTTGGAGCAATAAAAGAGAAAATAGCAAATATGGCTAGTTCATGCTATATAGGTGAATCAGCCTGTTATAGAGTTGCTAAGGATATTGAAGACCGAATAGAATATTTTATTTCAAAAGGTATGTCAGATCAAGAAGCTGAATTAAAGGGAGTTGAAGACTTCGCAGTTGAATGTTCATTAATTAAAGTTGGTGCTTCCGAAGATATACAAAACTGTGCGGATGAAGGAATACAAATTTTTGGAGGTATGGGCTTTTCAGCTGATACGCCAATGGAATCAGCTTGGCGTGATGCTCGTATTGGCAGAATTTATGAAGGTACAAATGAAATTAATAGAATGCTTTCTGTGGGAATGTTGTTAAAAAAAGGGATGAAAGGTCAGATAGATCTTATGGCAGCTGTCATGCAAGCTGCTTCTTCTATAAATAACAATGAAGAAGAGATAACAGGTGATGAACTTATTGAAGAGCAGAAATTAATTTACAAGTTTAAACAAGTATTTTTAGTCTTACTTGGTAATTGTGTTCAAAAATATGGTGAAAATCTTGAAAATCATCAACAGATACTTCTCTGTTTGTCTGACATACTAATAGAAACCTACTTTTCTGAATCTGGTTTGCTAAGAACTTTGAAAAATATCAACCGGACTAGTTGTGAATTACAAAAAACACAAATAGATATTACAAAGCTTTATATTTTTGAAGCTCAAAATATAATTCACAAAAAAAGTACCGAAATTATTGCTAGGATTGCATCAGGACAAGAAAAGAGAAAGCTTTTAGCTGTTATGAAAAAAAACTGTTCATATTCTGAATATCCAGATATTATAAACCTAAAAAATGAAATTGCAGATTCATTTATCAAACATAACTCTTATTTTATTTAAGTTATTTTATCCTTTTCAGTAATTGCACAGAGAAAAGTCTTAAAAAAATTTTAAGCTTTAAATCTTTATGATAAAGGTATTTTCTACTATAAGAATAATAACAATACTATTGATTATATCTATTTTTTATAATTGTAATAGGTCTATAGACATTAGTAAGGTTGAAATAACTTTTAATAATGAAGAAATGTTTTTTAAAAAAAATTCAAAACCATTCACTGGAACAATCAATGAATACTATTATAATGGCAAAACTAAAATGGAGATGTTTGTCTTGAAAGGGTTAAAACATGGCTCATTTAATCAATTTCATTCGAATGGTAATCTACAAACACAATCTAACTTCATAAAAGGCGAAATACATGGAAAATTTACATCGTATCACGAAAGTGGAAATGAACAGATTGTTACTTTTTATCACTATAACAATCGTAATGGAAGTTATGAAGAATTTCATGAAAATGGAAAATTAAAAATTTGTGGTAATTATTATAAAGGAAAAAGGATTGGGGAGTTTTATGAATTTTTCAAAAGTGGGGGTATTGCGATCTATAACTATTAAGATATTTCTTATATCACTTTTTTTTGGATGCAAGGAATTTACTGTAAGTAAAAACGAATTAACTTTTAATAATTGTAAGGTTTTTTTTGAGGGTGACTTATTCTCCGGTGAATTTGAAGTGTTTCAATCAAATAAATACGTTTTAAGTAAAGTCAAAAAAGGTGTTTTAAAAAGTGAAAAAACGTTTATGAATGAAAAGCTTTTAACTGAAAAATCTTTTGATTCCTGCAACAAAGGCTATCAAGTAATATTTAATCCCGACGGTAAATTAAACAGTGAGGGATATTTTCTAGCAAATAACAGGATAGGGATTTGGAAATACTATTTTAAAGATAGCATGTATACTATTCAATATTAGTAGTTATCCACCTGAAGTCTCTTATATTGACCCCTCCTATTTCTTAAAAAAGGACTAAAATCAAAACTTAAATACAAATCAAAAATTCTTGGTGGGTATCTGTAAGTATTAGTTAAATCCTGGATTGAAAAGGCATATGAAACTCCAAAATCAAAATTTTCATAGGTAAGTCCTGCACTTAAGCCTAAATTCAGAAATGAAAAATTTTCAAAAAGTCCAAATTGTTGATTAATTCCAACACTAAATTCACCAAGTTGAAACTCTTGGGATGAAAAAATATTAATCGATTCCGAATCTCTTCTTACCGAAGAATATGCATATAGGTACGAATATCGCGGTAAAAATCTCCTATCATAAGGGTTCAAATTAAATTCGTATGCAGCCTGAATACCATATGAAATTGGTACTAAAAATTCCACGTCAGTATCATATGCAGTATTGGGTTGGTTTAAATAGTCAAAATTAATCCCAATTAAAAAATCAGTATTGTGAACTATAAAAGAAGCTCCCAAATCCGAATAATTTTTAGCTAAGAAAAAGTCCGCTAAAGGATCTATAGATTCTTGATTAATATATCCAGTTATAGAATTAATTTGATCTTCAAAAATTAGATTTGATGGATTCAAATTTTTTGAAACAAATCCAACATTAACTGATGGAAGAAACCACATATCATTACCTAACTCAATTTTATAAATATAACTTAGATTTAAATCATTTTTTCTATAACCAATATTTGGTGCACTAAAATTATTGAATTGGATTCCAAGGCTAAAGTCTAAAAGATCAAAAGAATAGGATCCATAAAAAAACTTATTATTCTGAGTCTCGTTGGGGTTTATTTCCGTCGAATTGTAAAGTAATCCTGATCTATTCCAACTGTTTAATCCAAAAAAGCTGGGATTGCTAACCTGCATTAGTTTTGGTTGAGAATTAAATACCATTTCTTGTGCTATTGATGTGGTAATCAAAAACAAAGCGATAATTGTAAAAATTTTATTTCTTAAAATCATTTTAATACTGTGAAAATACCACTTCTCTCTACAACTTGTTCATCGTTTGCCCTGTTTAACGGTATAGCTTCAATAGAATATATGTAATATGGACTGAAGGAATCTAGTGATGAACCGTCTGACCTTTTTCCATCCCAACCCAGAATAGATTTACCATTTCCTAGAGGATTAATTACATTAGGACATGCATTTCTATCGATAGATCCGTCCTGAGCTTGTTCTGTGTATATTAAATTTCCTTTATTATCATAAACGTTAAATGTTAAACTTTCAAACCCAGTAAATAAAGGTCTGAAGAAATCATTTAAACAATCATTATTAGGAGTAAATACGTTCGGCAAATATACACTATACCCTCTTCCAACTATGATTGGATTCGTAACTGACTCATAACACCCTATTTCGTTAAAAATAGTTAATGTTGGATAGTAAGTTCCTGAATTACCATAAACGTGAGTTACTTGTGTAACCCCAGAGGATGTACCTGATACATTTATAACTTGTGGCTCCGAATTATCACCAAAATCCCATTCCAGCCTAGAAAATTCTCCCTCTGATTCATCTGTAAATGTGACAGTTTCTCTCGCCGGAATCTCTCCTGCTTCTTCGAAAGAAGGAGAAGTATATGAGAAAAATGGATTTCCAAGAGCCAAATTAAATTCAACCTCTCTTCCGCAACCATCATTAGTAGTCACGACAATTTTACCGTATTCAAATGGAGTTTCAACCAGGATTTGATAAGTATCTTCATCTAATTTTGTAGTATTTCCGTTAAGAGCTACTGGAGCGCCGTCGTCACTAGTATCTTCGGTACCTTTTGTATTAATGTAGAAGAAGTTTAATGATGAGGATGAGGTTGATGAATTATCAACGGCATCTAAAATTAATAGTCCTGGTAATCCTTCACAAAGTTTTGGATCTATGTAAGGACCGTCAGTTATAACTAGGGTATTGTCGTCATCAACGCTAATTTCACCTTCTAATTCGTTGAAAAGGTTATCGTCAGGGCAGCCACCACCGCCTGTAATTCTATATCGATATAATCCTGGTGCTAAATCATTTAAGGTTGTAAAACCTCGATAATCAGGTAATTCAATCCAAGGATTGGTGGGAGAAGTACCACCAGTTGGAGGAGTAAGTGATATTTGGGTAGGATCAAGTAATTCCCATGTGATATCGTAAGGCTCTTGTCCACCAGATATTTGAATTGAAATTCTACCATCCTGTGCGCCTAACTCACAACTTACAGGTTTGGAAACTTCCTCATCAGTTAATAAGCCACTTATTGATAAGATATCCACTTCACCACTAAATACAAAATCTATCGGTTCTGATTCACAAGTGCCATCAGATATAATTAATTGGTAGGTACCTCGTCCAGCGTCAAATGAAGTACGACCTATGAAACTTGCCCCTGGCTCATTAGGATCTAGTGGGGTAAAGGTCCACCTTAAATTATATATCACATTATCTTCATCATCTATAATTGGATTACCTCCAAGAATTGAAGCTGTATCCAATTCGAAAGGATAGGTGCTTTCGCAAATATCAAATTCATATTCTAATTGTCCTTCAAATGTAATCGGAACGTAGGTTTCAATATCAAATGCATAATCTATAGAACATGCAGGATTAGATGCGTCCTGTGCTTCAACAACATGCCTTCCTTCACTTAGCCCTCTAATTACAAATGTACTTCCTTGCTTAATAATGCTGTTTGCAAACGTTGGACTGCTCACAACAGTTGTTCCACTTATTTGTCCTGAATTTCCACCATAAATTGCCTCACCATCTAAATAAATATTGTATGCGAGAGATGTACCCGATAATTGAAATGAGAAGTCAGCCTCTACAGTTCCTGAATCACAGTCAATAACTTCTTTATTATAAATCCTTTGACTTATCATATTAAAGGTATTTGATTTTATAAGACCAGATCTGGAGAAAATCTGACAACCACTTGCATCAGTAATTATGGCTCTATATTTTCCAGCTTCAAGATTATCTATTAAATAGAACCCGTCTTTATTCATACTCACATAACCTCCGTCTGAAAACTCTATTGTTGACGACGAATTTGTAGAAGAAGAGGTAGCACTTTCTTGGGCTACCGAAAGTTTATACCATTTTATATCGTAGGGTTGTACGCCTCCGCTCATTTCAAGCTCAATAGATCCTGTCTCTTCTGAATTACAACCTGGTTGAGTAACTGTAGGAGTCTCACCTACAGTAAATGGATCTTCATCAGAACCATCTTCTAATGTAATTATTTCACTAGTTGTACAACCATTCGCATCTGTAACTGTTACCGTGTAGTCACCTGCATAATCAAGACCTGTTATGGTTAAGTCATCAGGGTCTGACGGTGAGCCTGAAGTGGTTCTTTTATAAAGTACTTGTCCATCTGGTCCATATAGTTCCCATAATACGCTATAAGGAGTATCTGCAGTAATCGTCCCACCCCCAATAATTACTGATAAGGAACCTTGAATACCTTCAGAACAATTGATTTCATCAGTGCTTGCTGAATTAATACCTATTTCTAGTGGGTCCGGTTCAGTAATTGTTACAGATCCAAGATTTAATTCAATTGTATTTCCTGCATTGTCCGTGCACAGTCCGCTATCTTTTATTTTTACTGAATAAGTTCCTCCTTCTAAAGTATCTACGGTTAAAAGTTGTGTTGTATAAGAAACTATTGTAGCACTTGCACCTCCCGTTGTTACAGTTACGGTTTTAGTTGAGAACCCTGACCCTGCTCCTTGATATGCCCCTCCATTTAATGAATATTGATACGGTGGATTACCACCTGTAAATTCAACTTCAAATTTACCTGTACTTTCACCGCTACAAATAATATCAGTAGTTTCAAAATTTGCTTGATTTACAGCAATTGGATTTATCATTCTTAGTGGGCCTGTAGAGCCAGTAATTGTATAGGTAAATTGCTGATTACATCCTGTTGTAGTGTCTTCTACAAGAAGAGTGTATGTTCCTGCTTCTAAATCTTCAATTCGATTTGTTGTACCTCTTATGACTCCGTTCTGGTCTGTCCATCTATAACTAAAATTACCAGAACCTCCAGCAACTGAAACTTGTAAATGACCGTCTGAACAGTTTGAAATAGTAGAATTATCCACCGCATTTGTTACAGTAAAGTCAGTTGAATCTTGAAGTGTAATTGGATTCGAGGTAATAAATAAAGTATTGCATAAATTATCTGTAACTGTAAGTGTATAATCAGCAGGTGAAAGACCTGAAATGTTTGGTGTATTAAATGTTCCACCCCCACTTCTTGTCCACAAAAACGTAAGATTTGAGTAATCTCCAATATTCCCTGCTGAACCTCCAGTAATTGTAAATCCACCGTCATCTAGTCTTATACTCCCATCGTTAGCATTACAGCCCGGGTTTGTAACCACGATAGTAGTCTCGTCAATTGCAAGAGCTATTGGAGTATTTACTTGAACAGTAGAATCATTTCCATTTAATGAGCACCCATTTGCATCATTAATTCCAATATTGTATCGGAATCCTGGGTCAATACTTATGGATCCACCACCAGGAAGGTTATTAGCATCTCCATCACTAAACGTATGTGATCCGAAAGTTGCTGGTGATCTTCCAATTTCTGTACCCCCAGAGTTATATAAAATATAAGTTAATTGTCCCGTTCCTCCACTTCCATTTGCGGTAATTTCAGTATCACATATAGTCGTAATTGAAAGTGCCAAAGGATCGGGTGCAGTAATTGTAACAAATGGAGAGTCGGCTTGACAATTGTTTGATACAGTGGTTAACATGTAGTATTCTGAGCCCGTAACACTATTTAAGTTTAATGTCAAACCAGTATCAACATATGTGTTTGGATCTGATGTATCGAGTGTTGATACAGGAGTTCCAATTGCATTAGTTTGTCTCCAATAATAACCATAAGTTAATGACTGATTTGCAACTGGTGTGGTTATTGTTATTGTTCCAGCTGACGCCGCAGGTTGTTTACTTGATGTAACTGTAAATCCAATACCAGAAGTTTTTGCAATTAAAGTAGCTATTCCAACAGATGGAGAATTACCAACTGCAGTAACAAGTGTAGAGCCAGATGTTGCATCATTGATTAGAGCAACAATTTCTGTAATAATTTCAGATTTACTTTGAGCTCTATCATAAATAGCTGGATTGTTAGAAAGATTTCCAGTTGCATTATCAACTCCTTGAACAGTATAATTAAATGACTGAGGACCAACATTTATAGTTATTATATTTCCAACTCCAAACTGATTATTTAATTCTACTCTTGATTGTTGTTTTACAGCAACAAAGCCACCTGAAACAGCTGCAGCATTTACAACAATTGAGCCACCATCATCACTACAAAGCGGGTCATTGACAGTATGATTTCCAGCCCAATTATTATATTGTACTGGTGGATATACAGTAATTGAGCCTCCAAGTGTAATACTTGGTGTACAAGAATTCGGATTTACTGTGCTTATGCTGTATGTGTAAGTTGTTTCAACTCCAACTGCAGGTGCAGTTCCAAAAATTTGAACTGAGTTAGCATTTACAGAAACATTTGCAGCTCTTGTGAAGCCCAAGCCGGCTGGCGAAGAACTGAAAGTTACATCATTAGCTCCACCACCCAATGTAAATTCAATCGGAGTAATTGCTGTTTGCTCACAAACCGATTGATTCATAACTGTCGGATCTGCTCCTGAAAAAACCATTGTTGGAAGAGAATTTACTGTTATAGTAATTGATTGAGTCTGATCAGAACATTGGCTCGTATTAACACCACCTCCAGTTGTAATTTCGAAAGTGTAATCCCCAGCTGCATTGGAACTGTCAGGACTTCCTATAATTGAGGCTACTCCCCCATTATTATTTGCTTGGTCAGGAGCAAAATCAAGAGAAATACCAGAAGGCACTAAATTCGGATCTACAAACTTTGCATAAGTGTCTTGACCTGTAACATCAAATATAATTGGAGTTATATCTTGGTTTACACATGCTATCTGAGTGGTTGCTCCAGAGGCACCCCTGTGAACTATTGTTTCTTCAGGTATTACAGTTATAGTTCCTGCTAATGATATCTCATTGGTGCCAGGGTTACATTGATTGACAGTAGTAATTTCAAAATTATAAGTGGTCTTGTTTACCACATTTGGTGCTGTACCGTAAATTACAGAATTATTTGCATCAGATGGATCGTTTACTCTAACATTACCTACCCTTGTAAATCCTAAACCTGCGTCAAATGTAACTGCTACGTTATTTGCACCACCACCAATTCTAAACTCAATATCTGATATTAGTGTTCCCTCACAAACTGTTTGGTTTAAAATTGCTGGATCAGCTCCTGCATAAACCAAAGTTGAAGGTGGAACAACTGTTATGTCAACTTGCTGAGTGGAGCCTGCACATGGACTAGTATTAGCTCCATCTGTAGTAATGGTAAATGAGTAATCTACAGGATCGTTACCAGCAATGGCTGCACTAGGACTTCCGGAAATAGTTAAAACACCTCCCATATTATCTGCATCTTCAACAAAATTAAAATTCATACCTGCCGGGAAGTTAGCTGGATTAACTATGCTTGCAAAGGTATTATCTCCTACTACACGAATTACAATAGGAGTAATATCCTCACCATAACAAACTTGTTGGATTACAGGACCGTTAGCTGGACTTACTGTTAAAGATTCTTCTGGTCTTACAGTAATTACTCCTGTAATAGAGGCCTCTGTGCAGGGTCCAACACCAGGAAGTGTTCCTCCAGAATTATTTGTTGTTGTAATAGTATATGTATAAGATGTTGTTTCAGTTAAACCTGCAACATTCACATTTCCAGATATTACAAATTTATTAGGAGCTTGGAAGTTACCAAATAGACCAGTAGGTAAATCAACAACATTAGCATCCAAGGCATTACCTATCGTGTATGTTATGTTTGTGAGCGCAGTATTATTACAAATTGTTTGATTATCATTCGAACCTGCATCAAGTGATATTGTAGAGTTTCCAAATACCACAATACGAACTCTTATATCGGCAGCAGGAACACAGGCATCAGTAACGGCCTGTAGAACAAAATCTTCTGTAGTTGCAGTATCAGGGGTTCCATAGATTTCTAGTTGTCCTGTTCCACCAGCACCAGCACCAGCATTAAAATCAACAAACAATCCACTCGGTAAATTACCACCTGCAGCTATCGTAACGTTTGTAATATCAGCCGATGCATCAAATAAAACATTATCAAGAAGAGCACCTTCACAAGCTTCAATTAAAACATAATCAGGTGCTGTGCTAGGATCGAAACCATCTCCGTTTGCATCTATTTGATCATCTTGAACTGAGCTTCCAGTATTAAGAGCTAAAGTTGCTGTACCGTTCACAATATTCACAACCCCGTCAAAACTTGCCTCAGTAGAGCATCCATTATTATTAACTGTTGAGAGTATTCTATAGGTATAGCTTACACCTCCTGCAGGAAGTGCACCAGGTATATTTACTACTGGATCAGATATTAAGGAAATTGTTGAACTCGTTGTTCTTACAAGGGAAATACCATTAGGTTGTCCTGCAGCACCAGTCCAGGTGACAGTATAAGTAGCAAAAGTAGATATGTCAAAATTAATTGGTGTCATAGGTGACAAATTACATACCGTATTTGGGAAAGCGTTGCTTCCAGCTGCAACTGCAATTGTCGGAACTCCAACAACCCTTATAATTCCATTTGCAGTTGTAGGATCACAGTTTCCGCCAAAAGTCGATACAGTATAATTATAAATCCCCTCAGCATCATTCGCAGTTCCAAAGATTCTTAAAAACTTCCTGTTAGCTTGAATTACATTAGGAGCGTTAAATGTAGGATCTCCCGCATCAACAGGACCAACAAAATTAACTAAAATAGTTACCGCATCACCAGTGTTTGACTGTATTGTTAGTGTATTTGCAGCATATGAAGCATCTACTTGAGGTACATTGCTATCAATTAAAGCTTCAAAACTCTGTAAAATTGTTTCGAAAGTGTTTACACCTCCACCTACATCAACAGAAACATTATTAACTATGCCATTAACTGTAATTCTGTATATGTCATTGTCATCAAGATTAGCCTGGTTTCCATTAAAAGTAATTTCAGTAATTTGAGGTATTTCAGTGTAAGAAGCATCTACTCCGTTAGGGAGTTGTGTAGGGCTCACAGAAGCTCCTAAAGCAAAACCAGAAATATCCCACTCAATATCTACACCACCCTGTGTTGACGAAATAGTTTCAGATCTACATATAGTTAGGTTAGCACTTCCAGAGGTAAGTACTATTGATGGTTCAACAGCGATAGTTATAGAGCCCGTAGCAGAAACTTGGCTAGCAGGATCATTACATCCAAAAGCATTATTGGTAGTTGTAATAGTAAATCCAAATACTGTATCAGCTGCTAAGCCTGCAACTGCAGGATCACCGAATATTGTAACTGAATTTGTTGCAGTTTGGGCTGTAGCTGGAGCAGCAAATACTAACGCATTTATAGCTGGGCTTGTAGATGACAAACTGAAAGGTAATCCATTTCTAGAGGTTATTCTCAACAAATTACCACCTACAACAACGGGGTCTACTTGTAAATTAGCATTGATTATTTGTGTTCTAAGTCCATTTAATATATCTACAACTTCGTTATCGCTTTGGGGTGCTGCAGTGTTAACTGTGTAAGTAACTGTTGTTGAATTTATCGTAATTGTATAATCTTGACCATTGTTAGCAGCTACATCTGCATTTACACCACCAATTGCTATTGTAGATATTTGATTCTGTATCACGTGAGAGTGATTAATACCAGTTGGTCTTGAAGGTGTCCAATCAACATTAACTGTTGAGGCTCCTGTAAGATCGTAAACTATTGGGGTTAGTGAACCTACTGAGTTATTACATATAATTTGTCCTATATCCATACCTGGCTGAATAGTCATTATCGAGTTTGGACTTACTGCAATAAATCCTTGAGCTTCAAATGGCTGGCAGTTCCCACCTGTTGTTCTTATCGTATATTGATATGTTGTTGGGACTGTAATTGCTAGATTAGAAGAAACTGTGCCAGAAATTTCTATAAAGGTTCCTCCATCTGCTACAACTGTTCTAGTAAATGTTACTAAAGGCTCATTACCGGCTACATCATTTAGTGAGGTACTTACTGAAAAATCAAATCCATTTGAAGTTAATGTAAATACACCTCCACCACCATGAGCCGCAGTAATACCAAGAGATGCATTATTTATTTTTGCAACAAATAATTGTGCAACCTCAGTAAAAGTATCAACATCACCATCTGAGGCTGGAATAAGAGTCTGATTGTTTTCACCAATAGTAACTGTGTATGGAACTTGGTCAATTGTTAAAGTATAAGAATCCCCGTCATCAGCAAAGTCATCACTGATTGTAAACCTGTCAACTTGATTTTCAGATGTAAGTTGTTCAAAAAGGTTTAAGTCATCAATACCTGTAATATCAGCCCCAGTAGCTGCACCTGTAAGTTCATATCTAATAGGCGTGATTGTAGATCCAACACAGACACTTTGATTGGTCGTAAATAAAGCTGATGTTCTTGTAACAGTTGGAGAACTAGGAATTACAATAGTTCTAGATAATGAGGCTGCTCCACAACCAAACGAAGTGGCGGTAATTATTACTGTTCCTGAAAATCCAGGTTCCCAAGTAACAAGACCTGTCACGCTATCTAGATTTCCTGCAGTTTCATTATTCCATGACCAAGTAACCAAGTCACTTGAATTAAATTGAGTTGTGTCTCCAGCTTGGGGAGGACAGTTTGGAAGTGTTAATGGGTCATAACTAATATCTAGAGGGGCATCAGTATTTTCATAAATTCTTACAGTTCGCACTCCTGGTATTGGATTTTCTATACCATCACAACCTGTTGCGTAGGATTCAATATTAAATGTCCCGTGGAAACCTGCGTTCCAATCGATTGTACTGGAACCAACCAGACTACCCGGAGAGGCAACACTACCAGGTCCTGCAACAATATTTGAAATTGCATATCTAATTGATGCATAATTTGATGCTGTTGAAAAATACTGTGTGTTTGGAGTAGCGGCTGTAGTTTCACATATTGGTTCTGCCCCAGTAGAAACGCCGCAAATTACCTCTGAAGTTGGATTTGTTTCAAATCCAAACATAGAACCAAAAGCACGTCCTTCAACAGGAGATTTTGTAACACTAAATGAAATCCTCATATCACCCCCCGCTCCTCTTGGATCACCAGGAGGATTTGGTGGGGCAGAATTACCCTCATATTGGGCTGTAATTCTGACAAATCCACCTACATCATCATTTAGTCCATTATTATTTGCATCTCCTGGATTAAATGTACCTGAAGTTGCAGTAAATAAACCTGCTATTGGAGATGTTGTGTCATTATTAATGAGATCTCTTAACTGTTGAGCTATCTGAGCACTTGTTTGATTTGCAATTCCATCAGCAGGGACATCAGTATCTGTTGTTTCGAAAGTATATCTAACCCCATTAAGGCTGATGTTAAATCTTTCTTCTGATCTTATGTTGCCTGCATTTTCTCTTATATAAATAATTTCACTTTCCTGCTCTAGAAGTGGTACTGGTTCACTTGGATTTGAAGCGGAAGAATTAAACTGATTAACAGTAACAACTGTTGTTAATGTGGCAGTAGCACTTCCATCACAACCAACAGCAACAACTTGAACAGTTACATCACCAATAAATCCATCATTCCATGTTGCAAAACCTGTAGTTCTTGATATTGTTCCAGCATCAGGTGGTGAGATAAACCAATTGTAAGATTCTGTAAGTGGTGCAATTCTACCGTCATTGTAGCAAGCACTAAAGAAGGCAGAACCTGGAGATGATGCTAATGCCTGCTCACACAAATATACTTGACCGTTATAAATATTACCATCCTGTCTATTAATAATTGGAATTGGGTCAGTTCCACCAGCTGCATCATCAATTAATATGTAATCTGGTATTTGAGGTGCGGTTGTAACCCTAACAAAATGCTGGAGTGTTTGAATTTGACATGTAGTTCCTTCGGTAGTTACTCTCACAAAACCTGTACCTGTTGGAATTCCGCTGATAGTAACCGTTTTGGCTGCAGCGTCTGTGGCAGTTGTTAGACCTCCAGGAATATTTACAAGTCTAATCCCTGTTGCTGATCCGCCAAATTGGAATGTTATAGGATCTATTGCTGTGCCGATACAAACTGTTTGACCGCCTAATGGTGCAGTTGTTTGAACTAAAGTTGGCTGTTCACTTATTGCAATCTCAGTGGCTCCAGAAAGAACTTCGCAAGACACCTCTCCCACATCTAGTATATTATTATTATTAATATCATTGAACCTTGTGGTTTTAAGCCTATAATATACTGTGGTTGATATATCAGGAGCGATTAATGTTCGCAGTCTTCTCTCAATATCTGTATCTAATTGAGCTGCTGAAATGGTTGTAGTTTGCGAAATAGTTGCAGCAAAACCACCATCCAAAAGATCTGCTCTATTTCCTGCAACAATATCATCCCAATTATTATTATCTGCTGAAAACTGCCATTGGTAATTAATCCCGTCTCCAACACCATTATCAGTTTCCGCAGCATTAGCGACAACATCTACAAGATCGTTTACATCTACTGTAAGTGGTGCCCCTGGTTCTCTACAAATAGATTGGTTTGCTAGGATAAAACCTGAATTTACTTGATCAAGGACCGTTATTGTTACAGGATCAGTTTCAGAGAAACAAACTTGCCCACTATATGTGCTTGTTGCTCTTCTTTTAAATGAGGTTGATTGCGTAAGAGCTGTTCCAAAATTTAATGTTGATAAGTTAGCTCCAGCAATTGCTTGCCAAACTGTTCTGGCCGCATCAGTAGTTCGATACCATTGATAAGCAATAGCAGCTCCTGCATTGGTTGAGAGTGCATTTCGCTCAGATGTAAATTGGGTTGGGCTTGTATTATGACAAATAACTAAGTTTGTATTTGTCACTTTTCCTGCAATCACAGAGCTTACTTCAACAGTGTGAGTGTCACTAAAAGTTTGACAAACAGGAAGAATAGCACCTCCAAAGTTTTGTGTCATTAATCTCCTATAATACCTTTTTGAACCTTGAGCATTATAAGTAACAGTAGATGTTGAATTCGCTGATGTTGTAGCACCATTGGTTATGAGATAGGTTGGAGTCAATAATGAGCCAGGGGCAAGTGTTACTAAAATATTGTCTGTTACAGAATTATCAACTGCAGTTATACCAGAACCAGAATTGTTAATCTTATATTCTAAAAGGGCTAGTACTTCATCTACTGTATTTACATTACCATCTCCTCCTAAGATACTATTATCTTCTCCAATGAGGACGGTAAATACATCTGCACCAACAGAAATTCTATAGAAGTTTCCTGCCCCTAATGCCCCACCTGCTGTTATTGTAAATGAAGATACTGATGAAATGTTCGCCGCTGTTATAGCTTCGGGTTGATACTGTGTTGAAGTAGCATCTAGGACATAACCATTTGCGATAGTTATATCCTCCCAATTTAAATTATCCCTTGAATATTGCCATTGATAGATTGTTCCTGGACCTGTAACACTATTTGCTATTCTTAATTCTTGAGGTGAATCGCCTACACATATTACCTCGTCTAAGTCGACCCAAGTATTTAAAACAGGGTCTGTATTCCTTTCTACATTCCCACCTGTAGCGTCAGGAGCAACGTTAATTGTTATTATGTTAGAGGATATAGCCTCACAAGGTTTTCCGTTAAGTGTACTTGTTGATTTTCTTCTGAAGAAAGTTGTTTCAAGTAAAATTGTGGATGAAATATTTCTTGTTGTGGCACCTATGATATCTTCCCATGTTCCACCATTGATTCTTTTTTGCCATTGGTAAGTTATAGCAGCTCCATCTGGATAATCTGCTCCATCGTTAAAATCGTCGACCCCATCAGGTGCTTGTTCACCCCCAACTGACTGTAAATCTAAATTTGGATTAGTACCTGCACATATATTTTGTGATATACTTCCGTTACTTAATTGAATAGGATCTGCTGTAACGTAATTTAGATTTATTGTTGTTGTTGCAATTCCAGTACACCCTCCTGCCGTAATAACATTGACACCAACTTCAAAATGTAAATCCGTATCATAAACTGAAAAATTATCTGTTGTAAATGAATTAACACCTGCTAAGACTCCTGAAATTGGAGCTCCATCAATAAAGTATTGATAGGAAGCGCCAGGAATTAAAGTCGTAGAAATAGTAACACTGTCTGCAAAAGGTACATTAAACTGATCTAATCCTCCACAAATTGTACCAGCAGGTGCACTAACATTGATGGTAGCTATTGGATTAGGTTGAACTGTAACCACAGTTGGAAGTGACTCATATTCACATCCCCCTGGACCTGCAGTGGTTATTCTTACCTTTACTGAGTCCCCATCATTTATTGTTCCTGCGGGTGGACTCCAAACTTGAGTAGCCACACCTACTGGATTGTCATTTACTAACCATGCTATTGTATCTGTACCCACAGTTCCTCCTGCAGTAAAGTTTATAGCAAATGAATCACATATGATGTTGTCTGCATCATTTGTAGTTATCGTAGGGACTGTTCTGTTATCAACTATAATGGTAATACTACCAGCAGCTCCACCGTCTTTGGTCGATGCGGTCGCATCACAAGGAACGCCATTTTGAATAGCAAATGCAAGTCTTTGGAATTGACTTGTCTCTGTAATATTTATAGTAGCAGTAGCTAAACTCGATGTAGTAGCTCCTGGTATATCTTGCCACGGATCACCAATACTACGATACTGCCACTGATAAGTAACTGTTGCAGCACCTGAAGCTGTAGCCAAAGTATTGCTGTTAATAGCCGGTTGATCATCTCCAGGACAGATCGTCGTATCTGCAGGTGTGGTAATGTCTCCTGAGCTTACAAGTTCAGGGACAAATACAACACGTGTTGCTGTTCCCGAACAGCCTGATGCATTAGTCGCTATTATTGTAATAGTTGAGGTTCCTGTTATTAATGTTGTGTTGAAAATACGTGCTGCTCCGTTTTGACGAGTAACACCATTTATTTGGAACTCATAGTTGGCAAGTCCAGCTGGACTCGCAGTAATTGCTATTGCATCGCCACTACATATTGTATCTCCAGCAGCATTAGTGCTTAATGAAGGTGATAGTCCTGGCTGAACTGTCACTACAGTTGGAAGTGACTCATATTCACATCCCCCTGGACCTGCAGTGGTTATTCTTACCTTTACTGAGTCCCCATCATTTATTGTTCCTGCGGGTGGACTCCAAACCTGAGTAGCCACGCCTACCGGATTGTCATTCACTAACCATGCTATAGTATCTGTACCCACAGTTCCTGCTGCAGTAAAGTTTATAGCAAATGAATCACATATGATGTTGTCTGCATCATTTGTAGTTATCGTAGGGACTGTTCTGTTATCAACTATAATGGTAATACTACCAGCAGCTCCACCGTCTTTGGTCGATGCGGTCGCATCACAAGGAACGCCATTTTGAATAGCAAATGCAAGTCTTTGGAATTGACTTGTCTCTGTAATATTTATAGTAGCAGTAGCTAAACTCGATGTAGTAGCTCCTGGTATATCTTGCCACGGATCACCAATACTACGATACTGCCACTGATAAGTAACTGTTGCAGCACCTGAAGCTGTAGCCAAAGTATTGCTGTTAATAGCCGGTTGATCATCTCCAGGACAGATCGTCGTATCTGCAGGTGTGGTAATGTCTCCTGAGCTTACAAGTTCAGGGACAAATACAACACGTGTTGCTGTTCCCGAACAGCCTGATGCATTAGTCGCTATTATTGTAATAGTTGAGGTTCCTGTTATTAATGTTGTGTTGAAAATACGTGCTGCTCCGTTTTGACGAGTAACACCATTTATTTGGAACTCATAGTTGGCAAGTCCAGCTGGACTCGCAGTAATTGCTATTGCATCGCCACTACATATTGTATCTCCAGCA
>CACERG010000001.1 GCA_902561795.1 uncultured Bacteroidota bacterium | reverse complement strand
CTAATGATCCTCATCGTACCATTGCAGTTCCTTCTCTTAGATACATGGCTCATTTGGTAGCCCCTGGATGGAATGTTATCGGAGGTGGTGAGCCTGAAATCCCAGGAATTTCTATTGGCCATAATGAATATGGTGCTTGGGGATTAACTGTTTTTAGAACTGATGGAGAAGATTTATACCAGTATGACTTAAATCCAAAAAACCCTCTTCAGTATATGCATAATGGCAAGTGGAAAGACATAAAAATTATTAAAGAAAATCTAAGTGTTAAAGGTGAGCCTGATAGAGAAATTGAACTCCATTATACCCATCATGGCCCTATTACATATCTTAATAAAAAGGCTCTTAAAGCTTATGCTGTTCGGTGTGCATGGTTGGAACCTGGAGGTTCTCCCTATCTTGCTTCACTGAGGATGGACCAGGCAAAGAACTGGCAAGAATTCAGAGAAGCTTGTTCATATAGCAATATCCCAGGGGAAAATATGATTTGGACTGATGTTAAAGGAGACATTGGATGGCAAGCTGTGGGTATCTCTCCAATAAGAAAAAACTTTAGTGGCCTAGTTCCTGTTCTTGGAAATGGAAAATATGAATGGAGTGGATATTTACCTATTGTTGAAAAACCAAATTCTTTTAATCCCAAAAAAGGTTTCATTGCAACAGCAAATCAAAACCTTACTACTTCAGATTATAAAAATTGGGATGCCATAGGATTCACTTGGTCCGATCCTTACAGAGGTGACAGGGTAAATGAATTTTTAGGCTCAAGTGATAGTCTGACTATGGGGGATATGAAAAAGCTTCAAGTTGATGTGACTTCATTACCAGCAAAAAGTTTAGTCCATTATCTAGAAAAAGTTTCATTCAAAGATTTTGAAAATAAACAAAAACTAAAGCTATTAGATTGGGATTTTAGATTGACACCCAATTCTGTTGAAGCTGCAATTTATGTTGCCTGGGAAAATGAAATAATGAGTCATGCTTTTGATAGGTTTGTTCCCGATAAAGCAAAATCAATTTTTACTTCACTACAATTAAAAACAGTTATCGATTGGATTGAGTCACCTGGAAATATGTTTTTAAATACAAAACAAAGAGATCTATTTGTTAAAAAAACTTTTACCTCTGCAATAGCTGACTTGAAAAAACGTCTAGGTGAGGATACTAAAAATTGGATGTACGGTCAAAAAAATAACAAACATAGCTACATGGTTCATGCTTTAGGAGAAGTATCAAAAAAAGAATTCTCTAAAAAACTAAACTTAGGGCCACTCCCAAGAGGAGGGAATGGTTACACACCTGGATCAACTGGATCAGATTACAGACAAAGTAGCGGTGGAAGTTTTCGAATGATCGTTAACACCGGAGACTGGGATAGTAGTATAGGAACAAATGCACCTGGTCAATCGGGAAATCCTAATAGTCCATTCTATGGAAACTTATTTAAAGATTGGTCTGAGGATAAATACTTTCCCATTTATTTTTCTAAAGAAAAAATTGAATCTGCTACTTACAATAAGACCATTTTGTCCCCAAACTAGTCTTTGCAATTAAGCTGCGTTTTGTTTTTTTATCAGATTTAGTGCAGAACCTTCTTTAAACCATTCGATTTGTTGGTCGTTATAGGAATGGTTTGCTTTAATTAGATCTTTAGAGCCATCGGTATGAACTACTTCAATTGTAATCTGTCTACCAGGAGCAAAATCTTTTAAATCTATAAAATTGAAAGTATCATCCTCCTTAATTAAATCATAATCAGATTCGTTGTCAAAAGTAATTCCGAGCATTCCTTGTTTTTTCAGATTGGTTTCGTGAATTCTTGCAAAAGATTTCACAATTACCACTTTCACTCCTAAAAATCTAGGTTCCATTGCAGCATGTTCTCTAGATGATCCTTCTCCATAATTATGATCGCCTACAACAACTGTTTCTATACCTGCCTGTTTATATTGACGTTGTACTTCAGGAACACCACCGTAATGACCTGTTAGTTGGTTCTTTACAAAATTTGTTTTTTGGTTAAATGCATTCACTGCTCCTATAAGACAATTGTTAGAAATATTATCTAAGTGGCCACGGAATCTAAGCCAAGGACCTGCCATTGAAATATGGTCTGTTGTACATTTGCCGTGCGCCTTAATAAGTAGTTTAGCTCCACTTAAATTTTGTCCGTCCCAAGGCTTAAAGGGAGTTAGCAGCTGAAGCCTTTCTGAATTGTCTTTAACAACAACTTGCACCGAAGATCCGTCCTCGACTGGCTCCAAGTAACCATTATCTTTAACATCAAAGCCTGAGGGAGGTAATTCCATTCCAGTTGGAGGATCTAATTTCACCTCTTCCCCATCTTGGTTTATCAATGTATCATTTATTGGATTAAAATCTAAGCGCCCAGAAATAGCAACAGCAGCTACCATTTCCGGAGAAGCAACAAAAGCATGGGTATTAGGATTTCCATCAGCCCGCTTTGAAAAATTTCTGTTGAAGGAATGAATTATAGAGTTTTTCTCCTGCTTGTCAGCACCCTCTCTTGCCCATTGCCCTATACAGGGTCCACAGGCGTTAGTAAATATTTTAGCATCTAGTTCTTCAAAAGTTTTTAAAAGCCCATCTCTTTCAGCTGTATAACGAACTTGTTCAGAGCCTGGATTTATTCCAAATTCAGCTTTTGTCACAAGATTTTTTTCCACTGCTTGCTTGGCTATAGAGGCGGCCCTTGATAGGTCTTCATATGAGGAATTTGTGCAAGACCCTATAAGACCCCATTCTACTTTTATAGGCCACTCATTTTTTTTAGCAACTTTTGACATCTCTGATACCGGAGTTGCTAAATCTGGAGTAAATGGGCCATTTAAATGTGGGGTTAATTCGTCTAAATTAATTTCGATAAGTTCATCAAAATATTTTTCTGGATTTTCATAAACCTCAAGATCAGCGGTAAGATGCTCTTTAATCTGATTTGCCGAATCGGCTACGTCATCTCTTCCTGTTGCGCGAAGATAGCGTTCCATTGATTTGTCGTATCCAAATGTTGAGGTTGTCGCACCAACTTCGGCACCCATATTGCATATTGTTCCTTTTCCTGTACAAGACATAGATTCAGCACCCTCACCAAAATACTCTATTATTGCACCTGTGCCTCCTTTTACTGTAAGTATGCCTGCGACTTTAAGAATAACGTCTTTAGGTGCAGTCCATCCGTTTAATTTCCCTGTGAGTTTCACGCCAATTAATTTTGGAAATTTTAGCTCCCATGGCATGTCGGCCATAACATCAACAGCATCAGCACCACCAACTCCAATAGCTAGCATACCAAGCCCTCCTGCATTAACTGTATGTGAGTCAGTACCTATCATCATTCCACCAGGGAATGCATAATTTTCTAAAACTACTTGGTGTATGATCCCCGCTCCTGGCTTCCAAAATCCGATCCCGTATTTGTTTGATACAGACTCTAAAAAGTTGAAGACCTCAGCAGATATGCTGTTTGCCGATTTTAAATCTTGTGCAGCTCCAGACTTAGCCTGAATTAAGTGGTCGCAATGCACAGTTGTAGGTACGGCAACTTTTGGTTTTCCTGCTTGCATAAACTGTAAAAGAGCCATCTGAGCTGTCGCATCTTGACAAGCGATTCTGTCTGGTGCAAAATCAACATAGTCTTTCCCTCTTGAAAAGACCTTTTCTGGATTTCCATCCCAAAGGTGGGAGTAAAGAATCTTTTCAGAAGCAGTTAGGGGTTTGCCTGTTAATTCTCGCGCCTTATCTACTCTATTTTTAATCTTAGAGTAAACGGACTTTATCATTTCAATATCAAAAGCCATTATTCAGTTTAGTTTTGACAAAAATACAAAATAAAAAATGCTCCTATAACAGAATGCTATGCTATTAAAACTATTCTATGATATAATTTAAATTAACTAAAAAATACTATTTTAATACTTTAAGAATCTTTTTATGCTACTTTTTTAATAAAAATTTACTGCATTTATACTGCAAGTATTATATTTTTGAAAAAAATTAGGAGTAATTATCAATAAAAAATTGATTTTTAAAATTAATTATTCGAAAATAAACAAATTTGGATTTAAGTATTAACGAACATTTTGAAGTGCGCTTTGCACAAACCTATCCAGACTTCACAAAAAAACTAGTTGGAACATACAACAGTTTATCTTTTCAGGAGGTAAAGGTTTGCATGTTTATAAAGATGAGCTTTTCAAATCGTCAAATTCAAGATGAGCTCAATCTTTCTAAAAGTAGCCTTGCGAATTTAAGATCAAGTATTCGAAAAAAGATGGCCCTCAACAGAGGTCAAAGTTTAACTAATTCCATATTATGTTTTTAGTTACTAAACTTTTCGAATCTGGTCTAAAAAGCGTACGCTTTAATTATAAAAGTTTTCTGACAATTCTATTATTTGTTTTCAGTTATTCTTTGTATGGACAAAACTTTCAACTCGCCTCAAATAATAAAACAATTATCTGTGACAATGCGTCATTCGGCCAATCAGGTGCTGTAGGAGGTAAAACCTATACCAAGGTTAATAGGAGTACTTTACAAACAATGATTAGTAATGGAAGTGATGTTACCTGTGTTTGTACATCTGGGATTACTAACATGCAAGGTTTATTTCAAAACAATCAAACATTTAATCAGGATATCAGTAGTTGGGATACATCGAATGTGAATAATATGCAAGGACTTTTCCAAAATGCAAGAGCTTTTAACCAAGACATAGGCTATTGGGACGTCTCGAGTATGAATGATCAAAATGGGGTGAATCAATTATTTGATAATGCCACTAATTTAAATCAAGACCTTTCTTATTGGTGTTTTCCGAATAACCAAAACATTTATAACAATAGACAAAATATTTGGGGGAACAACAATCCTATAAAAAACAATTCTTCTTTAAGGCCAAGGTTTAGTGGTAGAAGTCCTGCCTGTAGAAGTCCGAAAGTAGCGTCTCCACCCTCAAATCCAACTGTTCAAATAACTCAAATAGGCGTTGACATAGAGACCGCTAACCCTTCTATTAATTATTATTTTGGTAGAAAATTGAGTGCAACGCCTAGTATGGATCACATTGTTACTGGGACTACATCATATTTTGAAAGTGGAGGTGTGAGCCGTCCTATTGGAATGGTAGAAGTCTACAAGTTAAATAATGGCGTCCCAAGAGCTGATATGTGGCAACGAAAGGGAAATCGGATAAAAGGGGATGCGTACAATGGTAGTAATAATCTTTTTGGATGGCAAGTAAGCATCTCTAGCAATGGAGATAGAGTCGCTGTTGTTAGTAGATCCCAAAATAATACAGCAGCAAGTCAAACCAATAATGGAGCTATTTATATATATCAATATAATAGCAGCACCCAAAATTGGGACCTCTTAAATACAATATGGGGGGTAAATACCAAACAAATCCTTCATATGGAAATGACTCCAGACGGCGAACATATAATTTATGCTTCGGATGACATTATTAAAGTGCTAGAATATACCCCCTCAGGTGTTACCAGTTGGACTCAGGTAGGACAAAATTTATCGATAGATGTTTCAGGTCTTGACATTTCAGATAATAGTCAAAGAATAATTGTCTCTAATTATTTGGCAAATAATTTAAGAGGAGAAATATACATTTATGATTATAATTCCAGTAATAGTCAATGGGAATTGATCCAAACATTATCTGGGGAATCTAATTATGGCCGATTGGCAGGTTCAGAAATCAGAATCTCCGGTGATGGTGAGACAATAATTGCGGCAGAAACTCACTATGATTCCACGGATGATGAAGGAAGGCTAAAAGTGTGGAAGTACAATTCATCTGCATCTCCTAAATGGAGTCTTACAGGCATTCCTTCTGAGTTTTTAGGAGAGGGGACAAATTATTATTTTGCTACTGGGGTTTCAGTAAATTATGATGGTAGTAGAATTGCAGCTGGAACTACTAACTCATTTGGAGGTAGGAGCAATAATGGTTACATAAAAGTTTTTGATTATACTCCTTCAGCAACCGATTCATGGACTTTAATTCAAACAGGAACTACAACTTGGACACATTCTAGTGGTATCTTTTATGGCGAAGACAGCGCGAGTTGGGGTGACCGAATTGGGGCTAATAATTCATTTTTACTTTCTAGTAGTGGCTCAAAAATTGCTTACGGGGCTTATGGTTATAATACATATTCCGGGAGAATTCAAGTCTTTAATTTTTTGACTAATAATTCTCCCGCAACGCTAACCATAACATCTGATGATTCAGATAATATAATTACTTCGGGTCAGGTAACCCTCACCGCTACCTTCTCAGAAAACATGGCTGCCTCTCCAAAAATTTCGATATCGGGGGTAGTTACAAATGTTTCAATGACACAAGGATCTTCTGCGGCAGTATGGACTTACTACTGGCAAGTACCTTCAAATATTTCTTCCGGTACTACACTAAATGTTACCGCAACGGCAACCGATACCAATAATTTACCCTACTCCGGAAATGCATCACTTACCCTTACTGTTAGCCGTGTAAGTCCGAAAGCATCACTATCACTTTCAGATAATAACATTGGTGTTAGCTCTGTGGTTACCATAACAGCTTTTTTTAACAAGTCCATGACACCTACCCCCACCTTGTCAATTTCGGGAGGGCTACTTTCAAATGTTGCCTTTACCTCCTATACTACAGAGAACTCTCAAATAGGGGTTGATATTGATGGAGAAGCAGTAGGTGATGGATTCGGTAGCGCAGTATCAGCAAGTAAAAATGGAAGAATTGCTGCCGGATCTTATAGCCATGGAGGAAGTTTAAGGGGGCATGTACGTGTTTATGATAAAAATGGATCTTCTTGGCAGCAAGTAGGCTCCGATATTGACGGAAATGCTAGCGAGGCGATAGGTTATTCTGTTTCATTAAGTGCTGATGGTAAACGGCTAGCTGCTGGAGGGATTTACGCTGGATCAATGGATGGGGTAGTCCGTATTTACGACTTTAATGGAACTAATTGGGTACAGACGGGTTCCGATATTAATGGAGAAGCTACCGGCGATAGAAGTGGTTGGGATGTTTCATTAAGTGATGATGGAACAAGAGTGGCTGTTGGAGCTCCCTATAATGATGCTGGAAATAGCTCTTCTGATGATAGAGGCCACGTAAGAGTATATGAATTACAATCTGGAAACTGGGTAAAATTGGGAAGTGATATTGATGGACAAGCGGCTGGTGATGAATATGGAAGATCTGTTTCATTATCCTCAGATGGATCAAGACTGGCTGTTGGTGGTCCCTACCATGATGGTGGAAATGCTTCTAGCGATAATCGAGGTTTCGTAAGAGTTTTTGATTGGGATGCATCTGCATCTGCTTGGGTACAAGTTGGTGTCGATTTTGATGGTACTGCTAGAGATAAATATGGAACTGATGTGGACTTGAGTAGCGATGGGACCATATTAGCTTTTGGTGCAAGTGAGAAGGATGACCTATCTGGTTACGGAGGATCCAATAGGGGCGGAGTATTAATTTATGAATATACACCAACAGGGGTAGCTTCATGGACCCAGCTTGGTTCAACAATTTACGGATCGGCCCAAAATACTCAGTGTTGTGGTGAAAAACAAATATCAATAAGTGATGACGGATCAAGAATAGCAATTGGTGATAAAACATTTAATTATGGCGGCTCTCAGAATGACGCTCGTGGCGAAACACGTGTTTTTGACTATGTTGGCTCAGATTGGGTTCAGACTGGATCGGACATCTACGGAGAGGCACGAGGGGATAATTCAGGTATTGTAGCTTTAAGTGGAGATGGATCTTTGTTAGCTGTTGGTGCTCCAACAAATGATGGCAACGGAGGAAATAGCGGCCATGTGCGAGTTCACAGTTTAGGGGGATACAGCTACTTGTGGGATGTTGATAGCGGCGGCACGCCCTCTAGCGGGACTTATTATATCACTGTTGCTGGAACACAGACCAATGGAATTGCCTATGTGGCAGGCACTCAAAGTATCACCTTTAGTGTAGATACCACCTCTCCTACACTCACTATAACAACCCCACCTGGGCCTAAGTTTTCTAATTCCTCACTTGTAGTTACCTTAACCTATGATGAATCCGTGACAGGATTAACAACCAATACCGCGCAGTTCTCAGAAGCAATTAATATAGCGAGCCTAACACTGCTCAGCGCTTCAAGTGATGGGAGAACCTATACAGTAAGAATAACCCCACAAGCAGAGGGACTAGTTAAACTTACCCATGCACCAGGTAGTCCCCCAGTAAAAGACCTAGCAGGTAATAGTATTGCCTCTACCGTATCCTGTAGCTTTACCTATGATACAACAGGGCCTTCAGTAATCCTTACCGATACTGATGCAGACAATATTATATCTACTACTTTATCACCTACTAATACGGTAACTATTACTGCCAGTTTCTCAAAACCTATGACAGCTACTCCAACAATTTACATTACAGGAGTAGTAACCAATGTAGCGATGACAAGAATTAGTGGTACAAACAGCTATACCTACAACTGGAATACATCGACTCCAACACTTGCCGCTGGAGCTTATTCGGTGACTGTAAGTGGTACTGATGCCATTGGAAATGCTTATGCTGGAACCGATAGCATCACCTTTACTATAAGCCCTACATTCTATCTAGATGCTAATGGGGTGACTGTAAAATGTAGAGGATGTAGTGCTGGAGACCAGGGCGTAGTTAATGGAGTGATCTACACGGCACACAACAATACTTCTATTGCAGCTAAAAATAAAAATGATAATGACTGGGATAGGGTAGTGACGACTCTTGTAACAGACATGGGAAGTCTATTTGCTAACGCCTCTTCATTTAATCAAGATATTGGCTCATGGGATACTTCAAATGTGACCAATATGCAAGGCTTATTTACTGGTGCAACAGCATTTAATAGAGGTATAGGTAATTGGGATACCTCCAGCGTGTCTAATATGAACCGCATGTTTTGGTTAGCGAGTAATTTTGATCAAGATATTGGTAGTTGGGATGTGTCAAGTGTAACAGATATGGAGCAAATGTTCAACCAAACAATTTTTAATCAAGATATTGGTAGTTGGGATGTTTCAAATGTAACTAATATGTCAGCTCTGTTTCGGAGTAATAGTCAGTTTAATCAAAATATATCATCTTGGAACACATCAAGCGTGGCAAATATGGTTGGAACATTTGAAGCCGCTACTTCGTTCAACCAAAATATAAGCACTTGGAATACTGCCTCTGTAACAGATATGAGATATATGTTTGTTGGCGCGACAGCATTTAACCAACCTGTTGGAGTTTGGGATGTTTCTAGTGTAACCAAAATGGAGGGAATGTTTAAAAATGCTAGAGCCTTTAACCAAGCCATTGGGAATTGGGATGTTTCTAAAGTGACTACGATGAAAAGTATGTTTGAGCAAGCTGCTGTTTTTAATCAAAACATTGGTAGTTGGAATGTGTCTAGTGTTACTAATTTCCAAAGAATGTTTGGAAATGCTTATGAATTTAACCAAGATATTGGTAGTTGGGATATTTCAAGTGCTACTACCATAAGAAATATGTTCAATAGTGCTAGGAATTTTAATAATGGCGGGAGTCCCTCTATTGGCAATTGGAATACTTCTAATGTTTATAGAGGTTCTTTAAATGGTGGACAGTTGTATGGCATGCTTGGCGTCTTTTATCAAGCTGCGGCATTTGTCCAAGATATTTCTGGTTGGTGTGTTTCCAATATACCAACTAAGCCAACATCTTGGACGGGACAGCAAAATAATGTAGCATGGCGACAAGATGCTTCCAAATCACCTCAATGGGGTACCTGCCCTGCGCCACAGGTTACTCTAACGGATACTGATGCAGACAACTATGTTCAAAACAACTCTGAGGTTACTATTACAGCAACCTTCTCCGCTGCAATGTCACCTACAGCTACTATAAGTATTGGTAGTGTAGCGACTAATGTAGGTATGACAGTGGTAAACAGCTCTACCTTTAGATACGTTTGGGATGTAGATGCTGCTGGCAACTTAACTGATGGAGCATACACAGCAACAGTCTCTGGAGTAGATATAAACGGAAGAGCTTACGTAGGTACTGACAGCATAACTTTTTCAATAGACTCGTCAGCTCCAACAGTTTCGTTAACAAGTTCCGATAATGATAATTTAGTTTCTCCTTCACAAGTAGTTACTGTGACTGCTGCTTTCTCAGAGGCTATGGCTGGTACACCTACCGTTTCAATACCAGGTATTTTTTCAAATGCAGCAATGACAAAAATATCAGGTACAAATTCCTACACTTTTACTTGGAATACATCTTCTGGAACACTTTCTGATGGAGAGTATACCCTTACTGTGAGTGGAACAGATCTTGCCGGAAATTCCTATGTAGCTGGTTCGCAAAATATTTCATTTACAGTTGATACAGCTTCTCCTACGCTAAGCATTTCGACAAATGATAATGATAATTTAATTAAGCCTGGGGACAATATTACTATTACAGCAACCTTTAATGAACCCATGCTTACTGCGCCAAAGTTAACCATTGGCTCAGCAGTAAATAATGCTAATTTAACTGCAACCAATAGTACAACGTGGACATACTCCTGGAACACAAGTGGGGTATCAGCCGGAAGCTATACAGTAACTTTTACAGGGCAAGATATCGTTGGTAACAGTTACTCTGGAAATCAAAGCTTAACCATTAACTTAGATAATACTTCTCCCTCGGTAACTATTACAGACAACGATACTGACGACATTCTTTCTTCTAGTTCAAATGTTGTTATTACAGCAACCTTTAGTGAACCTATGGCAGGGATTCCAAAGATAACTATAGGGGATGGTGTGACTAACGCCAATATGACTTCTACAAGTTCTTCGGTTTGGACCTACACCCTTGACATGAGTAATTGGACTGGAACCGTGAGTAGTGCAACAGTAAGTATCACAGGATTAGATTTAGCAGGTAACAGTCTTACCGGTAAAGGAATTGTAACTGACAATTTAGTCTTAAACATAAATGCAGACACGCCAAATGTTCTTTCGGGGGCAACAGTAAATGACGCTTCTTCACAGAACAATAATTTTACTAATTACGGATCAGCTCTTGTGACAAGCAACTCAGGAAACTACTTTGATTTTTCAAGAGGAGACTTTTTCCGATCAGTAGCTAATGCGAAACTGAATGGCATGTCTGCAAGATTTCCAATTACTGTGACTACTAGAATTAAAACCACTTCATCTAGTAGTCAGTATTTACTTACCCTTGGAAGAGCTAACACTTTTGATGGAGAATCTATTTTCAATTTAAACTCAGGTTATGCAAGTCAGTGGTCATTTAAAAGTAATTTTGGTTACTCTCAAGCCAACACTGCCGCGAACAGAAGTACTGTTCAAGTAAATGATGGACAGTGGCATGAAATTACTTGGGTTAACACAGGGTCTAATGAATCTTCAGGTATAAAAATTTACATTGATGGTGTTTTAAATAAAACTGTAACTGGTGTAACACGCAGTAATTTATACAATAATGTTTGGAGCTATATTGGTAAAGACGGTAGAGATAATAATGATCTATTCGTTGGTCAGATATCTAAAATATTAGTCTATAACACAGGGCTAACTGATGCACAGGTTAATCAGAATTACACTGGTCAGGATAATTTAATCTTCACAATCGACCTTACCGGTCCCAAGGTGACCTCGCTTACTACATCCACTACAAATGGTGTCTATACGGATGATGATGTAAACCCATCGAACTCTGATACGATAAGCTTTACAGTAAACTTCGATGAGCCGGTTACAATAACGGGCAGTCCAAGAATCCCTCTTAGCAATATCACTGATGCTAATGGCAATCCTGTCTATGCTACCTACGTCTCAGGCTCAGGCACCTCTAGTCCTACTTTTGTCTATACGGTAAAAGAAGGGGATCTTTCCACCGGTGTTCAGATCGTATCCTCTGGTAGTATCGATCTAAACGGAGGCAGTTTAGAAGACCTTTATGGCAATACGGGGGATCCTAGTTTTTCAACCAACAGCGTTTCTCTGTCTACAGGTATCGAGCTTAAAGCGACAGACCCTGGCCTTAGTGTAACCTTGAGCTCTAATAATGGTGGTTCTTCTGCCAGTGCTAAGGAAGGTGACGTGATCACTGTAACGGTAGTCTCAGACCAGCCTTGGGCCCTTAACGCATCCACGATATCGATGACTGTAACAGGACTGGCTTCTCAGCCTAACCTGAACTTTACTCAGACTAGCACGAGCCCTTATACCTATACAGCAAACTTTACCCTTACCGCTTCTAATACCTATAGCGATGGGGATATTAACTTTGCCATCTCCGCCTCTGACACAATAACATCGACTAAGGTAACCACGCCCAATAAGGTAACCACAGACCAAAGTGTGCTTACCTCAGTGTTTAAATTAGACAATACCGCTCCAACAATAACCAGTACATCCTCACTGACTATTACAGAAGGCACTACTTCTGCAGGTCCTGTTGAGGCTAGTGAGACGGCTACCTTTGCCATTACAGGAGGCGATGATCAGACAAGTGTTACTATCGATCCACAGACCGGTATACTTACTATAGATCCTGCACCGACCCTTGGGGGTAATGCCGATGATAACGAAGATGGGATCTATGAGGTCATTGTTACTGCTACCGATAGTGTGGGTTACACTGTTACAGAGACTATACAAATAGAGGTTGTGGCAAGAACGGAGGAACCGATAGAGCCGAGCCCAGAAGATATTGACGGGGACGGTATACCAAATGGTTTAGACACAGATAAAGACAACGATGGGGTGAACGATAATTTTGACAGCTTCCCCGAGGATCCTAACGAGCAGTACGACAGTGACGGTGACGGTATTGGTAATAATGCAGACACCGATGATGATAATGACGGGTTTACAGATAGTGATGAAGCCCTTGCAGGCACTGATCCCCTAGATCCTTTTAGCTTTCCTGAGGATAGAGATAACGATAAGCTTCCTGATAACCTTGAGCCAGGACTTGGTACAGATCCTAGTAACCCTGATACAGATAACGACGGGGTTATCGATGGAGAAGACGACTTCCCAACCGATCCAAACTATACCACCGACACGGACGGCGATGGGCTTCCTAATAAGACGGATCCTGATGATGATAATGACGGGTTAAAAGATGAGGAAGATCCCTTCCCGCTAGATCCAAACAATCAGACCGATACAGATGGTGACGGGCTTAATGACGGTATTGATCCCGATGATGATAATGATGGGTTTACAGATAACCAAGAGATTGTTGCCGGCACAGATCCTTTGGATCCAGACAGTGTGCCTGACGACACAGATAAAGACGGCCTTACCGATAGTGAAGAAGGCCTTTTAGGAACAGACTCTAAAAATCCGGATACTGATGGAGATGGTATTAGTGATCGCGATGACGCCTTCCCACTAGATCCGAACCGAGGCCTTGACTCTGACGGGGACGGCATTATTGACACTATAGATCTTGATGATGACAATGACGGGGTAAGGGATAAAGACGATGCCTTCCCGCTGGATCCTAACGAGACTTCTGATTATGACAGAGATGGTATTGGTGATCGCGCAGATCCAGACGATGACAATGACGGTTATGATGATGTTGTAGAGATTGAGGACGGCACAGATCCTAAAGATGCCCTTGACTATCCTCGTGATCCTGATCAGGACGGCCTTACGACAAACCAAGAGATAGAACTAGGAACGGACCCTGCTAATCCAGATACCGACGGGGATGGTATCAGTGACCTTAACGATCCTGAGCCGCTTACCCCTGGAGGAACTACCGATACAGACAGGGACGGTATTATTGACAGCCTTGATCCGGATGATGACAACGACGGTTATAACGACTTGTTAGAAATAGAGCTAGGCAAAGATCCTAAAGATCCTGAGAGTACCCCTGAGGACAGAGATGAGGATTACCTGCCTGATGCTAAAGAAAAAGAAGCAGGAACAGATATCAATGATCCCGATACGGATGGAGATGGTATTATAGATGGAAGGGATGACTTCCCACTAGATCCTAATGCTTCTCAAGATACCGACAAAGACGGCATCCCAGATGATAAAGATGATGACGATGATAATGACGGGGTAGAAGATGATAAGGACGACTTCCCTAAAGATCCAAGGGAGAGTATAGATACTGATGGGGACGGTGTTGGTGATAACGGAGACCGTGATGATGATGATGACGGGTACTCTGACTACACAGAGACCCTAGCAGGTTCTGATCCTAAAGATCCTGACAGCAAGCCTGTCGATACTGACAACGACCTGCTCTCCGATGCGCAAGAAAATATTATAGGAACCGATCCTAATGATCCCGATACTGACGATGACGGTCTGCCGGATGGCTCTGACCCATCACCACTAGATCCTGACAATCAGACACAGACAAATGATTTTGATGGAGACGGAATCCCTGATGATGTTGATCCGGATGATGATAACGATGGGGTACCAGACAGTAGAGATCGCTTCCCAAGAGATCCTGACGAGAGTCGTGACTCTGACGGCGATGGTATTGGCGATAATAAAGATCCTGACAGAGATGGTGATGGGGTAGACAATATTGAAGACCTATTCCCTGACAACCCGAGAGAGTCTTCTGATAGTGACGGTGATGGTATTGGAGATAACGCTGATCTGGATGATGATAATGACGGTTATCCAGATAAAATAGAGATAGTAGAGGGCAGTGATCCCCTTGATCCAACCAGTATTCCTGAGGATGCTGACAAGGACGGGCTCTCTGATGCTGAAGAAGCCTTAAGAGGTACAGATCCTAATAATTACGATACCGATGGTGATGGGGTGAACGATAGAATCGATGCCTTCCCATTAGATCCTGAACACAATAGTGACCAAGATGGAGACGGTATCCCTGACCTATTAGATCCTGATGACGACAACGACGGGGTGCCTGATAGAACAGACGTCTTCCCTTACGATCCAACAGAGAGCGAGGATACAGACTCTGACGGTATAGGAAACAATGCCGACAAGGATGATGATAATGACGGTTATCCTGATGTGATTGAAATTAAAGCCGGAACAGATCCTAAAGACAAAGAGGACTTCCCAGAAGATGTAGATGGAGACGGGCTCTCTGATTTAGAAGAACAGATTATAGGTACTGATCCTAACAATCCAGACACTGACGGAGATGGGGTTAACGATTTAGAGGATCCCTTCCCGCTAGATCCTAAGTTCACTAAAGACAGCGATCAAGACGGTATCCCTGATCTTATCGATCCGGATGATGATAATGATGGTGCCCCTGATGGTGAAGACGCCTTCCCGCTAGATCCTAAAGAGCAGTTCGATACCGATGGAGACGGCATAGGAGACAACAAAGACAAGGATGACGACAACGATGGCTATAGTGATGTGGATGAGCTATTGCAAGATACTGATCCTAAAGATCCTGAGAGTAATCCACTGGATACTGACCAGGATGGTGTATCAGACTTTTTAGAAAAACTTACAGGAACAGATCCTGAAAATCCTGACACGGATGGAGACGGTGTCATTGACGGAGAAGACGACTTCCCACTAGATCCTAACTTCAGTAGCGATAATGATGGAGACGGGATCCCAGATGAAGTAGATGTCTATGGTGATAACGACTCTGACGAGTTAGGAGATATCCCTGATATCGATGATGATAACGACGGGATTACCGATGTAGCTGAAAATGTATTTATAACCTATTACCAGAACTATAAAATCTCTATTGGTGGATCTACGGGTAAAGCGACTCCAATTACCTTTACTGAACAGGACCCTAAAACAGGGCGTAATGTAGGTAAGTGGAAGGTGCGTAAAAAAGTAGTTGGTGGAGCTGATGCTGACAAGGTAAAAATCGTAGGAGGAGAACCTGCAGCAAAAGGATCACAGAAGTACTACTCGCCTTATGCTAGAAGAAAGAAAAACCTAGGGGAAGGCTATCTGGCCTTTGTTAATGTGCCTGATCCTAATAATCCTGATGATGCAAACAAGGATGGTGTTTATGAAGTAGAGATTGCCTATGTTAATACAACCGCTGGGGATCCTAACGTGCCTATTCCTAAGTCTGAGCAGCGTATAGAAATCAATCCTAAAAGCGAGGAGATCTTTGAGCTGGATACCAATATTACTCCTGTGCAACAGGTCTCACCAGATCTGATTAGCTCTGATACGGATGCCGATGGAATTATCAACTCCCGTGATCCAGATGATGATGGAGATCATATTTATAGTGAGTTCGAAGGATCGGCCATTGAAGGTATAAAAGAAATAATTAGTAGTGCTTCGATAAATTCGTTAGACACAGACGGAGACGGTTTTGAGGACTTTTTAGATCCTGATGATGACAACGACGGAGTCTTCAGTCTGTATGAGGGTACGGATCCTAATGGTGATTTTAACCCTAATGATGCTATTGACAGTGACAGGGACGGTACGCCAGATTATCTGGATACTGATGATGATGGAGACGGCATTGCCTCTATTGATGAGTCGCCTGACTCAGATCAAGACGGTATCCCAACCGATGCTATGGACTTTGACGGGGACCGTACGCCAGATTATTTAGATACCGATGATGAGAACGATGGGGTGCCTTCTAAGTATGAGGTCCTACAAACAGGAAGAAGTGCAAGAGCAGTTATGCTAGATACCGATAGGGACGGTATTGCAGACCATCACGATTTAGATGACGACAACGACGGGGTGCCTTCAATCTTTGAGATCACAGAGCCTGGAGAAAACTTTGCCTTAGATACCGATGGGGATGGTATCTTAGATCATGTTGATCCTGATGATGACCAGGACGGACTGCTTACTATAGAGGAAGACCTTAATGGTAACGGTGACCCTCGGGATGATGACACAGACTTTGATGGTAAGGCCAACTATTTAGAGTCGCTGTACTTAGATGCAGATGGTGACGGGGTGGTAGATCAGTTAGATAGTGTTAACGATGATCCTTATAATGATCAGGATGGGGACGGCTTCCCTAACTTAGATGAGACCCTAGCAGGTACAGATCCACTTTTAGCAAGTAGCTTCCCAGAAGGTTTTGATAACCCGAGCTTAAGAGAGTCTATTGAGATTGTCAACTTCTTCTCTCCAAATGGAGACGGTAGGAATGATACTTGGCAGGTAAGAGAAATTGATCGATATTTAAATAATCAAGTATGGATTTATTCTAGAACAGGGACAGAGTTGTTTACTGCTAAACCATATAATAATGATTGGAATGGAACGTTAAATGGGGTAGAGCTCCCTTCAGGAAGCTACTACTATCGCATAGATTTAGACGGCAACGGTAGTGTTGATTTTGAAGGATGGTTCTATCTTACAAGATAATTATGATAAGAAAAATCACTTTACTCTTCTTACTTATACTCCCCTTGATTGGCTTTAGCCAGCAGGAGTCTTATTACTCTTTGTATAGATATAATATGAATGTAATCAACCCGGCTTTTGCTGGAGCAGATGCTGCCAACATGCTTTCTTTTACCTCAAGAAGCCAGTGGGCTTCTGTACAAGATGCCCCTCGGACACTCGCTTTTGCCTACTCTTCGGCTAGAGAAAATAATGTAGGTCTGGGACTGTCTGTGGTCTCTGATAAAGTCTTTGTTGAACAACAAACCTTTGCCTATGTAGACTTCTCTTACAAACTACAAATGAGTGGGGAGTCAATCCTTTTTCTAGGGCTTAAAGCAGGAGGAAATTTTTATAGTTCTGATCCGACAGAACTCACTACTTACTCCCCCGTGGGAGATCCTAGTAAGGTGAGTCTAAGTAAATTTAATCCCAATGTGGGAGCAGGTGCTTATTTTAAAGCAACTAATTATTGGATCTCTTTTTCTATACCAAGGCTTTTTAATGTCAACAGAGAAAATGACAACCTAGCCATTACTGCCAAAGATCGGGTGCATACCTATCTAGGGGCTGGGGTCGATTTACCAGTATCTAGCGGACTCTATCTAAAGCCTTCGCTGATGCTTAGAAAAGTAAAAGGGCTGCCAACAACCGCTGATATTACAGCAATGGTAAGCTGGCAAAATCAATTTGATGTCGGACTCTCCGTTAGAACCAATAGCTCTATGGCCCTTATGACGGTAGTCGCTCTGGGCATGTTTGATATCGGTTATGCCTATGAAACTCCAACAGATAACGGACTCTCACAACTAAACTTAAGAACACACGAACTGGTCTTTAGAATTAAACTAGGTCAAGGAGATCAATCCTCTAAAGATGGACCTGAAAGCCCAGAATAAAAGTATTGATTCTTTCATCATTTGATTTTTGGATAATCTTTAAATTAAACATTAAATTCTTATATTTAACTATATGGAAAATATAGCAATTGCTGCACAACTGATAATCGCTGTTTCGATAGTTATAGTATGGGTCTTTCGTTTTGATAACATAGTAGTAGAATTTAAACAATACGGCTTATCAGATTTAGTAAGGAGCATGGTAGGGGCATCCAAAATTTCTCTAGCTACTCTACTTGTGGTTGGAATATTTTACCAAAAAGTAGTCTTTTTTTCTGCTTTACTAATGGCTTTTTTAATGGTCTGCGCCCAGATAGCGCACATCAGTGTTAAAAATCCTTTTATAAAATATGTCCCCTCTTTTTGCCTTTTAGTTTTGTCGCTTTTTGTTGCCGCAGTTGATAAGGGTTTACTGTAGTTCATGACATTTTTACAAATCCTAATTCTAATTTCAGGGATTTCTTTTGTCTATTATGGATTGTCATCTTTTTTTTCAAAAAAAATGAAAGTAGAGTACAACAGGTGGGGCTATCCTGAACAACGCATTATAATTGGTTCACTTCAGCTTCTTGGGGGATTAGGGCTTTTTTTAGGTTTTGTTTTTGAACCCTTAATTCCATTATCTTCTGCCTCACTTATGTTACTTATGTTAGCTGCTATAGGAGTACGAATTAAAATCGAAGATCAGCCTTTAAGAATGATCCCTGCACTTTTTTATGCAATATTAAACTTTTTGATATTGGTAAATAGTGCATTCTAATTAACAATATTTTTCTAGTAGGAATGCTTACCTACTTCCCATCCCCTTGCTTCAAGAATTTGTTCTGCTGATTTTACTGCAGGATTTTCAAGTTCTGTACCCATACTGTCATTCCAGCGATTTAAATAGCCAAATAAAGCTACAACTCCCAAAATTTCAACAATTTTTCCTTCACTAAAGAATTTTTTTACTCTAACCTTTATTTCTTTTGAAACTCCATTTGGAACTTGAGAGGCTGCGATAGCCAAGTCAAACATTGCTCTATCCGCCTCTGAAAAAGCCACATGTGATTTATACTCCCAAATGTTTTCGAGCCGTTCTTGTGAAGAACCATACCTTTCAGCTGCTCTTATTGCATGGGCTTCACAGTATCGGCATCCCGTTGTCATACTTGACAAATAAGCAATCTCTCTTTTCATTGAACTTGTAATGGAGCCTTTATTTTCCATTACTGCCTGATTCATTTCCAAAAATGCTTTGGCGATTCTTGGGCGATGCATCATTGTAAAAAGGCTGTTAGGAGTAAACCCTAAAGTTTCATCATAAAAATCGGCCATTTCTTTGGCTTGTTTTGTACTATTTCTATCCAAAGGAGATACTAAAGGTTTTTTCATATTAAATTTTATTGGTTGCTAAATTTTGTTCTTTTGACAATACTATTAAATTTCGAAGAGGCTATAAATCCTACAATTGAAAAGCCAGCTAAAAAAAGAAAAACTAACTGGTGGCCAATAAGTCCAGGATTATTGTCTAGTAAAACGCCCATTAATGGTCCCATAAAAATATCTGGCGTGTAACCTATAACAGATATAATACCTACAGCAGTTCCAGTGAATGCATAAGGAATATCTCCTTCTTTTACAGCAGAGAAATATAATGACCTCAGACCATAGGTTCCTATTCCAGTTATTATTACTGTAAAAATGAAAAACACGCTAAGAGGCGCTTTAATAAAACCTGATGCAAATAGCATTGATCCTAAAATTAACATAAGAAACCCTCGTTTTAGCCATATTGAGCTTGTAGATTTATCTGCTATATAACCGATAAATATACACACTACTGGGCGCAAATACATCTGATATGATCCTACTTTTGCAGCATTGACCTCATCAAACAACATAATCTCAGAAGCATATAATGATAAAATATCTGTCGCTTTATAACCACAATAAGCTGATAAAACTATAATAATTAAAAGTCTAACTGAGGGATAACGTGCTACTTTTAAAATATTTTTAAATGAACTCTCAATAATTAAGTTTTGAGATTTTTCTTTATTCTCCATCTCACTCATAAAAATGAATGATAATACCCCCACTAGCATTACTATTAAAGAAGTAAATAAAATTACCCAACGGAAAGCTTCTTTCTTTTGATCAAATGAAGCTAGGTTTATATCAACAGGTATTAATTCTGCAAAAATTAAAATACCCATAGCCCCTATGGTCGCTGCAATAATACCTCTCCCCCCTTCTAAAAATCCAAAAGCTTTACCCTGGCTTTGTTCGCCTCCCCAATTTCGTGTTGCTTTTATCATTGCTGCCCAAAAAAGGAATGTGGTTGAAAATCCCCAAAAACCATACAAAATCTGTAGTGAATAAAAAGAGGGAAAAGTTGACATTAAAAATCCACCTATAGAGGTCATTACAAGAGCAGTACCCATCAAAATTCTAGGCTGAAATCGGTCCGCTAAAGTGCCTCCGTACAGGTACGAAATTAATGCTACAACCCCATAAGTGGAATATAATGTTCCTAGCTGAAGGTTATCTAATTGAAACACATCTAAAAATGTTGGTCTAAAAATTCGGGCAAGCACAAACGGAAGAATAAAAACTCCTTCTCCAGCTGTGACAAGAAGCAAAATTCTAAAGAATGAATTTATTCTGTATTTATTTATATTGATAAAACTTGCTTTAGGTTTTATTTATACTCGTTGAATACAACAATATACAAATAAGCAAAACATCCTTTGGTAAAGTTCTCTTTATGTAATAGAATGTCTATGAAAAACTTTACTCAACGCAATAAGTGTCTCCTACTTCATATTGATTGTAAACTTCCTCTGTTACAGAGCCAGACAAAGGTTGACTATTTCCATCTTCATCTAGCCCTAAAGCTGTAAATCGTCCCCAATAAAAATAAAACTTTCCATTGCTCTGTTCTTTAAGAGTTATTTCAACACAGCCAGTCTCTTTGGTGCAGCCTGTAGTAAATAATAAAATATATAATACTGCTTTTCTCAATTTACATATAGTAGACTATTCTTAGGTAAGTTAATTATAACTCTGGGAAAATTATAATCTTAAAATAAATGATTTAATTCATGAACTTAAGAAATTGATATTGGTATAACCCAATCATATTAAAAAAATTTTTAGTTTCGTTTTAAATGAAAATCCGTAAAATATTTTTTGGATTATTTCTGATATCAGTTAATTCTTATTGCCAACAAATTGATAATTACCATCACGCTTTACGTGAAAAAAAGGAATTAGGTTTTAAAAATCAATATCGTATTCTGAAAACAACTTTTAAAAGTTTGAATGGTTTCCAAGTTCTTTATCCGGGAACTAAGATATCGCTTGAAAAGGTATTAAGATATTATTTACACACCTCTATTCATCTTGATCAAGAAGCCAATATGCTTATTTCAATGGATCTAAGCAAATTCAAATTAAATAATACCTCCTCTGAAAAAGAGATAACTAAAGAAGTTGTCTCTTTGATCGGCAACATGTTTTTCGGCTCTAGTGAAGTCAGCAAAATTCCTTACCAAAAAAAGAATTATAGGCGTAAGGGCATGACTGCACCGAATAGAAAACACTAAATATTTTCTAAATTTTTTATATTTTGTAAATGAAAAACATTTTAGATTATGAAACCTTACTTGCTATTTGTCTTATGCTGTTTTTTTTCAATCACACCAGTTGATATAACAGCCCAGCGAAAAAAAAATAAAAAACAAAATGAAACCACTTTTTCAGAATCTTTATACAATTCATTAGAATGGAGGCTTGTAGGTCCCTTTAGAGGTGGACGTGCTGCAACTGTTGCTGGAGTGATAAATGATCCTAACACCTATTATATGGGAACTGCAGGAGGTGGTGTTTGGAAAACCGAAGATTCAGGAAATAGCTGGTATTCAATTTCAGATGGTTATTTTGGAGGTTCTATTGGCGCAGTTGCTGTCTCTGAGTCTGATCCGAATATAATTTATGTTGGTGAAGGAGAGCAAACTCTGAGAGGAAATGTTTCTTCTGGAAATGGATTATGGAAAAGTTTAGATGCTGGTAAAACATGGAAATTTATTGGTTTAAAAGGTAGCGAGCATATATCTAGAATACGAATACACCCCAAAAATCCCAACTTAATTTATGTAGCTGCAATAGGTAATTTGTGGAAGCCAAATAAAACGCGTGGTGTGTATAGATCAGAAGATGGTGGAACTACTTGGCAGAAGATACTTTATGAAAGTGATAAGGCAGGTGCGGGTGATTTGATAATGGATCCCAATAATGCAAGAATAATCTATGCCACTACATGGCAAATGAAAAGGAATGGATATCGAATGGATAGTGGAGGACCTGATAGTAAGCTTTACAAAAGTTATGACGGCGGTGACACATGGATCAATATAACAGAGAATAAAGGCCTTCCGAGTGGGCCTTGGGGAATTGTTGGAATTACAGTATCTCCTGTAGATTCAAATCGAATTTGGACAATCATTGAAGCATCTGATGGTGGGGTGTTTCGCTCAGATGATGCTGGTAAAACATGGGAAAAAGTAAATGAAGATAGAGCTTTACGACAAAGAGCTTGGTACTACAGTAGAATATATGCTGACACTCAAAATAAAGACAAAGTTTATGTAATGAATGTAAGTTACGGTGTGTCAACTGACGGGGGGAGATCATTTACATTGAAAGATGCGCCGCATGGAGATCATCATGACCTTTGGATAGATCCAAAAAATAATAACAGAATGGCAATTGCAGATGACGGTGGAGCACAGATTTCAAATGATGGTGGAAATAATTGGACCACTTATTATAATCAACCCACAGCACAATTTTATAGGGTAACCACAGATAATCAATTCCCATATAGAATCTATGGGGCGCAACAAGATAACACGACCGTTAGAATAAATCATAGAGGCTCAGGTTCTGGTATTGGTGAAAGCGATTGGGAAACAACAGCAGGTGGAGAAAGTGCTCATCTTGCTCCAGACCCAAAAAATAATGATATCGTTTATGGTGGAACATATAAAGGATATATGATGCGTAAAGATCACAGAACAGATCAAACGCGTTCAGTAAATATTTGGCCTGATAATCCTGCTGGTTCAGGAGCAGAAGTAATGAAATACCGATTCAATTGGAATTTCCCTGTCAAGTTTAGTATACACGACAAAAATAAACTTTTTGCTGGGTCTAACTTTTTACATATGACAACAGATGGTGGCCAGTCTTGGAAAACAATATCTCCAGATCTGACAAGAGGACTGCCAGAAACAATTAAGTCCTCTGGAGGACCCATAACTCAAGATAATACTGGTGCAGAATTTTATTCAAACCTTTTTGCTATTAACGAATCACCTATTGAAAAAGGAGTTATTTGGGTCGGCAGTGATGATGGATTAATTCACTTAACTACTGATAACGGTGAAACTTGGAAAAATGTGACACCTACTCCGACATTAAGTCCTAAGTTAAACATGATCAACTGTATAGACCCCAGTCCATTTAAAAAAGGTACTGCATATGTAGCTGCTACCTCATACAAATTTGGAGATTACAAACCCTATCTCTATAAGACAAATGATTATGGTAAAACTTGGTCTCTGATCACCAAAGGAATTCCTCAGAATTTCTACAGCAGGGCTATACGATCTGATAAGGTTCGAGAGGGGCTACTATATGCAGGAACCGAATGGGGAATGTTTATCTCATTTGACGATGGCAATAGTTGGAAGCCATTTCAATTAAATCTACCCATCACATCAATTAGAGATCTTCATGTTAGAGATAATGATTTAATAGCTGCAACTCACGGAAGAAGCTTTTGGATGATTGATGATTTAACACCACTGCATCAGCTAGAAAATAATTTAAATTCTCAATCTTTCTTTCTTTACAAACCAGACAAAGCGTTCAGAGTAGAACAATCAGAGGAAGAGGACGAAACTAATTTTAAATTAGTTGGAAAGAATCACCCTGTTGGAGCAATTTTACATTTTTATATTAAAGATTTAAAAGAAGATGATCTTGTAAGTATAGTAATTAAAGAGAAAGACGGCTCACTGATTAAACGTTATAACAATAAAGCAAAACTAAATAATCTAAACCCAGAAGCTGATATTCCGTTAGCACTAAAATCTGGCGGAAATAAATTAATCTGGGATATGCGATATCCAGGATATAAAGAATTTGAGGGAATGGTATTTTATTCCTCTCCAAATAAAGGTCCCAAAGCAATTCCCGGTGAATATTTAATAAGTCTAAACTATAATGGCGAGGTCATTGAACAATCCTTAAAAATTGAAAAAGACCCAAGGCTTGAGAATACGGATAAAGACTATAGAGATCAGTTTGATTTTTTAATTAATGTCCGTAATCAGGTAACTAGAGCTAACTCAGCGATAATCAAAATTAGAGAGGTTCAAAAAGATTTAAACTATCTAAAGCAAAAATCTGGTCTTACTGAAGAAATAAATAATCTTATTAATCAGTTTGAAAGCAAGTTAAGCCTTATAGAGAATAATATTCATATGACAAAAAATCAAAGTCGTCAAGATCCATTGAACTATGGGATTAGAATAAACAACAGAATTGCATTTTTATTAGCGGATTCACAACGAGGAGACTATCCTCCTACAAATCAAGCAAAAGCTTTTTTTAAGGAAATCACGGCTGAACTTGATCGTGAAATGGAAGCTTTAGAAAAACTTTTGAACGGATCTATTTCTAGGCTAAATGAAATTGTTTCTGACAATCAAATAGGAATTTTTTCCATGAAAAGCCCCTAAGTTTTTAAAGAGGTTCTGTTAGTATAGATAAAATTGTTTTTATGCCGTTGCGGTAATCCCCCAATCTAATATTTTCATTTGGACTGTGCTGATTGTTATCTCGGTTAACAGTTGGAACTGTTACTGCCGGTATATCAAGTGTGTTTACAAATGGTGATATCGGAATAGAGCCTCCACTCATCCTTATTCTAATGGGGTCAGTCTCAAAGCCTTTTTTTATTGATTTACGCAGCCACTTTCCTACCTTGGTATCAAGATCTGTTCGGAACGATTGATACGAAATTTTATGTGTAAACGTAGCCACTTTAGGATGATCTATTCGTTCCTTGGCTGTTGGCTCTCTGTTCACCACATAGTATCCTTGATTTTCAATATGTTTTTTTACAAGACCTATCAGACGCATAGGATCAGACTCCAAAACCAAACGAATATCGATTTCAGCTCTTGCCCATGCAGGTATTATAGTTCTTACTTTCTCATCTATCCATCCAGACTGCATACCACGTATATTTAAAGATGGAAATTGAATTGATTCTTGGTAGGTTTCACCAACTTTATCAAGTTCACCGATTTGTAAAGTCTTCATGAATTGCTCTTGGTCGTGAGGAAAGTTATCTAGTATTTTTTTTGTTTTGGAATCGATTGAAATCCCATCGTAAAACCCAGGGATTACAACTACCCCTTCATCATCTTTCATAGATGCAAGAAGTTTAGCCATTCTAAGGGCAGGATTGGGAACATAATTCCCGAAGTGACCACTGTGCTGGGCTGTTACTGGTCCATAAATTGTTAGTTGAATAGTTGAAATACCTCTTGCCCCAAATGTTAAAGTTGGTTTGCCTGACCTATGCTTTGGCCCATCAAATATGATAAGGTGGTCCGCAGAAAGTATTCCCCTATTTACATTAACCGCTTTAGGTAAATTTGGAGATCCTAACTCCTCTTCAAAATCCATTATCACTTTTATATTAAAATTGGGGGACAATTTTTTTTCTTCCAATACATCCATTGCATTTAAAAACATGACCACTGGTCCTTTTGCGTCACTTGTTGAACGTGCAAATATTCTCCAATCATCTTCATAGTTTTTTATTTCATCCCAGTCGATAATTTCCCAAACCCCTTTACTGTTTTGTCTTTTTAAAACTGGGGTATATGGGCTTTCCTGGAACCACCTAGAATTGTCTACAGGTTGACCATCTATTTGTAAATATATAAGAACAGTTTCTTTAGCCTTCGGAAAGGTTCTTTCCGCAAGCAAAAGTGGTGCTTTGGGAGTTGAGATCCTTTGTGTAACAAAACCTCTTTCAGCAAAATTTTTCTCACACCACTTAACATTTAACTCAATATCATCCAAATTATTTGCGTCATTTGGTATACTTAAAATTTCATAAAACATATCAAAAGATTTGTTTGTTGCATTTTTTGCCCACATTTCTAAATCTTTTGAAGATTGACTAAATCCAAAGCTGGATATCAAAAAGGTAACAATCAGTTTTTTCATTTTATGTAGAATTTAAATTTAGATAATAGATTTTATGGTTGAAATAATTATTTTAAAGTTTCTATATTTTTCAAAGCAGCCCTTGCTGAAATAGAAAATGGGAATTGATTCAACACCATCTTATAATATTTTTTTGCCTCATCGTAATTTTTTTCATACATATAGAATTCTGCCATTGAATCTAAAGAATTATATCCCTGTGGATAAAGCTCAAGATATTTTTCAAAAGCCTGTTTTGATTTTTCTTTGTCTCCATTTTGATAATAATGATACCCAAGAAAATTTATAATCGCTGCATTGTTTGGCTCGCCCCATTCTGAGCTTAGTTCTTCCAAATTTTTAATTCTTGTGATTAAATCTGGATTGGATCTTGCTCTATGAAACTGTATAAAAGCTCCCCTTGGTTCTGCTTCGTACATTTTCTCCCATATAGCATTTTTTTCTTTTGAAGATCCCCATATACCTCTGTATCCGTTCTCGCTTTTTATATCAAGTAAGGAAACAAATCTTTTTGAGTTTTCATTTTTATTAGCTGAATACTTTTTTGCAAGTTCATAATGTGCTTCTTGTTTTTCTGAGTTTGGTGGAGACATGGTAGACATCATTACATGTGCTGCAAATGAGGTTGAGTCTAACTTAACTGCTTTTTCGAAAAAAACATATGCTTTCTCTCTTTCTATATTTAAAAAATGGCCTATCGCACTTCTTATCATTTCATCGTGTAATGGATCACCATTAGTCCATTGAATATAGTTCCCCTGTTGACCTGAGTTTTTTTGATTGGTAGCTTTTGAATTATCACAAGCAAAGATTAATAGGCTTGTGATTATTAGTATTAAAAAATTTTTCATTTTGAATTAGTTTTAGTTTAAAATTTATGTGGATTAAATTACAAATCCATTTGTGTTATTTAATTGTATTTCAATTTAACAATTTTTTATCGCCACAAACCTCTTGCCCGTATAGTTGTGTAGCTAATAAAATGTCGCTTAAATATTCTTTTTGTGAAATTATTTGCCCTGCCTGATTTAGGTCGTATTTTATGGCATAATCATTTTCATATTTCCCACCAACTCCTTCCATTCTTCCTTGAGCAAAAACCATTGCAGATCTTTCATCTGCAATAATACCTTTGTATTCTACGCCAATTTCTCCCTTTAAAAGAGTTGCAAAATATCCCGCAAACTCCAAATACTCATTCCAAGTATAGGTCTTCGAAATATCCAACTGCCCCGTCAAGGTGAAAGTAAAGTCATCCGCAAGTAGTGATTCCATAATGTCAATTTTACCTTCCATTTGGCTATTAAATGCTTTTAAAACAGTTGTTCGAGTTTGTTCTGTAAGTAATTCTTTTTCTGATTTTGCTGGCTTTTCACCACATGAAATAATGACTAGTGATGATAAAAACAGAATTAATATTTTTTTCATTTTGGTATGTTTTTATTAATAAGAAACAATATACAAAGAAGTCGTTTACTCATTACTTACTAATATATTTTAATATTTATTGATATTTTAAATCTGATTTTGTGTGATCTCAATATATTTGTGCTTTAAAATATTAAATGAAAATTATATGAGTAGCCATTTATCATTAAGATCAGGTAACCCTGTACTCTCAAAAAAAACTTTCAGTAATACTGTCTCTATTAATGAAAAAATGACTATAGAGGGCACAGTTAATAAAACAGCCATTAGCCTTTTAATTCTTGTTGGTACTGGATATTTAACCTTTGACACACTTAATCCGATATTGTTAATCGGATGTGGAATAGGTGGATTTATCTTTGCGCTCGTTACGATTTTTAAAAAAGAATGGGCCCCGATAACAGTCCCCATCTATGCAGCTCTGCAAGGAGCTATGCTTGGAGGTATATCTTATATGTATAACTACCTATATGATGGAATAGTAACAAATGCAATCCTTTTAACGGTTGGAATATTGGTTTCATTATTAATTGCATATCGATCAGGATACATAAAGGCAACAGAAAATTTTAAACTTGGAATTTTTGCAGCAACTGGAGGTATAGCAATCGTTTATCTTGTAAATTTTATAATGGGATTCTTTGGCTCAGGAATTGGTGTAATGAATATTAACAATGCATCTCCACTAAGCATCGGCTTTAGCATAGTAGTTGTAATAATAGCTGCCCTAAATTTAGTTTTAGATTTTGATTTTATAGAAGAAGGTGCAGAAAAAGGTGCTCCAAAGTATATGGAGTGGTATGGGTCATTTGGCTTACTAGTTACTCTCATTTGGTTATATCTTGAAATATTAAGGTTACTTGCGAAGCTTAATTCAAGAAAATAATTGATGTTAGAAGAGAATGTATTTGAGGCCAAACAATCATATTTTTCGAACTACAGGCTTTATAATCGAAAATTGCTTTTGGGTTTTACAAATAAAAAACCCTCCTAATTTTGGAGGGCAAAACTTAAAGTATTTTTTTCAATTATCTTTCTGATAGAATTAGTCTTAGAACTTGACTTCTTCTTATAGACCTTAAATTGTACATCTTTGTAATTGTAGCTTTCATATTTTTACTCATTGGATTTGTTTGATCCATCATGTTTTGAATATCAGACATATTGTCAAAAAACCTAGCAACAACATAACTAGCAGCATTAACATTATTATTACGTGGAGTAACAACTTTGTGAAGTCCCCAGCCTTTAACAGATTTATTCGATTTTTGCATTGGCAGGAATGTTTTTAATTCCATTTGTTCATATTCATAAAAATCCGCTGGGTCTACAACCATCCAGTCCAAAACTGCATACTTGGGTGGGGCTTGATTAGAAGCCGGGACAAATCCACCTTTATATGAAACTGTAATAGCACCTGACTTAACAACTCTATTACCCCATTTTTCACGGACCATTGCTAATTCAGAATTGGAAAAGTTATTTCCACTTTCGCCACTCATATTTGAGTTTATTACCTTATCTGGATCCTGAAGATGGGCATAAATAAATGTTGTGTGATTTTCCCTATATCCTGGATTTTCTAAAACCCACATGTCCCAGCCAATTTTATTTCCGCTATCAATAGCCGATTTATGACCCTTTGAAAAATATTCTTTTTCACTATCAATATGAGCTTGCGCGTCTTGACTATTAACTGTAACATAATGCAGAGTTACAAACATTCTTTGTTGAGCAATACAAAAGGTGCCTAGCAAGACAAATATTAAAATTAATTGTTTTTTCATCTTTATTGATTTATGATTAATATGCAAACAATATACAAAGAAGTTCCTACACTAAATAAGAACAACAATTTGATGATTTAATACAATAAATATTTTTTCGAGTTGTTCCTCCACCCAGATTGAGATTTATACTTTACAAAAAAAATTTTCAAATCGCTTTGTGATGAGTACTTCACGAAATATATCTTCTTGTTTGATTGTGAAGAGTATTTTACAAAATACCACAGCCCATTATTACCTTTCGCCTGAGATTGGTAATCTACTTTGAAAACTTTTAAATCAGATTGAGATTCATAATCAACGACAAAAACTTTTATATCAGATTGAGATGGATAGTCTACCGAAAATATTTTTTGAGAGAAACAGAAAAAGGGTAATAAGAGGATAATGTATTTCATTATTTATAAAGTTAAAAAATAAAACTATCAGGATTGCTTTTTAGTAATTACGCTTTCACTAGTTATTATGAAAAAATTATTATTTAGACGAAAGCAATCCATTTTCAATAGAATTAATCATGAACTCTTCAATTTCAGATTTGATATGTTCCTTATCAAAAATATCAGATGCAATATTAATGATATCAGAATGATAATTGGCAACATTATTAAGCTCTTCGGGGTCTAGAGATAAATTGTATAGTTCTAAAGTGGGTTTTTCATTGCTTCGTTTTAAATTTCTTCTAATAACTTTCCAATCTCCTATTCTAATAGCTACTTGACCTCCATATTCTGGAAATTCCCAATATAGAAAATCATGTATATCTTGTTCTTTTTTACCTGTAAGGGTTGGGAGAAAACTAATCCCGTCTGTTTCTGGAATATTCTCATAATTTATGAGTTCAAGCAAAGTTGCCATTACATCATAATGAGCAGAAATATGGTTAGTAATACTCCCTGGTTTAATCTTTTCCCCCCAAGTTGCAATCATTGGAACTCTTATTCCTCCCTCATAAACAAACCCTTTCCCTCTTCCATATGATTCATCAAAAATCGCTGAACTATTAAAAAATTCTCCATCTGTGCCACCAGAGTATGTAACTCCATTATCAGAAGAGAACAGAATTAGAGTATTATCATATAAATTTTTATCCTTTAAATACATTATCAATTTACCTATGTTCTCATCCAAATAAGAAATCATAGCAGCATAAGCCGCTCTTGGATTTTGATGGGGGAAATAACCATTTTGTCCCAAATAAGGTTTTTCTTCTCCAAACTTTTCTTTATAGTAATTTATCCATTTTTTGGGAGCCTGAAGAGGATTGTGAGGTATAGGTGTAGCCCAATAAAGAAAGAAAGGATTTTGTTTGTTTTCAGAAATGAAACTTATCATTTCTGAAAACATTAAGTCTGGAGCATATTCATTTAACTTAAAGTTTAAATAACTTTTTGAGTCAAATGGATTTGCTCCTTTAGCAAGTTTTGTATTTGGGGGTATGGTATCATTATTTAAGTAAACTCTATTCTCATTTTTATATAAGTGAACAGGGAAATAGGTATGAGCCTGACGCTGACAATTATAACCAAAGAAAAAATCGAAACCCATTTTAGTAGGAATGGAATTTGTGTGGGGAGCTCCAAGACCCCATTTCCCTACCATCCCAGTGATATAGCCTCCTTTTTGTAATAATTGAGGGAACAAAATTGAATTTATTGGAATAGGAAATTGTCCTTCCAAAGTAGAATCAGCTATCATTGCGCGATAGTCCCAAACATTTCCTCTTTCTTTCCATTCATAGTTACCTCTAATATATGAATGTCCAGAATGTCTTCCTGTAAGTAGCATATATCTAGCAGGTGCACATACAGGCGCTCCTGTATAATGCTGTGTAAAAATCATCCCATTACTAGCTAGTTCATCAAGATTTGGGGTTTCAATTTTTTCCTGGCCATAGACGCCTATATCACCATACCCTAAATCATCCGCAAGAATATAAATGATGTTAGGTTTAGACCTTAATTTTTCTTTTTTTAACTCTGCTTGGCAATTCAAAAATAGACTGGCAAATGGAAGTAAAAAAAACCACAATTGTTTTATTAAAATTTTTGATTTTTCCATTTTCACTCGAAATTCAATTCACCCTTTCTTTGATATCCTTCATCGATTTTATCATTTCTTGAACTTTTTCAGGATAGTCAGAAGCCAAATTTCTCAACTGTTCTATATCATCTGACAAATTATATAGTTGGAAATCCCGACTATTTGCAGTTTCATTTTTTACCCATTGATTTACAATTTTAGGCCCATCGTACGGGGGAATCATAACCCAGTTTCCTTTTCTTAGAAATATTTTCCCAGATGCTTCCAAAACCAATTGATCTCTACCCTTTTCCGACTTACCAAGAAAAGAATTTAATGTGTTTTGACTATCTAAACTAGGATTCTCAATACCCACCAAATTTGAAAAAGAACCCATAAAATCTAATTGGCAAACTAACGCATCCGATACACCTGGTGCAATTTTTCCTTGCCAACTTATCATAAAAGGTACCCTTGTGCCTCCCTCAAACATACTATATTTTCCACTTCTTAAAAGACCAGACGGGGTGTGATCTCCAATTTTTTCTTCGGCTTCGTCTTTATATCCGTCATCTAAAACTGGTCCGTTATCACTAGAAAAAACTACCATTGTGTTTTCGGAAAGACCCAATTCATCTATTTTATCAAGGACCTGTCCTATTGCCCAGTCTGCTTCTAGAATAGCATCTCCTCTTGGTCCCATTCCTGAGCTTCCAACAAAACGTGGGTGAGGTACACGGGGAACATGAGGTTGGTGTAGAGAATAGAAAAGAAAAAAAGGATTGTCCTTATTTGATTCTATAAACTTTTTTGTCTTTACCAAAATTGTGTCTGACATGTTCTCATCTATGTAGAGAGCAGATTTTCCACCTTTCATAAAGCCTATACGTGAGATACCATTATGTATACTCATGTCGTGGCCGTGACTTGGGAAAAGTTTTAATAACTGAGGATTTTCTTTGCCCGTAGGCTCCCCAATAAAATTTTCAGTATAACTTACTTTTAGTGGATCTTTTTTATTCAAATTTAAAACCTTATTATTCTCTAAATAGACAGATGGTACTCTATCATTAGTAGAAGCAAGAATAAAGGAATAGTCAAAACCTATATCATTCGGCCCTGGATATATCGATTGATTCCAGTCTAAATTTTCATCACCAAGGCCTAAATGCCACTTCCCAATTATTGCTGTTTTATAGTTAGCTTTTTTTAGTAGAGAAGGTAATGTTTCCTTTGATATATCAAATAATAGCGGTGCATTTCCAGGCAAAATTTGTGCTCGTTGATTTCTCCAAGGGTATTCTCCAGAGAGAATTGCATATCTACTGGGTGTGCAGGTAGCTGAAGTTGAATAGCCATTAGTAAAACGTATCCCATTTTCAGAAATTCTATCAATATTAGGAGTAGACAAGGTGCCCATACCATAGGAACTGACATCACCATATCCCAAATCATCCATGTAAATTAAAAGTATATTTGGATTTTCTATCTCATCTCGAGATTGCTCACAGGATTCTATCAAAGTAACTAGAACTATTAGAAAACTATATTTTAAAATGGGAAAATTCATTCATATAATTTAATATCTAAATATAATAATAAGGTTCATTTAATAAAGAGAATATGTCAGTATAACAAAACTTAAATTACTATCGAGGCTATTTTTTTCAGCACATGATTTTTTTTCATTTTTGTCAAAATTGACTTTTTCAGTCAATCTTTGACAAATTTAATTGGTCTTGTTTTTATCAAAAAAGCTTTTAAAAAAAACTGAGTTTCTAAATTCCATACAGGGCCTCTCGACAAATAAGTATAAAATCATTGACCCTAAAAATGAAAGTAATATTCCAATACTCCCGTTTAAATAAAAAATAATGGTATTCGATTCAATATATTGGCTTAAGAAGATAACGGAGGAAGGAAAAAACCAAAACATTAGCATCCAATGTACAAGATAGGTTGAATAAGACAACTGAGCTATGGGATAGAAAATTTTAGAAGACAAAAAGTTTTTTATTCTAACTCCTAGGAATCCTTTATTGTAAATTGAGTAAAAAATAACCACTAAAACTGCTACAGAGTAGAGATTTCTGTCATATGCTACAATAGAAGCCCAATACATTTTTTCATATTTTGAGACTTCAGTAAGTTCTGCCCAATCGACAAGATTTCCAAAATATAGATAATTTATGTCGAACAAAACACCAAATAAAATTACTAAACTTATCAAAATATAGATTATACTTGATTTTTTAGTGAAAATCTGTCTTACTTTTTCATTATAAAAAACGTTAATAAAGGCTCCTATTACACCCACTAAGAGCCCCCCATATCTAGTGTACAAATTATCATAGATGCTTGAAAAAGTTATTTTCATATAATTAATTCCTTCATTATTTACATTTTGAGAGTTCCAGTAATTGTATGGGAAAAGCTCATAAGCATAGACAACAAAATATCTAATAACGAATGACAATAAAAATAGTAATAAAAGAAAAGAAATTTTTTTATTACGTTTTGAAAGTATAAAAGCTAATAATAAAGGTGCAATAAAATAAAATTGTTCCTCGATAGCTAAAGACCAAGTCCAGAGCATGTATTGGTTTTCTGTAGGAAGAAAATTGTTTACATATAGTAAATTTGCCCATAGCTTTTCAGTATTAGAACTGTTTCCTAAATTACAACAAAGCTGTGCATCTCCTATCATAGGTAGGCCTCCGTCAGGTAAAAGGTTAAACCAGTTTTCCATGAAGTAAAATCCTAATAGCAAAACGATAACATATACAGGCATTAAACGAAGAAATCTTCTTGAATAAAATTTCAAATAGGAAATGCTCCCATTTTTTTGATAATCTTTGATCAATATGGATCCAATGAGAAAGCCACTAATGACAAAAAACATATCAACACCATAATCGTGTCTTAACCAGCTAGGCATCATTATTTCCCCATCAAAAAGAGGAGTTTGTATAGTGTAGACGTGACCAAAAACAACAAAAAGGATTGCAAGGGCACGAATTCCATCTATTGAGGGCATATGTATTTTAGGTCTATTAAATAAAGAATATATAGAATTGCTAAAGAAAGTCATTTGAGATGTTATTGGTTTATGGTTGGATTAAAAATAAAGTTTTAAAATAGTAATCCCTCTTTGTAAAGTACACTAAAAATACCAATCAAAATACCAACAATAATAGCAATTACAATTACTATATTTGATTTTTTCCTATCAGAATGTAATTTTACAGCCATCCTGTTTAAAAAGTCAAATTGTTTTGGATATATTGATTTATCGTCTAAAGAGCGAAATATCTTTAGTGCTTTCACAATGGTAATTAAGCCAAAACCCTCTAAAAAAATAACCCCAATTAACAAATAAATTTCAAATTGGGTGTTTTCTTCAATAATATAAAGGAGAATAATTCCAGAAAATATTAGCAAATAAGATAAACCTATCGACCTCCAAAAATCTCTTTTTGTTTTCATAATATTGATTTATGGTTTAGGATAAATATACAAATTACTCACTGAACTTAATTCAGAGGATCTGCCGATGGTTTAGATAAATCTTTAATGGTTCCTTGTGCAGTTTCACAAGTTTATAAATTTAAAGGATGGAAGGGATGGGCTGTTTTTTAGGAAAAGAAGATTACTCCCAAATGGGTGCCCATAAATTAACTAAGTTTAAGCTAAACTTAATTGTAAAGAAAAACCCCTCGATTACTCGAAGGGCTTGCCTTGATTGAGCTCGCGCTCTTTCTTTGTTGGTGGTCCCACCTGGACTTGAACCAATTATTTATATAATTGATTATCAGTGTTTTATAATTTATCATGGAACTCTTTGAGTTCCATAACTATCTGAATTTGGAACTCAATGAGGTCCTGACAATTGGATTCAACTGATATCCAACTTCTGTTAAATCTAACAGAGGTTCAATTTATAACTAACTCTAGTTTTTTCAATATTTCAACCATCGCCTCAGTATCTAATTTACAATATTCTAAAAGTTGTTTCCTTTTGATTTCCTCATCTCCTTCAAATGTTTTATTTATCATTTGTAAGAAAGTATCAGAAGCAGTCCCACCTTCTTTGATTTCTAAATAGTCATATGAGAGATTATCCGTTAAAGCAGGGAGAACAGACTTTATTGAAAAACTTCCCTTCATTTCAGATTTGTAATACCATTTCTTTTTGAAAGGAATCATTAAATCTTTCAGTCGGTTGATAATGTTTTCTAATTTCTCAGAGTATTGAGGAAATACTTCGATAAGATCTACAAGTTTACTTCTTTCAAAACCAATATTATAAACTAAAATATCACCTTCAGTACCACAATCTTCGATTATCTTTTTCACAAATCCTATTCTTGGATCTACATCTGGATTTGAAAGATATTCTTCATGGTCAATCTCTGAACTTGGTGTTTTTTTTATATGAACTGAGTATTGAAAAACAATTTGTTGGAACGGTCTACTATTTTCAAATAATGGGATAGGAGATCTTATCGTTTCAAAATCTAAAAAGTATAGAGGATAATTAAGATCACCAATAAAACTTCTAATTTGATCTTTATCAATTAGAACAGATCCTTGAATCTCTGATTGAACTTGTAATTTTTGATTTGAATTTAGTGTTGTATTATCAAGATCAATTTGATCTAAAGTAATAATTCCTTGATTATAAAAATCAAATTTTTTCTTTTTGTTGAGGTTTGATATATCAAAAACAGAATATTCAGGAATGTGTTTCCAACATGTCCCCTTAAAATCACAATCGTAAGGATCAGAACAATGTGAACCAATATCCACTTGAGGAGTATCAGGACTTTCAATTATATTTTTTAATCTTTTAACCTCATTTGGTATTCGTGGTAGAAACTCTAAAACTTTATCATAAACTGATTCAATTGTGAAGAGTTCGTTTATATCAATTTCCCCTTTTTTAACATATTGATTATTTATATGAACTATCGATATATCTTTTATATCGATCCCTGAGTTTATAATAGTATAATATTGAATTGTAGCATCTTTGATATATGTATCGGTTACCTTAGTGGAACTTTTAACCTCATATGCTTTCCATCCATCATTTTCTTTAACTAAAATATCTAAAGCTGATATTATATCATTGTACAAAAATGTGGCCTCATAGATAATTGATTCTCCATTATTAATATAATCTAAAGTTTTCCCTACAGATTCAACTATTTTAAAATGATTTTCAGGGGAGGCATCTACACCATTTGGAAATAGTTCTTGTGCTAGTATACCTATGTTAGTTCCTTGATCAAATGTTGTTTGAAGAGAGGAAGAAATTGGATCTCTTAGTTTGTAGTGATGTTTGTAGAGATACAATGATTTTTCACATTGGAGACCTCGAATAAATGTTGATTTAGAGAGTTTTGGTTTAATCATTTATAACTTGTCATATTTGGTAGATTTTCCTTTACTTTTCTCAATGGGGTATTTATCCCTGTTTTTTTCAATTTTTTTGAATGAAGAAGATATTATATCTATATCTAAAACATCAGAAATTCTTATTAAGTAAATTAATATATCGGACAACTCATCTTTAATGTTTTCTATCTCCTCCGTGGTTAAATTATTTTTGAAAGATAATTCTTCTTTTTTCCATTGAAATATTTCACTGAGTTCTCCTATCTCCTTAAATAATGACATAATTAAGTTTTTAGGAGAATGAAACTTTTCCCAATCTCTTTCTTTTGTAAACTCCCTAACAACAACCTTTAGTTTTTCAATTTTATTTTCCATTCTTATAATGAGATTAATTTGTCATAATGACCTCAATTGACTAAATTCATTTAGTCTACAATTAGATTTTATGTTATTAGATCAAAAAAAAGTCATTGTCCCATTAAATTTAGAAGAATTAAATCTAATCTTCGATTCAACTTCTTTTAAAGTGATCAATTACTTTTTAAGGAAGTCTATTTTTTCTCAACCTGAAAAACTTCCTGGTCAAGAAGACTTACCTATACACATTCCTAAAGAACATATAGAACAGTGGATCTGTCAAGCAATTGGATCGATTCCTGTTGGGGCAGGTTCATATGCGGTTGATGTAATATCAAAAAAAAAAACTTGGGGAGCTGATATTAAAATGTTGACTTGTAAAGTTAATGATGAGACGGGAGAATTAAGAAATAGTGATAGTGGAGAAACATCACTAGCTCAAAAATTTGGTGATGGAAATTTTGGAAATGGAAACACTTTAGATGATTTATTTACAAACAAAGAATATCAACTAATATGGGATAATTGGATTGAAATTCTTAACAAGAAATATGATAAAGTAAATCAAGATTTTGGTGTCACAAAGATTTATTTTTTTTTCATTTTAAGAGCACAATTAGATTTCCATTTATGTGGAATGAAAGTTAATTTAGATAACCTAAAATATACTGAAGTCAATAATAAAAGATCAACTAACGATTCTGTTTGGATTAAAAATTATATTGATGATGAATTAGGTCACGTTAAGGTTTACAAAGCCAAAAAAAGACTTGAATTAAGACTCAAACCAAAATGTTGGGTTGAAAATAATCTTGTAAAAACCTTTAATATCGACTTTGATCAAATAGAGGTTGATGTGAGAGAATTAATCGAAAAAAACAAAATTAATTCTCATATAGAAAATAATCTCTTTCCGATTTTGAAGAATTTCAGTAATGACTAAACTTATTAAAAAGGGGAATAGTTATTTTATAACTAACAAAGTCCCTTTTTCAAAAAACCAAATTGATAAAAAATCAATATTAAATTCTTTGAATTTTTCATTAAAAATGTCTTTTGGAGAAGGATTCCATAGGGATCATAGGTCAGGAGGGTCAATAATTAGAAATCAAGTTGAGATTTTTTCGAATACTTTTCAGGGAAAATTATCAGAATATTGTTTGATAGATTTTTTTAAAAAAAATGGTTTTATGATTGAATCAACTCCAGACACATCTGTTCACGGTAAAGGAATATGGGATACAATCGATTTAATATATAAAACAAAAAAGATAAATATTAAATCATGTGCTTTTTTTTCAAACTTAGTTTTATTGGAAACAAAAGATTGGAATGATGAAGGAGAGTACATCCCTAATATAAACACTGAATATTCTACTTATGATTATTTTGTATTAGTTAGGATAAAAGATGACGTCAAATCTTTTTTTCATAAACAAAATCCAAATAAAAATGAAAACAATATTATTAAGGATATCAGACAAAAAATAGAATCTTCAACATTTTATTATGACATTCCAGGTTTTTTTACAACAATAACTCTTAAACATATAATTAAAAATGGTTATGTAATTCCTAAGAATTCATTGTTAAATAACAAAATAAATATGGATGCTGAAAATTATTATATTCAGTCAGGAAATCTCAAAAAGATGGATTTATTATTAAAAAAATTAAAATAATTCAAATTCACTTTTACAACTTCCTCCATTAAGAACATTTAAAATATTTTTGGAGATCCTTTGAATTACTGGAACACTCACTGAATTCCCAGATTGTTTATATAGTTGTGAGTTAGTTATCTTAGGAAATTTATAATTATCTGGAAAACCCTGAAACCTAAAACACTCTCTAGGAGTTAATTTTCTGAATCCAAATTTAGTTTTAACTAATGGAACATTGTGTCCTCCAGTCCCCATGTTTGCTGTTAAAGTAGGACAAACATTTGATTTGTTTTCTCTAACATATTGTCTTCTAAATTGATAAACAGTATCATCTTTCTTCATTGATTGTTTTAACATGGGATACATATATTTTTCTTCCCCATAATAAAATTTATCATCTACTTTTTTTTCTTCAACAATATCTAAAATAGATCTGTTTAACTCTTCTTTTTCTGGAAATCTGAATCTAGAATCAACATCTGGATATAAATCGTAATCAAAAGCTATTATGAAAATTCTTTCTCTATTATGAGGAATATTTCCATAATCTTTTGTGTTCAAAACTTTAGAGTGAAAAGAATAATTTCTAGAAAGAATTTCTTTCTTAATAACCTTGAAAGTATTTCCCTTATCATGACCTACAAGATTTTTTACATTTTCAAAAAATAAGACTTTAGGTCTCATTTCATCTGTAAATTCTAACATTCTAAAGAAATGATTTCCCCGATTATCATCAAACCCTTTTCTATATCCAGCAACTGAGAATGGTTGACAAGGAAATCCTCCAGCCAATACATCAACCTTTTTAAGGTTTTTGATGTCCAATTTCATAACATCCCCTTCAAAAAGAGGGTGATTAAAATTTTCTCTATATGTTATACAAGCATTCTTATCGTATTCGTTTGCCCAACCAATTTTAAATCCACTATTGATAAATCCAAGACAAATACCACCTACTCCCGCATATAGACTCCCAACAGAATATTTTTTACTCATAAACTATCAATACTTAAAGTCATTTTTTTTCCTCTTTTATGATTGATTTTATTTATGATTAAGTCCTTTGTTAATATTTTTCTTATAAATCCAGACTTATATACATCATCAATTACTACAATAATTAAAACTTCAAAATCATTCCAATTGATGATAATTGATCCGTTTGAGTTTGGTGAAACTATTTTATGTTTTAAATTATTATGAATAAACTCATCTGAACATCTTAATGGTTTTTCTTTTGAGGTTAAACATATATTATATTCCTTTTCTACAACAATTGAACTAAAAACCCTCCTTATATGTTTGTCTAAAAACATCACACCTTCCATTCGGTCATTTAATTCAAATTTGTTTTTAAGATTAAGTTTCTTTATTACTGCATTGACAATTCTATCTCTATCAGAAAGATTAAAATTTACACGATTAAACTTTTTACTAATCAATATTTAAATTTTTATCATAAGAGTCCCAAAGATACAAACAAGCTATTGTACAAAATGGGTCCCATTTGTTTTTTAATTCTGTCATTTTTTCAGAAGATGGTTTTTCATTTATTGAATAAAACTTCATTATGGAATTTTGTATTCCTACATCATTTATTGGAAAGACATTTAATTTTCCTAATCCAAAAATTAAAAACATGTTAATAGACCATGGTCCAACTCCTTTAAGAGAACTAAGTTTATTAAATATAAAATCCTCGGATCTTGAGTTCAAGGAATCTAAATCTAGACCATTATATATGATTTCATTTGAAATAAATTTTATACAATTATACTTTGAATTTGAAACACCACATTTTCTTATATCATCTTTTTTAATTGAAATAAATTTTTCAGGATAAAATTCTTCAATTTTATTTTCAACTCTTTTAATAATTGTATTTGAAGCTTTGTTTGATAATTGTTGTGAAATAATTATTCTGGATAAACATTCAAATTTGTTTTGTTTAATTTCAAATTTAATTTGATCTGTTTTATTTATAATCTTTTTAAGAGTTAAATCATTTTTTTTTAAATAGTTAACTCCTTCGATAAAATTTTTATTCATAATAAACTTGAATTATAACGAAAACCATTTAAATGAATTTATAAAATCATTAGGGAAGTTCTCTAGATGGAAAGGTACAAATACTTTGAAGTGGTCTAAGGATATTATAAAATTCGAATTATCGGAAGACTTAAATCACAGATATCATAGGGGTTTATTACTCAAAGAGGGGTTTTTTGATAATTACGATGATTTGACATGTTCCTTGATAATTTTTGCTTGGGGAGGGATGAACAGAAACTTTGGGAAAATGTTACTAGAAGATAAAAGTTGGTTATCAGTCGTAAAGAGTATTAGAAATAAATCTATAAATTCAAGAGAAGAATCTTTTAATCAATTTTCCTTTTTAAGAAAAAAGGGGAAACTGAAAGGAATGGGGATAGCATATTTTACAAAGTTAATTTGTTTTTTAAATCCATCATTAAACGGATTCATTATGGATCAATGGACATCTAAATCAATTAATTTAATCACACAAGAAAAAATTATTTGGTTAAATTCACAAGGTTTAGTAACAGATAAAAATCACGTTGAGGAATATTCTAAATTTTGTAAAATTGTTGAAAACCTCTCAAAAATTATTAAAATTCAACCATTGGATCTAGAGGAAAATTTGTTTAGTAATGGAGGAAGAAAAAAAGGGTTATGGAGAAATTACGTGATAAAAAACTGGAAATATGATTAATAGTTTTCCTAAAGAAGTAGTAAGGAATTTAAAGTATTACATTTATTTATTAATAGACCCTTTTGATAATTCAATTTTTTATGTTGGTAAAGGACAGGGGAATAGAGTTTTCTCACATTTTAAAAATTTAGATGAAAGTAATCGTTCAAAAAGAATAAATGATATTCTTAAAAAAGGATTAAATCCAAAGATAGAAATCTTAGTTCATAGAAATCTTAGTTCATGGTATAGAAGACGAAAAAACAGTAAAAAAGATAGAAGCTTCAATTATTGATTTAATTGACAAAAAAAACTTATCAAATCAAATTGGGGGATATGAAAGTTCCGATTTTGGAAGAATGGATCTCAATCAAACTATATCCAGATATAGTAGTAAAAAGGTTAACATTAAAGAAAAAGTTTTATTAATCAAATTATCCCAAACATTCAGATATAATATGAGTCCAAGAGACCTTTATGAATATACTCGGGGTATATGGGTCATTAGTGAAAAAAGAAGAAAACAAGTTAAATATGTCTTTGCCGTTTATGATGGTGTAATTCAGGAAACTTACAAAGTTTTAAATTGGTATAAAGCAGGAGAGACTTTTAGTGTTAGAAAACATAAAAAAGAATGGGATGAAAATCAGAGATAGGAATTTTTTGGTGTAATTGGAACTCATATTGGAACTCACCCCCCACTTTTTGTGACAAAAAAGAAAGGTAAATAACTCATTTTGAACTACTTACCTTCTTTTGTTGGTGGTCCCACCTGGGCTCGAACCAGGGACCAACTGATTATGAGTCAGCTACTCTAACCAACTGAGCTATAGGACCTTACTGAAAAACAATTAGTTTAACAGATGTAAAAATAAAACTTTTGTCTCATTTTTGGCACTCATTTGGCACTCATTTAAATGTCTTCAATAAAAAGAGGTAAATCTTCTGTTTCATTGCTTACAACTGATGCTTGCATTCTTGGTAAAGTATATTGCAATGATATTTGAAGCATTTTAATTTTTTGGTTTGTAGTGAATTCTTTAATGTCTATTGAATTTACAATTCCATCAATTAACTCCTCAAGTTTTTCTTTTACCTCTGTGGTAACTTTATTTGGTACTCCTGCTTTTCTTCCCATCATTTTTATATTTTAGTTGTTATGGATATAGGTTTATTAATAGCTTTAATTTGTTGTCTTGGTGGTGGTGGTTATTTACTTCTTAAAAAGAAATAAATTTATGAGTGTAGCTATATTTTTAATAGGATTTTTAATAACACTATTATTTATAATCGGACAGTTTAAAGAAATACAAACCGAAGATAAATTAAGAATGGATTATAAAAACTATTACGAAAGATATCACATAGAAAGAAAAAAAAATCCTAAAACTAAGAATGGTTCTCAGAGTAGACAAGTCAAAATAAAACTTGCATTTTATTTTTTAAACTCATTAAGAGTAAAAGACACATTATAGTAAAAAACTCTGTATCATTAGGAGCATATTCTAATGCGTAGTCAAGTTTCTTGTCATACCTCCCTGCAATTATTATTCCTTTTACATTCTCATCTTTAAGATGTCTTTTTACCCATCCCATATACATATCTGACCATATCTAAATACGGAATTTTTATTTATTTTAGATGTTCTTCGGATAGATAATGATAAAATTCTTTAGAAAAATTCGTCAAAACTTGCTCAGGGATAATAAAATAGGAGATTATCTTAAATATGCTGTTGGAGAAATAGTGTTGGTTGTTATTGGAATTCTAATTGCTCTAAGCATTAATAATTGGAATGAAAGCAGAAAGAATGATTTAGAACAAGCACTATTAGTTAAGAACATAATTGAAGATCTAAGATTAGATTTTATTCACATTAATAAATCTTCAGAGCAAGTATCTAATCAAATGAATCTCATAGATGATTTGATTTCAAAAATATTTGATGAGAAGAAAAAAATAAACTATGATTCAATTGGCCTTATTAGATTTTCTTCAGACTTTCGTCCGATTTCTCAGAGAAATCATTCTGAATCTGTAAGTACACTTGAAGATGATTTTATTAGGGAGCTAATCCAAGACTATTTTTTAAAGGAAGATCAGGTAACTGATATCTTTATAGAATACGTTGACATTGTTCATAATAAAATCAGACCTTATCTAAGCAATGTTGGAATGCATAACCTTAGATCACTTTATAATCAAGATTCCTCAAATAAAAAATTAGAAGTGCCACTGAATCCTATAATTCTTGAAGAGCAATTAGCAAAAGTGGCGTTTCAACAATTACTCTATGAACGTAAGCTCAAAACTAATTCATTTAAAAAACTTTTGAATGAAATAAAGATAAAAAACCAAGAACTTGTTAAATCACTAAGTCTAATAATAAATTAAATATCAGTTACACTTTAGAAAGCGATATTATCAAAGTAGTAATTTCCTTTTTTTTTGAATGAAATTGATATAGAATTGATATTTCTATTTGATTTTTTAACCTCATATGTTGTAAGCATTATGTCGTTAATCTTATTAAATTTTTTTCTAGTGAGGTAATTGTATTTATAATTCTCCAATGAAATCTTATTATTAATTAATTTTAATTCTGTTGAATCAACTATTTGGTTATCAATTAAAAAGTTAATATCCAAGTAAGATGAGTCTACTTCGTTGTAAACATCAAGTGTGAGATTATCCAAAAAAGAATCATTTTTTAGTTTAAATATAATTCTTGAATTTTTTTTTGATTTTATTTTTAGTGCAGTATTCTGTTGGCTTTTACCTCCCCTGAATTCAAGTTTTTCTAGTTTAGGCTTATCTATATTTTCAAAAAAAACAATAGTGTTTTTATTATTTCCTAGGTCATTTCCCTCAAAGTCATTTTTGATATTTTTTGAGATTTTTTGATATTGTGATAATATTTTAAGCTCATCATTAGTTGATATATTATATTCAACAGATTTGTTTAATTTTTTAATTGCATTTAAATCTTTTCCTGATACATAATTAACAAAATTTGTTAGGTAGTAGATTAAAATTTTTCTCTGTAACCAGTCAGGAATAATGTTTCTGTAATTAATTAAATATTTGCTTGGAAACCCTAAGTCACTTTTTCCCCATGAAGTATTGAATTGTGAATGATTTGCACCTTCAATAAGGATATTGGTATTTACTAGGGAATCAATTGAATTAGTAATCCTGTTTGATTGTCTCATTCCAAAGAAACTTTCCTCATCAGAATCCATACTGCCTTGTAAACTTAAGTAGTTTATGTTTTTTAATTTATAATTCCTATTATATCTATAGTCAGTTGGTGCTAAAGTAACAACACCTATTATATTAAAATTATAATTAAATTTTACGTTTCCATTATCAGGGTAAGTGCTTAGATCATTAAATTTAGCTGCAAGATTAACTGCTTCGCCACCTCTTGAGTGACCAATGAATATAACTTTATTAAAATCTACTTTATTAAATAGTGGTGAAAGAGAATCACTACTCAAATCCTTTAGATAAGATAAATTTTCTAAAAAATGCCAGGATCTTGTAGTCATCTCTTTTCCTTTAAAATCTCCTTCCCAAGAACCATTTAAAAAGTTTTGATCAACAGAATTAAATATGTATCCATGAGATGATAAAAATTCTCCTAGATAATTATAACCGTTATCAGAGAATTCTTGCATTGAATGGTTCCCATGAATTATTGATATAATTGGATATTTTTCATTTCCATCTGGAATCCACAATCTACCGTTCAAAGGAATATTTTTTTTATTGAATCCCCAGAAAACCTCTCTCCAATTAATCTTTGATTGGTTCCAATCATCTTCCATTATCTTTGATGCGTCTATGCTATAAGATAAAAAATCTGGATTTTTATACTCATCTCTGTGTTTATCTTCTCCTGTCGAGTAGGTAAAGTAGTTTGAATCGGTACCTCCTTTTTTATATTCAAATAAATCTAAACTATCACTAATCCAAATATTTTCTTCATTGAAAAAATAATATGAAGTCATTAATATTGAAAGAGTTGAAAATATGATCCAGCGAAATTGATTTCTTAAAATATTAATTGTTAAAAGAAAAATTAATAATAAAAAAAGAAGATAAATAGGGACTGGAATTGAAGAGTAAATTGTTACTTTAAGACAAAACAGTACAATTACAGAGCTTATTTGAATTGCTGAATATGAAATCATATTTATCAATATGTAACAGGAAAAATAAAATAAAAGAAGAAGAAATGATATAATTATAAATGATAAAGATCCAATATTTATGGTACCGGTATCAGTAGATGAAATACCTACTATAAAAAGTGTAGTTATTAAAAAAGATTTCTGAATATCATCAAGATTATAAAAAAATTTCATGATAAAAAGTTATAAATTTCAAGAGAAATTTTAGCAAGAAACTCTGCACTCAAATAAATTCAGCAATTGCTTATTACAAATATAAGTAAGTCTTTTATGTATACAATTTGTTTAAGGATAGATAGATTTTAAATGTTGCAATAACTATTTTTATATCATGAAAAAACACACCCTTCTAGCCCTCGGGTTTTCAATAGCGCTTGGTATTTTCTTATTTGTATATTTTGGAATTATTTTTGTTCTATTTATACCACCTCTTTTTCTTTTCTTTTTAAATAAAAAAGACCAATGAACAAAAATTTTTTACGAATTATTGGTATTCAAATAATACTACTTGGAGTAGTTCTCTCTGTCTTCGAGTTTTTGATTGATAATAGTGAATTAGTTATTGGATCAGGATTAATCTTAGTAATTGTTTCCTTTTTTATAAAAAAATAATCCCGTTTTAAACTATTAATTAAACAGCTCTATTTTTTGGCTTTTTATTAGGAAACCTCCCTTGGTTTCCCATGCCGTCAAGGTCGTTGGAGTCATAAGAGCTCATATTTTCTTTTCTCTGAATTTTGTGCTGCTTTCTGATAATTTTTAAAAGAAAATAAACATATGCTACGAATATTACACATCCAATAACAAACATTATTTTATTATTCATGATCTATAGTTTAATCTTCATTTCTTCTTTGTCTAATGGCAATTGCAAAAGCCAAAATAGTAACCGGCCATAGACCAACGTATAGCCCTTCCAATTGATTCCCTGTAAACCAGAGATAAATTGAATAGAGAAAACTGAAAAATGCTAGAATTATAGGATAATATTTTTCTAAGAAATTCATTTTTGCTTTCAATATACCATTTTATTTAGAAATTTAAACTATCTGCTATTTGCCTTATAAGCTATATGAACTAATTTAGTAATGATACATCTTTAAGAATTTTTCTAACTATTTTTGAAATATGGAAAGGTTCGAATCTCCTCGTCAAAAAAAAATTAATAGTGTTCTTCAAAAGGAGATTGCGTCTTTACTGCTAGAATCAATCCGAAGTGAAAATATATCAAACCTTATGATATCTGTAACAAAGGTAAAAGTGTCCCCAGATTTGTCGTCCGCTAAAGTTTATGTAAGCATTTTTCCAAATAATAATTATTTAGACCATTTAAGAAATTTAAATTCTAGTCGAATGAGACATGATCTTTCTCAAAGAATGAAAAAACAACTATCTAAAATACCTCAGCTAAGCTTTTACATAGATGATTCACTGGATTATATTGAGAATATAGAAAAGGAACTTAAAGCGGGGAGTAATCCTTTTAGAAAGTCTACTAAATAAGGTGGAAAATTAAAGTAAACATTTATGGCTTATGAATTTAAAATAGCATGGCGTTACTTTTTCTCAAAAAGTAAACAGACTGTTGTTAATAGAATAAACACATTTGCTTTAATTATGGTTGTCGTAACTACAACCTCGCTTTTTGTTGTATTGAGTGCCTTTTCAGGGCTAAAGGAATTTGGACTTTCCTTTTCTAATATTTTTGATCCTGATTTTGAAATACTCCCTGAAAAAGGTTCTTATTTTAATATACCTGAAGAAACCTTTCTCAAATTAGAATCAATTCCTGAAATAATAGCTGTTGCTCCAGAAATTGAAAGAAAAGTTTATTTATCGTTTAAAAATAAAAGTCAAATAGCTATTCTAAAAGCAGTCTCTGAAAAGTATACTTCGGTATTAAATATTGATAGTCTAGTTTCTCTAGGAGATTGGCTCTCTTTTAAAGGGCCTGAAGCGGTTGTTGGTTTTGGAATTGCTGGCTCTTTATCCTTAGGTATTTACGATTACAATAATTTTTTAAATATCACCGTTCCAAGAACAGGCCTAAAAGGGCAATTAAATCAAAACTTCTTTAAAACTTTTCCAACGATTGTTTCAGGTCTTTATCAGATAAATGAAGATCTAGACAAAAAGTATATGTTTTCCAATCTTAAGTTTGGACAAAATCTTTTTAATCTTGAATACTGTGAATATTCATCTATTGTCTTAAAGGTTGTTCCTGGAACCAAAAAGAAAGTATTAGAGAAGCATATTAAATCAAATCTTGATAAGCCTTTTAATTTAATTTCAAGAGCAGAACAAAATAAAGCTTTATACCGAATGCTTAACACTGAAAATCTTGGTGTGTACTTGATATTTTCACTTGTAATGATAATTGGCTTATTTAATGTTATTGGCTCACTTACTATGATGATTTTGGACAAACAAAGACAGATTAAAATTTTATATGCTTTAGGCGCAACACAAAAGGGAATTCATAATATATTTATGATCATTGGAATGCTTATTTGTGGTGTTGGAGGAACTATTGGTTTAATTATTGGCACTTCACTCATATTATTTCAATCTTACTATCCCTTTATATTAGTCCCAGGAACGAATATTGAATATCCTGTCATTTTTGAATTAAAAAATGTACTAATTGTAGTAGCAACTCTTGTGTTTTTAGGCGCTATAAGTACAGCTTGGGCCTTAAAAGGTCTTTCTAAAAAATAAATTAAATAGCCTTTTGAAGAGAATATTTTTCTAAAACTTCATCAAATAAGGCATAAATTGCTTTAGGGCAATTTAAAGTAACCATTTGTTTTCGATATGGCTTGAAATTAGGGTAGCCTTTGAAATAATTTGCATAATGTCGTCTTGTCTCTAATACACCCAAAATAGGACCCTTCCATTTAATCGACATTTCTAAATGTCTCCTGGCGGTTTTTACACGTTGGGTTAATGTGGGTGGTGGAAGGTGTTTTTTTGTATTTATAAAATGTTTAACATGATTAAAAAACCATGGGTTTCCAATTGATGCTCTACCAATCATAGCACCGTCAAGTCCATATCTGTCTCGCATTTCAATTGCGCGCTCTGGAGTATTAACATCTCCATTGCCAAAGACAGGAATATACATTCTTTGATTATTTTTAACTTGTGAAATATAGGTCCAATCCGCATCACCTTTATACATCTGTGCCCTTGTTCTCCCATGAATCGATATTGCAGCACAACCTACATCTTGAAGGCGTTCTGCGACTTCTAGAATTTTTATTGAATTATGGTCCCATCCTAACCTTGTTTTTATTGTGACCGGAATCTTAGTATGTTTTACAATATGTTCTGTCAGTTTAACCATTTTTGGAATATCTTTTAAAATTCCTGCACCTGCTCCTTTACAAACAACTTTTTTCACTGGGCATCCAAAATTAATGTCAATAATATCCGGTTTAGTCTTTTCTACTATTTCGACTGATTTCATCATGGAATCTAGATTAGCTCCAAAGATTTGTATCCCGACTGGCCTCTCTTTTTCATAAATATCTAGTTTTTGAATACTTTTTGCTGCGTTTCTGATAAGACCTTCACTAGATATAAATTCAGTATAAACCATGTCAGCACCGTTTTCTTTGCAAAGTGCTCGAAATGGTGGGTCGCTTACATCCTCCATTGGTGCAAGAAGCAAGGGGAATGATCCTAAATCAATATTTCCAATTTTTACCAAGCTTTAAAATTTTCTCAAAAATAGTGAAAACAATACTCAAATATTGTAGGAAGATATATTTAGAAATAATTATGACCCTCTTTACACAGTCTAAAAGTTTACTAAAACCAAGTCTTACAGATTTCAAACTCGTATATTTGTCCGCTATGAATGAAGGAGTTACATGAAAAATATTAGAAATTTTTGCATTATTGCACATATTGATCATGGAAAAAGCACACTTGCTGACCGTCTATTAGACTTTACAGGATCTGTAACCGAGCGTGAAAAACAGGATCAGCTTTTAGATAACATGGATCTTGAACGTGAAAGGGGCATTACCATTAAATCTCATGCAATACAAATGGAATACATGCATCTTGGAGAAAATTATACACTTAATCTAATTGACACTCCTGGACATGTTGATTTTTCATATGAAGTTTCACGATCAATAGCAGCATGTGAAGGTGCTTTATTGGTGGTAGATGCAGCTCAGAACATTCAAGCCCAAACCATTTCGAATCTTTATTTAGCGCTAGAAAATGACCTAGAAATTATCCCTGTATTAAATAAGATTGATTTACCATCTGCTAATGCTGATGAAGTTACGGATGATATTGTTAAACTAATAGGCTGTAATGCTGGTGATGTGATTCCTGCTTCTGCTAAGACAGGTGTCGGGATTGAAGAAATATTATCTGCTATAATTGATAAAATCCCAAGTCCAAAAGGTAATTTAGAGGAACCTTTACAGGCCCTTATTTTTGACTCAGTTTATAATCCATTTAGAGGGGTGGAAACATATTTCCGTGTAATCAATGGTTCTATTACAAAAGGGCAGAAGATAAAATTCATGGCTACACAAAAAGATTATTTTGCTGACGAAATAGGGACTCTCAAACTCGATAAAGAGCCTAAAGGAAAAATACTTGCAGGTGATGTTGGTTATTTGATTACAGGGATTAAACAAGCAAAAGAAGTCAAAGTTGGTGATACAATTACTGATGCTATAGAATCTACAAAAACAGCAATAGATGGGTTCGAAGAGGTCAAACCTATGGTTTTTGCAGGTATTTATCCTGTTGATACTGAAGATTTTGAGGAACTAAGAAGTTCGATGGAAAAACTACAGCTTAATGACGCTTCGCTTGTATTTTCGCCTGAAAGCTCGGCTGCACTGGGATTTGGTTTTCGCTGCGGTTTTCTTGGAATGTTACATCTTGAAATAATTCAAGAACGCTTAGAGCGAGAGTTTAATATGGCTGTAATAACAACTGTTCCTAATGTATCTTACTGCGCTTTCACTAAGAAAAATCCAGATAGTATTTTGTGGGTAAATAATCCTTCAGATCTCCCAGATCCATCTATAATCGAAAAGGTTAAAGAGCCTTTTATAAAAGCTTCAATTATTACTAAAGCTGAATTTGTGGGTAGCGTTATGTCTTTATGTATTGAAAAAAGAGGTCAAATTAAAAATCAAACTTATTTAACTACAGAAAGAGTTGAGCTGACATTTGATCTGCCGTTGGCTGAAATTGTTTTTGATTTTTATGATCGCCTTAAAACCGTTTCCAAAGGCTATGCATCATTTGATTATTCTCCAATTGAAATGAGAGAATCAAAATTAGTTAAAGTTGATATTTTATTAAACTCTAATCCTGTTGATGCTTTATCTGCATTAGTACATTCTGATAATGCTTTTAATATTGGAAAAAAAATGTGTGAAAAGTTACGTGAGCTTATTCCGCGTCAGCAATTTGATATTCCAATCCAAGCAGCTATTGGTGCAAAAATTATTTCCAGAGAAACAATAAAAGCTCTTAGAAAGGACGTTACAGCAAAATGTTACGGAGGTGATATCACGAGAAAGAGAAAGTTACTCGAAAAGCAAAAAAAGGGAAAAAAGAAAATGCGTCAAGTTGGAAGTGTAGAAATCCCTCAACAAGCTTTTATGGCTGTTCTTAAATTAAATGACTAGATAATTTTCAAACTATTTTTCTACTTTCTGCCAGATTTTCTTAAAAATAAATTATTCAATCTTTCATAAAAATCATATTAATTTATGTAGCAAAAGCTAATAAGATGAATTTTTATATTAATAAAGGGGTATGTTTTATTATATTGTTATTTAACAAGGTTTTTTTATTATTAAATTTTTACTGACAAGGTATGTGGCGTATAATCATTTAATTTATTAAGTGTTCTGCAAATAATTATTAATCTAAAAAATAATTTAAAATATAAATATTTACTGTTTTTATGTTTAGGAAAGATTTGAGAGATATGGTAGATCATTGGAAAAATGACATGATTGCTGCCGTAAGTGTTTCTTTGATTGCTTTGCCGCTTTCGCTGGGTATAGCGTTAGCCGCTGGTGCTCCAGCTATGTCCGGCATCATTTCAGCTATTGTAGGCGGAGTAATAACAACTCTTTACAGAGGAGGTCACATATCTATCAACGGTCCTGCTAAAGGTGTTATTGCAGTAATATTGCTTGGGATTACATTATTGGATGATGGCTCTGGGCAAGCCTTTAATTATATATTGGCAGCAATTGTTGTTTCTGGTGCTATTCAAACTATTTTAGGGATATTAAAGTTAGGGAGACTTGCTGAAATCTTTCACCCTTCTGTGATAAACGGAATTTTGGCAGCAATAGGTATTATAATCTTTTCAAAGCAAATTCATGTTGCTTTAGACACTCAATCTGATAGCCCCAGTATTATTCAAAATCTAATAGATGCTGTCGTTAAATTGCCCCAAGCAAATCCGTTTGTTGTGATTATTTCACTAACTGGTTTAGTTTTGTTAATTTTTCATTCTAAATTAAATTTTCGTTTTTTTCAAATATTACCTGCTCCTATGTGGGTGGTTGCACTTTCAATTCCTTTTGTGTACGGATTTAATTTTTTTGACAATCATATACTTTCTTTTTTGGGAACCAATTATGAATTAGGACCTAAACTATTGTTAGAAATCCCCGACAAAATCTCCGGATCAATTATTCACCCGAATTTTAACAAAATCAATACTATCGAATTTTGGACAACTGTACTTTCTATACTAATGATTACAAGTATTGAATCATTGGCGATTGCAAAAGCTGTAGATAAACTTGATCCTTACAAAAGAAAGACAGATCTAAATAAAGAACTAACCGGTATCGGTATAAGCACGATAGCAGCAGGAATGATTGGTGGTTTACCCATAATAGCTGTTATAATAAGGAGCACTGTTAACATACACAATGGAGCCAAAACTAAATGGTCTAATTTATATCAAGGAATATTTTTATTTCTATTTATAGTTGTTTTAAGTCCTGTTATGCGTCAAGTACCACTTTGTGCTTTTGCAATATTACTTGTTTACACTGGTTTTAAATTAGCATCACCAACTGTGATTAAACAAGTTTATTCCAAAGGATCTGAACAATTGATCTTTTTTTTAGCGACAATGATTTTGACTCTTTACTCAAATCTTTTAATTGGCCTGCTTGGTGGTTTGCTTTTGGTTTTGGTAAGCCATATGTTACTTGCAAGAGTTTCAATACCTCGATTTTTTAAATTGGTCTTCCACTCAGGCTCAAATCTGGTTTCTAACTCAGAAAATGATTATTATCTAAAAATTAAAGGGATTGCAAATTTTTTAAGTGTTTTCGGTATAAATAATCTTATTTCCAGAATTCCTTCGGGGGCTGATGTTAAAATAGATTTGTCCCAAACAAGGCTTGTGGGTATGACATACATGGATTTTTTGGTTGATTTTTTAAAAGCTCAAAAGGAAACTGGCGGTAAAGTTGTCATTTCAGGTTTAGATTCTCATGTGTCAACCTCCCCATATAATAGAGCTTTAAAAATTTCTCTTAAGAACAATATTGAGAAATTATCTCCTAGACAAAAAAGATTACAGGATTTGGCAAATGAAAACGATTATGAATACAACACTAAAGTGAATTGGAATACCTCTTACTTGAAAAAATTTCACTTTTTTGAAATTAGGCCAATTGAACGCAAAACCAATTGCCTCCGTGGTTTTTTTAGTGAATTTAGTGTCGAATGGGAAATTTCTGATGTTACATTTAATGATGGTGCAGCTTTTTCGTCTGAGACATTTAACACTACGGTAATGTTTTTGAAAATTAACAAAAACATCCCTGTTTTTGCGATGGAAAAAGAAGGGATTATTGAAAAAATCTTTGATAGAGTTATTGCGTTTACAGGACATAAAGACATAGACTTTGAAATGTATCCTGGTTTCTCAAAAAAATTTCTTGTGACTGGTAACGATGAAGCAAAAATACGGTCGTTTTTTACTGAAGGTCTCATAAGTTTTTTTGAGAATAAGCAAATTTATCATCTGGAAAGTAACGGTGAGGGTATAATAATATTCGATAAGATTAAATTAGCTAGAACAGATGAAACAATTGCATTAATTGATTATAGTAAAGAATTAGTCAAATTATTGCATTAAAAAAGAAAATTATAATATCAACCCAGTGAAGATTTATACAATTGAAGCAGGAAATTTTAAGCTCGATGGTGGGGCGATGTTCGGTGTAGTGCCAAAAAAATTATGGCAGAAATCAAACCCTGCGGATGAAGATAATTTAATTGAAATGTCGTGTCGATGCCTTTTGATTGAAAATGAAAATAGATTAATTTTAGTTGATACTGGTTTTGGAAATAAACAGGGTTCAAAGTTTTTTGGGCATTACAAATTATGGGGAAAACACTCTCTCGAAAATTCATTCAATAAAATTGGTTTTTCCAAAGACGAAATAACTGACGTCTTTCTAACACACCTTCATTTTGATCATTGTGGCGGTGCTGTTATTCGCGAATCTAAATCGGGTATGCTTATACCTGCTTTTAAAAATGCCACATACTGGGTACATGAAGCTCAGTGGAAATGGGCAACTAATCCTAATTCAAGAGAAAAAGCCTCTTTTCTAAAAGAAAATATTTTACCGTTGTCCGAAAATGGTTGTCTTAAATTAATCGAAGGGGACGGCCCAGTCTTATCAAAAACCCCTTTTCCTTTCAAAATACTTTTGGTAAATGGCCACACTGAAAAACAAATGCTACCCATAATAAAATATAAAGGAAGGCAGATTGTTTATGTTGCTGATTTAATACCAACCGTTGGGCACCTCCCTATTCCATATATTATGGCATATGACACTCGCCCGCTATTAACTTTAAAAGAAAAGGAGTTTTTTTTAAATGATGCTCTTATGAATAATTCTCTATTGTTATTTGAACATGATCCTCATAACGAGTTAATTTCCCTTCAAAAAACAGAAAAAGGCATTCGTATGAGGGAACAATATAAATTCGATTCTTATTTTAGCGATTAATTTTAAAAAAATGAATAGTTATCGGTTTTGTCTGTTTTTCGTGTTTCTTCTAATAAGTACTAAGATTGGTGCTCAATACTGGCAACAATTTGTTAACTACAAAATAGAGGTTGATCTTAATCCAGAAACAGCTATTTATTCTGGGACACAAACTGTTGAATATAAAAACAACTCATCTGAAACACTTAAGAAAGTGTTTTTTCATCTGTACTTTAATGCTTTTCAGCCCGGTAGCGAAATGGCGGTGCAACAGAAAAATTCTCCTGACAGAAACAGGCGTTTTAAAGTATCTTTAGACAGTCTAAGCAAAGATCAGCAAGGTTATTTGAAAGTTTCTGATTTAACTCAAGATGGCATGCGCTTAGAAACCGTCGCTTCTGAGACAATTCTTGAGGTGCCGCTAAACACTCCAATTCCTCCCGGTGGTTCTTCGACTTTTAATCTTTCCTTTGAAGGGCACGTTCCAGATGTTATTCGGCGAGCTGGAAAAAACTCTTCTGAAGGAGTGGAATTCTCTATGGCACAATGGTACCCGAAAATGGCTGAATATGATGTAGACGGATGGAACGCCGACCCTTATATTGGTAGAGAATTTCACGGTGTGTGGGGAAATTTTGATGTTAAAATTTCTCTCGAGAAAGAATATATGGTCGCGGGTAGCGGATACTTAGAAAATGCCTCTGAAATAGGTATGGGGTACCATGAAAGAAAAAAACCTAAAACGAAAAAGGGGAAAATAACATGGCATTTTGTTGCTCCTATGGTGCATGATTTTACCTGGGCAGCGGATAAGGATTACATTCATGATACTTATCCTGGACCTAACGGTGTTACATTACACTTTTTTTATAAAAATGATTCTGATATAATTTCTAATTGGAAAAAATTACAGCCGGATACCGCTAAAATGATGCGGTATTTTAATAAAAATATTGGTCCCTATCCTTATAAACAATATTCTGTTGTGCAGGGTGGTGATGGGGGAATGGAATATGCGATGCTTACTTTAATTACTGGAGGAAGAAAATATGGGTCCTTATTTGGAGTAACGGCACATGAGCTAGCGCATTCATGGTTTCAACATGTTCTGGCAACAAATGAAACAAAACATGAGTGGATGGATGAAGGTTTCACAACCTTTATCTCCACGCTTGCTACTAACGAAATTCTGGAAGAAAACAAAGAGTTTCCCTTGCAAAACTCTTATTATGGTTATTACCGACTTGCATTGTCTGGTGGAGAAATGCCACAAAGCACGAATGCAAACCGATACTATCATAATTATGCATATGAAAGCACTGCCTACAGCAAAGGGGCTGTCTTTTTGAGTCAGCTTGGCTACATTATTGGTTTTGACAATTTAATCAAAACTCTCCAAGAATATTACAGGGAATGGAAATTTAAGCATCCCCAACCGAATGATTTTAGAAGAATTGCTGAACGTGTTTCGGGTATACAACTTCAATGGTATTTGACCGACTGGACTCAAACAACTAATAAAATCGATTATGCCCTTGAGGAAGTGGTTGAAAGCGGAGCCTCAACACTTATAAAGATTAAGCGGAAAGAGTTGATGCCTATGCCTCTTGAAATATTGGTTATGTCTAAAAAGGGTGAAAGCAAACTACATTACATACCCATCTCTTTGATGCGAGGGGAAAAACAAAATCCATATGATATTGGCTGGATCGTTCAAAAAGACTGGGCCTGGTCTAGCCTGAATTACAATTTGAAAATTAACATTCCTAAAGATCAAATAAAGGCAATAATTATAGATCCTAGTAATTTAATGGCTGACATAGATAAGAACAATAATTACTATGGTCCTGCAGAGCAAAAAAATTAAACGGTTAAAAGGGAAGATAAAACTTCGCGCAGTTTTTAATGCTTCAACTGTCATTAAAACTGATTTTTTAATTCTTCGGCTTATTAAAAACGACAAAATTGAGCATTTAGAGGTTGCTGTTACTGTTTCAAAGAAACTCTTCAAACGTGCGGTGGATAGAAACAAAATTAAGAGGCTTTTAAGGGAAGCTATCAAAAAGAATGAAAATGATATCTCTTTTAGCGGACATTGTCTTTTCTTGTATAAAGGTTTAAAACTTCCGGATCTTTCTTTGCTTATTAAGGAAGTTTATTCACTGATAATCAAAGTTTAGTTTCGCACTACTCTAACGTGTGTCATTGAAATGTGGGGTATTCCGTCTTCCATATAAGTATTGCTTGTTCTTTTAAAGCCATGGTCTGTGTAAAATTTTTCTAAATGCGCTTGCGCCGATATTTTTATTGTCCTCTTAGGTTTTTCTTCATGTATTTTTTTAAGTATAAAGTCTAGTAGATCGCTCCCTAAAGAATTTCCTCTTTCTTTTTTCGACACAACTATTCTGCCTATTGATATATTGTTAGAAACTCTGTCCTCTAGAACACGTGCATATGCAATAATCTTATTGTTTTTTTTTACTAACGCATGCTCTCCTTTTTCATCTCTTCCGTCAATATCTTGATAAACACAGTTTTGTTCAACAACAAAAACCTCTGATCTCAACAAAAAAAGATCGTGTATCTCTTTTCGTGATAAACTATCAAATTTTTTGTAAAAGATTTTATGTTTTAGGGACATGGAATTTTATCTACTCTTCTTTTATGCCTTCCCTCTTCGAATTTTTCTTTTATGAACTGGTCTACGATTTCCTTTGTCTCTTTGATAGATATAAATCTTGCTGGTAAGCTTAAAATATTTGCGTTATTGTGTTGTCTTGCTAACTTTGCTAATTCTTTATTCCAGCAAAGAGCAGCTCTTATATTTTGGTGTTTATTTGCGGTCATTGCCGCACCATTTCCACTTCCACATACAATAATCCCGAGATCTGATTTTTTACTAGCAACATCGTTTGCTACTGGATGAATAAAATCTGGATAATCTACACTTTCTGTTGTGTCTGTCCCATGGTTTTGAATATCGTGCCCCCTTAATTTTAAGAAGTCTATGATTTCTTTTTTATATTCCGTTCCTGCATGATCATTCCCTATACTTAATCTCATATTAAAAATATTTTTTATAAAAATAAAGAGAATGATAATTTAGCTTTGTCTTTGGTTCACATCTTTATTAATTTTTTGTTGACAAAAAGTTATTTTTTTTTTTTGATTTGTTGTTTCTAGTGTGCGTTTACAAAAAAATAACATTTATAATATCCTTTATCATTTTTTATCATAAAAATTGTAACTACAAAAAGAAGATTTTTAACAATTAGAATTGATATGTACTTTCTTTTTTATAACAATTTTATTTTATTAACAGTCAGTTAGTAAATCGCTAAACAATTAATAATTAACTTTTAATGCCGTTTACAAGCAGTTAAAAAAATTTAATATTTTAGTCTTTGGCAAACTACAAAAGACATAAGCCTTTTTTTTTCATGATATTAACACTATATATATATATACATATATATAAAAATAAAAAATTTACTAGATAATAAATATTGTTAATTCTGTTAATATGATTCAGACATTGAATATTTTATCTTTGCTTTGAAGTGAATTTACATGTCAAAAGCGAGAAAAGAGAACAAAGAAGTAAAAAGAAAAGTTTTAAAATTTTATAAAAAAAATCCAAATAAAGCTTTTAACTATAAGCAAGTTGCTTCTTCTTTAGGTTTTAAAGAGGATAAAGACAGGAATAAGATTATAAGTGTCCTATTAAATTTAAGTAAAAACAAAATTTTAATTGAAGAAAGAAAGGGTAAATATGTATTCAGAATAAAAGAAAAAACCATATATACGAGTAGATTGAGTTTGTTACCGTCCGGAAAAGGAAAAGTTTATTCATCCGAAAAAAAAGAAGAATTATTTATACCAAATGTAAAGTTAAATAGAGCTCTGGATGGTGACTTAATTAATTTTATTATAACTGGGAAAAGCAAAGAAGCGGGAGTCATAAAGGTTCTAGAAAGAAACAAAAAAGAATACGTCGGTGAGTTAGTCTTAAAATCCGATTATGGTTTTGTTTTAACCAAACGAGGATTAATGTATACGGATATTTTTATTGAGCCGGACGAAATTAAAAACTATAAAAACGGGGAAAAAGTTGTTGTTATAATAAAAGAATGGTTTGAAGGAAGAGACGCCCCTAACGGCAAAATAATAAAGGGCATAGGGCTGCCAGGTGAAACAGAGACAGAAATACATGCAATTTTACACGAAAACGGTCTTCCCTATGTATTCCCAAAGGGTGTAAATGAAGAAGCAGAACAATTAGAAAAAGAGATTGATAGAAAAGAACTTAAAAGAAGAAGAGATTTCAGAAAAGTAACAACAATAACAATTGATCCGGTAAATGCTAAAGACTTTGATGATGCGCTGTCATTAAAAATTATAAACGAAGATTTGTTCGAAATAGGAATTCATATAGCTGACGTTAGTCACTATCTTAAAGAAAACAGCCTTATGGAAAAAGAAGCCTACGAAAGAGGAACATCTGTTTATTTAGTAGACAGAGTTGTACCAATGTTGCCTGAAAAACTATCAAATGAATTATGCTCTTTAATTGAAAAAGAGGAGAAATATACTTTTTCAGCAGTTTTCCAAATGAATAATGAAAGTGAAGTCTTAAATGAATGGTATGGTAAAACAGTAATAAAATCCGACAAAAGATTTTCTTATGAAGAGGTAAATCATATATTACAAAATCAAACAAAGACAATTAAGAAGCACATTTCTCTTCAGAAAGAAAGCTACATAATTTCTGGAGATCTATACGACGCAATAATAATTTTTAATAATCTGGCAAAAACGCTTCGCAAAAAAAGAATAAAAGACGGAGCAATATCCTTTGAAAGAAAAGAGGTCAATTTCAACTTGAACAATAAAAACGAGCCAGTAAGTGTCTTTTATAAAGAATACGGTGACGCAAATAAACTAATAGAGGAGTTTATGCTTTTAGCAAATAAGAAGGTTGCCTCGTACGTTAAAAGGCAAAAAAAGAGACCATTTATTTTTAGGGTTCATGACAGCCCTGATGAGGAAAAATTATATAGCCTACAAAAGACGAGTTCTTCTTTTGGATATGATTTTAACCTTAAAAGCAAAAATGTCAATAGAGCATTAAATAAGTTATTAGATCAATGCAAAGGTAAAAAAGAACAAAACCTTATAGACACCTTAGCCTTGAGAAGTATGTCAAAAGCAGAATACACAACAAAAAATATAGGTCATTATGGCCTTGGATTCGATCATTATACCCATTTTACTTCTCCAATACGTAGGTATCCTGATGTTCTCGTTCACAGGCTGTTAAATTCATATTTAGAAGATAAGAAAAACACAAAGCAAAGTGTTTTAGAACAAGCCTGTAAACACTCATCTATAAGAGAACAACTAGCCACAAAAGCAGAAAGAGATTCTATCAAGCATATGCAGATTGTTTTTATGCAAAACAAAATAGGAAAAGAGTTTGAGGGAGTTATCTCAGGAGTTACAGAAAGAGGAATCTATGTTGAGATAATAGAAAATAAATGCGAGGGTATGATTAGATTGAAGGACATGAAAGGAGATTTTTATATCTACAATATTGATAACCACTCAATTTTTGGAAGAAACACAAAGCAAATCTATCAGCTTGGAGATATGCTGCGAATAAAAGTACACAAAGCAAACGTTGAGAAGAGGTTCTTGGATTTTTTACTAGTAGAATGATACATGAAAAAGAAACAACTATTATTTTATTTTTTAGTTATTGGATTAATAACGACTGGGTTTTGTCAGGACAATAGCAGGAGAGTATTAACTACAGGATCTTTTACGGGAATTAAAACATATTCAAATATTGAAGTAAATTTAATTTCATCAGACGTTAATAAAATTATAGCTACTGGACCAAACTCAGATCTGATTGTTGTTACAATTAAAGACGGGAATTTAAAAATTAGAACATCTAGGGGAGATATTTTTAACCAAGAAGCTACTAAAATAGATCTTTATTTTAATAGTACTTTAAACAGTATTTCAGCCTATCAGGGGAGCACAATAAAATCTTCTTTAAGATTAGATCAAACCAAGCTTATTTTGTTTGCCTCAACAAATTCGAAAATCGACCTCTGCGTAAAACTGCAACGGTTAGATACACAAGTAGGCTTAGGTGGAAAAATACACCTTTCGGGCGAAGTTGTGAATCATGAACTCTACTTTCATTCAGGAGGAATATGTGAGGCCGAAAGCCTTAAAACAGAACAATCCAAAATAAGGGGCATACTAGGAGGATATGCATATATTAAAGCTAAAACCCTTTTAAACGCAAACATTGTAAGCGGAGTTTTACGAGTTTTTGGGAAACCAAATAAGACAATTACAAACAAAAAGCTAGGCGGCAAAATTTATACAGAATAAAGAAAGAGGCATCGAGCGGATTCGAACCGCTGTAAAAGCTTTTGCAGAGCTCTGCCTAGCCACTCGGCCACGATGCCGGACTTTAAAAATAACACAATATTAATCTAATTTCTTCTTTTCTCTCTTTTTTTCTCGTCTTATCACAACTTCATCTATGTCTCCATTGATGGGAGGATTAAGTTTTGCTATCTTAACAACAGCTTTTTTAACAGAAGGGAATTTGGAAATTATCTTGTTTACAACTCTGTCAGCAACATTCTCTAAAAGGTTGGACCTCATTTTCATTTGGTTTTTTACTATGTCAAGCAGAGCAACGTAGTCAACAGTGTCCTTTAATTCGTCTGATTTGCAAGACATGCTCAAATCTGCGTGTATAATGAGGTTAACTAAATAATTACTACCTATTTTTTTTTCTTCCTCCATGCAACCATGGTATGCATAAATTTTTATGTTCTTTAAGTATATTTTGTCCATAACACAGTGCAAATATAAAGACTGTTTTCTTGTTTTCTTTCAACAAATGCATTCATTATCTTTACAAAAAAATCTATGGCTAGAGCTTTACATTTCATAGAGCATATTATTGAAGACGACCTTAGGGCAGACTACTCAAAAAATCAATTAAAATTTAGGTTTCCTCCAGAGCCAAACGGATTCTTACATATAGGACACGTTAAGGCAATATGTTTAAATTTTAACTTAGGGAAAAAATATAAAGCCCCTGTTAATTTAAGGTTCGATGACACGAACCCAGCTAAAGAAGAACAGAAGTATGTGGATGCAATTAAAGAAAACATATTATGGTTGGGGTATAAATGGGACAAGGAGTGTTATGCGTCAGATTATTTTGAACAGCTTTTTATTTGGGCCAACGATCTTATTTTGAAAGGAAAAGCATACGTTGACTCGCAGCCTTCAGAAACTATAGCTGTACAAAAAGGAACACCAACACAACCCGGTGTAAACAGCCCTTTCAGAAATAGAGCTATAAAAGAAAATCAAGATTTATTTTCAAAAATGAAATTGGGAGAATTTAAGGAAGGAGAGCATGTTTTAAGGGCAAAAATTGACATGTCTTCTTCCAATATGCTTATGAGAGATCCAATTATGTATAGGATTCTATTTAAGAAGCACCATAGAACAGGTAAGGATTGGTGCATTTATCCAATGTATGACTGGACACACGGGCAATCAGACTACATTGAACAAATTTCACATTCGCTATGTTCCTTAGAATTTAAACCACATAGAGATCTTTATGACTGGTTTTTAGATGCATTAGGTAAAAAAAAACCATTACGCCCTAAACAAAGAGAATTTGCCAGGATGAATTTATCTTTTACTGTTACAAGTAAAAGAAAGTTGTTTGAACTTATAGAGGAAGGATATGTAAAAGGATGGGACGACCCTAGAATGCCAACTATATCTGGATTAAGAAGGAGGGGATATACACCAACCGCATTAAAAAACTTTGTCGAAACAGCAGGAGTAGCAAAACGGGAGAATGTAATTGATTTGTCGTTATTAGAGCATTCGATAAGAGAAGATCTAAATGAAACATCCCCAAGGGTAATGGCGGTTTTAGACCCACTTAAATTAACCATAGTTAACTATCCGGAATATAAAACGGAGACATTAGAGGGTGAGATAAACCCTCATAATCACAATGATGGAAAAAGACAGTTCCCTTTTTCAAAACATCTTTACATCGAAAAAGAAGATTTTAAAGAAGATGCAACCAGAAAGTTTTTTCGTCTTTCCTTAGGCAAAGAGGTTCGCTTAAAAAACGCATATATTATAAAAGCCGAATCTATTGTTAAAGATACTGAAGGAAATATAATAGAGGTTTTATGTACATATGACCCCGAAAGTAAAAGTGGTTCAGGAAGCGATGCAAGTAAAAGGAAAGTAAAAGGGACCTTGCACTGGGTAACCCAGAGAGACTCAATAAATGCAGAGGTGAGAATTTACGACCGTTTATTCAACATATCTGCTCCTGATAAAGAAAAGGAAAACTTTAAATCTTTTTTAAATGAAAGCTCACTAAAAGTTATTGATGCAATGGTGGAGCCTAGTTTAATCTCATCAAAACCAGGTGACAGGTTTCAATTTCAACGTCTAGGATATTTTGTGGTCGATAAAGAAAGTGGTACAAATAATCTCGTTTTTAACAAAACAGTCGGATTAAGGGACACATGGTCCAAGACTAAATTATAAATTAATCTTTTTCCTCTGATTTTTTAGTATTCAAGCCTTGCTTTTTCATTGCCTCTCCTATTTGATTACTTGCAGTAAAAGAAGCCACCATGTCATTTAACATTTCACTTCCAGCTTGAGGAGAGTTTGGCAGCAGTATCAAATTTGTATTGGTCTCTCCTCCAATTGATTGAAGTGTATCATAATGTTGGGTAACCACGATTAGCGCTGAAGCTTCCTGAGAATTTATGCCTACTTTATTTAGAACGTCAACAGACTCCTCAAGGCCTCGCGCAATTTCTCTCCTTTGATCTGCTATCCCCTGCCCTTGAAGACGTTTACTTTCAGCTTCTGCCTTTGCTTTTTCAACAATAAGAATACGTTCTGCGTCTCCTTCATATTGTGCTGCAACTTTTTTGCGTTCAGCAGCATTTATCCTATTCATAGCGGCTTTTACTTCAGTATCTGGATCAATATCCGTAACAAGAGCTTTTATAATATCGTATCCATAATTAATCATAGCATCATTTAGTTCCCCTTTAACGGCATTAGCAATTTCATCTTTTTTTTCGAAAACATCATCGAGTTTCATTTTTGGTACAACCGCCCTAACTACGTCAAAAACGTATGAGGTTATTTGATCTTGTGGATAGTCAAGTTTGTAAAATGCATCATAGACTTTTTCTTTAACAACTTTATATTGAACAGAGACCTTAAGTTTGACGAAAACATCATCTTTTGTTTTCGTTTCTACAATAACATCCAATTGTAAAATCCTTAAACTTAGCCTTCCAGCAATTTTATCAATTAACGGAATTCTGTAGTGTAACCCTGACTGTCTAATTGATGTAAACTTACCGAAGCGTTCAATTATTCCAGCTGTTTGTTGTTTTACTACAAATACACCAGACAAGATAAGCAGTAACAAAAAAAGAATGAATAAATAGGTGATTAAACTCATCGGTAAAATTTATTTTAAACAAAAAGTTTTAAATTTTTGCACTCTTTTTAAAGATACATCTTTTCCTATAAGAGCACAAATTTGAAATAAATCAGGCCCAGATAATTGACCAACAATAGCGAGTCTAAGAGTTTGCATGATTAAACCAAAAGGAATTTTTTCGTTCTTTCCCCACTCAAACAAAGATTGTTTCATGTCTGCTATTTCTATATCAGAATTCAATAGAATGATAATCTGATCCATAATCTTTACCGGGCCCTTATCTATTAATTTTATTACACTTTTTTTATCATAATCTTGCGGATCATCTAAAAATCTGATTTCATTCTTAAGATCATTTAGAGTCTTGAGACGATTTTTAACCAGATTCAATATATTAATACGCTTCACTTCATCTACTTTTTCTAATATTTCCTTTACAATTTTTTGTTCCATTAAGGTTTTTACATCAGATTTTGATATGTGTTGTTGATTTATCCAACAAGCCTTTTCATAATCGAATCTTGCTCCTCCCTTTTGAACTTTTTTTATGCTGAAGTATTTTGTCAGATCCGACATATTAAATATTTCATTTTCTGTTCCACTATTCCATCCTAATAAAGCAAGATAATTTACCATTCCCTCCGACAAGAACCCTCTTTCTTTAAAACCAAGATTTAATTCTTTAAATTTAATGGGAAAAACGGGGTACCCATCTTTTAAACCATCTCTTTTTGATAGTTTTCCCTTGCCATTGGGTTTTAAAATTAATGGTAAGTGCATGAAACGAGGTAAATTCCAATTGAAAGCATCGTATATTAGTTTGTGTATTGGTAACGAAGGAAGCCACTCTTCTCCACGTATAACATCTGTTATTTCCATTAGTTTGTCATCAACAACATTAGCAAAATGATAAGTAGGTAACCCGTCGCTTTTCAATAAGATCTTATCGTCAAGTAAATCTGTAGACACTGATATATTACCACGAATTTCATCATTTACATTAACTTTAGCTCCCCCCATTACTTTTAATCGAACAACATAATCCCCTTCTAAGGCCTTTTTAGTTTCAGCTAAATTTAAGGTTAGACTGTTTCTAAATTTTATTCTATTTTGACTCCCATATAAAAATGTTTTTCCATTCTTTTCATCTTCTTGACGATATTTCTTGAGTTGATCTTCACTATCGAAAGCATAATATGCCGCTCCCAAGTTTATAAGTTTATCAATATGCTCTTTATAAATTTTCTTTCTTTCACTCTGGCGATAAGGGCCAAAGCTACCTTTTGTATTTGGACCTTCATCAGGTTTTATGCCACACCAATTTAAGGCTTTAATTAAATAATTTTCGCTTCCTTCTACGTATCGGTTTTGATCCGTATCTTCAATTCTTAGAATAAAGCTTCCTTTTTTGCTTCTTGCATATAGATAATTAAAAAGAGCTGTCCTTAAACCTCCTATATGAAGTGGACCAGTTGGACTTGGCGCAAAACGAACTCTTATATTCATTGGAAACAAATATAATAGCTATAAACCTATTCACCTATCTTAGCAAAACAAATACATTATATTTGCAAAAAAAAAATTATACGATTTTTAAACATACCAGTCAATTTAGACACTAAGAAACTTTCTGATACGTTATTTGAATTCGTGCGAATACAGAATTACGATATCAAAAAGCTTCAATACAATTTTGTTTCGAAGGAAGTTCTTTTAAAAATGAATAAAAAATATCTTAATCATAAAACACATACCGACATAATTACGTTTGATTATACTTCTGATAACAAATTGGAAGCAGAATTTTTTGTTTCATTCTGGGCGATAAATAAATCCGCAAAAGAATACGGGCAAACTATTGAAAATGAGACACTTAGGGCAATTATACATGGAGCGCTGCATTGTATGGGTTATAATGATGATAACAAGGCGGAAATTGACAATATGCGTAAAATGGAAGATAAATTCATATCAAAGTTCCACGTGAAACATAACCGTTATGTTTGATTCTAAGTATGATGTTATAGTTGTAGGAGGTGGGCATGCTGGGTGTGAAGCCGCTGCAGCTTCAGCCAATCTTGGCTCTAAAACTCTTTTGGTAACTATGAATCTCCAAAATTTAGCACAAATGTCATGTAATCCTGCTATGGGTGGAATTGCTAAAGGGCAAATAGTGAGAGAAATAGATGCTTTAGGGGGGTATAGCGGCATAATTTCAGATAGATCTGCAATTCAGTATAAAATGTTGAATCAGTCTAAAGGTCCCGCAATGTGGAGCCCTAGAGTTCAATCTGATAGAAGTTTGTTTACTTTAGAGTGGAGACAAAAACTTGAAAACACCCCTCTTCTTGACTTTTACCAGGAGATGGTAGTTGATCTAATTGTCAAAAATGATCAAGTTGAAGGAGTGATTACATCTTTGGGAGTTAAAATATTTTCAAAGACAGTAGTTTTAACTAACGGAACTTTTTTAAATGGTTTGATACATATAGGGGAAAAGAACTTCAGTGGAGGGCGCGTGGGGGAAAACGCGTCGTTTGGCCTCACAAAATGTTTAGAAAATATAGGTTTTATGTCTGGAAGAATGAAAACTGGAACACCCCCTCGTGTTGATGGCCGGTCATTAAATTATTCTTTTATGTTGGAACAAAAAGGTGACACCAACCCTTCAAAATTTTCTTTTTCTGAGGAAACAGCACCATTAAAAAAACAAAAAAGTTGTTATATAACTCATACTAACTTAGAAGTACATGAAACTATAAAGCAAGGGTTTGACAGATCACCAATGTTTAATGGGTCTATTAAAAGTACAGGCCCTAGATATTGTCCTTCTATAGAAGATAAAATCGATAGGTTTAGTGATAAGTTACAGCATCAAATTTTTGTAGAGCCCGAGGGGTGGAACACTCATGAGGTTTATGTGAATGGCTTCTCTACCTCTTTACCATATGACATACAATTTAAGGCTTTAAGATCCGTAAGGGGCTTTGAGTCTGTTAAATTTTTAAAGCCAGGATACGCTATTGAGTATGATTATTTTCCACCAACTCAACTGTTTCATTCACTCGAAACTAAATTGATTCAAAACCTATTCTTTGCTGGACAAATTAATGGAACTACAGGATATGAAGAAGCCGCTGCCCAAGGTATTATAGCAGGTATAAATGCACATCAGAAAAACAATAATAAAAACCCTCTTGTTCTTGGAAGGGAGGAGGCTTATATAGGTGTATTAATTGATGATCTTATTCTTAAAGGCACTGAAGAACCTTATCGTATGTTCACTTCTCGAGCCGAATATAGAACTCTTTTAAGACAAGATAATGCTGATGAAAGGTTAACTCCTATATCTTTTAAGATTGGTTTGGCCTCTAAAAAAAGGCTTAAAAATGTCGAAGAAAAATTTAAAAAACGCAGTGAGCTTGTTAAATTTTTAAAAAATAAAAGTTACACAGTAAAAGAAGCAAATGATTTATTGACTAATAAAAAGGAAACTCTAATAAAGCAAACAGATAAGTACTCTAAGCTTTTGTCCCGCCCAAATATTTCTAGGTCTGATTTAAATTCTTTTAGTGAACTAAATTCGTTCATTAAGAAATCGAATATAGATGACTCTATATTCGAACAAGCTGAGATAGAAATTAAATATTCTGGATATATAGAGAAAGAGAAAAAAAATGCTGATAAACTAAAACGTTTAGAGAATATTAAGATTCCATCAAGCTTCAACTTTGATAAACTTGCTTCTTTATCATTTGAGGCTAAAGAAAAATTAAATAAGTTGCGGCCTGAAACACTAGCTCAGGCATCTAGAATTAGTGGAGTTAACCCCAGCGATATTAGTGTTCTTCTAGTATCTATGGGTCGGTAAAAGTAAAACTTGTTTCACGTGGAACAGAACGAGTCACATAAATCAAAATTCAGAGCAAAAGATCACTTAGTTTCAGGTGAATATTTTGATATAACATGGAACGAACCCAGGACAATAGCTAAAACTAATATTGAAAATATAAAAGATGTATCATCATATTATGATTCATCAAATTACGACTCATTTAAAAATACAGCGAAAGGCGGTTTAGACATTATTTATTTTCTTATTCAAAAGATAATGTTTAGATATAAACTCTTTTTAATTAGAATTTATTTAAAAGGAAATAGAGTATTAGATTATGGAGCGGGTTCAGGTAAATTCGCCGCATTTCTTTCAAAAAAAAATTTTAAAACTTCTGTTGTAGAACCATATAATAAAGAAATTAAAAACCAATCATTATTAAACATAAATGTTTACGAAAAAATTGCTGACATTCCTAAATCTGCTTGCTATGACGGAATAACTTTATGGCACGTTCTTGAGCACCTACCTAATCCGGAAGATGTATTATCTAACATTCATAATATTTTAGAAAAAAAAGGGGTCTTAATGATAGCATTGCCAAATATTAATAGTTTAGATGCAAGGTACTACAAGTCATATTGGGCAGCATTAGATGTACCCAGACACATATGGCATTTTACAATTAAAGGAATAACCTCTTTAGTTGAGTCAAAAGGGTTTAAGCTTGAAAAAAAGTATCCTTTATTTTTTGATGCGTTTTACATTTCATATATATCTGAAACTCATAAAAATTCGCGGTTTGCAATGATTAGAGGATTTTTCTTCGCTTTAATATCAAATTTTAGCGCCTTATTTAATAAAGAGTTTTCTTCTATGATTTTTATTTTTAAGAAGTCTATTTAACATCTATAGTAATCAATTCAGATAATTTAAAAGCGAGATTGATAAAGAGCATTTTCACATTACCATTTCTTAGAATGTTAAAATGAGTTTCCTCAAAAAGGGTGACCAATTCTTTTACATTCATATCGTTAACATAAGGTGCAATTTTTGATAAGTCAAAATTTGTTTTTGATTTAAAAGTTACAATATCATTTAAAGAATGATTCAATAAATATGCATCTCTAAAAAACTGAACCCCAAACTCTAAAAATGTCTTTTGTTCTTCTTTTCCAAAATCACAAAGTGAGGTAGACCAATCCATTAAATCAACAATAAATTTTTTATTTTCTTTTACTTTAAAAGCTTTTCTTAAGCCGTCAATTAACAGACCCTCAAACTCTTTATCTTTATCACTATTAATCAAATTAAGTAAATCACTAAAGTTACCCTGGGCTTTTGCTACTAATATTTCTGGATTATTAGTTCTTTTCTCAATTACATCTGTAAGAGCAGAACTTTCTATAGGCCTCAAATTGACAATTTGGCACCGTGATACTATTGTGGGTAAAATTTCTTCTTGATTTTCGGCAATTAGTAGAAAATAGGTATTCTTAGGCGGCTCCTCTAAAATTTTTAGAAACGCATTTGAAGCCTGGTTACTCATCTTTTCTGCACCCCACAAAATGCAAACTCTAGCACCTCCATTAAAAGCCTTCAAGGAGATTTTTTTACGAGCGTATTCAATATCCACAATACTAATTAATCCCTGTCGATTGCCAACATTAATGGATTCGAACCACTCACTATAATTGCCATATGGTTTAAGATCAATGAACCTTAACCAATCATGAATGTAGTCATGACTGTAAACTACTTTTTCATTCTTTCTTTTCACAATCGGGAGGATAAAATGTAAATCAGGATGTTGGCATCTTTCACTTAATTTTTTTACGGCGTTGCTAACATTCTTATCTTCTAATAGAAATAATGAAAATTCTATAACTAAGGGAAGAGAGCCGTAACCAGAGGGCCCTATAAATAATTGAGAATGAGGCACTTGACCTGTTTCAATCAGATATTCTAATTTATTTTTTAAATTTTTTTGTCCTATAACCTTTGTCCAGTGCATAAGTAAATATAAAGCAACTAAACATCAAAAACATTACATCTTTTTAAAAATAAATTGATTAAATATGCCTTTGTTGTATTTTTGAGAAAATCAAAAAATGCGAACATTAAAAGACATAAATTTCAAAAATCAACGGGCAATTGTTCGCGTTGATTTTAATGTCCCTTTAAACGAAGATTTACAAGTAACTGACACTACGCGAGTAAAGGCGGCAAAACCCACAATTGATTATATTTTGTCAAAGGGCGGTAGTTGCGTTTTACTTTCACATCTAGGAAGGCCAAATGGTTTTGAGCAAAGCTTATCATTTCAAAACATTATTGATAAAATATCAGAAATTTTGGAGCATAAAGTACTATTCTGTAAAACTTGTATAGGCCCCGAGGCAGAATCTAAAGCGGCCTCTTTGCTATCAGGACAAGTATTGTTAATGGAAAACCTTCGTTTCAATCAAGAAGAGACTAAAGGCGATTTACTCTTTTCAAAAGGACTTTCAAAGCTTGGGACAATCTTTGTCAACGATGCTTTTGGAACCGCACATAGAGCCCACGCATCTACTACAATTATTGCTAATTTTTTCCAAAATAATAAATGTTTTGGAAGCCTTTTAGAAAAAGAGGTTATGGCCATAGAGAAGGTAATGAATGATGGAATATCTCCAATTCTAGCTATACTTGGTGGTGCTAAAGTTTCCACAAAAATCACAATAATAGAAAGCCTAATAGAAAAAGTGAATCATCTAATTATAGGCGGGGGCATGGTATATACGTTTACAAAAGCACTTGGTGGAAAAGTTGGAAACTCAATATGCGAACCAGATTATTGCAATTATGCTTTAGATTTAATTGATAAAGCAAAAAAGAAGAATGTGTCGTTACATTTTCCTGTTGATGTTGTCGCAGGGAATACTTTTAGCAATAATGCAAAGCAAAAAATTTTCGATGTTATGGAAATTGAAAATGGTTGGGAAGCTATGGATGCTGGCCCAGAAAGTATAAAAAAGTTTCATGAAGTTATAATAAAATGTAAAACTATTCTTTGGAACGGACCGCTTGGAGTTTTTGAGTTTCCCAACTTTTCGGCAGGAACAATAGCCGCCGGGAAATCAATTGCTGAAGCAACTATAAATGGGTCCTTTTCTCTGGTAGGAGGAGGAGACTCAGTTGCTGCTGTAAAAAAGTTTAAAATGGATAATGATATGAGCTACATAAGCACCGGTGGAGGTGCAATGTTAGAAAGTTTAGAGGGTAAAATTCTTCCAGGAATTGCTTCTTTGAATAAATAGTTATGAAAAATATTATATCCTTTTTTTTAATTGCATCATTCTTAATAATCTCCTGCAATACTAAGGTTGATAGATCTCAAGCATTTATACCTGATTCAAGTGGGAATTTAAATCATATAACAATTGTAATGCCAATTCCAGATTGGAAAGGAGAGTTAGGTAAGCTGGTTCGAGATAATTTGGGCAAGGAGTACGAAGGTCTTCCATTAGATGAACCTCAATTTTCTCTCGATTACTTAAATCCAAAAGCATTTTCTGGATTTGGGAGGCAAAGCAGAAACATAATTTGGTTTCAAAAAGATTCTGTTTCTAGATTTCAGCTAGCAAAAGATCAATTTTCAAGGCCACAGATAGTTGGTTTAGTAACTGGTGAAGATGCTGAAGTGCAACAGTTTTTATTTGAAGAAAATATGTTATTATTTAGTCAAACGGTTAAAGAGAATGAGAGAAAAGAAAAATTAAGAAGAATCAATAAATCTCCAACTAATGACAAAAACCTCAAAAAACGTTTTGGATACGATTTAGTTTATCCATCAGTTTACGAAACAGTAAAAGACACTGCTAATTTTATTTGGATACAAAAAAAAGTTCAAAAAGGTCACCTTAACATCATAGCTTATGAAATATCTGATAATATATCGGATAAAAATTTTAATACTAAAATTTTAAATATAAGAGATTCGATAGGAAAACTTTACATACCAGGTCGCTTAAGAGGAAGTTATATGATAACAGAACGGGCTTATCAGCCGTATTTTTATAAGGTTACCTTAGACGGTAAAAAAGGTTATCTAACAAAAGGGACATGGGAGGTAGCAAACGACTTTATGGCAGGACCATTTGTAAATTATATAGTTAGGGATAGCTTAACTGAAAAATGGATGGTTATTGAAGGGTTTGCTTTCGCACCTTCTATGAACAAAAGGGACTATATGTTCGAATTAAATACAATAATTACGACAATTAAAAAAGTGAATTAAGCCTTCTTATCTTTATCTAAGTTAGACGGTTTCTCTTCTTCTTTCGTAGCATTTTTAAACTCTTTAATTCCACTTCCTAAACCTTTCATTAGTTCTGGAATTTTTCGTCCACCGAAAAGTAGCAGAACAACTGCTATAATAAGAATTATTTGTGGTGCGCCTATCATACCTAAAATTATTAAAATTGACATGATTTATAATTATTTAACAAATGTACAGAAATATTTAATTTCAATTACATGAAAATTCTATCCTTCAATCCTATCACCCCTAGGATTCCTTATATTTGATATCATCATGAGGGATAAAGCAAACAAAAAGAGAAAATTTTTCCAAAAATTAAGGAATCCTTATCTGGTAATGATAATCGATGAGGAAACCTTTGAAGAAAAGGGTCAAATAAGAACTTCAAGACTCAAAACTATCCTAGTTTCATTTTTATTGATTTGTATTTCATCAGGTTTGATTTTTACAGTAATTTCCTATACCCCATTAAAAGAATATATTCCAGGTTATGATTCATCAGAAATACGAGCAAAAGCAATTCAGAATCTATTTCTCACGGATTCCCTTATCCAATTATATGATCAAAATATAAGATACTTAAATTCCGTCAAAAAAGTTTTAACGGAAGATATTTCCTTAGAGGAACAAAGTTCATTGGCGGAAACACAAAAAAGTCTTACGATCAGTGACGAATTGAATACAGAATCAGTTTTGGAAGACTCTTTACTTAGAGTTTTTGTTTCACAGCAAGATAAGTATAGTCCAGTTTCAAGAAAAGAGATTGAATTAAATACATTTTTATTCCCACCCGTAGAAGGACAAGTTTCGCAGCCTTTTGATAGAAACAAATCCCACTATGCAGTTGATATTGCCGTTGAAAAAAATATGCCAATTAAAGCAATTGCTGATGGAACAGTTGTATTCTCAGAATGGACTTCGGAAACAGGATATGTAATTATTTTAGAGCACAATTTTGGTCTTTTATCGGTTTATAAGCATAATTCTTCCTTAAACAAAAGGCAGGGGGACTCAGTTTTATCTGGTGAAGTTATTGCTTCTGCTGGAAATACGGGAGAGTATACCACAGGTTATCATCTTCATTTTGAGTTGTGGATGGATGGTTATCCAATGGACCCAGAAAACTTTTTTAATTTTTCTGTTAAATGATAAAAAAACAAGGGGCTAAAATATTTGCAGCGTGGTCTCACAGGAAAAATGAAAAATGGATAAAAAATCCCTTAAAGACTCAAGAAAAAGTATTTATGAACCTTATAAAAAAAGCTAGATATACTCTTTTTGGCAAAGACCACGAGTTTGATAAAATCACAACTATTGAATCTTTTAAACTTAAGATCCCAATTAGAGATTATGAAGGTCTGCGGAGCTACATAGAAATGATCATTTCAGGGGAGCAAAATATTTTGTGGCCTGGCAGACCACTTTATTTTGCAAAATCAAGTGGCACCACTTCAGGTGTAAAATATATACCAATTACCAAAGAAGCTATTTACCAGCACATTCGAGCTGCTAGGGAAGCCTTGTTAAATTATATTTATTTTACAAATAATTCAAGTATAGTAAATGGCAAACACATATTCATTCAGGGTAGCCCATTGTTGGAAGACAAAAATGGAGTTGCATTAGGACGTCTTTCAGGGATTGTAGCCCATCATCTACCCAGTTATTTACAAAAAAATAGAATGCCCACTTGGGATACAAATTGCATTCAAGATTGGGAAACTAAAGTTAGCGCTATTGTGGAGGAAACCTATGATAAGGATATGACCATTATTGGAGGAATACCTTCATGGGTTCAGATGTATTTCGAAAAATTAATCTCAAAGACAAATAAAAATATAGGAGATCTTTTTCCTAACTTTTCTTTATTTGTATATGGTGGTGTTAACTTTGAACCTTACAAGGGTTTGTTCAAAAAATTAATTGGGCGTATCCCTGATAGCATTGAATTTTATCCTGCTTCAGAAGGTTTCTTTGCATATCAAGATAATCAAAATGACAAAGGACTATTATTATTACTGAATCACGGGATTTACTATGAATTTGTTGTAGCAAATACTTTTTTCGATCAAAAACCTGTTATTCATAGCTTAAGCGAAGTTATTTTAGGAGTTAATTATGTTATGATAATTTCCACTTCTGCAGGTCTTTGGAGATATAATATTGGAGATACGATCAAGTTTACAAACAAATACCCTTTTAGAGTAATTGTAAGTGGTAGAATAAAACATTTTATTTCTGCTTTTGGTGAGCATGTAATTGTTAGCGAAGTAGAAGAATCGTTAAGAGATGCTATAGAAAAGACAAAAGATATTATAAGAGTAAAAGAATTCACTGTAGCTCCTCAAATAACTCCTGAAGCTGGATTACCTTACCACGAGTGGTTTATAGAATTTGAAACACCACCAAAAGAAAAAGAAACTTTTGCTAGTAATATTGATTTTGCTATGAAAAGCAAAAACATTTACTACAATGACTTAGTTGAAGGTAAAATATTAAGACCATTAGTAATCACAGTGATACAAAAAAATGGTTTCCAAAAATATATGAAAAGTATAGGTAAGTTGGGAGGACAAAATAAAGTTCCAAGAGTTTCTGATGATAGATTAATTGCGGATAGTTTAAAAAAATTTACAATTTAGTGTATGAAGAAAGGCTTATCGAAAAAAGTAGTATTAGTATGCAATGTAAAAAACACTTTTGTATATAAAGACATCAAACTTCTAGAAAAAATTGGATTTAAAGTTTTATTAATTTATTCTCCACCGTACAAAGACCCTTTACGTTTTTTTTACAATAGAATAAAAGAGTTAGTTCTTTCTTTTTTTTATTTGCCGACTTCAATAGGGGTGTTTAGTTGGTTCAATGATTATCATACCACTGTACCTGTTCTAATGTCGAAATTTTTTAAAAAATCAATAACTATTATTATTGGAGGATATGATGCAGTCTCTAACTCAAATTTAAATTATGGTATTTTTTTGAAAAATAATACTAGACAAAAATTAGCCAAGTGGAATTTAAAAAAATCAAATTCAATTTGGGTTGTTCATAAGACATTATCTGATGGATGTAGATTCGCATGGGCAGAAACAAAAACTAAATCGGGGATTAAATTTTTTGTTCCTGACTTATCAACCCCAATAAAAGAAATCCCAACAGCTTATGACAGTAATTTCTGGAAAAAAGTGAAAAAAAAATTACCTAAAACAGTTCTGACAGTTGCAAATATTTCTGATAGAAGAACATTTGAAAGAAAAGGGATTCCAATGTTTTTTGATTTGGCAGAGCGATTACCACATTTTAAGTTTACTTTGGCAGGTGTAAAAAAGAATTTTTTTTTGGGTTCTATCCCTGAAAATGTCAAAATTTTGGGAGAACAAAATATTGAAAAACTAAAAAAACTTTATGCAGGACATACTTATTATTTCCAGGGCTCAATAATAGAAGGCTTGCCGAATGTTCTTTGTGAAGCTATGTTGTGTGAATGTATACCCATTGGGAATAGAGTGTTCGGTATTCCTGAAGTAATTGGAGATACTGGTCTTATTTTTGAAGGAACAAAAGATATTGATAAAGTTTGTTCTTTTTTAAAATTGGAAAAAAAAGGACTTTCTATAAAAGCTAGAAATAGAATTAAAATTCAATATCCTATCGAAAGAAGAAAAGAAGAATTTAAAAATAGTTTGACCGAAATAAATTCTAATGAATAAAACTTTTGCTGTACTATCTTATCCGAATTCAAATAATTTAGGAGACTTTATCCAAAGTGAAGCTGTGAAACAGTATTTCAAAAATCAAATTATTCAAGAATTGGATCGGGATCAATTACATATTTATAAAGGATCAAAGGTATTTGTTTTTATGAATGGATGGTTTATGGAAAAACCGTCTAATTGGCCACCTTCGAATAATATTAAACCATTTTTTGTATCATTTCATTTGAATCCTACGTCAAAAAAAATGATGCTTTCGAAGACGGGAGTCAAGTACTTAAAAAAGTACCAACCTATAGGCTGCAGAGATACTTACACCCAAAAAATTTTATCAAATTGTGGAATTGAGAGTTATTTTTCTGCTTGTTTAACTCTTACATTAAAGAGAGACAACTTTGTTCCAAAAAACACTAGACGACAAGGAATTTTAGTAATTAGTCCTATGGAACGCCTAATATCTAAAAATTTTGATGAATCAAGATTTACATTAAAAACAGTCTTTAATAAGATCAAAACTTTAAAAAATAACAGACAGTATTCAAAAGCTATGAAAAGATTAAATTTTTTTCTATCAAAGCAGAAAGATCCGGCATATTTTAAATCCCAACTTTTAGATCCTAAAAAGTTTTCAGAAAAAGAAAGATCAAATGAAGCAATAAAACAACTAAAAGATATTGCCAGAGCTAAATTGGTAATAACTTCACGAATTCACACAGCATTACCTGCAGTAGCTTTTGGAACACCAGTTTTATTTATATCAGATGGGTTAGAACACATTAACCAAAAAAGTCGTTTGCAAGGAATGGAGCTTTTTTTCCCAATTTTAAATTCAAAAGATCTAAATAAATGGATTTTCAAATGGCCAAATCCAGCGAAATCATATTTAACTTTTGCTAAAAAATTGGAAAAACAAATATATCATTTTATTAAAGATTAAATGATTGTTTAATAAGTGTAGAATTTTTTAGATATTATCTTTATAGAAATTGAATTTCATGAATATACTTGTTATTGGAGGTGGTGGAAGAGAACATGCTTTGTGTTGGAAATTAAATCAGAGTAAACTTTGTAATAAACTTTATGCTGCTCCAGGTAACGGCGGAACTGCAAACTGCGCTATAAATTTAAAATTAAAAGTTTCTGATTTCGATGGGATTAAAAAAGCCGTTTTAAAATATTCAATAGACTTAGTTATTGTTGGACCAGAGGATCCTCTTGTTTTAGGTATTCATGATTTTTTTACTATGGATCCCTATTTAAAAAATGTTGGCGTTATTGGACCACAAAAAAAGGCTGCGCAGCTGGAGGGCAGTAAGTCTTTTGCAAAGGAGTTTATGAAACGTCACAAAATACCTACTGCAGCATACTCAGAGTTCACTTCAGAAACCCTTAGTGAAGGAGAAAAGTTTTTGGAAAAAAGTAAACCCCCATATGTTTTAAAAGCTGATGGTCTTGCCGCTGGTAAAGGAGTTTTGATAATTGAAGACCTAAAAGAGGCTAAATTTGAGCTAGGCCAAATGCTCTTAGAAAGTAAATATGGCGAAGCTTCAAAAAAAGTTGTAATTGAGGAATTCTTGTCAGGCATTGAACTTTCATGTTTTGTATTATTTGATGGAGATAACTATGTCAAACTGCCAATGGCAAAAGACTATAAACGAATTGGGCATGGTGATAAGGGCTTAAATACTGGTGGAATGGGTGCAATATCACCGGTCCCATTTGTTGATAGAATCTTTGATGAAAAAATAGATAACCAAATTATTAAGCCTACAATAGAAGGACTTAAAAAAGATGGCATAAATTATAAAGGATTTATTTTTATTGGACTTATTAAAGCAGGGGATAACCCTTTTGTAATCGAATACAATGTAAGATTGGGAGATCCCGAAACTGAAGTAGTCATCCCAAGGATTGAAAATGATTTAGTAGAGGTTTTTAAAGCAGCAAATGAGGGGACCCTTGATAAAATAAAATTACAAATAACACCCAAAAGCGCAGCAACAGTTATGCTTGTTTCTAAGGGATACCCTGAAGCTTATCAAAAAGGTAAAAATATTTTTGGATTGCCAAAAAATAAAATGGTATTCCAGGCTGGGACAAGCATTGATAGAGGTTCCCTTAAAACCTCAGGAGGAAGAGTTATGGCTATTACCTCATTTGGAGATAATTTTAAAACAGCATTGAAAGAGTCATATAAAATTGTAGAGAAAATCGAATACGATGGAAAGTATTACCGCAAGGATATTGGATTTGATTTATAAAAATGAATGAGCTGAAGGATCTTTGTTCTCCTCTCCATTTTTATGGAAAAGATTAAGTTTCAGCACCCAATAAATCATTGCTAGAAAACCAATTATAAGAAATATCCAATTAACTGAACTAGCTAAAGTCCAACTGGTATTCTCCAGCTCTCTTAATATTGTAAAAGGTAAAAAAAATACTTCTTCAAATACCCAAGCTATGCCTTCAAAAAAATTTTTCATAATAAAAAATTAAATCAACATCTAAATTCTTTAAACAAAGATATTTAAAAGCTTTACTATTACATATTTTATTCTGAAAAATTTGAATTAAGATAATTATACATCATCAAAATCAATTTTAATTTTATTAGATTTTGGGATCGCTTGGCAGGTAAGAATTAAACCTTCTTGGATTTCATTATCTGTTAGAATCTGATTATTTGTCATATCAACCTTACCTTCAGTGAGTCTAGCAATGCAACTGCTGCAAACACCCCCCTGGCATGAATAAGGGACGTCAATTTTAGCATTTAGTGCAATTTCAAGTAATGTTTTATTTTGATTAAGCATTAATTCATGTGTTAAATCATCGTACTTAATATTTAGTAAACCCTTTTCTTTTATATCATTGTTTTCATGGGAGCCTTGAATAGATGAGGTAAATAGCTCAAAAAGAATATTATCCTCATCAAAACCTTTTTCTAAAAAGAATTGCTTGCTATAGCCGATCAATTTTTCAGGACCGCACAAGTAGAGTAACTTAGGATAAGAATTAGAATTATTTTTTAGAATATTATCAAAAAACACAGAATCAATCCTTCCAAATTCAGCACCATCAATTTTTTCTTCACTAAAAAACCAATAAATTTTTAATGTTTCAAATCTATCCTCAAGATTTTTTAACTCATTATAAAACATTGTTTTTTCAAGCGTTTTGTTTCCATATATAAGAGTAAAAGGTATATTTGGTGAGCTGTCAAGAAAAGACCTTACAATAGACATTATTGGAGTAATTCCACTTCCAGCTGCAACAGCCATAATTGGAATGGATTCATTTTTAGAATTAAATGTAAAACGCCCTTCAGGTTTTCCAGCTTTAATTTCGTCACCTTTTTTAATTTTTCGATTTACATAAGTTGAGAAAATACCATTGGGCACTTCTTTAATTCCTACTTGAAGTAAGCCGCTATATGGGGATGAACAAATAGAATAAGATCTGCGAACTGTATTACCATTTATTTCTAATTCTAAAGTAATATATTGACCAGGGAGGTAAACATAGGAAGAACTCAAATGATTGGGAACATCAATTGAGATGACTACAGACTGGGAGGTTAATCTATCAACAGCACCAACTTTTAGTGTGTTAAGACTGGGCATAGCTTTTTTTTCAAATTTACAAAAATCGAAAAACTATGACTTTATAAAGATAAATAGTTTATCTCAGCTAAGTAAAAAAACAATATATACCATGATTGATTAAAATATGTAATTCAAATAGATAATAATTGTTAGAAATTGAAGTTATAATTAATTAGATCGATTCAATGTTTTACAGAAAAACTTTTTTTTGGTTATCCTTATTTTTAATTGTCATAATACTATCTTGTAGTACGTCTAAAAAAGGTATTTTAAATAAGGAGTATCACGCCTTAACATCAAAATACAATGTGATATTCAATGGAAAGGAGGCATTTTCAGTTGGAGAGGAGATATTATTGGAAGCTTTTGAGGAGAATTTTTACGACTATATTCCGGTCGAACCAATTAGTTTAAGAGGGGAAGATATCGATCAGACAACGATTGTTCCAGGTTTTGATCGAGCAGAAGAAAAAGCTGTAAAAGCGATTCAAAAACATTCTATAAATATTAAAAATATTCAGTACAATAGGGAAATTGAAAAAGCATACTTATTACTTGGTAAAGCAAGATACTTCGATCGTCGATTTTTTCCAGCTTTAGAAGCATTTAATTTTTTATTAGAGACTGGTGCTAGCTGGTCAAATTTTCTAGATGCTAAGATCTGGCGAGAAAAAACAAATATTCGTCTAAAAAACTACGAATTAGCAATTGAAAATCTTCGTCCTTTAGCTCGTAAACTAATTTCAAAAAACAAATATTTTTCAATTGCGAATGCAACAGTTGCTGATGCGTTTATGAAATTAAAAAAAGAGGATTCTACTTTATATTATATAAAAAGGGCGGCAAAGAATGAATCCAAGAAAATGCTTAAAGCTCGATACCTATTTTTAACTGGACAACTTTTTGAAAGTATTAAAGAAAAAGACTCAGCTCAATGGGCATACAAACAAATAATCGATCTAAACCGTAAAGCACCAAGAAAATTTTTTGTACAAGCTCTGTTAAAGCAAAATTTATTGGATACAAGCTTAGCTTACAGCTATCATATTGAGTCATTAGAAAAGATGTTAAAAAATTATGAAAATGATCCATATGAACATTTTGTATATCGTGCTTTGGCAGAACTTTATTTTAAACAAAAAAAAGATAGTATTGGTTTAAGGTATTTAGAAAAGTCTCTTGAATCAGTCTCTTTAGATTCATACACTAAAATCGAAAACCTTAAATTTTTAGCCGACCATCATTTAAAAAAAGGCAACTATGTGGTTAGTGGAGGATTTCTTGACAAACTGCTATCTATTTACGAAAAAAGCTCTACTCAATATAAACGAGCCAAAAGAAAAAGAGAAAATCTTAATGAGGTTATCTTGTATGAAAAAACGGCTCAGAATACAGACAGCATTATAAAGCTAGCATTATTAGATAAAGATGAACAATTTACGCATTTTGAAAATTACATTAATTTAAAAAGGCAAAAAGAAATTCAAAAACTTAAGGAGGCTGAGGAAAGTGTAAATTCTCAAAGCATTAATCGATTAAAAACAGCCTTTTATTTTTATAATCCAAATCAATTATTGAAAGGGAGACAGACTTTTCTTACTGTTTGGGGAGATAGGCCTAATTTAGACAATTGGAGGAGCTCAGAAGCAATTTTAGCTCCAAAAGAATTTGCAATCCAAGACAAAAAAAAATCTGATAATTTTTTTGTAATACAAGAGACACCCGAAAGTTATGTTTCTCTTGTACCAAGTAAAAAAGAAGAAATTGATAGTCTAATTCTTTTAAATCAACAGTCTTATTTACAATTAGGAATGATTTACAAAGAAAAGTTTAATGATTTCGATTTAGCTCAGAATCGATTAAAAAAAGCATTGAATTTAAACCCTCCAAAGGGAATTGCCTCTCAAGCTTTATACCATCTTTATAGAATGGCTGAAAAAGATTCTATTCTAATTGCAGAAACTTACAGAATTAATTTATTAAATAATTATCCTGACACTCCTTTTGCTATTTTATTGACGGATCCCAAAAACTATGATCTTTCTAAAATTAAAACACCAGAATTACTTTACGAAAAAGTTTTAAAATTATTTGAAGATCAAAAATTTTCAGAAACTTTAAAAGAAATAGAACTTTTAACAGTTATAAGCAGTGGTAGCAGAATTGAACCAAAAATTAACTTACTTAAGGCCCATACCATTGGTCGCTTAGAAGGTATTTCATCCTGGAAAAAAGCACTAAACTCAGTTGCTTCTGACTATAGTGCTTTTGAGGAAGGAATTGAAGCAAAGAATCTTATTGATAAAATTGAATCTTTACAAAATCTTGATGATAATAGTGTTATTTACAAAAATTACAAATGGATTTTTCCTTTCGAAAGTTCAAACAATAAAGCTATTGATACGTTTTATTCTCAAATTAAACGAGAAACTTCTATTTACAATAAATCTTTAAGTGTAAGTAAAGACAATTACAATGAAGATTACGTATTTATAGTAATTCATGGAATAAGAGATCTTAACGAAATTGAAGTTTTGAAAAATAGAATTGAGTTTGATCAAGAAAAACTTGTAAACTTCGATAATTTTGTAACTTTGGCATCCCAATACAGAGAATATATTAAAAATAAAACCTGGAAAACTAATTAAAATGAAAGGAATTGAAAATAACGGACAATACAGTAAAATTGAAAAAAGTACCACACTTAAGGGTAATATAAAGTCAAAGACTGACATAAGAATAGATGGGAATGTAGAAGGCGAAGTAGTTACTACAGGTAAAGTTATTTTAGGAAAAGAATCTGATGTTATTGGAAAAATACTTTGTGGTAATGCTGATGTTGAAGGAAAATTTGATGGAGAATTGATAGTCTCCGGAACATTGAATTTAAAAACAGGTTCAAATGTGAAGGGAAAAGTAAAAATCCAAAAATTGATTGTTGAATCAGGGTCAATTTTCAATGCTAATTGTTCCATGCATTCCGCTGAAGATGGGGTTAAAAAATTGAGTAGCTTAAATGAACAAGAGAAGAAAGCCGAAGAACCAATGGCTAACGTTCTCTAGTTTAGCTATACAAATTGGTTTAATAATGTGGGGATCCATAAGTTTTGGTGAGTTCCTCGACAACAGATTTTCTTCATATAAAATTAATTTCAAACTCATCTTAACAGTTGTTGGGATGTTTATAACTCTTTGGAGTACATATAAACAAAGTCGACGTTTTTGGTAATTAAGATGAAGAAAAATATACTTCTTACATGTATTTTATTTATTTCTATGTATCTCGTTTACTTTGTTCATTTGCAATTTATTCCAACTCAAAAAGAGTTTTTGGTTAGAAGCTATTTTATGAACATATTAATTGCCATGATTTCGTTAATATTATTAGGTATTGGGATACAAAAGAGAAAATATAATTTAACAAGCTTGTATTTACTAACAGTTGTATTGAAAGTCTTTGTTTATTTCATATATTTTGACCCAAAATTTAGATTAGACGGGATTGTAACTAAGGAAGAATTTTTTATGTTTTTTATTCCTTATTTGTTATGTCTTTCAGCAGAAATATTTTTGTTATCAAGAAGATTTTCATAAGGCTCAAATAATTCAAAAAATGCAATTAAATGTTTTATTATTTTTTTTTAAGCTTTACATTTGCAACGAAAAATTACAACACGAATAAACCGCTTTATGCGTAAATTTTTATTTAAATCTAATAACCTTTTTTACATAGTTGTGATTGTACTTTTTTGCTCACCACCACTAAAGGCAAAAGATAAAGAGGATTCAAAAGATATTAGAGTTGAAATAAAAGAATATATTTCCCATCATTTAAAGGATTCCTACGATTTTAGCTTTTTCTCTTATACTAAAAAATCAGGGGATCATGTCTATATTGGAATTCCACTTCCTGTAATTATTTGGGACAATGGGATTAAATTCTTTTCTTCTTCTAAACTCAAGCACGGAGAAGATGTTGCAAAAGTTGGATCAAATTACTACAAATTAGAGCATGGAAAAATTTATAAAACTGATTCAGAAGGCACTATTTTTTATGATGATAAACATCACGTAACTAATTATGCACCAATTGATTTCTCAATTACAAAAGGGGTTGTAAGCATGCTTTTAATTGCATTTTTAATGTTTTCCTTATTTAGAAATCTTGCAAAATCTTACAGAGAAACGGGAGGATTACCCAAAGGAATAGGAAGATTTTTAGAGCCGATCATTATTTATTTGAGAGATGATATAGCGAAGCCTAACATAGGTGAAAAAAAATACGCCTCATATATGAGTTTTCTATTAACAGTATTTTTCTTTATTTGGTTTTTAAATCTACTCGGTCTAACACCTCTAGGGGTAAATGTAACCGGAAATATTGCAGTAACCTTTGGTTTGGCATTGCTTACCTTTTTAATTACAAATTTTACTGGGACGAGAGACTATTGGTTACATATTTTCGATCCATTAGGATCCTCAATGAAGTGGTTTTCAAAAATTTTGTTGTACATAGTCTTAATCCCAATTGAGTTATTAGGTCTAATAATTAAGCCATTTTCGCTTTTGATTCGCCTTTATGCCAATATGCAAGCCGGGCATATTGTAATAATGAGTATAATTGGTTTAATGTTTATTTTTAAAAGTTGGATAGGAAGCCCATTATCATTTGGTTTAGCATTTGCAATAGCAATAATAGAATTGTTGGTAGCTTTTCTTCAAGCATATATATTTACAATGTTATCGGCCCTTTATTTTGGGTTTGCTTCTGAAGAACATGAGAAGAGCCACTAAAAAATATTAAAATAAGTATATAGAGAGAATGTTTAATTTAAATTTTAAAAAATGGAAATACCTGTAATAGTTGGAGCTGGATTAGCAGTAATAGGAGTTGGAATCGGAATTGGTAGAATCGGAGGTTCTGCAATGGAAGCTATTGGTCGTCAACCAGACGCATATGGCAAGATACAAACTGCTATGCTTATTGCTGCTGCATTAGTTGAAGGCTTCGGTTTCGCAGCAATATTTGCTGTATAAAGGGAAGTAAAAATACCAAATAATGGAGAAATTAATTAGTGAATTTTCATTAGGGCTATTTTTTTGGCAATCGGCCATTTTTATAGGGCTGTTATTTCTACTGAGAAAATTTGCCTGGAAACCTATTTTGAATGCTGTAAATGAGCGTGAGGCTTCAATAATAAATGCCTTAGATTCAGCCGAGAAAGCTCGTACTCAGCTGGAAAATATCCAAAGTGAAAATCAACGTTTATTGAAAGAAGCACGTAAGGAAAAAGAAATCCTTTTAAAAGAAGCCCTAAAAACAAAAAATCAGATCATAAGTGACGCAAAAAAAGAAGCTCAAAATGAGACTGAAAAAATTCTATCACAAGCACAAGATACAATTCAAAGCGAAAAAAGAGCAGCTTTAAAAGAACTTAAAAATCAAGTTGGTTCAATAGCCATTGATATAGCTGAAAAAGTTATTAATAAAGAACTAGAAAATAAGGACAAACAGATGAATTTAGTAAATAATTTGTTGAAAGAAACAGATTTTAAATAGACGAAATGAAACCAACAAGAACAGCATTCCGTTATGCGAAGGCAACCTTAGCTTATGCAAATGAAAATAAATTTTCAGATAAAGTAGCTAAGGAAATGCAAGGATTAATAGAATCGTATGAAAGCAGTTTACAGCTAAACAGGCTTCTTAGTGACCCATTTTTGTCGAATACAAAAAAACAATCAATCCTTAGATCAATAGTTCCAAATTCTTCTGATGTAACTAAAAAGTTATTAAATCTTTTAACTTCCAATAACCGCCTTTTTTTATTGAAAGAAGTAGCAAAAAGTTATATACAATTATTTACAGAACAGCAAGGAGAATTGAACGCCACAGTTATTTCGGCAATTCCCCTAACTCAAAATCTTGAAAAACAAATTCACAATAAGCTAGGGGATTTCTCAGGTAAGAAAATACATATTTTAAATAAAATTGACAAAAGTTTGTTAGGGGGTTTTATTTTAAAAATTGGTGACATGGAGTTTAATTCAAGTTTAGCTTATAAGCTTAAAACATTTAAGGCAAAATTGACCTCAAATAGTATTTAATAAAGATAATTGATTATGTCAGATATTAAACCAGCTGAAGTTTCAGCAATTTTAAAAAAACAACTAGAAGACCTAAGTTTAAATTCCAAAATGGATGAAGTTGGCACAGTTCTTAACATTGGTGATGGAATTGCTCGAGTATATGGGTTATCTAATGCCCAATACGGTGAATTAGTTTCTTTTCAAACAGGACTAGAGGGGATGGTATTAAATCTTGAGGAAGACAATGTAGGTGTAGTTTTACTTGGTTCATCTAAAGAGGTAAAAGAAGGTGACACAGTTAAAAGAACACAACGTATTGCTTCTATTAATGTCGGAGAAAATGTCGTAGGAAGGGTGCTTAATACCCTTGGTAAACCAATAGATGGTAAAGGACCTATACAAGGAGAACTATTTGAAATGCCACTTGAGAGAAAAGCCCCCGGAGTGGTATTTAGACAACCTGTAAATGAACCTTTACAAACTGGAATAAAGTCGATTGACGCAATGATACCAATAGGAAGAGGCCAAAGAGAATTGGTAATAGGTGATCGACAAACCGGAAAAACTACAGTTTGTATTGATACTATTTTAAATCAAAAAGAATTTTTTGATGCAGGCGATCCTGTATATTGTATTTACGTTGCTATTGGTCAAAAAGCGTCTACTGTTGCAGCAATTTCAAAAATTTTAGAAGACAAGGGAGCAATGGCTTATACAACTATCGTAGCTGCTAATGCCTCAGATCCCTCGCCTATGCAAGTATATGCTCCTTTCGCAGGTGCTGCAATCGGAGAATATTTTAGAGACACAGGTAGACCAGCATTAATAATCTATGATGATCTATCAAAACAAGCAGTAGCATATAGAGAAGTATCGTTACTTCTGAGAAGACCTCCCGGCCGTGAAGCCTACCCAGGAGACGTGTTTTACTTACATTCTCGATTATTGGAAAGAGCTGCAAAAATTATTTCAGATGACGGAATAGCTAAAGGCATGAATGATTTACCCTCAGCTTTAGAGAATAAAGTAAAAGGAGGAGGATCCCTTACAGCTTTACCAATTATTGAGACCCAGGCAGGGGATGTCTCTGCTTACATTCCTACAAACGTAATATCAATTACAGATGGACAAATCTTCTTGGAATCTGATTTATTTAACTCAGGAGTACGTCCTGCCATAAACGTCGGAATCTCAGTGTCAAGGGTAGGTGGGTCAGCTCAAATAAAATCAATGAAAAAAGTCGCTGGGACTCTTAAACTTGATCAAGCACAGTTTCGTGAATTAGAGGCATTTGCAAAATTTGGATCAGATCTTGACTCAGCCACCTTGAACGTTATTGAAAAAGGGAAAAGAAATGTAGAAATTTTAAAGCAAGCTCAAAACGATCCATTTACAGTTGAAGAACAAATAGCAATAATTTATGTTGGTTCAAAAAATCTTTTACGATCTGTTCCGGTTGAAAAAGTTAAAGATTTTGAAATATCATTCTTGAATAAATTAAAGGCAAAACATAAAAAATGTTTAGAGGATCTAAAAGCGGGTAAACTTTCGGACCTAGCACTTGATACACTAAATGCTGTTGCAAAAGAAACAGCTGCTGAATTTGAATAAATTATGGCAAACCTTAAGGAAATAAGAAATAGAATTGTATCAGTTTCTTCAACGATGCAAATAACTAGTGCAATGAAAATGGTATCAGCAGCAAAACTTAAAAAAGCGCAAGACGCAATAACTTCAATGCGACCCTATGCCTCTACATTAAACAATTTAATTCAAAATCTAAGCTCCTCATCAGAGCCTGACACGAACAGTCCTTTTGTTTCTGTTCGTGAAAAAAATTCAATTTTATTAGTAGCAATCACTTCTAATCGCGGATTATGTGGTGCATTTAATTCTAATGTTATAAAAAAAGCGCGGCAGCTTATTATTGAAGAATATACCAATAAAAAAGTCTCATTAATTACTATTGGGAAAAAGGGTTCAGAAATTTTAGGAAAGAAGGAAAAAATCATTTCTACTCATGATTATATTTTTGATGATTTAAATTATAAAAAGGCAGATGAAATTTCTAAAGAGATAATGGACGGTTTTATAAAAGAATTGTATGATGAAGTTGTTTTAGTTTATAACAGGTTTAAGAATGCGGCTACTCAAATTGTAGAGACAGAAACATTTTTACCCATAGAAGAGAATTTAGATGAAAAGAATCTCAAGAGTCCAGATTATATATTTGAACCTAACCAATCTGAAATTGTAGACGAACTCCTGCCGAAAGCCCTTGGCATAAAATTTTTTAAAGCTTTACGTGATTCCTTTGCAAGTGAGCACGGAGCACGAATGACTGCGATGCACAAGGCAACTGATAATGCTACTGAACTTAGAGATCAACTTAAATTGACTTATAATAAGGCTAGACAGGCTGCTATTACAAATGAAATTCTTGAAATAGTTGGTGGAGCAGAAGCTCTAGAAGGTTAATTTACTTTTCAATATAATATCTTAAAACCTTACCCGCTGTTTCAGATAATAATTGAGATGCATTTGATTTTGATTGTTCAACTGTCATATATTCTTTTTGGATTGAAAAAACTTTTATATACCCATTTTCGAAAAATTTCTGCTCTAATCCTCTTTCTTTTGAACCGACTAGACATACTAATGGAATTTTATTCTCTTTAGCTAGCCCTCCTAACCTCCCTATAAGTTTACCGTTTAAAGATTGAGAATCAATTTTTCCCTCACCTGTAAATATTAAATCGGCACTATGGATTTGAGATTCAAGATCAAAAATTTCTGACAAAATTGTAAATCCAGAAAATAGTTTTGCATTAAAAAACCCAAACATTCCTGCAGCAACTCCACCTGCAGCCCCTCCGCTCTGTATCTTAGATATTGATTTGCCATTATGTTCTTTAATTACTTTAGAAAAATTTAATAGACTTTTTTCTAAAATTTTAATTTCATCCTCAGAAGCTCCCTTTTGAGGGCCATATATAGTTGAAGCACCATTTTTACCAATTAAAGGATTTATAACATCACAAGCTATTTTCCATGTTATACTTTTATTTATTTTGGGATCTTTTATACTAACTAGTCTGCATAGATCAGCCCCTCCCTTTTCGATCTGTTTTCCCTTTTTGTCTAGTAAGCTTCCACCTAAAGCCTGAAATATTCCTGCTGCAGCATCGTTGGTGGCACTGCCCCCAACACCTAAAATAATTTCTTGACAACCTGAATCAAGAGCATGTTTTATCAAAACACCTGTTCCGTATGTTGAGGCTCTAAGAATATTAAGCTCATTTTCATTAATGTGCATTATTCCTGAAGACTGGGAAAGCTCAATCCAAGCGCTTTTTTTATTATGGAATAGTAAATATTTAGCTTTCATTTTTTTCCCTAAAGCATCTTCAGTTTTAACTGTAATTAATGAGCCTAAATTCTTTGCAGCTAAAATATCTATGGCACCTTCACCACCATCCGAAAACGGAAATTTATCAACTTCTAAATTCGGATATATATTTAGAATACCTTTTTCAATTGCATTAGCAACTTGTTTTGCAGATAAGCATCCTTTAAATGAGTCTGGGATAATAAGAATTTTCATGATTTTAAAATAGCTTACTTATCAAACTACTTATGACTACAATTAGAAGGAAGTATACAAAAAGTATTATAACTTCACGTTTTCCCGCTGAGTAGGTTATAATTTCTTCACTAGTTGTAACGGGTTTAATTAAAAAACTTACAAGAACTCCAATACCAAATGTAATTAGACACCCTATAGCATTCCACCAAAACCAAAAAATTTCGGGAACATATAACCATAAAAAAATATTTAGACCAACACCACAAAAGAGACCAATATTTGCCCCAATCGCATGAGTTTTTTTTGTAAGTATGGCCAAAATAAAAACACCTAGAATAGGACCAAAGAAAACAGAACCTATTTTATTAATAACTTCAATTACAGTCCCTTCAATTTTACCTGCAAAAAAGGCTAAAAATAGACACGTTAAACCCCAAAAAAGCGAAAGAATACGAGAACTTAGAACATATTTTTCATCCGAAATTTTTGGGTAAAATCTTTTAACAAAGTCTTCCATGGATACTGCAGAAAGAGAGTTGATTGTTGAACTTAAAGATGACATTGCTGCAGACAAAATAGATACTATTAAAATTCCTATTACACCATTTGGTAAATAATGGATTATGAAAACAGGAACCATAAGATCAGCATTTTTCCCCCCTAAATACTCAATGTTATTCTGATAAACCAAATTTAGGTTCTCTTGAAATGAAAAATCTTGACTAAATAATGTTCCCAATATGAGTCCCATTATACAATAAGTAAGTGTTATTGGGAATCTAAAAAAGGCATTGGCAAAGAGTAATTTCTTAATTGTTTTTAAATTTTTTGAGGAAAGCAAACGTTGAGACTGAGTTTGATCAGTTCCATAATAAGAAGCGTATAAAAAAAATCCACCAATAACCATTGGCCAAAATCCAAAGGCATCATCACCATCAGAATTTGAAAACCCCCATTTTGAAAAATCTATTGCATCAATTCTACTCTTATCAACTTTTGATATAAAACTTTCAATACCTCCTAATTCATTTAAACCAAAACCTAAGCAAATTAAAATACCAAGAAAAAGAACAATCATTTGAATAACATCTCCCCATATGACCGCTTTCATTCCACCTTGAAAAGAGTAAATAAGTGTGATTGCACCAATAATTAAAATCGAGATCCAAAATTCTATTTGGATAGTAGCTTGCAGGATTAGAGCCATAGTATATACCATAACCCCTGTGGCAACTGATCGACTTATTTGAAAAACAAAGCTAATTAGAAGACGAGAAGAAGAGTCGAAGCGTTTTTCTAGATATTCATATACACTAACAACTCCAGATTTGTATAAAGTAGGGATAAGAGCAACCATTAAAAAACCCATTGCCAAAGGGACGCCAAATTCATATGTAAGCCACTGAAGTCCTCCACCATCCTTCAACCCTACAAAAGCTGGAGCAGAGATAAAACTAATCGCTGATAATTGTGTTGCCATAGTTGATAAACTTAGTGGTAACCAACCCATATTTCTACCACCAAGAAAATAATCTTGTGAACTCTTATTTTCTTTAAAAAAATATCCTATTCCCAGAAAAAATATTAAATAGATTAGGATAATTATGTAATCTAGTGTGTTCATTTAAATTCTTAAAATTTTGTCATTATCGTGGGGAATTAGTTTTATCTAACAGAAAGCGTAATTCAAAAGTCATTTTTCACTCAAAAAATCAATTGTTAAAGCAGCAGTCCAAGAAAAGTTTTCTCCCCCATATCCTATATTACTTTCTTTGGAAGTTTTTTTTGATGGATTAAAATATTCGTAAAAACCGAATTTATCTACTAATTCAAGTGAATCATTTTTGATTCTTTTAGCTATTTCTTCATATCGGTATCGTTTAAGACCATGGTAAAGGATCCAATTCAAATTAATCCAAACAGGACCTCGCCAATATTTTTTTTGATCATGTTTTTTTCCCTCAGGATCAAAGGACGAACAAAGATAATAATCATGTTTTCCAAACTTTTTCATCAAAGTATTTTTCAGTTTCCGTGCCAAATCAAGATCAGGAGCTCCACAAAAAAGAGGACTAAAAGATGAGGAGCAAATAAGCGGAATCTTTTTTCCGTTTCTCAGATTAAAGTGTGAGTAAGCTCCGATTGATGAATTATAGAGTTTTTTATTAATATTAGTAAGGCTTTTTTCATTTTTGGATTTTAAGTATTTAATTTTTTCTTCATTTCCACCCAAAATTTTATAAAGCCGAATTAGAGATTCATTAGATCTGATCAAAATTGAATTAAATAATGGGTCTTGAACAAGGAATGGGGAGTGTTTAGCAATTTTATTATCATCATAGTTAGATCTTTTGGCAAGTTCAATTATATCAATATAATGATCATATTCTCTATTTGTTGGACGTTGGGAAGAATCAACATGAGTAGTGTCTTTTCTTTCAAATTTATATCTAGGAGGATTCATTGTTTTCCATATGTCGTCCCAGACAGGAGAGTTATCTGTTCCTGATTCCCAATTGTGATATATATAAATTAATCCTTCATTGTTTATATCTCTTTTTGAATAAAAATAACGGTGATTTTTGTAGACTTTGTTAATCTGACTTTTTATAAATTTTAAAATTTCTATTTTATTATAAGCCATATTATAAAGCTTTTCTAAAACAAAGCCTAATACTGGCGGTTGAGTAATTCCAGAAGTTTTGATATGTTTGGGTGATTTTGGGCTTAAAGAAGACTTATGAAAATCTGCTCCAGGAAAATATGAGTCATTTTTAGTATGAAAAACAATGTGCGGTATAAAGCCATTCTCCCATTGAGCATTAAGAAGACTATCTATTTCTTTTTTTGCTTTTTCTATATCAAAATGTGCTAAACCTATAGCTATAAATCCAGAATCCCATTTCCACTGAAAAGGGTAAAGATTTTTACTTGGAATAGTGAATCCTTTTTTCTGGAAGTTTCCAATTAATACTCTTTTAGCTTTTTCAACTAAAGATTTTTTTGACATATTAGATATATAATGAGAGTCTCCAAAACAAAAAAACTCTGTCAATATTAAACACTTATTTTTATAGGATATAAGTTAAACATTATTTAAAATTTTTTATCCAAAAAATTAGATAATACAAAAAGAATTATATTGCAGAAGCTATTAAAAAGAATTATGAAAATTGTACGACACACGACTTTATTATACATACCATTGTTTTTATTTACTTTATTTTCTTGCGGTAACGAAGAAGAAGAAGAAACAATCGAATCTGATGCAATTGCTCAAGAAGAATTAGAAGAAGAAGTTGACCCTTTTTATGCAGCTATAGATGAAAACAGTACTCTAGAAGAATATTGGGAACTTTTTGTTGCTGATGCTATTCGTTCAGGTAAGCCTGACCCAGGGTATGGTAGGACAATGAATCTTTTTTTTGGTAATGAGCCTGATTTTGCATCTGGAGTTACAGCTGATCATGCTGGAAGAGCTTATGACGTTTGTAATGACGAGACAGTGAGTTTTGAAATTATCAAATCATTTTGGGAAGATTTTTCTGTTGTTCAAAGGCTATACACATTTTATCATGAAGCTGGACATGCTAGATATAAATACCGCCATCCTTATGAACGTTCAGAGGTAACATCGGCTCCTGATAATTATCCAATTATGTGGTTATCTATGGTTCCGGAAAATAGTACTTTGAAAGAATTTATAAAAGATAAAAATGATTTTTTCAAAAGGGATTGGGAGGGTGTTCGTTATTTTAATTGTACGGACAATTAACTTTTAAAAACTTTTTTGATTTAAATCGTTAACAAAAAAGAGGAAAGTAATTTTTTAATTAAACTTTTAAGGAACCTGTTTTCGTAAATTTAAACAAAACAATTCAGCGAAATGACAGAAGTTTATATAATAAATGAAAGCCCATTTGAACTTCCAGCCTATGCAACTATTTCTTCTGCAGGTGTTGATTTAAAGGCATTTTTAGATAACCCCATAGATTTAAAGCCATTAGAAAGAAAAATTATTGCTACAGGAATAAAGCTAGCTTTACCAGAAGGATATGAAGCTCAAATAAGGCCTAGAAGTGGGCTAGCTGCTAAACATGGGATATCAATTCTAAATTCCCCTGGGACCATAGACTCTGACTATCGAGGAGAAATTGGCGTGATACTAGTAAATTTGTCAAACCAAGTGTTCACTATTAATAGGGGTGATCGAATAGCACAATTGGTATTAACAAAATATGAAAAGATTAATTGGAAAATAATTAAAGAGCTTCCTGAGACCAATCGTGGAATTGGAGGATTTGGGAGTACAGGGGAAAAATAGATAATGAAAAAGACCTTAATCCAGAGTTCAATATTTATACTGAATTTCATATTCATTATTTCATGTAAAACAGTAAATGTATTGCCTACGAGAACACCTATAAAAAACGTGGATTTAGAGCCCCTAGCTCAAAAAATAAAAGCAAATTACCCTAAAATAAATAAACTCCGCTCACGAATTAAAGCAGTATACGATGATGGGAAAAGAGAACAGCAGATTATAGTTCAGCTAAGAATGGAAACAAAAAAAATAATTTGGTTAAGTGCTACAATGTTAATACCTATTGCAAAACTGAAAGTTACACCCAATGAAATTTCCTTTTATGAAAAATTCCAAAAAACCTATTTTCAAGGTAACTTTAATCTAATTAATACTTCTTTTGGAACAAGCCTTGGCTTTAGTGATCTGGAAAATTTATTTTTAGGTAAGCCATTTTCTGATCCTGCTCAAGGGCAGTGGAAACAGATCATGAATCCTCAATATTATATACTATCTCCAAAAGGGAAGCGTTCAATTTTTACACCTACTCTTTTTTTTGATCCTGTAAGCTTTTTACTGAAGGAGCAACGCTTTCTTATTCCTGGAACAACAAATAGTTTAACAATAAAATACTTAAGGCATATTAAAATTGAAGGGAAATCCTTGCCTACTTTAATTGATATAACTTTATTCGATGGAAATAATTCGAAAAAATTGGTTTTAGATTTTAGCAGAACTGATTTTACTGAAGGATTGACTTTTCCATTCGAAATCCCTCAAGGTTATTCCAAAATTAAGTTCTAAATGAAAAGGCTATTTTTTTTGTGCCTATTTATTACGATTTCATTAAACCAATCATTTTCTCAGATTAAAAATAATGAACAAAAAAGACTTGAAGTTCAACGCTTAAAACTAAAAAAGGAAATTAAACAAATTAATAATCTCCTTTTTTCAAATACAAAAATCAGAAAAATTGCATTAAATGAGGTAGAGAATATTGAAACAAGATTAAATGTTAGGATAGAATTAATTAAGGTAACAAATCAGCAAGCAAACCTTTTAACAAGAAGAATAAACATAAATCAAAGAAACATTGAAAATCAAAGAAAAGAATTGGATGAATTAAAAAAAGAGTATGCTAAAATGATTCAAAAATCTTACGCTAGCAAATCTCTTCAAAATAGGTTGATGTTTTTATTTTCTTCTGAGAATTTTTTACAGGCATATAGGCGGATTCAGTATTTAAAACAATATGCTAGATATAGAAGAAAACAAGGACTTCAAATCAGCGAGAAAACAAAATTGTTACAAAATTTAAATCAAGTTTTAATTGAGGAAAATGAAATGAAAACAAAACTAATCAATGACAATAGGGAGATTAGAAAAAAGCTGATTCAGGAACAAAAAAAACAACAAGAATTAATCAATACCTTGAGACTCAAACAAAATACATTGAGAATACAAATCGAAAAAAAACAAAAACAACGTCAAAGAATAGATAAAGAAATTAATAGACTTATCCGAGAGGCCATAGCTGAATCCAATCGAATTTCAGGGAAAAAATCAAGAGAAATTTTTCAACTTACTCCTGAAGCAAAACTTATCGCTGAAAATTTTCAAGAAAATAAAGGACGGCTTCCTTGGCCCCTAGAAAAAGGTGTGGTTACTCAGGGATTTGGTAGACAAAGACACCCAGTAGTAAAGACCACTATTATTCAAAGCAACGGTGTAACTATATCCACAGAACCTTTTGCAAAGGTTCGAGCTGTTTTTGAAGGTGAGGTAATGTCTGTTATTATAATTAAAGGCAGCAACCCATCGGTTTTAATACGCCATGGTAGTTATATTACTCTTTATACAAATCTCTCCAAGTTATATGTCAAAAAGGGAGAAAAAGTTTCTTCAAAACAGATTATAGGTGAGGTTTTTACAAACCAGCAGACAGGTAGGACACAGCTTCAATTTGGAATATTCAATAATATTAAAGCTCTTAATCCGAAAGACTGGGTATATCAGATGTAAAGATTTTTATTTCTCTTCTAAATACCAAGCCTCTTCTTTAAGTGTATACTTAATGAAATAAAGCATGTTTATAGCTTCTTTTTTTGTTAGATATCTTCCGTAAGCCACACGGTGAATTCCCTCTGGATTTATTTCCGCAAGTTCTGCAGGATATCCTTCACTTTTTAATTGTTCTAATCTTTTAGTAGCATTTTCCATAGAGCGAAATGAGCCTGCGATTACACTGTAATAATCTTGTTTTAGAATAATATCCTCTTTTTCAGATTTTGTTGAAGCAACTAAATTGATTTGTGATAAATCTTCTAATTCAAACGTTGCTTCCTGAACGTTTTTTTCAATTTTCTTTTGTGCTTTTTCTTGTTCAACGATTCTTTGTTCGGTGACATATTTGTCACTAAAAAAATATCCTCCGCCTAGCATGGCTACACTAATTATTCCTATAGCTGCATATTTTAAAATAGGCGATTTTTTATTGTTTTCGTCCTGATCTGGAGTAAAAACTAAGTCTTCTTTGTTGTTGTCTTCCATGACATTAATTGTTTTTGATGTAAATGTACGTTCTTTAATTTTATTCCTTTCAAAGAAATGAAGTCCATAAGACCTCAATTCAAAATTTATTTTTCCTAAAGGAGAAAATTCAAATTTATTTTCCTGATTAAGCTTGATTTCACCAACACCTGGGAAAAGAACTGTTTGGGTTTTTAATCTCTTTTTCCAGACAATTACTTCTTTTTCAATAATTCTGATAGCATTTTCGTAAGAAATTTTATTTCTTTTGGCAACATAATTTCCTAATATTCCATCATTTGATGATAATAATTGATTAAAAGTCACTTCCTTTCTAGGAGGGAAAAAGTTTCCATTATCATCCAGTTTTGCTCCGAATGAACGTGTTAAAAAAGCACCGAAGTTTGGGATTGTAACACATTCGTACTGATAGAGAAGTTCTTGTATGAAGCGGGATACTTGCATTGATCAAAAATAATAAAATATTATAATAAAGGTAGAAACTTCATTTATCTGGTTAATTTAAATTTTACTTATATAATCATTAATAACCTAATTTGTTGCGAACTCTCAATAAAACTTTTTTAGCAACTTTTCTCGCTTTTTCAGCTCCTTTAGAAAGAGCGGAGTTAACTTCCCCAGGATTTTGGAGGTAGTAGTTGTACCTCTCACGTTCTTTAGAAAAACGAGTTAATATTAAACCGAAGAGTTCTTGCTTAGCTTGTCCGTATCCTAAACCTCCTAAAAGATATTTATCTTTTAAAATTTCAGTTTCAGATTTAGATGCTAAAATCGAATAAAGTGCAAAAACGTTGCAAGTTTCAGGATTTTTGGGATTATCAATAGGAACACTATCAGTTTGAATACTCATTATTTGTTTTTTCAAATTCTTTTCTGGTAAAAAAACATCTATTGTATTTTTTTTTGATTTACTCATTTTTTGTCCGTCAGTTCCAGGTACATATTGAGTAGCTGCTTGTATTTTTGCTTCAGGAATTACAAATGTTTCTCCCATTTGGTGATTAAATCTAGAAGCTACATCCCTTGTAATCTCTAGATGCTGAAGCTGGTCCTTTCCAACAGGTACAATTTCTGCATCATAAAGAAGTATATCTGCAGCCATTAACATTGGATAAGTAAATAAACCAGTATTTACATCTGATAAGTCTTCAGATTTATCTTTAAATGAATGGGCAAGGGTGAGACGTTGGTATGGGAAAAAACAATTTAAATACCAGGTTAATTCTGCAACTTCACACACATCACTTTGTTTATAGAAATGTGTTTTTTCTACGTCAAGTCCACAAGCAAGCCATGTAGCAGCAGTAGAAAAGGTATTATCTCGAAGTATATCACCTTTTTTTATCTGTGTAAGAGAGTGCAAATCAGCAATGAATAAAAAAGAGTCATCACTCGTTTCTTTAGCCATTTTTATTGCAGGAAGAACAGCTCCAAGAAGATTTCCAAGGTGAGGTGTACCGGTTGATTGAACACCAGTTAAAATGCGTGCCATTATAAAAATTTTAAACAAAGGTACATTTCCTCTAATTTGAGAGCAACTCTCCTATCCAGAATTTTATGAAATGAATATATTTGATTCATGAGAAAAGTCCTTTTGATACTTTGGAGAATTTGGTTCTATGTTTTGTCAGCCTTTCCTGTAATATTACTTTTTATTCCACTAGCAATTTTTTTATTACTCCCCAACGGATATCGCTATCTATATTGGGTAGCAAGAAATATATGGTCTCCTTTTGTTTTAATAGGAATGGGATTCAAAATTAAAAGACTTAACAATTTTCCACCTGATGATAGAAGCATGATTTTAGTAGCCAACCATGCTAGTTATATAGATATTATGTTGATGTTTCGTATGAGAAAAAAACCATTTGTTTTTGTAGGAAAAAAAGAGATTGAAAAAATTCCAATTTTTGGATATTTATATAAAAGATCAGCCATAACGGTAGATAGAAGTAGCTATAATAGTCGTTTTCAAGTATATGAGCGTGCAAAAGAACTTATTCGTAAAGGATATAGTATTTGTGTTTTTCCCGAAAGAGAATATTTAGATGAAACAATACTTTTGAATCAGTTTAAAATAGGTGCTTTTAAAATGGCAATAGAGCACAAATTACCAATACTGCCTCTTGTTTTTTACGACTGCAAAAGAAAGTTCCCTTGGTATACTACCCATGGATATTGTGGTTCTCTTCGTGTTAGAGCTTTAGAAGTTATTGAGACCTCAACATTAGGGGAAGATAGTATTAAGTCTTTATCCACTATAGTTCACCAGCAAATCGAAAAATCTTTATTAGAAGATCCAAAAAAGCAGTCACTAAAAGCTATAGAAGTTTGGAAAAAGCTGGCATTCTAATGATAAATTATTCATTTATTTTCTTTAGAGCATCAACAATCTCTTTCTCAATTTCTTCCAATAGCTCCGGATTATCTTCTAAAAGTGTTTTTACAGAATCTCTACCCTGACCAATTTTGGTGTCCCCGTAGCTAAACCATGAGCCACTTTTTTTTATAATCTCATAATTTACACCTAAATCAATAATTTCTCCAATTCTTGAGATACCCTCCCCATACATAATATCAAACTCAGTTGTCCGAAAAGGTGGAGCAACTTTATTTTTGACCACTTTAACTCTTGTTTTGTTTCCCATTACTTCGGATTCGGCACTTTTAATTTGTGTAGATCTTCGAATATCTAAGCGAACAGAGGCATAAAACTTAAGTGCATTTCCACCTGTAGTTGTCTCAGGATTTCCGAACATTACTCCAATTTTTTCACGAAGTTGATTTATAAAAAAGACAGTACAATTTGTTTTACTTATTGAGGCCGTGAGCTTTCTTAAAGCCTGTGACATTAGACGAGCATGTAATCCCATTTTTGAGTCTCCCATTTCTCCCTCGATCTCACTTTTGGGTGTTAGGGCTGCTACTGAATCGACTGCTACTATATCAATTGCACCAGAGCGAATTAAGTTATCTGCTATTTCAAGAGCTTGTTCACCATGGTCAGGCTGAGAAATTATTAATTCACCCACATCGACTCCAAGTTTCTCTGCATAAAAACGATCAAAGGCATGCTCTGCATCAATAAAAGCTGCTATACCACCTTGCTTTTGGCATTCAGCTATTGCGTGAAGTGTCAACGTTGTCTTCCCCGAAGATTCGGGACCATAAATTTCAATGACTCTACCACGTGGATATCCTCCCACTCCTAAGGCAATATCTAGACCTAAAGAACCAGAGGGTATAGACTCCACTTCTTCAATAGCTTCGTCACCTAGTTTCATAACGGCCCCCTTACCATAGGTCTTATCTAATTTATCTAATGTAAGCTTAAGTGCTTTCAGCTTTGAACTTTCTTGATCTGACATTATAAATTTTTTACTAAATTACATTTTCTTATTTCTGCTTCCAAGCACCTTTAGATCGCATTATTAACAATTTTTTTTTTGTAGGTTTATTAAAATTTTTTTCATGAAACAGTTATTTTTTTTATTTGTAATAATAGCATCTCCTTTATTTTCCCAAAATATTTTATCTCTCAGAGAAAGAGCTGATTTAATAGAAAAAATCCAAAAAGAACGTATTCAAAATCTACTCCCCAAACTTATGGAGGAGCAAGACTTAGATCTTTGGGTTTTGATAACACGTGAATATAATGAAGATCCTGTAGTAAAAACTTTGTTACCCCCAACTTGGCTTAATGCAAGAAGAAGAACAATTTTGGTTTTCTCCAAAATGAAAAATAAAGTTGATGCTGTTGCCATCACTAGATATAACTTTGGGGAAAATATTCGTTCCATTTGGGACAAAGAAAAAGAACCAAACCAATGGAAAGCACTGTCAGATTATATAATTAGCCAGAATCCAAATAAAATTGGAATTAATGTTTCAGATAGCTATGGGATAGCTGATGGTTTGGCCAAAACTGATTTTGATGGAATTATGAATTCTCTTCCAATTAAATTTCAAAAACGGATTGTTTCAGCAGAAAGCTTGGCAGTAAGATGGATTGAAACAAGAACACCAATAGAAATGACTATTTATAACATATTGGTAGAAATCACACATAACATTATAAAAGAAGCTTTTTCTTCGAAAGTTATAACACCAGGGGTTACAACAACTGATGACGTAGTTTGGTGGATGAGGGAAAAAGTTTCTAGATTAGGATTAAAAACCTGGTTTCATCCCACTGTAGACGTACAGCGTACTGGGCAAAGTGATTTATATGGTTTTGATGGAAAATCAAAGTTTGATATTATAAATTCAGGGGACTTAGTTCACTGTGATTTTGGAATCACATATTTAACATTAAATACGGATTGCCAAGAATTAGCATATGTATTAAGACCTAATGAAACAGAAGCCCCTGAATATCTTAAGAAAGCTCTTAAAAGGGGGAACGACGTTCAAGATGATTTAACTTCCAATTTTAAAAAGGGAAGGACGGGTAACACAACATTGAAAATGGCAATACAAGCAAGTAAAGCAAAGGGTCTTAGGCCACAAATATATACACATCCACTTGGTTTGTATGGTCACTCAGCAGGAACAACATTTGGAATGTGGGACGCTCAAGATGGAGTTCCAGGGTCGGGGGACCATCCTTTGCATGAAAACACTGTATATGCAATTGAACTAAATGCAAAAGTCTATATTAAAGAGTGGGGGAAAGACATTCGAGTAATGTTAGAGGAAGCTGGATATTTTGGGCCAAACGGATTTAGATATGTAAATGGGCGTCAGACTGAGTTTTTGTTAATAGGCAATAAAAATAAATACCTTGATTAAATATTAAATATTTTCCGTAGAGCTAAACTATGATAAACAGATTCCTTCTAATTTTTGCTTTAGTCACATTTTTTTGTTGTCAAAATGAAGATTTTCAAAATAACCTTGCGGAAACAATATTGGGGGATTGGAATATTGAAAAAGGAGGAAATTTTATTTTTGAAAAGGATTCTTTTTCTGCTTCTTTGGGGTGTAATACTTTTTTCGGTGAAATTAAAATTACTGATGGAACAATTAATTTCTACTTGATTGCGTCCACCAAAATAGCATGCACGGATCAGCTTAGGCAGCTTGAAGAGCAATTTATTTTACTTCTAGAATATTCGACTTTAATTTTTAACATTGACGAAAACTTAGCAAAATTATACGATAGCGAAAGGGAACTCATTTTCACACTATATCGCGAATAAACACTTCCTATTTTAAATGGGACATTTAATACCAAAATATTAATACCAACTAAAGTTTAAGATTTTATTTAGTTATAAAATTTTTTAGTTGGAGAATAAACCTTTTGTCTAACTTTGTACTACACTTAAAAAGTTTATAGCATGCAACTGTACAACAAACTAAGTGCGCAAGATACGGCTGATATATTAGATCAGTCAACAAAAGATAGGCTTACACTTTCTTTCTACAAATATGCGCACGTTAAAAACCCAAAGCTTTTCAGAGATCATTTATTTTTGTCGTGGGACAGTTTAGAAGTTTTGGGAAGAATTTATGTTGCTTATGAAGGAATTAATGCACAGCTTAGCTTACCCTCAGAAAACTTTTCTTCTTTTAAAGATCACCTAAACACTATATCTTTTTTAAAAGATGTTAGAATTAATGTAGCCGTAGAACACAATAAGAAATCATTTTTAAAATTAACTATTAAAGTCCGTAAAAAAATTGTAGCTGACGGACTAGATGACAAAAGTTTTGATGTAACAAAAAAGGGCATCCATTTAGATGCACAAAAGTTCAATGATTTACTAGATGATGATGACACAATTTGTATTGATATGCGGAACCATTACGAAAGTGAAATAGGTCATTTTAGGGGAGCGATAACTCCTGATGTTGACACATTTAGAGATTCCTTGCCTCTAATTGAAAAAAATATTTCAGAATATAAGGAAAACAAAAAGCTTCTGATGTATTGTACAGGTGGTATACGTTGTGAAAAAGCTTCAGCTTATTTCAAGCATAAGGGTTTTAAAAAAGTTTATCAATTAGAGGGAGGGATCATTGAATATGCTCGACAGGTCAAAGACAAAAATTTGGAAAATAAATTTATTGGCAAAAATTTTGTTTTTGATGAAAGAAAATCGGAACGTATTTCAAATGATATAATTGCTTACTGTCACCAATGCGGAGCCCCATGTGACAGCCATATTAATTGTGCTAATGAGGCTTGTCATTTACTTTTTATTCAATGCGATTCTTGTAGATCAAAAATGGATAATTGTTGCTCAAAAAAATGCAAAGAAGTTACCAATTTGCCATATGAACAGAGAAAAATCTTTAGGAAAGGGAAGCATAATAGTAATAAAATTTTCAAAAAAGGGCGCTCAGATGCTCTAAGATTTAAATTATAATAACAATCAACTTACGTGATTTGAAAAGATTAATAAGATATATATTACTTGTAAATTTAATTACTATAAACTTTCGATGTAGCCCAGAGAAAGAATACACATTTTATAAGTCAGTCTCAAATGAAGGACTAGGTGTCAATCCTCTAATATTTAAAGTACCTGAAGGAATAGTTAATTCATCAAAAAAAAATATTTTTCTACGTTTGAGAAATAATAATGACTATCCTTATTCAAATATTTTCCTTTTAGCATCTTTAAGATCTGGAGAAGATAAAATTTATCATGACACACTTGAATATGCTATGGCATCGGCAGATGGCAGCTGGTTAGGTACTGGTTTTAGTGAGATAAAAGAAAGCAAATTATGGTGGAAAGGAGGAGTAATTTTGCCCAATGAAGAGCCACTGATTATAGAGGTTTCTCAAGCTGTACGTAATAATGGTGAGGAGAAAGGTATAAGTAAACTAAAGGGAATTATATCTGTAGGAATTAGTATTGAGGATCAGTAAAATGGTTAAAAAGAATATAAATAAACAAAAGCATTATAATCGAAAATTCATTCGTTTTTTCTGGGGATCTTTCATTTTTTTTATTTTAGGAGGATTTATATTATTTTTTGGGGCAGCATTAGGGATCTATGGACCAATGCCAGACCTTCAAGAACTTGAAAATCCAAAAACTAATTTAGCTACCCAAATAATTTCAGCTGACGGGGCAATACTTGGGAAATATTATTTTGATGATAATAGAACTCCGATTGATTTTGATGAAATCCCTATTCATATGGTGGACGCTTTAATTGCGACTGAAGATGAGCGTTTTTATGAACATTCGGGGATAGATTGGCGCGGCACACTCAGAGCATTTATATATCTTGGTAAAAGAGGTGGCGCTAGTACAATCACTCAACAGTTAGCAAGACAAATTTTTGTAGGAATACGTTCTAGAAATATTTTTAAAACAATTCTTCAAAAAGCACAAGAATGGGTTATAGCTGTTCAACTTGAAAGACGATATACTAAGAAGGAAATACTTGCTATGTACCTAAACAAGTATGATTTTGGGTATCAAGCTGATGGAATCAGATCAGCTGCCAAAATATTTTTTAATAAAACACCACAGCAATTGACAATAGAAGAATCTGCAACTCTGGTAGGGATGTTAAAAAACTCTTCACTCTATAATCCAATTAGACGACCTGAAAGAGTGAAAGGAAGACGGAATATTGTTTTTCGCCAGATGTATAGAAACAAATTTATAACACCTGAAGAGCAAGACTCATTATCAAAGTTGCCGCTAAATATAAACTTTACCCCAGAATCTCACAGGGAAGGACTAGCAACATATTTCAGAGCGTATTTAAAAGAATTTATGGACAGCTGGATAAAATCTAATCCTAAGCCCGATGGAACTAAACACAACTTATATAGAGATGGTCTTAGAATTTATACTACAATAGATTCAAACATGCAACAAATCGCAGAGCAATCCGTAGAAGAGCACATGAAAAATCTACAGCGTGAATTCTTTATACAAAATTCAGAAGAAGAAAATCCAACAGCACCTTTTTTAGATTTAAGAGAAGGTGAAATAGACACCTTATTGGAGAGATCAATGCTTAGGAGCGAGAGGTGGAGAAAAATGAAAATCGCAGGAATTCCAGAAGAAGATATCATTGTCTCATTTAATAGAGAGGTTCCAATGAAAGTATTTAGTTGGAAGGGTGAAATCGACACGATTATGACTCCAATTGATTCTATAAGATATTATAAGCATTTTTTACGTGCATCTCTGATGTCTATGGAGCCTCAAACAGGTCATGTAAAAGCTTGGGTAGGAGGATTTAATTATAAACATTTTCAATACGATCAAGTAAAGCAAGGGAGAAGACAAATAGGATCAACATTTAAGCCTTTTTTATATGCAACAGCTATAGATCAGCTAAAGTTATCCCCCTGCGATTCTTTACCAGATGCATTGTACTGTATTGAACCAAGAAAACACGGGAATACTTTAGCTTGGTGCCCTAAAAACTCTGGAGATAGATATGGTCAAACCCGTACTTTAAAAAATGCATTGGCTAATTCAGTTAATACAATAAGTGCTAGAATTATGGATCTAGTTGGTCCTCAGCCAGTTATAAATTTAGCTAGAAAAATGGGGATTTCATCATATTTACCACCAGTTCCTTCAATTGCTTTAGGGACACCCGATATAAGCTTGTTTGAAATGGTTGGAGCGTATAGCACATTTGCAAACCAAGGTATCTATGTAAAGCCAATTATGATTACAAGAATTGAGGATAAAAATGGTCGTGCTTTGTATGAGGTTGTTCCAGAGAGCAAAGATGTTTTAAGTGAAGAGGCAGCCTATGTAACTGTTAATTTGATGCAAGGTGTTACAACTGCTGGATCTGGAGCAAGACTAAGACACGCAGGTCTTGAAAAGACAAATTATATTTACGAAAAAATTGTAACAGGCTACCCATATATTTTTGAAAATCCAATAGCAGGTAAAACCGGTACCACTCAAAACCAAAGTGATGGATGGTTTGTGGGAATGGTTCCAAACTTGGCAACTGGTGTCTGGGTAGGAGGAGAGGACAGATCAGTTCATTTTAAACAAATTGCATTTGGACAGGGCGCAACAATGGCTCTTCCAATTTGGGCAAATTACATGAGATATCTCTATGAAAATCCAGATTTCGGAATTTCTAAAGATGAATTTCTGCCACCAGAAGAAATGTCCATCCCTGTTGAATGTGAAAAAATATCATTAAACAATTTAAATTATAAAATGAGTCCAAAAGAGGATTTAGATGCTCTTGGTTTTTAGGATTCGTAATCTGATGAATGCCACTCAGCAAAGCATGTTTCAGTTTCTCTCAAAACCAAATGATGTAATCTAACCTTATTTGGTAAATTAGATTTAATCCTTTCCGCAAAATCTAAAATCATCATTTCACTCGTTGGCTGGTAATCTACTTTGACTATTTTATGCCCTTGATCTTCCATAAAACTCATAAGTTTTTTATTGGAATGCATATTTAGGACTGCAGCATGATCAAAGGGTTCAACGATAATATTATTTATGATCTTTTTTAGATCGCTAAAATCCATAACCATTCCATATTTTGGATTATTGGGATCTTGTATAGGTTTTCCAATAATGGTAACAGATAGTTTATAGCTATGTCCGTGTACATTTTTACATAAACCGTCATGCCCTGAAAGAGCATGGCTTGTTTCAAATTTAAATTCTTTGGTGATTCTTATAATATTGTCCATAGATTAAAATTTTTCGAGAATACTTTGAGTAGCATCTTTTAAAAGTAGTTTAGCTGTTATTTCTGCATTTGATTTAAGAGTGCCTTCCCAATGTTCAGTATTTTTCCAATGTAATTTCCTAAGTTCTTCCATTGCATCACCAGAATAATTTCCAAATTTTTCTGCAAGTTCCCAAGCTGTTATTTCTAACTCTTTATGGGAATTTACTACAGAATTATATAAGCCTTTTTTTCTAGCCCATTTTGCTGTTTTCCAATTTTCTGCTTCTAAAGATAGTTGTGCAAAAGCAGCTGCCCCAATTTTTCTAGTTATAGCCGGCTCAATTACAAATGGGCCTAAACCAATTGATAATTCTGAAAGTTTAATTTCTGCTTTTTCGTACGCTATGGTATAATCGGATGCTGCTACAATTCCTATGCCTCCTCCGACAACTCTACCCTGGACTTGTAAGATTAAAAATTTTTTTAAAGTTCTAAATACATTTAATAAGTTCGCAAACCCAATAAAGAATTCTCTTGCCTCATCGAAGCTTTTTAAAGTTTTTAATTCAGTAAAAGACGCACCACCACTAAAGGCTTTTAAACCTGAACTTTTTAAAATAATCACTTTTACCAGTTTACTTGAATCTAATAACTTTAGATTTTGGCTAAGTTCTTTTAACATATCAGATGTTAATGAGTTTCCAGATGCATTTCCAAATTCTAATATTCCGCAATTACCTTTTATATGATGTCTTACAAATGGTTCCATATGGATGTAAAAGTAATGAATCTCTTAGGGTTTAAAAATTTTTGATTTATTCAATTTAAAAAGCAACTATTGTTTAAATATTTCTATTTGATTGAATATTACATAATTATCAATAACTTAATTCACAGGTCTAAAATATTGAGTTAAGATTTTGTTTGTGCGTAAATGTTTGGTGTTATTTCATCTTTTAGGATTAATAACTTTTAGTAGTGCTCAAAAATACATTGGTTTAAATGTAGATAACGATCTTTATTTTAAAAGCGACCGTTATTATACCAGTGGTATTTTTGTAGAATACGGAAAACTGACTAAAAAATCATCTGACTCACTTTATAAATGGAATTATATTTCAAAACATTGGACAATCGGTCAAGAAATTAATACACCTTCTTTAGGCTCAACTTCTCTTATTTCAAGAATGGATTATCCTTACAATGGATGGTTATATTTAGGGTATCGACAAGAATTTTTTCAGAATCCTGATTTTGGATATGGTTTGGGATTTAAAATTGGTACAACTGGAGCTAGCGAATCATTAGCTAAGTTTTTTCAAAATACTTATCATGTTAATATTTTAAATTTAGAGCCATTAACTTGGGCTGTTTCAATTCCTCAAGCTTTTCATATTAATATAAACGGATCATTTTTCTGGGGAAGATTTTTAACTACAAAATTAAAATGGGTAAATCATAACAGTGCTCAATTAGGCTCTTTTCGAAACACATTAAAGACCCGGATAGGTATTCAAACAGGATCAATTCAAGGGTTACCTTTTTTTGGAAATAGATTAGAGGTTTTACAAAACGGAATTTCGTTTTTTTTTGGTACAGAACTGGAGTACAGCCTTCATGACTATTCATTAACAGGCAGTTGGTTAAATGATAATAATCCGTTTAGTTTAATTCCAAATAAATTTCGTAACAAATACCAAGTTGGGTTTATTTATCAAAGATTGCCATGGAAAGCAAATATTGTGTTAAATAGAACTTCTAACTACATCAAAAATCAAAATTACAGCTCTCATTTTTACTTGAAAATTTCATTGCACTTTTTTATCTAAAGATAAATTTCTCTAATTGTATTTATTGGGTATTTTGAATAATTCATTTACCTTTTTAATTTAGAGGACCAAATTTTATAAGCTAAGCCTAATTGAAAACCATTGTTATTGTTGCTTTTTTTAGCTAGAGGGGAGTTATATTTTGTTGCCCACCTATAATTAATAAAACCATAGAAATTTTTTAAAAAGTAAAAACCAATTTGTGTAAACCCCCCAAAACTGTTCTCAAAATCTAATTTTTCATATTCTTTTTTCACTATAACATCATTTTCACTAACCTTATTTTCACCTTTGTTAAAAAAGTTATATATAGCACCAAATGAAAAACTAACTTTTTTCGTTGGATTTAATCGAACTCCAATTGGTAAAACAAAGTAATCAAGGCGGTCTTTCGCAAATGAATTTTGATAATCATACTTATATGAAATGGCTGTATTTCCAAACCCAATTATGAAACCGAAAGTCTTTGAGATATTCAATTGGACTTCTGTTAACCCGCCCAATGAGAGTATAGGATTAGTTCCTTCAAGATCCGTATTTAAATAATTTAGCCTACTACCTAAATAAATAGTCCATCTAGAGTAAACATCATCTAGAACAGGGCCTTTATTGTATTGTTGAATTAATAAATTTTCACCTTGTGCAAATGACAACAATGAGGTAAAGGCATAAAAAATAATCAAATTTTTTATAGAAAGTAAGCGAATTACAACATGCATAATATTGTATTACAATGTTTTTAAAAGTAAATAAAAAAAACCGCTAGAATTATTCCAGCGGTTTAGAAAAAACAAATTGGTTTATGAAAAATATCCACCATCTAAATTTAAAAAGAATATTTAATTTAAGAATTGTATTGTAAATATTTTAAGAAAGTAAGGTTGACTTAGCAAATAGATATCCAATTAAAATTCCTAAAACAAGAATTATAATATTTTCAAAAGTGAAAAGGAATTTAAATCTCTTTTCCCAAGCATCTGGGATTTGATTATTATTCTCATCCTTGGCAAACCCTGTTTTAACTGATTTTTTTGAGCTCCACAAGAAAAATAAAAATAAAAAGGATATACCCGTAACAATAAAGAAAAGATAATTGGTCATCTAAATAAAATTTTGGTTTGCAATCTAAATATACAAATTAGTAGCATAAATTAAAGATTTGAAAAGCGGTTTCAAAGTTCAATAATTTTGCATAATTAGTTTAAGGCAACATATTCAAATTGCACAATTTAATAGGGATAAATTTTTTACATTTAAAAAACCAACAATAAAAATCGGATGAATTCCAAGAGTATAATTTTTTGTATAATCATTTTTTTTCAAATAACTATGAGCTGTTCCACTAAAGAAGAGTCTTTTAATATTGACCAGGAATCTTTTTACGGTGTAGGGAAATGGAAAATTAGAAAAAAAGGTGGTTCAGCTGGGTCAAAAAAAGAATTTTGTAATGTTACAGACTTAATTTTAAATTCCAATCTGACATTTAAAATTTATACTAGTGATAACAATGTCTTAATTGGGACTTATAAGGTAGTCTCTGATGACAGTCTAGAAATTTATGACACGGAAGGGGCGGTTTTTGGGAATTTGAACAATATCCAAATTTCCAATTCAATCATCACTTTTGAAATTGATTTAACTGATGTGTGTAAAGATGTTTTGGAAGGAGAAAAAGACGAAAGTTATCAGGAAGATAAAACATATATAGCTGATGTTGAGTTTGAAAAATATCTGATCGAGCTCGGTTTAGATGAAGAAATAGATGGTTTTGTTATGACATCAAATATAAATTCATTAGGGCAAATTGATGCTAGAGAAAGAGGGATTAAATCTTTAGTTGGAATCGAAGATTTTGAAAATTTAAATTCACTAGTTGCCAGCAACAATGATATTTCAGGTGTTTTGGATCTTTCGTTTAATAAACAATTAGCTTATGTTGATTTACCATTCAACCCACTGGAAGAGATCTATTTTAAAAATAATATTTCACTTGAAAGAATCTTAATATACGAAACTAATACACTTGAAGTCTTAGAAATATCAAATTCCCCCAATCTTAAAGAGCTCTCAGTACATGACACAAAACTCAAAGAATTGGATTTGTCAAATAGTCCGATTATTGAACATATAAGGATTTGGGACGGTAAATTAACTGAGCTTGATTTATCGAATCAGAGTTCATTAAAATATTTGTACGCATATAATATTTTTGATCACAATAATCCATCATTAATATTACCAAATACAGATAGTTTAGAAATGATCTGGCTTGATGGAAATAAGATTGATTTTTTGGATTTGAGTGAAAATCAAAATCTAAAGGTAGTATCATGTCAAGATTGCGAGTTAGGAGAAATTATTCTTCCAGAATCAAACTCCTTGTATGCCCTTTTATTAAATCGAAATGAACTAACAGAATTGGATTTAAGCAAAAATCCGAGTTTAAGAATATTAAGAGCAGAATCAAATCTTTTAAATTGTATAAGCGTTCACACGAATCTTATAAATAATATACCTCCTGCTTGCGAAGAAGCGAATATTCCTTTAAACTATAACGATAATCCTAATCTTTCCTGTGATAATCCATGGAATGTAGTTGATTTTCCATTTAGCGAGGATGCTGCTAACTATCCAGATTCTTGGATGTACGATCGCTCTGTGATATTTTCATTAAGTTGTAATTGAGTTTAAACAATAACTTAAGACCGTTCTTTGTATATTTAAGTTTAAACAATAAACCAAATAATTATGAAAAAATACGTTTTACTAATATTTATATTATTCTTTTCTATTTCTTTAAATGGACAAGATAAAGTTGTCTTAAGACAAACATTTATTAAAGTTAAGCCCGGCAACAATTATGCAGAAGATCTTAAAACTAAATTTGGCAAAATGGCTCAAAAAAGAATTGATGCTGGATACCAGCAAGGTTGGCATCTTTGGGAAGTCGTAGCAAATCCTCAAGCTCCTTTTACTCATATGATTGTAGAACCAATGTTACTTAGTCAAATGGAGAAAGAAAGAAGTTCAGAAGGATGGATTAAAATGCGAAATGACGCAGTTCCTGGAATGACAGACTCCGATTGGACTGCGTTTATGGAAGGTGTGAGAGAAAAAAGAGAAATTGTTGCAGAGGCTTTTTTTATGCCAGTAAAGGATATTAAAAGGGATGAAAATGTAAACTTGCCTGATGATATAGGAGTAGTTAATTGGATGAAAGTTAAAGAAGGGAAGTTTAAAACTTATGAAAAAATGGAAAATGACCTATATGTTAATGGCCTTGATAAAAAAGGATTAAGAACAGGTTGGTCTTTGGCCAAAAGAATCGATAAAGTTGGTGTTGATGTTTATTGGAATTATTTTACTGTTGATTGGTTTTCAAAATTTAGTGATGTAATAAAAACAAGAGCAAATACATCTAGTTGGGATGCCAATAAAAGCTATCAAACCATGCTTAATATCCGTGATTTAAGAGAAAGTGTAATTATACGGAAAGTAACAATGCTTGAATAAAAATTTTAAAACCTCTTTAATGGAGGTTTTTTTATTTTTAATGAATTATTAATCATAAAACAATCAAAAATGAAAAAACTATTATTCTTATTATTCTTGCCTTTAACTCTATCGGCGCAGTACGCGGTAGCAGATTTTATTGTTTTGAACAAAGGCATGGACTCTCAATATCATAAACTTGAAAAAGTTTGGGGAGCTTGGCACAAAAATTCTATAAAAAAAGGAGAAAAGAGTGGTTGGGCTGTGTGGAAAAGAACTGTAACAGATAATGATAATGAAAATGCCGCTCATTATGTAGTTTTCAATCAGTTTAGTTCTAAAGAGCAAATGGATAATTATACTAATGGGGGAGGAAATTTTTCCATGAATAACATGATATCTGTTGTGAAGTCTAACCTTAAGGGCATGTCTACAGGAACTATTCGAAAAATTGTTCAATCAGATCAAAAAATAAAAAAACAGGTACGAACTTATCACCTACAACTTTTAGATGCAACACCTTTTACGGGGGGGGATTTAAAAATTGGGGATAAGATGACTTTTGCCCCTATGATTCAAAAATCTGACGATTATGAACAAGTTGAATCTTACATAGCTAAGCCATATTTTCTTCAGCAAGTTATGAATGGTAAACACCGTTGGTGGGCATTTACAAAGGTTATAAATAGAAACGATCAAGCAAATAAAGAAATTTCACATATTGCTTGGAATATTTTTATTCCGGATGCTGAATTTGATGAACGTGTCGTTGAAAACGAATTTGTTCAAAAGGTTTTAAGTGATAAAATTAGTAGCTCTAGAGAAATGCGAAATGCACAAGAGCTGACCTTAGTTTATCAAAGTAATTAGACATCTTTAAAACCCTCTATTTCGGAGGGTTTTTTTGTAGATTTATATTTGTTAACTATAAATTAAATTAGATGAGACTACTTGTTACTATTTTACTTATAATATTTTCTATTAAATCTTTTTCTCAGGAAAAGGAAAATAATGGGACTATTTATAAAAATGGGCCATATGTTGAGGCTGTAAGAAACCTTATGAATGTTTACAAGACCAATAGTATTAAAAAAATTAAAAAAGCATACGAGAAAATATCTGCGGATAAGCTTGTATTTCGAGATGCACTAAATGACATGGATGAAAAAAATCCCCTCGGCAAGAATATGGATCTTGATCAAGAAATGGAAAATATGAGTCAAATTTTTAGTACTCATGAAATAATAAGTATCAAGGAGCTAGGTTATCCGGACCATTTTGATTACAAAGAAGCGAACGACTTGGTTATTTCATGGTGGCAATTTACGTGGCGAAATAAATTATCTGGAAGCCAAGGGCCAATTCATTTAATGTTGGGTCATTTTTTCGATGATAACCATAAAATGACTGGGGAAACTTATTATTTTAATCCTAGTACTCTGCCAAAATGAACAAATTAAAAATAAACCCTTTTATTTAAAATAAATCCAAAAACACCTTTTGTGAAAAGACTATTATTGTTATCAATTTTTTTAGTCTTTTTTGTCTTTCTCGACTGTAGCTCTTCTGAGCAAGGCATTGGTGTAACAATTACTGCTCCGCAGTCAAATCAAGGCTTAGAGGGTGTAATTGAAAATACATCTTTAGAATTATATGAAGACATTACTTACATTTTAGATCTTGATTATAATGATCAGTATGAAGATCAGTCTTGTAATTATCGATATCAAGTACTTCTTTATATTGGTGTAGGAGGCATTGTAGAGCAAATTAGTTATCAGTACAGAGTGTGTGCAGATGAAAATTTGCGAGAATGTATACAAAAACAAGTTTATAATTTAAGTTTTGACTTTAATAAAATAGACAACGAAGAAGACTATGGATATAGAAAACTCTGTAGAGTCAATGAAAACAGTTTTAGTATTTGTACTTATTTGCAACAAAATGAAGCAGATGAAAAAATAGACAGCCTTTTTGTTTTTGAATCTAGGGAAATAATAAAATCTTACACTTCAGATGAGAATAATATTATCGATGAAAATAATTCAGAGATCTACTATTTTTTAGAAAATGGAACAACAACTATTGATGAAGTAAGAGAATACTCCTGTAATGATGAACTATATAATTAAAATTCAATTGAAATGAAAAAAATATTTCTGATAGTAGTTTTATTTCTTTTTTTTAGATGCGATTCTAAAAAACCACAAAATAAAATTGGAGTGCAATTCTTTCTTGATGTTAAATATCCAGAACTTTATGAAAATGCTTTTCTTAAATTAAGAAAACAAATAAAACCGATTTTAGATGGTGGTGAAATGATAATTGCAAAAATTCATGATGGTGAAGTTATGAATGCAAACTATTATACTTTAATTATGGCTAAAGATATAGAACACTTAAGATTTATCCTTGACACGATACCTAAAACTCAATATCACAAGGACTATAAAGTTAAAATTGGTTTAGAAAAAGGAGATGTAAAAATAATTTCTTCCGCTAGCGTAGAGTTTAAATAAAATCCCTCCATAAAGGAGGGATTTAAAATTTTATTAATGAATTTTTACTTTGACATTTCTGCCATTGCTGTAGCTTCTTTAATTGTCACACTTGGGTCTCTATATACTTGAAAAATGACCACTTTACCATTTTCCCATTTCAGGTCTGTATGAACCCTTACAGTGTTAGTTTCTCCAGTAAACTTTCCAGTAGCGTTGACGATAAACCAATGATTTGTCCAAATATTCCCATTGTTAAAGTAATTTGTATGGGAGTAATTTTCCAATACTGAAAATGAGTTAAATAATGCACGTTCTTGTTTTAAAGCCTCTAAAGTGGCTTTTTTGTCCATAGCATCATTGATGATAAAAACTTCGCAATCGTCTGAAAATAATTCTTCCCAAAGGCTAAAGTCATCGTCTATATACGCTTTGAGTAAGCTTTTTGAGTTGAGGGATAATTCGTCACTATCTTTTACAACTGCCGTGCCTGTTTGTTGGTTAGAACAAGAACAGATAATAACCGACATTAAAAAGATTGATAATATTTTTTTCATTTTTTAAAAATTTATGGTTGATAGGCAGAAATATACGAAGAACTATTTAAAATGGAATTAAAGATTTAAGCTCAAATAAAAAACCCTCCATGTGAAGGGTTTAATTAAAATAAATTAATTATAAAAATTAATTACTTTGCTTTTGCATCATCAAGGTAAGTTCAGCACTTCCGTATGGTCTTTTTCTGGAATTAGTCATTAATCCAGATAGTTTTTTTGTTATGAAATCATTTTCCACAAAATAAGGTGGCCATTCAGCACCTTCGACAGGAATATTAAATGTAAAATGAGTTACTTCCTTATTTGAAGTTTCTCCTCTATTAATAATTTTTGTTAACGCCCATCCTCTATGTAAGCCATTTTTGACTTGTTCAAGCACATGAGGTTTCCAAATATTCGATTCCATTTGTTCGTACTCTTCACTTATCTGAACCATAGGATCCATTAATATTTTTTCTCCAATTTTTAGGTCGCCACCTGTAAAAGGAGTTCCGTCAATAGCTTGAATATGATAGGTTCTTACTTCTTTTTTGATTTTATTTTTACTCGGTGTCATAAGATTTATAATCGAACTTTTTGACATTCCTTTCATACCTCTTCTAATAATTGATGCGGCTGAAGAAAAAGAAAAATTAGGATTTCCCTTAAGATATTTATCCATTTCTTCCTTTGTTTCAAACTGATTGAAAACTACGTAATCTGCTGCGTTCTCATTATCATTTGTTTTAGGAGTTCTTTTCCAAACAGCCCAATTCATTTTCTGGCCTTTGTCAATTTGGTTTTGTCTTAAAATAGACCAAGCCAATTCTAACTTTTCGTAGTCTTTTTCCATACCTTCATTAATAACAATAAAGTCAGCTACAGCATATTGAGCTGTAATTGATAATGGTAGTAGAAATAAAAATATTAGTTTTTTCATTGTAATTGATTTATAGTTAAACTCAAATGTAAAACTCTTCGATTACAAATCTGTTAAATTTTTTGTTTTTTTCACCTTATTTACATTCTAATCAACAAGCTTTTTATATTTATTAAAATTCTCAGTTGCTTTCCAATCTTCAATTTCAATATCTCTTTTTGGTGTATCTCCATCTTTAAAAATTAATTGTTCGAATGGGGGTTTAATACCTTTTAATCTTAAATATATAGCAAATTTTCCTCTATGATGAGATTGATGCTCAAACCCTTTTCGTGCTAGGCATTCTTTACTACAGCTCCATCTATAGTAATAAGTTTTAGCATTAAGATCCTTTTCACTATTTATTTGATTAATCATGACATTATAGCTATTAGAAACAAACTCCATTACTTGCTTTTTTGATTGTAATTCTTGACGACTCATAATTTCTTTTTCGTCACTAGCATCATAGCTACCAGCTATCATAGCTGCATATCTGTAGTTTACAAGACCTAGATGGATAGCTTCTTCTCTAAAAGATAAAATTTCTGGAGTTGGTCTAAAACTATAATTTTCCTCAGGCATGGCATCTAAATACTTAAATGTAAATTGTTGAGCTCTTTGATAGTCGTAAATTAAATTACAAGACACTGTATATCTTACATTTTCTTTTTCAGTCATTGTACTTTCAGTATTTGAATTTTTACAAGAGGTTAAAAAAATTATAATTAAAACAACAGTTAAATTTTTCATTTTAAGTGATTTATAGTTTACAGATTACAATATACAAAGATGTAATTGACATAACGGAGAACAAATACAGAGGATTCAATTTTTAATGTATCTCATTCCTTCAACTCCTCTTGTTAACTGTAAATCTATCTTTATAGACATATTATTATCATTTATAAACCTAATCACTTCATCTGGAGCAACATACAATCTTAAGTTTCCTTTTGGAGGCAACTCAACTCCTTGAGTATATTCTCCAGTTTGTTTTTTTTCTCCTTTTATTAGTATTTTAAATTTAGATGTATTTTTAATTTCAGCTCTATAATTTTTAGTATTAGATTCTCCAAGAATAAATGTCTCATTTGCTGGTATTGTTACCCCAGATTTTAATGCATAGCAGCTTATAAATAAAACCGCTAATAACGATATTAGTTTTTTAATTGATTTATGTTTTTTGATCTTAGATGTAAAGAAAGTTACTCGAATTTTATGAAGAATAAATACTGTTGATTTGAATAAATTTTCAATCATTAATTTGTTCTGAAAAATAAAATTTAAATTTTAATTTTTCATTTACTTTTATCAGGTATGCACTCTCAAGCCATTCATATGATAGAGTTTTTGATCCATTTTGAATTGGTTTTTCAAGAGTAAATTCACCAGTATGTTCAAGACTGATATGAGCCGAATTAAAATCTGTATCAATCTTAATATTTTTAAAATTTCTTTTAGACTGAAATTCCCCAAATCCTTTAACAAATTCTATAAATTCTTCTGTATTCCATTTTCTACTTACTTCAAAAATCATAAAGTCATCTGTTAAATAGTCCCTAATTTTATCAACATCATTATCTAATAAGTAAAAGAAATCATTAAATGTTTCCATTACTTCTTTTTCAGAAATCTTTTTTGGTTGTTCACAACTAATAAATAGGGTAATTATTAAAGAAAGACAAAAGGGTTTCATAAAAATCAATTAATATTTAATGAATAAAAATACAAATTAGCCCTTAAAACTAAATGAAAAGGGTATGCCGATGATTTAGTTACATAGGCCATTGATTTCGACTAGTTGGTCCCAATCATTACCTTCAGTTAGAAACCACCTGCCGCTAGCAAAATCTCTTGATGATTCTGTGATGTTGTCATCTTCATCTAGATCTCTGATCTCCATATACGGTCCCTCTGGACTTTCATAAACCTCATATTTTATATTTGCTGCTAAAGATCCTACAGGTTCTCCATTATTACCAGGTGTAGCCCAAACAGATTTATATATTAATCTATTCTCCTCATTAACGTCCAAATACCTGTTTTGGCTGTAACTTACCCCGTTTAAAGTTTGAGTGATTGTTCCCTCAACTCTTTTTATACACTGAGCTGCTATAATCCATATAGGAGTTGTAGTATTTGAGAATCTTATGTAAGGTAAAAATTCTTCTTCATATAAGGTTTCGTCTACTTGCTTTTTCCAAATTGTATTATCATATCGTTGAAGAAATTTTTCTTTAGTCTCAATGGAATTAGTAATCACATTATTTTCTTCAGGAGATGATTCTTCAGATGAGTTACAAGTAATAAAAAGTATCAATGAAAAAAACACAACAATTCGTCGCATAATAGATAAACGGTTTTTGGTTAATAATTATAAAATTACAAATTATTCCCTAAACTTAATGAAGAGGATATGCCGATGATTTAATAGCAATTTACTTTGGCGTCTCTAATATTTTGCTTCAAGTAGAAAATTATATTGATAGTGGCTCAAAAGAATATCTTTTAGGAACTAAATTATGTTCTTTAAACATTTGTTGAGTGGATGGTTTAGCTAACCACTCTTGAAGTTTGGGAGGTTTTACATCAAAAAATAGTTCTAAAACATTTTGATCATCAATTTTACAAAAAACACATTTTGAAGAATCACACCAATCAGAAAACTCATGCTTAAATTTTTCATAGCCATTTATTTTAAAATCATCAGCATTATTACAGCTTGCAGTTAACATTAAGTTCATAAAATTATATTTAAGTTATTTATCACCTAAGTTATAAAATTATCAATAGGCTGTGGGACACTCATCTATAAATGTAAGTTTAACTTATTTAAGAGGATTAGAAATACCTGAACTTAAAGAAGAGGATATGCCGATGATTTAAAAAAACCCTCCACTAAGGAGGGTCGATTTTTAAATAATTTTTAATATAAACTACCAAGTGGTATCAATAACTTTCCAAATAGTTGTTTTTTTAGCAGTACTGAAATTTCCTAACTCTTTCTTCTGAATTTCATTTATGAACTTTTGATATATTTTATTGAAGGAATCATTTGATTCAGGATTTTCCTTGTGAGCTCTATTAGTCAAAAGTTCTTGAAGAGAATACGCCCCATCAAAAGAAATTCCATTAAATGAAACTGCCTCTCCATTCTCAAAATTGTCTGATGTTAAGTTAATACCAAAACCCCAATTCATACCTTTAACGCTTTTTTGCATCTTTTTTACCACTAGTTCACCCCATAATTTATTATTATCGATAAATTTTTGGCGATTGTTAAATTTAAAATCATTTTTAACCCAATAGTTTGATTTCGAATCACCATTTGCAACTGAAACAATTTGATAAATCTCCATTGGTGCCGTAGTCTTCCATTTAAATGCATCCCAATTAGGAGATTTCAATCCTAACTTTTCTACAACATCAGAGTCAAATGCACCTTTAAATTCTTCATATTGTTTTGGGCTGCTAAAATAATGGATGAAAATATACTTATTTGATTCAGTTACTGATTGAAGCATATCCCAACCGGCCCATTTTTTATCTTCAATGGCTTGTTTAGCCAATGGTTTAAAGTAATTCTTATTCGCTGAAATAAACTCATTTTGGTCACCTGTGATTTCCATTTCGTGAAAACGCATTAAAAATATTTGGTTTTCCTGGGCATAAGAAAAACTGCATATAAACAGAGTATAAAGTACAAATACTATTTTTTTCATTTTAATTGATTTATGATTAATAATTTTAAATATACAAATTAGTCACTGAACTAAATGAAGAGGATATGCCGATGATTTGATTATTCCTCTTTAAAGTTTGTATTAATTTTTTGTCCAAGTAAAGATGATGCTGACAAGAGTAAATCAGTGTACTCTGTTATAGAAGATACCAACCCTTCATCATTTACTTCATATATGTAAACATATTTATTATTGTAAGTATCATATAATGCCTCACTTTCACCGTGCCAAATAACTGCAGCCCCTGAATCGTTAGCAATAATTTTATCAAAATTGAATTTTAGACCATTTGGTATTGTTGCTAAAGCAGGTGTAAGGAAATCATTTATAAACGAGTCATATCCTTCATATATTCTTGAAAGTGGTTTACCATCATTCCATTTTAGTGTTCCTGATAAAATAAATTTAAAATCACTACTTATAGTTTTTTGAAAAGAATCCATATCTCCTGATGAGATATACTCAAAATTTTTAAGAACAATATTTTCAGATATTTCTGCTTTTAATTCCTTTTCACTCTTTTGAGCTTGATTTTGACAGGAAGCTATTATTGATGTAGTTAATAATATTAATAGAATATTTTTCACATTGATTTATTTATGGTTAATAAGAAACAATTTACGAATTACTCCCAGAACTTAACGAAGAGGATATGCCGATGATATAAAAAACCCTCCGCTTGGGAGGGTTTTAATATTTCTTATCTTGAGCTTAGCTCTGGTAATAGTTTTTGAAAGTGTGAAATATTTTCAGATACTGATAATTGGATATTTAAGTAATCATCCTCATATGAATCTTTTCCATAAAGCTCGTTGTATTTATCTACAACTTTTGAAAACATATTAGAGTTTTCATCTTGCATTGAAGCTAAGTCTTTATGATGATATCTAACCATCACCCAATTACCATTACATCCTGACATACAAGACATAACACCTACTCTGTTTTTCCATCCTGCTTTTTTCATTGCATCTGATAGTCTAGTTCTATATCTCCAAAAGTCTTTTTCTTTCCCTGGGATTAACTTATAAATAATTACCCTTCTGTGATTTAGTCTTTTATAACCATCAGGAATATATGTTGCATCTTTATTTAAATACCAAAAGCGGTTTGCAAGAGGTGTGTGTAACTTTCCAGTTGTTTTCCACCAATAATCTAATTCTTGTTTGCTCACAGATGAGTCAAAATCGCCTATTTCTTCTCCGTGTTGGACTCTCCATAAATTGTTTGTATTTGGGCCAGATAAAATTTCAAATGTTGAAAATCTTGTAGAGCCTTCTTTTGAGTTATATAATTTGGTTTTTTCAGCAACTGCTGATTTCATTTTATCTAAATTCATAGGCTCAATATCTAAAACTCTAGCTTGTATAATTTGAGCTCCAGCAAGATTAGAAAATAGTAGTAAAATAATTAATAAGAATAGTTTTTTCATTTAAATTGATTTATGGTTAATAATAACCAATATACAAATTAGTCATTAAACTTAATGAAGAGGATATGCCGATGATATAATCATCCCCAAAATCCATTTTCTAAATCTTCTTTTAATTTAGAATAATCGACATTTGGATATTTTTCTTCAATTAATTTTTGAAGTTTTAAGTATTTTAATTTAAGGTTTTCACACATTTCAATTGAAAACTTTATCCATATTGCTTGTATAGTTAAAATATTCTCAAATTCTAAATCTCCTAAAATTATTGAATAGTTAATATTAAAATTTGATTTCCCTAATGCTGACTTACTGTATTTATATAATTCTCTGTATTTAGCAATATTTTTTAATGCAAATTTTTTACCTAAATATGGTAGAAAATACTGATGTAAATCATCTCTATATATTCTGTCTTCTTCAAGGATTTGAGACACTTGTTGTGGAATAGATGCGACTAAATTTTTAATTGAATTATTTTCTAAATCTGATAGTTTACCAGAGTTTACAATTTCATTTAATACTCCGTTGTCTGGAACATAAATCCAGCCAGAAACTGTAAAATAATACATCAAGCTATCTAGTTTTTCTTTTGATTTCCATTTTCCTTCAGGTGAGGTGTTTTCTAAAAGCTTTTTATTTACCTGAAGAATGGTTTTTTTTTCATTTAGTGAAGTCTCAAGACTTATTAGGTTGCTAGATATTTCGTTATGTAAAGACAATAAAACATTCTTTTCTTGAACCCTTAATTTTCTTTTTTCGTTTAAATTATTTACTTGAAGTGCTAAAAGAATCCCAATAACAACCAAAATTGTTTCGCCAACTGCATAGCGTAGATACTTACCTCGAACTAAATTGATTATTTTTTCAAATCTTAAAAAACGCATTTTTTGATTTATGGTTAATTAAATATACAAATTAGTCCCTCAAGTTAATGAAGAAGATATGCCAACGATCTGGATTTAAATTGTGTTTAAAGTTTATTTTGTGAAAGAGTAGTGACCTCTTTAATAAACCAGTTACCATTTACTTTCCTATAAAAGTATAATCCCCTACCAGATAAGATTTGCTTATAATCGGCATTGTATCTAGAATAATGAGCATCTAATATTAGAAATTCGTTTGTAATATTTATTAATTTCCACTTATCAATTAGTGAATATTTATAATCTTTCTGAACATTTTCCCTAACAGATCTGTAAGCTTCGATCATCATTTTTTTGTTCTTCACTATTATTGGAGTCGAATTGTTAAAAATTGCAGGATAAGTAAAATGACTAGCAATTCTTTCGTAATCCTTATACTCAAAACCTTTTGAGTAATCCATCCATTGTTTTACAATTTGACTTTCTAGAACTTTGTTTTCTTGTGAAAAAACAAATCCAGAGAAAAATACTGTAGTCAGGATAAATAATATTTTTTTCATTTTAATTGATTTATGATTAGTATTCAAATTTAGGGAACTCTAAAATATTTATCTGTCCTTTGTTGGTATCCCAACAGCACCTTTTCTTGGTGACCAGTGTGAATGAATTTTTTTCCATAGACCGTCTACTTTTGTCCAAATAAAAGAGGCTCTTACAGCATAAGGTGTTTTATTTCCTTCAAAAATGTAACTTCCATCAACATTAAATGTTACAACTGCGGTATAACCATTTGGGGAAACTTGAACTGTGTGGTTATTTGTTTCAAAACTTACCCATTTATACTTTATTGGCGAATTAAAATACTCCTCATCATATATCCTTAGTTGAGTTCCATTTGATGAAAAGGTTGAGGAATCCATATTTGGTATTAGAAATTTTTTTGCCTCTTCATAGTTTCTGCCTGTTGATGCAACCTCAGTCCATTTTATGCTTTTTTTAATTAGAGTTTCTTTTAATTTCTTGGTTTGCCCAAAAGCAACTATAGGAACAAATAATAAAATAAGAAGTAGCTTTTTCATTTTGTTGGTATTAGTTAGTTAAGATATCTAAAATATCACTACTCCGTATTTTTACTTCTGAACTTAATGAAGAGGATATGCCGATGGTATAAAAAACCCTCCACTAGGGAGGGCATTAGAATTATTTATCAGTTGAACTAATTAGTTTTTCCATAACTACCATTTTTTTAAGTTCTCTTAAACTATCCCAATTAAATCCTTGTCCGTTACTATCAGATGAATCACCAAACCATCCGCTTAAATAATTTTTATAGCTATCATACCAGTCAATTGTGGCGTGTGTAAAATAAACGTCACTCCCATATTCGCCAATTCTTCTATGGAAATTCCATCCAACTTTGTTTGAATTATTACTGATAGATTTTGTTCTTTTAATTTCTTCTTTTTCGTAACTACCAGCTTTACCATTTACTACTTTCATCATATTTAATACCATAATTTCTGGAAGGTAGTCTACTCCTTTTTTTCTAGCTGACCCTAAATCAATCCATTTAACTTGTGCCACTCGGTCTCTCATTTGATTTACCTTTTCTTGAATTGTACCCCACTGGAGATTTGTCATACCAACCATCTCATAAGGTGTGGCCTCATTTGGATATTTTTTAATGTCATAAATGTAAGTCACCATATGAGTAAAGTCCTCTTGTGGGGTATCAACAACTTTCCATACATCCCATTGAAGTAACATTCCATTTTTGACTCTTTCGTTATGAATTTTGGCATAATGTTCCTTTACAAATTGATCATATTCATAAATATTTTCAGCTTTTATGAAAACATTATCATATAATTTGGTTTGACCATATATTGATATCGTGAATAAAGAAATTGCTACTAGAAATATTTTTTTCATTTTAATTGGTTTATAGTTAATGAGTATCAATATACAAATTTGTCCCTGAACTCAATGAAGAGGATATGCCGATGATTTGAAGCAAGATTAAATTTTGTTTAACTCAAAAATCTCATAGCTCTCCATAACCTCATCAAAAATTGGTTTTGACACAGGATTTGAACCATCCAAAAATGAATACATAGCATCCTCATCGTGTACAGCAATTTTGAACATTACTGCACTTTTATCTGGGGAAACTGTACCTAAAGTTTTCGTCAAATCTGCAATTTTTCTTCTTTCATTCATTCCCTCTTCAGATTTCATAAAGCCCATAAATTTATCAAACTTTCCTTCTCTAAGTTTTCCAACAACAAGTATATCTTTCATTTTAAATGATTTATAATTATTATTCAACAATATACAAATTAGTCACTAAACTTAATGAAGATGATATGTCGATGATTTAAATCTAAGAACTTATTTCTTTTTCAATGCTTTCTTTCAATTTGGGGAGTTGTTGTTCATAAATATTGACCTAAAATAACATTCCAATATTATAATTTTTCAATTGGTATATGTAATTCATTACTACATAATCCTGAGATATTGCCATTAATAATTTGTCGTCATAATCATAATAAATTCCTGTAGGCCAATCATTTTGATTAAAATTTGGGGATGTAGCTCAGCTGGCTAGCCTTAATAAAAAAGACCTTTGAAAGGAAACTTAGATTTATTTTAAGTGGAGAAGATGGGACTCGAACCCACGACCTCTTGACTGCCAGTCAAACGCTCTAGCCAGCTGAGCTACATCCCCAAATTTTAATTAATTGTTTTTATCAGATAAATCATCAGAGGCAAATCTATTAAATTTAACTTTTATCACCACTAGCTTTTTTGTAGATTTAAAGATGGATAAGGGCGAAAAACAAAAGTGGGTAATTGTAATTATTGTTTTGACCTTAGGGATATGTGCCACATTACTAAATGAATATTTTGGATAATTTGATATGAGATTAAATTCAATCATTATTTTTAAATAAAGGATGATGAAGGAGCATATAAAATTTAGTTTGTTGTCAATTTTTTTTGCCTGTTCTTGCATTAATTCTGATGTAAATACAGAATCTGAAGCCAAACCAAACTTCATAATTTTTATTGCAGATGATATTAGTTGGGACGACATAGGTTATTTAGGGAATAAACTAATTAAAACACCAAATATTGATAAGCTATTTTCTGAAGGGCTAGTATTTAAAAATATGTACCTGACAACTAGTTCTTGTAGCCCAAGTAGAAATTCCATAATCACAGGTAGGTATCCACACAATACTGGTGCTCCTGAGCTCCATACAGAACCACCCATGGGCATGAAAACCTTTGTTAAAGGTTTAAAAAGAAACAATTATTATACAGTGTCCTCAGGTAAATTTCATATGGGAGATTATGCTAGAGATGGTTTTGATTTGATCCATGAGAAAATTGAAGTTATTGGAAATGGAGGAGAAAAAAAATGGGTTGAAACTTTAGAAAATAGACCTAAAAACAGACCCTTTTTCTTTTGGTTTGCTTCACTAGATGCTCACAGAAGTTGGGGAGAAAACCAATTTTCTAAAACGCACAATCCTCAAAAAATAAATCCCCCTGAATATTTAATAGACGATTATGCTACCAAAAAAGATTTAGCAAACTATTACGATGAAATAACAAGATTAGATTATTACATAGGAAAAGTTATAAAAACTTTAAAAAAACAATCTATATATAAAAATACTGTGATTATGATTATGTCTGATAATGGTAGACCCTTTCCACATAGCAAAACACTCTTGAATGATCAAGGAGTAAAAACCCCTTTTGTATTTGTTTATAAAAATAAGAATGTGATGGGTGAAACAGAGGCTTTGGTTAGTTCTATAGATATTGCTCCTACAATTTTAGAATTAGCTGGATTGAAAATTGGGGAGAATTATCAAGGGAAAAGCTTCAAAAAACTTTTGTTAAACCCAACAGAGCCATTTAGAAATTTTGTTTTTGCAGAACATAATTGGCATGATTTTGAAGCTCACGAAAGAATGGTAAGAAGTAAAGACTTTATGTACATTGAAAATAGAAGAAATAAATTTCCTCAAAAAGGGCCTCTAGATGTTATAAATAGTGATTCATATTTAAGTTTGTTAGATGCTTATGAGAAAGGTGTTTTGACAAAAAATCAGGAAGAAATTTTTATAAGCCCAAGATTTAAAGAAGAACTTTACGAAATGAAGACAGATTTATACCAGAGACACAACTTAATAAATTCAAAACAATACAAGAACAACATAGAGTTATTAAAATCAGTATTGAATCAATGGAAAATTGAGACAGGAGATTCAGAGCCAAGAGAAATTACAAAAGATTGGTATGAAAGAAGACCTGGCCCTAAAGCAGGAAAATCCTTAAAAAACAGTACCTTGATTGGACCAAACAGTCTAGTTACAGAATTTCATGGTAAAAGAGGTGAATTACCTGGAGCTTCAAATAATGCGATTAGAATTAATAATCATGGGCCTTTTTAGGGATTGTGATAAAATATTTAAACCATCAAAATAAAATCAAAAGAACTATTTTAATGCGTCTTTTGTAATAAATCCGATGTTTATTTCACCAGCATTTCCGTAAGGCAAATAAATGTTATAGAATTCGTTATTGAAAATCTCTAATCTCTCTGTCTCAATGACTGTTCCTTCCCTTAAAATTCTTGTTGGTTTGAAATCCCTGTCTGCAATGAGGTAGAAAGGGGTATCCTTATTAAGAAGGATTTCATTTTCTTTTAACTCTTTTGATTCGTTGGAAGAACTACAAGAAAATATAATCACAATATAAATAAAGACAAATAATTTTTTCATTAGTTTGATGGTTTAGCCAAAATTAATTTTTTTTGATATTAATCGCTCAATGCTTTAAAGCCTTTTTCAAATTATTAAATTTTAAAAATAAATTATGCTGATTTTTAGTTTTTTAAAATAAAAATCAGTTTTAATTAAGAATATTTTAAAAAAACAAAATTTTTTTTTAACCCAAGAATAATTTCTGGTTAGAAAAGGAGTTGAGTTCAATATTAAATATTGTAAATTCTAAAATCAAAATTCTTTTAAATGAAAAATATATTATATGCTATGATAGTTTTAATAATTATAGCAAATTGTGATACAAACAAATCTAACAACGAACTTAAAGTTTTGGATAATTCAGATTCCAAGGAAATAACATTTATTATTGAGCTAAACACAAAAGGCAATCAGTTATCAGATGTAAAGGAATTCACCCAATATCTGTCTCATTTTATTGCTGAAAGAGAACCTTCCACTGTTTACGGATATTTTATATCTGATGATGGAAATAAAGTTACGCTTATTGAAAGATATAATAATAGTCAAGATGGAATTCAACACGGGATAGATTTTATAAACGGGCCTAACTTCACAAAATTTTTTGAAATATTCGAAATAGAATCCTTTATAACAATAGGTAATGCAACCGAAGAATTTAAACAATTTGCTTCAGACAATGGTTTTACAATTGAATACCGAAAATCAATTGGTGGATATGTAAGAAGGTAACTTATATTGAGTCAGATTTTTTTAAGTGGCTTATTTGTATATTTGATCTTATTAATCATAAATCAATTGAAATGAAACAATTCAAAATATTATTATTTTTATTATTAGTACCTGTTTTTACTTTTTCACAAGTTTTTGATATTGAACAGGTAAAAGTTAACCCATCAATGATGGGGGATTATGAAAAATTTGAGGGAATGTGGGCAAACGCCCATGAAGAAATTCACAAAATTGGAAATAAAATTGGTTGGTTTTTATTTAAGGTAGTACCTAACTCTAATCAACCAAAGCCTGGGTTCGATTACGTAATTTTAAATTTCTATAAAGATGCTGAGGCTAAAAAAGCAGGTTGGGGAGTAAAAAATTTCCAAACTCTTATGAAGAAAGCTAATTACGGGAAAATTAAGAGTTCAGAAGTTAAAAGACTTTCATCTTTAGGAGGCAAGATAAAATCAGAAGTTAAAGGTTATTCTTTGAGCGTCTTAGACGCTACTATTGAAGTGGGTAGTGGCCCCGCAATTGGAAATAGAGTAACATATCATGGAGTTAAAGCTTTAAATGATGATTACGAAAACTATGAAATGAAATGGTTTAAAGATGGCCATAACCAAGATATTATAGAAGGAAGAAGGTTAGCCTGGTATTTTAACAAAGTAGATTCATCAACTGATAATGCTGATAAATCAATGACACACGTAATTTTTGAAAGGTTCAATCCTAGTGCACCTCAAAGAGAAGCTTTCGAGCCAACATTTGAACAGCAAATGATGTGGAAACACGGTGGTGCGTCCAGAGAATTTATTGAAAATGCAACGTTGGAATTAGTTAATTTCAGATCTTCTTTACCACAATAATCAAAAAAACCCCTCTTAATTAATTTTAAGAGGGGTTTTAAAATCAATTAGACAAATCAATTAAATTTTTGAGTTCTTCCAGACTCTTTCTATAGTCCTTCAAAAAAATCAATTTATTTTTCATAAATCTAAGCTTTGAAATAAGTAATGACTTTATTGTTCTATCTTTTTGAACAATACGAGTAAAAAACTTTATTTTATCAAGCTCAGAAATCTCCATATCACCAATTTCGATTAAAAGTTCAGGATAATTAAACTGAATATATTTTAATACGTCCCTTTGTACAATAATTTCGTCTTCTGTATTAGCTAAAACATAAGTTTTAGTTCCATTGTAAAATGATTCTATTGCAACTTTTATTTTACTATTTCTTATAAATTTTAAACCCCCATCATATTTAAGTGAGGTATAAATTTCTTCACTTGGGCTAAAGCCACGATAATCTATTGAAGCGATTAATAGTTCTGAATAAGAAAAAGTGACATCGGAAATATTGTCATTAATTACTCTAATTAGATTTTCTGTGTCAAATCTAAAAACACTGTCTCTATTTTTAACTGTATTTTCAATAACTTCCAGCTCGGTGGACAATTCTGAAAGCACTTCCTTTTCTCTGTCAATATTATCAAGCGATGTCTGATATTTGTCAAACCAAAAGGATACAGATATACCAAGCACTATAACAGAAAATTCAATTACATATTTTAAAACAATTTTCTTCATCGATAAAAGATTAACTAAAATTTAAACCTTTAAATAAATTTCAAGACTCTTTTTAAAGTAATTAAAAAAGAGTTGCATTTAACTTAATTTCACAATTCAAGACCCCTGAAACGGGACAATTATTTTTTGCTTCTTCAGCTAGTTCAGTAAATTTATCCTGATTAATACTTGGCACATTCCCATTTAAGATTAATTCTATAGATGTTATTACCCCGTCTTGAAAAGTTAAATGTGCCTTAGTATTTAGTTCGTTTGGATTAAAATCTGCTTCATTTAGAACAAAGGCAAGTTTCATATTAAAACAACCAGCAAGTGCAGAGGCTATAAGCTCCTCTGGATTTGTTCCCAGTTTACCATTTTCATTTTCGAACCTTGTTTTGAAACTATATGGCATATTACTGAATGCACCACTTTGAACATTTAAATGGCCAATTCCATCAGCACCGCCACCTTTCCATATTGCATTTACTTCTCTTTTCATTTTTATTTAGATTTACGATTAACAGTAACCAATATACCATAATGCTTAATATAAACCATATGCCATATAATTTTGAAGGATATTTGAAGGGGTATATGTAAATCAATATTAATAACGTTCTAAAACTAATCTGCAAAATAAAATTGTATAACAGAATTTAATTTTGTACCATCACACATAAAAATTTTACTTGTTTGAATTACAGTATATTACCATCAGCTACCTCTATTATACTATAAGATTTTTCATTAAGATTAATTTTTTGATAATAAAAACAAATGTAATTTTGAAATATATTCTTTTTAGAATAAGTTGGTTTATGGTTTAAGGGCATCTCTTCTTAGGTGCCCTTTTTTATTTTACACTATTATTTACGTTATAGAGACTCAAACTTTAATTATAGTTCATTGTTATTTAGAATTAGTTTAATTATGTATTAGTCCAGTAATTTGGAAACTTGCGATACCTTAATATATATTTGTGGAAAATAAAAAGATATGGATATTCTAAAAATAAGTAATAGTTGCATAAACTGTGACAACTTAAACCACGAACTTAAAAGATGTGGTATTCACGAAGTTGAAGTAAGTGAAAAATATACTTGTGCAGAATTCAGAACTGATTCCGCGTAACCTAACACATAACACAATATTATAAATTATTAAAGAGCTTTATCAAAAGCTCTTTTTTTTATACAATATAATCATATAAATTTCATGATTAAATTTTGCAATAAATGGTTAAAATTTTAGACAATAGATCTACAAAATGTAAATTAGATTAACCAAGAAAAAAATTTAAGATTATGAAAATTATTAATGAATTTAAAGAGTTTGCCTTAAGAGGTAATATGATTGAAATGGCGGTGGGAATAGTGATAGGAGCATCATTTAACTCAGTAGTTGATTCACTAGTTAAAAATATTTTATTGCCACCACTGTCAATGTTATCTCAAGGCATAAATTTTCAAGAAAAAAAATTAATTCTAAGAAAAGCAACTGAAAGCTATAGTGAAGTGTCGATTGAATATGGCTTATTTATAAATAATATGGTTGATTTTACTATTGTAGGCTTTACAATATTTTTGGTAATTAAATTATTTAATTCATTGAGGAAAAAATCTGAAGATATTTCAGATAAATCTGTTGAGACACCAAAACAAATTATTTTGTTGACAGAGATTAGAGACCTTCTAAAAAAGTCTTAGATTCATTTTAGACATCATTTAAATTAACACAAAGTAAGTTTGTAAATCTTTGTATATTAAAACATTAATATATAAATCAATTTAAAATGAAAAAGTTTTTAATCTTAATGCTATCTATTGGAATTCTTAGCTGTGCTAATAATAAGACAGAGCAGGTTTCTACAATCAAAATAAAAGATGAAAAAGTTCAGAAAATTTCTGAAATGATGAAGAGTTACGTTAGTAATAACTTAGATTCCAGTATTATTTCTGATGATGCTAAAATTAAATTTAACCAGCTTGAAATGACTAAATCTGATTTTGAAAATTTGGTAAATACTCATCATGCCATGTTTAGTGAGATTAGTTTTCCAGAAGGTTGGATGGAGACGGTAAATTATAAAGGTGCTGATGTAAAAAATGCAGGAGGTAACTATGCTGAAGATTATGGAAGCACTTGGACAAGTCATTGGAGTGATTGGACAGCTGTATCAAAAATCTCAGGCGATACAATATCCAATCCCTGCTTTTTTGGTTACAAATGGGAGAATGACAAGGTTGTGGTGATAAATGCTATTTTTCCAGATGAGGCTTTTAACAAAGAAGTTGCATTGTTCATGGAAGCGAATAAAAAATAATTTTATTTAATTACTTTTTGGGGGTAAAGTATGATAAATATTTTTCAAAACCCCCAAAAAGCATAACTTTTAAAAATTGAAAAGACAATTTACTTTTCTTTTCATCTTATTAATTCATCAAGCAGCTAATTGTCAAAGTGAATTCGATAGTTTATTTGTAAACTCACCAAGAGAGAGCATAAATAAAATAAAAATAGAATTCAATGATGACTATAGTAATAAAACCTTTTTACCCTTAACTGTTATAAAAGGAAGAGAAGAGGGAATCGTGTTTACCATCTTAGCTGGTGTTCACGGAGCAGAATATGCTCCCATTATTGCAACTCAAAAATTAATTAAAAAATTAGTAGTAAATAAGTTATCAGGGACTATAATAATACTTCCCATAACAAATATAGGAGCGTTTTATTCGAGTACACCATATGTTAACCCGATTGATAATTTAAATATAAATAGAATTTTCCCTGGTAATGAAAATGGAAGTGTTTCAGAAAAAATAGCACACTTCATTGCAACAAAGATTATTCCTGTAAGTGATGTTTTTCTTGACGCTCATAGCGGTGATGCCAATGAAGACCTTCTACCTTTTGTATGTTATTATGATAATAAAAATTATCCTTTTCAAACTAAAATGGCAAAAGAGTTGTCTGAATATAGCGGCTTTGAAAATGTAATATCTTATCCATATACAATTAAAATTACCGAGCCTGCACTCTATGCATTTAAACAAGCTACTCAAGTTGGGAAAATTGCTTTAAGTTTTGAAAGTGGTAAACTAGGATATCTTCAACCAAAAGCAGTTGATAGAATTTTAAGAGGATATTTTAGAATATTTGATAAATTAAAAATGTATAAATACAATGATCCTTTGGGGGAAATAAAATTCAAAAGGTTGAATAGCCCCTATTATATAAAGTCTAAATTTCAAGGTATTTTATATTCAGAGTACAAGGCAGGAGAGAAAGTACTTAAAAATAGAGAGTTGGGTTTTATTACAGATGAGTTTGGTAAAATTATTGAGAGATACTTTGCCACCAAATCAGGGACTATTTTGTATATGAAGGGTACCCCTCCTGTGAATATTGGGGATACCGTATTTAGCATAAGTCCTAACTAATTAAAAATATTTTAGATCAATGAAAATAAAAAATAGCAAGTTAGAGGACTTGGATACCATTTTCAAATTGTATGAAATAGCGACAGCCTATATGAAATCAAAAGCCCAAGTAGCTTGGCCAAAATTTGAAAAAAAAATGGTGATAGCTGAGATAAAAAATAAATCACAATGGAAATTAGAGATTGATGGACAAGTTGCTTGCGTTTGGGCAACTACTTTAAAAGATGAATTGATTTGGGGAGATGACAACGAGCCTTCACTTTATATTCATCGTATTGCATCGAATCCTTCATTTAGGGGGCAGAGATTAGTTGGGAAAATTTTAGACTGGAGCAAAAAATATTGTATCGAAAACAAACTTAAATTTGTAAGGATGGATACCGTAGGGTTAAATAAAGGACTAATAAAACACTACGGAAGTTTTGGCTTTGATTTTCTGGGTATAAAAAAACTAAAAGACACAACGAATTTGCCAGAGCACTATAAACAGGATGACGTTTGTTTATTTCAAAAAGAGTTTTAAAAGTAAATTACTTTTTTTAAAAGCTTTTAATGAAATCTCTCTAAAAATATAAAGGACATACCATCGGGTAAGATATAATCCATTTATGTATATTGTTATGAATATAAATTAATTTAAAATGAAAAAACTATTTATTATTAATCTTCTTTTTTTTGGACTATTAGCTTGTAATAATGCTCCAGCAACAGTTGAGAAAGAAATGATAAAAGATAATGGGGAACCAGACTTACCCCATACTTCAGCTGAATGGAAAATTTGGGCATATAGTACTGCGGCTCCCTCTTTTATAGCCTCTAAATGTACCGTAGTTGATGTTGACGGAACTATATTAAGACAAGGTACAAATGGCTGGACTGCTATGGCTGCAAACCCAAGGGGAATGGCAGATCCTGAAAATGGATGGAAAGATCCACATGAAGCGATGCCGATGGTTGGTGATGCTCAAGCAATGAAGGTGATGGAAGCTTTCATGGCAGGGACATCGCCAAAACTCGATCACGATGGTTGGGCATGGATGCTTCACGGTGATATGGGTGAAGACAATACCACACCAATGGTCTTTAATAAAGAAGATTCAGCTGAAGGTCAATGGATTGAATCAGGCCCCCACTTAATGCTAATGCCTAAAGACCCTTCATCTTTAAAAGGTATGACAACAGACTTTAATTCAGGGGGACCATATATTATGTTCGAGGGCACAGGATTAGATCATCTTATGATTCCTGTAGAGGGTTATTATGATTATCAACCTCAAAAATAATTTATCAAAACCCTCTTAAATGGGGGTTTTTAATTTTCAAAATATCTTCTTCTTAAATTTTATTACTTCTTTGTATATTGTTTTTTTAAAAACATAAATCAATTATAATGAAAAAATATATTTTTATTTTCTCTACACTTATAGCCATATCCTTTTTTTCTTGTCAAAATGATGGGGGAGTTTGGCTTGGTGAAGGGGATAGTTACGGAAAATCATACACATTTGGAACGCAAGCTGAAATTGACAACCTACAGGATTTAGCGAAAGCATACTCAGATTTAGATCTTGAAAAATCATTTCCATACTATGCTGATGAATTTTTAACTGATAAGTTTAAAGAAAATCAAGCCAAATGGGCGGATGCAATGGAGAGCTTATCCATGGTTCCATATAAAATAATTCCTTTACATCAGAAAGATGGTGATTTTAAGCAGGTTTTGGCTTGGTCTAAAGAAGAAAGAATTTTTAAAAATGGATCTTACCAGAAATTAGATTTAATGGAACAATTTGTTCTTGACAACGCTGGGAAAGTCAAAGGATTTAAACAATGGGTAGCAATAGACTCTGCAAATTACGGATTCCCTTACGGAGGTAAATTTTTTGGTAGAAAAGAAAGTGAGTATACAGGAAGACCTTTTGTTTTTTCTAATAGAAATGAAACAAAGATTATTGAGCAAATGGTTGAAAATTATAATAAAATGGATACAGAAGGTATGAAGATGGCTTTTGCAGATGAATTTGTTTTTAATGATTATAGGGGTCAAAAGGCAACGTATAAAAAATCAGATCTAGCAAATTTTTTCAAACCTTTTAGATCTGTAAACTGGAAACTCAATGCAATAATTCCAATTAAAATTGCAAATACCGATGCTGCAAGTGGTGTAATTGTACGAGGTACAGAGTCAAGAGTTTTTAAAAATGGGAGAAAATGGGAAAAAGATCTCATGGAAATTTATTATTTCGATTTAGAAGGTAAAATTTCCTCCATGGAACAATTTGCCAAATAAATAGATAACCCTCCAAAATATGGAGGGTTTTTTTATATTGTATCTTTATTAACCATAAATCAATTAAAAATGAAAAAACTATTAATTACAATACTACTTTTTACATTCTTTAGTAATTTAAATTCTCAGATTCTACAGATGAGAGTGTTAACTGTTGAAAATCAGGATATCGCAGAATTTGAATCGGCAGTTGCAAAAAAAACTCAAATGTATAATGGGAAAGGAGCCAAAGAAAAGTATTTTACCTTCAAAATTTTAACAGGTCCCAATGCCCAAAATTATGCTAGGGTCAGAGTAGTTAGAAATTTAGGCGAATTAGATTATCAAAATAGCAAAGGGAATAGTTACTGGTTCAAAAATGTTCCTCACACATCTGGTAGGGTAAGTCTCTGGGCCGTTAATAAAGAGGCAAGTTATAGAACTGGTAATTATGAGGGAAATGATCATAGGAGAATTGCTTTTTTAAGTTATAAAGAGGACAAAAAAGATGATTTTTGGACTTTCCAAATGAGGGCAAAAAAAGCCTATGAAAAAATTGGTCATCCATATAATAAAAGCATCTTAAATCAAATCTCTGGAGCCTCTCGACGAAATGTTGTTATGATCCGATGGATATTTAAAAACTTTGAGGATGAAGAAAATTGGAGAAAAAACAGTGTTCCAAAACTAATTGCTGCTTACAATGAATTGTTTGGAGCTTGGGATGTAGACTATAAAAAATTTAGGGAATCTCTTGTAGACGATTGGGGCCTTACAAGGCATCATACATTTATGCCAGAATTAAGTTCTCCTAGAGAATAAACTTATAATCACTTATTAAATTAATATTATAAATACCCTCGTAGTTATTTCTATGGGGGTTTTTGTAATTTTATTGCATCTCAATAAAATTAAAATGAAAAAAATCAAAGTATTATTAGGCCTGTTTATTATTTCTGCTTCCTTAAGTGGACAAACAAGAAGCTTCGGTGAAAAAATAGAAGAGGGAAGTATAATTGAAAATTCTAAAATCCAAAATTTATTTTTGGCTAAAGAAAAGTTTAATGCAAAACTGAAAGCTAAAGTAACTGATGTTTGCCAAATGAAAGGGTGTTGGATGAAACTTGAAATCGGAGACGAAAAAGATATTATGGTCAATTTTAAGGATTACTCATTTTTTATTCCCAAAAATATAATTGGAAAAGAAGTCATAGTAAGTGGCGAGGCTTTTAAAAGAAACATATCTGTCGATGAATTAAAACATTATGCACGTGATAGAGGAGAAAATGAGTCAGCTATCAGTTTAATTGTTGAACCGAAAGAAGTATATTCTTTGACTGCAAAAGGAGTTATTCTTTTACCATAAAAGCAAAGAGTTGAAAAGAGCGTTACTTTCTTTAGTTTTTTTGTTTGCAATATTAAGTTGTACTAAAGAATTTGTGTTAGATATAAGAGTAAATCCGCCTGAAGGGGGCAATGTTTTTCCTTCAAATGGGACATTTAAAAATGGGACTTCAGTAACACTTAATGCCACACCAAACAGTGAGTATGTTTTTACAGGTTGGTCAGGTGATGCAATTGGCAACAACACCTCTGTTCAAGTGACCGTAGATGATAATAAAAGTGTAGTTGCAAATTTTAGATTAGTTCAATACGAATTAACTACAAGTGTAACTGGACAAGGAAGTATTACAGAAACAATTATAAACACAGGAAAAACAGATTATGATTCAGGTACTAAAGTGAGGCTTGAAGCTGTTCCAGCGCAAGGGTATTATTTTAAAGAGTGGTCGGGAGATTTACAGGGAGACACAAATCCTGCTGAACTAACAATAAACAGTGCCAAAAATGTAACAGCAACTTTTGAAAAATTATCTTACGAACTTCGAGTTCAAACTGTTGGAGAAGGTACAATAACCGAAGAAATTATTAATACCGGTAAATCTACAGATTATCTTTATGGCACTACCGTAAGGTTAACAGCAACCCCTGAAGAAGGATCTGACTTTTATGGTTGGGAGGATGAAGAAGTTCTATCCACAGACAACCCACTAGATGTAGTCATTTCTGAGCCTAAATTTATTAAAGCTTTTTTTGAATATGAACTTTTTAGCGAGGTTGTAGGCAAATGGAAAATAAAAAAGAAAAGACAACAGCAGCAACAAAAATCAAGGATTTTTGATGTTAAAAGTGTTGTCTTTAATCAAGATAAAACTTTTAAGTTAAATTACTCTGCAGGACAAATAAGCGGAACATTTTCTGTTGATTCTAACAGTGCCATCACACTTAACGATAGAGGATCACTTTCTAATATTGTTGTGATTGATAATCAAATTAATTTTAATTTAAATGTGACTTCACTATTTCAATTTGAGGTGACCGGAACAAAAGATGAGGATTACCAACCAAACAGAACAGCAATAGCAGATCAAAATTTTGAGCAAGCACTAATTGATTTAGGCTATGATGATCTTATTGACGGTTTCATTAACGATTCTGAAATGATAGCTATAAACGATCTTGATTTAAGTAATAGACAGATTACAGATTTTTCAGGATTAGAAGAATTTATAAACCTTGTTACTCTAAATTTATCTGGTAATAATATCTCTGACGTACCTCTTGTAAATTTAAATAAACTTACTTCACTTAATTTAGGTAATACGGGACTTACTCAGATTGATCTCTCTCAAAATAATAGTATTATTGCTTTAGATATAACAAACAATCCCAACTTAAGTTGTGTTAAGGTCAGTTCTCAGATATTTCAACAAATACCTTCAGGTTGGCTTTATGATGGAAGTACAAGTTTTGGACTTGAGGATTGTCCAAAATTATTACTTATCTCTGGTGAAAAAAGTCAAGTAATTTGTAATGGTCAGCCCATAGTTCCAATTGTGTTTGAGTATGGTGGGGAAGGGGTAAGTGTTAATACAGAGACATTACCCTCAGGGTTGGAATCTAATATTGTTAATGATGAATTAACAATATCAGGAACACCCATCTTTACAGATGAGAATTATACTTTTTCTGTTTATACATCTAGTGGTAGTTCAAATTTTAGTCAAGCTTCACAGACGATTTCGTTAACCAAAAATGAAAACTCTTCAGGTATTACTCTTATTTCAGGATCATTTAATCAGACAATAAACGTTTTAGATGTCATTCAACCTATTGTTGTGACATATTCTGGAGCAGCAACCGGATTAAATATTGTTGGCCCTGATGATGAAGGTGAGATATCACAATCTGGAACTAATTACACTATTAATGCATCTTTCACAGTTGCTGGAACCTACAGTGGGACAATAACAACAATAAGTGATGGGGGCTGTCCTGAAGTGGTTCAAGATATTGTAATTACCGTTAATCCTGTACCTGTCACAAATACAGGAGGCACTGATAATAGTGGGAACACTAACAATACCAGTGATTCATCAGGAGTTAGTTGCAATATTTCAACTGCAAATAATTTACAAACATTTATATTTAATGATAATAGAAATAATTTGACTCTTAATGACTTTACATTAAGATTTGTCGCTAATTCAGGTTCAACATTGGCTGGTATTATGAAAGGTTCTCAATTATCATCAGAACTATGCGGGGACAATAACTCTACTTTATATAATTTAAGTGGACCATTTATTTGGGAAAGCGGATGGGACGGAATTTTAACAGTAGGACAACAATATACTATACAACAAGTTTCAACTCTAATCGAACAGCAATACATTTCAACTAATTTTGGAGGATGTGAAAACCCAGGAATTACTTGTGAAAGTCTAGGAATTGGAAGGATCGATATTTATATAAATAATAATACTGGAATGAGTTTTCCAGTTAGTTTAAACTATTCTTCTTCAACAAATAATCCTTCGAGTTCAGCTGAAACTTTTTCAATAGATGTGAGTGCTGCTAGTTTTAGTGATTATAGTCTTAGTGGAAGAGACAGAAATGGAACAGTGTCAGGGAACGACGCTTCTATAACTGTAAAAGTTGGAGATACAATAAACTTTAATTTGAGTGTTTCTGGACATCCTTTTTATATTAAAACAAGTCAGGGTACGGGAACAAATAACTTAGCAAATAGTGTATCAAGAAATGGTAGTGAAAGCGGGACAGTTTCTTGGACTCCTAACGCTGCGGGAACTTATTACTATCAATGTTCGCTTCACAACGGAATGTATGGAACAATAACAGTAAATTAATTGGAATCAATGAAAACATCTTTTATTTATCTGTTTATTCTACTCAACTATGGTTTAATTTTTTCTCAATCAGATAAAACTTTTTTTATAAGAGGGAATTTAAATATCAACAATAATGGTATTGATTGGGTTCCCCTTTTTTCTAGAGATAAGCCTTCACTTATTTCAAATTTTTCTTTTGGTGGAGATAGACTCTCAATAAGCCCACTCATTAGACATGAATTAGATGGTTTTCAACCATGGGGTTTTGACATATGGTGGGATTATAAAATAAAAAAGTCAGGGAAATTCAATTTTTCTATCGGAGGTGTTTTTCCTGGAATAGTAAACCAGAAAATAACGGTTCAAGACGACAATTTACCAACTACCATTCTTCAACCTTGGACTTCTGCTATACTAAAGCCAAGTATTTCCTATTATTTTAATAAAAACTTTGGATTAAACCTTTCTTACTTTGAAGTAATATCATTAAAACTTGTAAATGCAAATCAAATAGAATCAGGGAGAGTGATTATTTTATCACCACTTATAAAGACCTTTACAATTAAAAATTCTGTCTATATTAGGTGGGAGCCTCTTCTTTATGCTGCACAAATTGAAGATACTGAAACTGGGTTTTTTTCAGCTCAAACAATAAATTTTGGTATTGTTAACTTCCCATTCTCTATAAGCACAGTGATGAATAAACCTATTGATTTTGGTGATTTAACAGGGAAAAAATTTGATTGGAATATTGGACTAAATTATTCCTTTGAATTAAAACTTGTAAAAGCAAAATAAGTATACCTTTATTATATACATTACTATATTACATATTATTAACTCTAAAACGATATTAGATGATTCCAATTAAACATTTAATGCATATTAATTCTTCTGTTGAAGATGTTTTTAGTGCATTATCAAGCGTAGAAAAAATGAAAAAGTGGTATACAACCAAAATCGAGGGTCTTTTTGAAAAAGACGAGGTTGTAACTTTTGAATTTGTTAATCTAGCTACATTTAAATTTAAGGTTATACATTTTGAGCAAAACAAATCAGTTCATATAGAATGTGTTGACTCCGAGTGGGAAAACATAGGCCATGTAATGAAATATGACTTGGATGAGAATAATGGCAAAACCCGTGTCAGATATTCCTATGAAGGATTTGAAGAAATGGATGATGCATATGCGAATATGAATTATAGCTCAGGGAAATATTTGGAAAGTTTAAGACAATTCTGTCAAACCGGAATAGGGGAAGCTTTTGGATCAGAAACTTACAGGGCTTAAAATTTCAAAACTAATTTTAAAAACTTTATCTATATTAGAACTATTATTAATCATAAATCAATTTAAAATGAAAAAAACTATTTTTTTATTGGCTTTACTATTTAGTTTCAGCCTTATTGCTCAAGGGTCACTTCGTATTTATAACCTTAATGTTAAAAGGGGTTATGAATCAAGTGTAGTGGAAACATTTTCTGACTTTGCTGGTGGTGAAAAATGGAAATCAGGAGGTGTTATGCTTCAATCAGTTGGATTTAAAAACGGAGTAACACACAGAATAGTGGTCTTTGGCGATCCTGAAAATTGGGGAACAGAAAGAAAAAGGTCAGACGAGGAATGGGCCCTTTATGGAGAGAGAATGAGTAATTATACGTATCCAAATACAGTCGATAATGCAATGGGATCAATATTAGCTTTTACAGAAGGAGATTGGAAAAAAAATCTTTCGGCAAGAGTTTATGATGTTAAAGTTTATGAACCTGCTAAATTCAAAAAAGCATGGGATAAAAATGCAAAAGCAGCTGAAAAAATTCTTGGCGATAGAAGAATAGGACTAGTAAGCTATGAAGTTGGAGGTACCCCTGGGGCTACTCATGGCCTAGTCATATATGGTAAAAGCCCAAATGATGTTCAAGTGACCTTACGTAAAATTCAAAAAACAAAAGCTTTCCAAGAGTATATTTCCTCTAGAGGAAAAGTAGATTATATTCAATCTTATACTACCAATACAGTAAAAAGATTCCAATAAAAAAGAGTCCTTTAACAATCAAAACCCCTCAAACTTGAGGGTTTTTTTATATAGATGTTTAAGATCTCCATTCTTTTAACCTATATTTAAATTAATATCAAACAAAGAGTCATGAAAAAAACAATTTGCTTAATTTTTTTAATTCCATCAATTTTCTACTCCCAAGATTGGGTAACTCCTGTAATTAAAGGGTATGGAAAAATAAAGTATTCAGAAAATATTGCTGTTCAACCAGACGAAAACTTACATTATAAAGCGGTTTACAAGATTACCTCAAGCGAAAAAAGAGAAGGAATAAATAAGGGATTAAATGGAATTGCCCATGCTATAAACATGCTTGGATGTAAAAATATCAAAAAAGAGAATGTTGATATTGTAGCAACCATTCAAGGACAAGCAACTACAATAGTCTTATCCGATGACGCATATGAAAAGAAATTTGGCACAAAAAATCCAAATACAAAGGTTATAGAGCTTCTATCTCAATATGGAGTAAAACTATTTGTTTGTTCTCAAGCAACTGCTTACAGGAAAATTAAATCAACTGACATAAATGAAAATATTCCAGAGGCTCTTTCTGGTTCTAGTGTTCTTTTAAACTATCAATTAAATGGGTATGCACTAATGCAATAATATCTATTTTTTTGATTAAGTTTTAAAGCTAAAATTTAAAGAATAACTTATGAAAAGTGGACCATTTCATTTGTCAAAATGTACTTTTCTCATATACTTATTTAGCTTCCTAGCTATTATAATATTTAACTACTCTTGTCAAGATAAAAGTCTAGCCGAATCTGAGGACGTAGAATTTAATATTATTGAATTTGAACCTATTTCTGTAAATAAAACAATTAAAACGCCAGTCTATGCCCATTACATGCCTTGGTTTCAAACACCAGAGCTAAGTGGATATTGGGGGAACCATTGGACAATGGCAAATAAAAATCCAGAGGAATTTATAAATGGCCAAAGGTCAATAGCCTCCCACTACTACCCTTTAATAGGACCCTATGATAGTAGTGATGAGCATTATCTTGAATACGCTATGATCTGCATGAAGTTGTCAGGTATCGACGGTATTTTAATTGATTTCTATGGTCAATCTCAATTTAACGATTATCCTCAACTACTTATTGCTTCAAACGCTGTTATAGCAATGTGTGAAAAAGTAGGATTAGATTTTGCAATAGTTTATGAGGATAGAACAATAAAAAGTATTCTTGATCAAGGCTACGGGAGTAAAGCAGGTTTAGCCAAAGAAGATTTACTTTACATTGAAAAAAATTATTTTCCAAAAAGCCATTACGTAAATATTGAAAATAAACCAATTCTTTTAAATTTTGGACCTATTACATTAACCTCAAACGATGATTGGGAAAACGCATTTTCTGAAATTAAAACTGATTTTTATTTTTTCCCGCTAGCTTATCATCCACAATATTATAACTTGAATACGATTGTGGATGGTGTTTATTCTTGGGTTGGCGAGGCTCAAAGTGACGATTTTTATAATTATGGCAAACAATTTGATTATTTGGGGGGATCAGGAATTTTTGAATTTAGAGAATTCTATGAAGAAGGAGGCTGGGATAAAACTGGGCAAAGTGATATTTTACCTAGAGATGGTAATCTACTTAGAGAAACACTTGAAAAATCAACAGCTTCAGGTGTAGATTTTATTCAACTTATAACTTGGAATGATTGGGGTGAGGGGACAGCTATTGAACCTTCAGTTGAATATCAGTTTGAACCTTTGTCAATAATTCAAGAGTTTGTTGGGGTACCATTTAAAAAGGAAGATCTAGATCTTCCAATAACCCTTTATTTAATGCGGAAGGAGTATAAAAATAATACTCTTATTAATAAAAAACTTGATCAGGTATTTTATTATCTAGTTTCGCTTCAAACGGAAAACGCTAAAGAAATATTAGATGATCTTTAGTTTGGAAACTTCCGAAAACTCTTTAAATAGTTCCTTTTTTCGAGCCATAATAAAAAAGTCCCATACTTATTAACCCGAGAATTATAACTGGCAGGGGTGCTGTTGGTTGTCCACTTAAAACATTTATTAAGTCAGGAAGTGCAAAAAAACCTGCCAACGCAAAAAATAAAAGAGATAACCTTTTTAAAGTACCTTCATCATTGAATGAGAGTGACCCATATAAAAAAATAATTATACCAATAACAGTAAGCCCTAAGACTAAAGCAAATTGCTCAAACATAACTACAGCATCTTTTGAAGGACCTTCTCCAAAGGCGTCTGTCATTAGCATTATTTTGAATTCAGGAGAAAATAATGAAATAATTAATGGCAACACTTGCAATGTAATTATCACCATGTTTATTTTAAAAATTGTTTTGATTTTCATTTAAGTTTGATTTCTAATTAGTTTAAACTAAATATACAAATTGGTTAGAAAAAACCCCCTCATAAATTTAGTAGCCTTCGTTTGGAATAGGATCATAAGATTGGCTTTCGTCATCTTTTTCGCATGAAGTTAAAAATAGAGTTAAAGCGAGTAAGATGAATGCTATTTTTTTTATTTTCACTTTTTTTGTTTTGTAAAATTAAACAAATAATAAAAAATTTGGATAAAAATACAATTTTGTCTAAGTTTAGAAAAAATAGTTCACGTGAAATTTAAAAGAAAAGAGCATATTTATTTTGATGTTCGGGAGCAAAGAGTGAGATTTGACAAGTACTCTTGGCTAGAAACCATCAAGTGGTATATGGTCAAATTTTTTAGTTTTTAAAAAATGGTTTTTCACAAATAATTAAACAATTGTTTATTATTAGGGAAAAATTCAATCAAAAATCCTCTCTATTTAAAACCTTTAGTATTTCCTTTTTCCATACCTTGTAACCCTTGCTACTTAAGTGCAAATTATCTTTAAGGAAGTAAGACTTAATTATTTTTTTGTCTTTATTTAAAAATAATTTAAATATATCTATGTAGTAATTTTTATCACTTTTCATTAATTCCTTTTCAATAAGAGTATTTAACTGCTTTATTTGGTTAAACTTATCAATTCTGTGATAGCTGGGTTTAATTGAAACAGATATAACTCTAGCATTTGGGAATTGAGATTTTATTTTTTTTAAAAGGTTTTTAAACAAGGAAATAATTTTTCTATTAGAATATTCTAAAGAAAGATCATTACCTCCAACATAAAGGACAAATACAATTGGATTTATATTAGAAAAAAGCTTATCAAAATATCTAATACAATCTTCAATAAAAGCTCCACCGAATCCGAAATTTAGTACGTTATGGGGTTTAAAATCTTCATTTAAATTATTCCAAAGTCTGAATGAAGAACTGCCATAGAAGGCAACAATGTTTGTTTTTGAAATAAGTTTATCTTTTTTCAAGATCAATTTTTTTATTTCCTGATCATACCCTTCATTAAATTTTCTAAGATCGTTAACCCAATTTCTATAATTAATATTTAAATCGATTAAAAAATTATCTAATTTTTTTCTATCATCATAGTTATCTACAACACTTGAAAGACGGAAAGGTTTTTTAATTTCACATCTATAGATAGTTTCAGAATTAAGTTTGTCAAAGTTTGTCATAATCAACGGTACAACAAATGGATCCAATCCTGAACGGATAATCATTTTAAATACTCCAGCTTTAAAATCAGATGGAGACATTTCAGTAGAAGATGAAATCCCTTCAGGATTTACTATTAGATTTTCACCTTTTGCCAAGGTCTCCTTAGCTTTTTTATAAAATTCCTTTTTAGCATCATTTATTTTATTTTTTGAAATATTTTCTGGCAGATAATTTTTGGAATATACTTTTATGTAGTCAAATTTATTATAGTAAATGGCATGTTCTTTTTCATTAGGTAAACTATGACGTATAATCCTTACGCCAGGTGATTTGTAATAATTATAGGATATCATACTGCTAATAAAATGGCTATCTAAAGTTATTTGAAAGTCTTTTTTTAGTAAATATTCGTCATTATTTGAGATATGGTTGTAAATAAATACAACACCCGATTTCGTAGGAAGATTTTCAGTTCCAATTAAGGTATATTTATTTAAAGAAAAAATTTTTTTTAGGGCTCTAGCTGAAAAAACTCTCACCTTTTGATAAGAATTAAAATTACCGGTAATAATTTTTTTGTAGTATTCGCTTAAAGCTTTTTTAAAGTTTGTCTCTTTTTTAACCATCAAGTTTAACTTATGCACTTTTATTTAAATAAGTTGTACAAAGAATATGAAAATAAAGTTGACGCAAAAATATCTAATTTTACAATATGAGAAACTTGAGATTTGGAATAGTTGGTTTGGGGCGCATGGGTAAAATTCATTTTGACAATATCAATTTAAATATAAAACAAGCAACTATTTCAGGAGTTTCGAATTTGAATCCAGAAAACAAAAAATGGGTAAAAGAAAGGTCTGATGCTAAAATTTATGATCATTATGATAAAATGGTTAGAGATTCCAAAATTGATGCAATAATTATCTCTTCGCCAACTTCTTTTCACATAGAACATATAAATATTGCTCTTAAAGCTGGCAAAGCAATTTTTTGTGAAAAACCAGTAGAACTATCATTTAAAAAAGTAAAATTGATAAAAGATTCGATTAAAGATTCAAAGGTTCCATTTATGGTTGGATTTAATAGGCGTTATGATAAAAGCATGCAAAAAATAAAAAAATCTATTAAAAATGGAACTATCGGGACACCACAAATTATTGGAATTACAAGTCGTGATCCGGCACCACCTGATATTAATTATTTAAAAACATCCGGCGGTTTATTTTTGGATATGGCGATACATGATTTTGACATGGCATGCTTTTTAAATGAAAATCCGGTAGAATCAGTTTATTCTACAGGCAGTGTTTTTGGTGATAAACAGATAAAAAATTTAGGAGATGTTGATACTGCTGTGACTACCTTAAATTTTGAGAACGGATCGATTGCAACTATAAACAATAGTAGAAAAGCAGTCTATGGCTATGATCAAAGAGTTGAAGTTTTTGGAGATTTGGGAATGTGTGCCACAAACAATCAGTTACCGGATAATCATCTTATTGCAGATAAAAATGGAATCCACACACCAAGACCAATAGGATTTTTTTTAGAACGTTATGCTGATTCTTACAGGTCAATTATTAAAGAATTTATCTCTTGCTTAATAGAAAAAAGGGAGATGCCAAACGGAATTAGTGCAGGATTAAATTCATTGCATATTTCACTAGCGGCAAAAAAATCATTGCAAGAAAAAAGAGTTGTTTATTTGAAAGATGAATTTAACTGAAGAAGACATGCATATTTTAAATTTGAATCAAATATTTTAAGTATGCCATATTAGGTATATTTGATTTTATTTAATATTAAAATTTTTGGAAAAATTTATAGTTCTTTTTTTATTTCTTACAATTAATGCGCACTCGCAGTGGGAGTACACAATCAATAGTTCAAAAAGAAAAAGCGAGGCAATTGGACAAATAGAGTTTACATATAAAAAGCAGGATACTCTTTCATTAGTGTTATCTAATTCTAAAAAATTAGGATTAGATCTTTCATTAAAAGGTAATCTTTTTCATGAAGATCAAGAATATTATATTCTATTTGAAATATCCGAAAGAAAATTTAAGCCTTCTAATTCAACAATTGAAAATGGAAAATATCAAATCTTTGAGATGAAGGATTTAGTTACAAGTGAAAAATATGAACTAGAAGATTTTTTGAAAATATTAAAGTCAGGCAAGTCATTAAATCTTACAGTTCGATTAAAAGACAGGGTAATTCAAGGCTTTAACGATCTAAACAGCAGTTTTTCACCAATTAACAGTGTTATAGGTGATAAGTTTTAATCTGTTGTTTTAGTTAATCATATTGATAACGATCTCCTTTTTTATCTAAATATTGTTTTTTATCAGTATAGTAGGTAGTACCAGTTTTTTTATCGAACACAACATTATTTTCAATATGTTCGAAACGCTCCGTCTGACTAGACCCCAAGATTGCAAACCCAATAATTAAAGAAGAAATCAGAATAGAAATAGGAATTATATAATCTTTCATTTAGAATTTTTTATAAATAGGAGTTTAATTTACTTATAAAATCTAACAAAATCTATTTCCATGGAGTCTTGAATAAAATCTCCTAGAATATCTCCGCCTAATGTGCCTCCCATGGCAACATTCAAAATTAAGTAATGCGGATTATCAAAAGGGACAGAGTCATTATTCATTAATTCACAGATGAGTAAATTATCAACATAAATTCTGAGAATTCCGGTAGTCCACTCTAATGAGTATAGGTGAAATTCGTTAGTCACATCTGTGATACCTAATGAATTGATATCTTTTGTTAAGCCGTAAGAGGCTTGCTGGCTTGAATTGTCGGCCCAATGGAACGTGCCATAAAGTATTTGTTTATTAGAGCCGTTTTGTTCCATAATATCTATTTCGCCGCATTCAGGCCAACCTACATTACCATCTTGGTTTCCATGATAATTTCCAATTTCACCCACATTTGTCCCTAGAGTCCATATAGCTGGCCAAGTACCTACTGATTTAGGGAGTTTTGCTCTTACATCTATTCGACCATATTGAAAATCAAACTTTGAATTTAGTCTAGCTGATGTGTATGATTTTGTTATCCCTTCATAATCGTATATTTCATTTTTTGCTACGATTTTTAGTGTCCCATTTGAGACATAAGAATTTTCTCTTCTATTTGTGTAATGCTGTTTTTCATTGTTAGCCCATCCACCCTCTAAAATAGGGATTACTTGATAGTGCCATTTATCTTCTACAGGTGCGCCCTCATAGTTGAATTCATCATTCCATACTAGTTGGTAACCTGAATATCTAGTCACTTGTTCACTTGAGTCTATATTTAATTGGTCAACAATAATTTGAATAGGATTCGAAAATTGAATATTATCCATATAGTAATTTACTTCTGACTGATTTGAAATATCATAACCTAGAACGAAAGTGATAGTATTGTAGATGTTGTTTCTTCCATCAAATTCGGGAATATTAAAAATTAGTGTTTCCCAACCAGTTGTTGTAGTTATTGCGAAAAGATCACCTGTAGTTTTTTTTCCTGGAGTTCCATTTGGCAAACCGTCTTCTAATTTTAAAAGAACTTTATGTCCCGGTTTAGGAGAGTAAAATAGAATTGAAATAGCCTCTCTTCCTTCGGGGAAATTAATTTTTTCTTCTAAAACGAAATAAAAACCAGCCCATGATTGAATTCCTGAGGGTTCTTTAATTTTAATAACTTTTGTTGAATTATTGATGTTATCAATATTAGGATTTTCGTCATATTCTAAAGACAAATTGGTTGAACTTATTCCTCCAAACCTCCCCCAGTTCCCTGAAATTCTGTTATCGGGCTGAATATTTTGTTCTGAGAAATTTACTAAGTTATCTTCAAAATTAATTATTCCGTCATTTAGGTTGAAACTTAAAATTTCTGGTGTAGTTGTAGCTGAATCTATATTATTTTCACTTTGAGGTATGGTATTGCTTGCACTATTAGATTCGGTTTCATCGTTTTCACTACAAGAGAAAAGCTGTAAAAAACAAATAAATAATATGGTTTGCAGAGGTGAGCTAGTTTTTTTCAATTAAAAGAGTGTTTTTGTAAACTTCCGTCTTTTAAATCATAAGATCAAAATTTTTTAAAAAATTTTAAGATGGTATTTAATTTTGTTTTTTACTATATGTAGATCTAAATGAATAATTAATTCCAATATTCCAATCAAAGGGTTTAGCATTAATGGAAGTGCTAATACTTTGGTTTAAAGTTGAAGAAATAAAGAAAGGAATTTTTTTGTGTTTCAGTGTAAAAGTATTTGCAAAATAAAAACCACTATTATTATCAATTTGAAGAAAATATATTTCTGGATTGAAATTTATATGTATACTATCAGTCAATGATAGATTATTTACTCCTGTCCTTATTGTTACAAAATTTGCTTGATTACTTTGATCTCTTTTTTCGAGGCCTTGACCATTAATATAGAATAGAGTAAAATTTATTTTTTTAGAGACTTTATAGTTAAGTAAAGAATTTAAAATGAAAAACCTTTGCGGTGTTAAAATATCCACTGATTCAGAATTTCTTGTATAATTCAATTTAGTAAAAGCGTAAACGAAACTTGTCCCTAAACGAAACAAAAGGCGATTCTTTTTTAATAGCTTGTAGTTCCATCCAAATAATAAAGACCAAGGTTTCAGTCCGTCAAGATCAAATCTAAGCTGAGGATCAAAACTAAAACGCTTACCTGTAACAGACAGATTGACTGTTGCTGCTGGTTTTCCAAGTGAAAATAGTGGAATAAAGGAAAAACCATTATTAGTTAAATTTATATTCCCTGAAAATTCTAAATGTTTTTTAATTTCATCATTCTGGGCATTTAATTTTAGCCCGAATAGATATATAAAACTAAAAGTGAAATAGGTTAATCTTAAAAAGATAGAATAGGTGATTTTAAATTTGATTTTAGGTTATTAGTTAGTCATTAAAAATTGACCAGTTTTAATTAGTTAAAAGAACTATTCAATAAAATTACAATATCAAAATATATATTATTGTATATCTTTAAATAAACCTTAATTATTTTTTGATGGATTGGTACATGAAAAATAGGTGGTGGATTTGGACAATCACTGGAATTTATCTTGCCTATAGAATTATAGTAGGCATTTATTACGGTTAAAGTTTTTTAAATAAAAAACCAACTTTTGTAATAAAAATTTAAATTTTCATTTTATGAAAAGAATTGTTAAACTTTTTTTATTGACAATATCAACAATATTTCTTTTGTTGATAACCATCTATATATTTTTCTCAATTAAGTGGAAGCTTGATTCCACAAAGAACTTTGATCTTTTAGGAGATAAAGCCCCAATTATTAATGTTGATGGAAATTCTTTAAGAGATTTAAATAAAAACGGAAGACTTGATCCATACGAGAATCCTAATAATACGATTGAAGAAAGAGTTGAGGATTTATTGAACCAAATGACAATTGAAGAGAAAGCAGGATCCGTATTTATTAATATGATAGGAGTAAATGCAGATGGAAGTCTGATGGAGGTTCCAAACTTATTTAATCCCTTTAGCTTTTTGATGGGGGCGTCATCTGAAAAATTGATTTTAAAAAAAATGAACCATTTTAATATTAGAGCATCTCATTCTAAAGAGAATATGTTAAAATGGCACAATAAGATTCAAGAAATAGGCGAAAGATCTAGATTAGGGATTCCTATCACAATAGCCTCTGATCCTCGACATGGGGTACCAAATACTTTTGGAGCTTCAATATTTACCCCATATTTCTCCAAATGGCCTTCTGCTTTAGGATTAGGTGCAACTCAAGACAGTTTATTAGTTTATGAGCACGCTAAAATTGTTAAAGAAGAGTATAAAGCCATTGGAATTAGAGTTGCTTTAGGTCCTATGGCAGATATTTCAACTGAACCTAGATGGGTAAGAGTAGATGGTACTTTTGGAGAAGATTTTTCAATTAATTCCAAACTTACTGCAGCATATGTGAAAGGAATACAAGGCGATTCGATAGGGATTAATTCTGTAGCTTCAATGGTAAAGCATTTTCCAGGCGCAGGAACACCTTTAGACGGAAACGATACTCATTTTCCTCCAGGAATTCAAACTTATCCCGGAGGTGAATTTGATAAACACTTAAAACCCTTTGAGGCGGCATTTAATGCCGGAGTTTCCTCAGTTATGCCATATTACAGCATACCAAAAGGAATCACATCTGAGGATGTAGGAGCTGGTTACAATAAAGATATTATAACTGGACTACTAAGAGAAAAATATAATTTCCAGGGTATAATTTGTACAGATTGGGCTACTATTACAGATTTAAAACCGCTAGGGATCATTTTCAAGCCCGCATCAGCTCACGGAGTAGAGCATTTAAACACTGATCAAAGATTAAAAAAACTATTTAATGCAGGGATTGATATGATTGGCGGAGAATCCTTATCAAATGAATTAAGTGAACTTATAAAAAAAGGTGAAATAAGTTTAACCAGAATCAATGAATCTGTAAAAAGAATAATGAAGCAAAAGTTTCAATTAGGATTATTTGACAACCCATATCTTGATTTAAAAGTTTTAACTGTTTTCAATAATCAGGAAAATCTAAATAAAGGAATTGAAGCACAAAAAAAATCACTTGTTCTTTTAAAAAATAACCAAAAATTATTACCATTAAAAAAAGAGGCTAAAGTTTATTTTCATGGATTTGATTTCTATCCAAATAGTTTATTTCAATCATATAGTTTAGAGAACGCGGATATAATTATTGCAAAAGTAAAATCTCCAAATTACGGTAAAGACTCAGAATATTTAATGGAAAAAATGATTGGAGGTGGAGATCTTGATTTTTTAGAAAGTGATGTTAATCAAATGATTAAATTATTTAAATCCAAACCTACCGTAATAGTTTTAAATTTAAAAAGGCCAGCAATTATTAGTAAAATTGAACCGTACTCAGAAGCTATAATTGCAGATTTTGACGTTGATGAAAAAATCATTCTTGAGCTGATTTACGGAGAATTCTTACCTACAGGGAAATTACCCATCCAACTACCCTCATCAATGAAAAGTGTTTTAGAGCAAGATGAAGATGTACCATTTGATCTTAAAAATCCTCTTTATGATTATGGTCACGGGCTAAGTTTTTGAAATTTTAACCACTTTATATTTAATATTTTAATTTATAACAACGAAATGATAAAAACATTGAACTCAAATGATTAGTTACTGGGAAAAAACACAATTATTGCATTATGATTTAGTTGTACTTGGAGGAGGAATCACTGGTATTTTTTGTGCTCTTCACTTTAGAAAAAATAATCCTACTGCATCAATTGCAATTCTTGAACGTGGATTATTTTCGTCCGGGGCAAGTACCAAGAATGCAGGCTTTGCATGTTTTGGATCTCTTTCTGAATTAATTGAGGATGAAAGTGAGCTTGGAGAAGAAAAATTATTATCAATTATTAAAATGCGTTTGGACGGTCTTTCCATGTTAAGGGAAACTGTTGGAGACCATAAAATGGATTTAAAATGGGATGGAGGCTATGAACTTTTTTTTGATAAAAATCCAAAAAAACTAAATCAGATAGATCATATAAATTCAATATTAAAGCCTTTTTTTTCAAAGGATGTTTTTACTATTAATAATAAGAAAATTAAAAAATTTGGATTTAGCACGGACATTGTAAATCATTTGGTTCAAAATTCTTTTGAAGGACAGCTAAATACTGGTAGATTAATGAGAGTTCTGAGAACAAAGTTAAATAAGGAAGACATCACTTTTTTTTCAAATACAGAATTGTCAGATTTTGAGTCTAAATCAAATAAAAATGAGCTTTTAATAAGTTTAAAAAATCAAAAATTTAATCTTACGTGTAATAAATTAGCAATTTGCAACAATGCATTTGCAACTCAAATTTTACCAAATTTTAATATTATACCAGGCAGAGGATTAATAATTTTGACAAAGCCATTTTCAAAACTCAATATAAAAGGGTCATTTCATTACGATCGGGGGTTTTATTATTTTAGAAATATTGAAAACAGAATATTATTTGGTGGAGGGCGAAACTTAGATTTTAAAAAAGAGGAAACAATCGAATTTGGGATAAATAAAAAAATAAAAAACAAGCTAACTACTGACCTAGAAAAATTTATTATTCCTAAACATAAAATTGAGATTGATATGGAATGGTCTGGAATAATGGCCTTTGGGAAAAGTAAAATTCCAATTATAAGAAAAGAGTCAAATTCTGTTGCTGTAGGTATTAAGTCTTCTGGAATGGGTGTTGCAATAGGAAGTTATGTAGGCAAAAGCGTAGCAGATATTTTATTGGATTAAAAAAGTTTAATTATAAATCTAATTAACTATGTTTTTAAACTTACGTACATTTAAGGATGAAAAAAATATTATTTTACTTTTCATTTTCTTATTTAAAGCCAAATTACTACTGGCCTATCAGGGTTACTTTAATTCTCTATTTAATAATAATTTGTGCCGGATTAATTTATGACCTCACTACTAAAAAAGTAGAGTATTATTCAAACACAGATGAATATTTAAATATTCTTTTTTCAGATTCACTATTTTACTACATATATATTCTGCCATTTTTTGGAGTCTATTTTGTATCAGTTTTATTAGAGTTTTTTATAAGTATCAAATACGATAATAAAGGTGCCAATAAAAAAACCGCCTCTAAAAAGAGGCGGCTAAACAAATGAATAAATTAACAAAGAATAAATACCAGGCTTTTAATGATGAAAAAAGCATCCTGTATTTAAAAAAAATGCAACTAAATAGGCTTTACATTTTTTATTATTCAAAGATAAATGCAATTCACAGAAAATTATATTAAGAAATTGTAAAAAATTCACTTTTTATTGAGTATTTAATAATTAGGTACATAAAATATGGATTGTATTAAATATTTTAACTTATTTTAAGATTATAGTGATAAATGTGATTTATTAATATTATAAAATCATATTATTTTTTCACTAAATTAAATTCAAAAGACAAATGTGTGATTTGTTTTGTAACTATTATTAATAATTAGAGCGAGATGAAATTTTTTTTTGCACATATAATTTTATTTTTTCTTGTATACTGCAACTCATACCATTCTCCAAATGTAATTTTTATTCTTACAGATGACCAAGGTTATGGTGATGTAGGAGTTTATGGAGCAAACGATATATTAACGCCAAATTTGGATAAATTGGCTAGAGATGGTGCTTATTTTACTTCATATTACGCTACTCAACCTGTATGTTCAGCATCTAGGGCATCAATTCTAACAGGTTGCTATCCTGACAGAATTGGAATTTTCAATGCCTATAGTCCGGGCTCAAAAGTGGGCCTTAATCCTAATGAAACAACTGTTGCTGAGCTTTTAAAAGAAAAAGGATATTCTACTGCAATTTTTGGAAAATGGCATTTGGGAGATGCTCCTGAGTTTAATCCTTTAAAACATGGCTTTGATGAATTTTATGGGATATTGTATTCTAATGACATGTGGCCAAAACACCCTGAACAGGGAACAGTATTTAACTTTCCAGATATAAAGTTATATGAAAATGACAAACCTATTAAAGTTTTAAATGATCAAACTTTTTTAACTAATGCTTTAACTGATAAAGCAATTGATTTCATAAAGCGTAATAAAAACAATCCTTTTTTTCTATACTTGCCCCATCCCCAACCGCATGTTCCTTTATTTGCATCTGACAAATTCATAGGGACACAGAAAAGAGGATTATATGGTGATGTAATCAATGAAATTGACTATTCAGTTGGGCGTATTTTAAAAACTCTTAAAATGGAAAAATTAGAAGAGAATACTATAATAATTTTTACTTCTGACAATGGGCCATGGCTCTCTTATGGTGGACATTCAGGATCTGCTGGTATTTTTAGGGAAGGTAAAGGAACTAATTGGGAAGGTGGTCATCGAGTTCCAGGTATCGTATATTATCCACATAAAATAAAAGCAAATACAAAAATTGATGTACCTGCTATGGGAATTGATTGGTTACCTACATTAGTCGAATTTACCCATAGCCAATCACCTAAAAATAAAATTGATGGTACTTCACTTGTTCCTTTATTGACAGGTAATACAATTCAGTCACCTCATGAAAATTTCTTTTTTTATTATAGGGTTAATGAACTGCATGCTGTAAGACACAAAAATTGGAAACTTTACGTACCTCATACTTATCGTTCACTTAATGGTAGGATTGGTACAAATGATGGTTTTCCAATTCCATATGAAATGAATAATATGAAATACCCAGCTCTATTTGATTTAGAGAAAGATCCTGAAGAGCGGATCGATTTAGCTTCAAAACACCCAGAAATTGTGATAAAAATTTCTAAAATAGCAGATTCAATTAGAACAATTCTTGGAGACAAATTGACTGGTACAAAGGGTAAAGAGGTACGCCCTGTTGGGAAAATAAATTAATTTTTATTTCTCCAAGGGCCATTTATAATTTCACCTTCTTTATTATCTAAAGTCATAACACCGTGAGCTCCGAAATAGTCTCTTTGTGCCTGAATTATATTACCACTGCTTTTTTCTTGAGTCATAGAAACTAAAAAATTCCAAGATGAAGAAATACATGGAATTGGAATCAGTCTTGCAGCAGCATAGTTTAGAATTGAATTCCAATTAGTTTGAGCTTCCATTATATTTTTTTTAAAAACATCCATTTCCAAAATCGAAGCCTTAGTTTTAAACTCCTTCTCTAACGTTTTCATTAATGCAGATTTTATAATACAACCTTCTGACCACAAATGAGCAATCACATGTAAATCTGAATTCCAGCCATAAATTTGGCTTGAATTTTTTATCATTTCAAAGCCTTGGTGATGATTAATTAGGCGGCATATATCGTAAATAATTTTTAATTTTTTTATTGAAATTTTAGCACCTTCTTTTTTAAGAGTGATGGTTTTAGAAAGGTTTTCCCGTTTAGTTTTCATTTTGGAAGTAAATCTAGCTTGTAATGCAGCGATCATTAAACTATTAGGATAGCCTATTGAGATTCCACTTTCCGCAGCCCAAGCACCAGTACCTTTGGTTGAGGCAGTATCAATAATTTTATTTATAAAAAAATCATTATCTTCTTTATATGTAAGAATTTCTGATGTAATTGCTAGCAGGTAACTATCACTTGAACTTTTTTGCCAACTCTCCAATTCTTTTTGGATATTATTTATTTTACCCTGGAAGGCTTCCATCAAAAGAGAAAAAATTTCAGCAATTAATTGCATTTCTGCATATTCAATACCATTGTGTATCATTTTAACAAAATGACCAGCACCTAGGTTACCTAGATAAGCGCAGCAAGGCTTTCCTTCAACTCTTTTTGCAGACACATTCTCTAGATCCTTGGCTACAAATTTATATGCTTCTTTATCTCCACCAAGCATTAATGAAGGGCCATTTAAAGCACCTTTATCACCACCTGAAATACCCATTCCCAAAAAATAAATCTTTTTTTTACTAAGGTGTAAATTAATTTTTTCAGTCTCTTTATAGTGGGAATTTCCACCATCAATAATAATGTCACCTTCTGATAATAAAGGGATTAGATTTTTTAAAAATATTTTCAGTGCTGATCCAGCTGTTATTAAAATTATTATTTTCCTGGGACGCATTATTGAAGAAACAAAATTAGCCAGTGATTCAAAATCTAAGGCATCTTTAAGCTCTGGGAATTTCTTTTTTTGTTTTAGGGCTATTTGTTCTTCTTTATCTTTAAGATGTCTGTTATATAGTGATAAACTATATCCATTTGAAGCAAAATTTCTGCTCAGATTAATACCCATTGGACCCATACCAACAATTCCCCATTCTGTTTTTTTACTTTCCAAGCTCACAGTGTATTTTTTTTATTTGTTCTTCGATTTTCAAAGAGCTGATTAGATAAAAAGCATTTTTTGGTTTCTCAAATATTTTTATTTGGCTTTCAAGTAAGTCGACAGGCATAAAATGGTTTCTTTTTTGCATTCTTTCTTTTAACTCTTTAATTTCACAATCCAAAACTACCCAGATTATATTTTTTTTGGGGACAAATCTAACTAATAGTTCACGGTACTTTTCTTTTAGTGCCGAACAGGCGACGACAACCCCATTTTTGTGACTTTCAAATATTTTTTTAGAAAGTTTAATTAACCACGGTTTTCGATCTTTGTCATTTAGTGGTATAGATTTTTTCATTTTTTCAATATTATCTAGACTATGAAAATCATCTCCATCAATAAATAATATACCAAGCTTTTCCGATAGTGCTTTCCCAAGAGTGCTTTTACCACTCCCACTCACACCAATCAAAATAATTATATTTTTCATAGGTTAAAGTTATAAAACCAGTCTTTAAGTTTTTTTTGTAGATATGTTTAACGTAAAACAAAAACTACTCCCAAAACTGAGTTTTTTTTGTAACAGAAGCTTTCAAAGCAAGGCTTAAAATTTTAGAAACAATCAAATTATTCTCTACACTATATAAAGAAAAAGGCTCTAGTTTTTTATCATCAAAGACAACCTCATATAGTAATCTAAATGGATCTTTTATATTTTTTGGTATAGGTGAAGGAATATATTTTTGTCCTCCTATATTTTCATTTTCCATAAATTCCATTTGATCACTATTTTGGCAATCTATAAAACCTTTTGTTCCATATAGCTGCATATCTTTTCTATTATGTGACCAATTCCAAGAGGCCTGTATGATAACTTGTTGATTGGTGTATTCCAATAAAATTGTAGTATCATCATCTACATTTGGGTAAAGCTCAGGCTTAGTTTGTTTGGCAACACAACTAATACTTATTGGAGTTTCACCATTTAATAACCAGGTTGTAATATTTGCACCGTAACATCCAAAATCAGTGAGTGCTCCAGCCCCGTTTAGAATGGGATCTGTCAACCAAGAAAGAAATTCTGGCGTACACCCAATTTCTCTTGGACCAGGATGTCCGGTATTGAAAACTATTTTAGTAAGTGATCCAAAACTACCCAGATTCAAAAGGGTTTTGGCCTCATAAGTGGTTTCATACCAGGATGTTTCATAATTCACTAGCAATGGGGTCTTGTAATTTTCAACAATTTCAGCCATTTCTTTAGCTTCATTATAATTCGTTGCCATTGGTTTTTCTACCATGATTGGAATACCCTTAGGAGCAAAATATTTTACTACATCAAGATGCTCTTTAGTTGAATTGAAAGCAGAAATAGCATCTATTTCAACATTTTGTAAAAGAGATTCATAACTATCAAAAAATAGACTATCGGGGATATTATAGCGTTTTTTATACCGGTTTATGGATTTAAAATTTGTTTCCACAATACCAACTATTTTTACATCGCTTTGCTTTCTATTTAAAATCCAATTCACATGATCATGAACTAACCCAATAACAGCTAAACGAAGAACATTTTTTTTTGGATATTCAAAATCAACTGCCTTTAATGGATGACTTATCATAAAAATTAAAAAAGAGTAGTATAGTTTTAAAAAAAAAGAAACTCGCATATTTTTATTAAATTCATTAACGTTAATTTAACCATTAAAAACTAAGTAAGTACTATGAAAAAAATAATTCTGGGTTTGTTTTTTTTAATAACAAATGTTTACATGCTAAGCGCTCAAAATGAACCTAAAAAATTGCTGGCAATTTTTGCTCACCCTGATGATGAGCAATCAGTAGCACCCTTACTAGTAAAATTGGTAGAAGAAGGTGTTGAAGTAACTTTAGTCATTGCTACTGATGGTAGGCTTGGTGTAAATGAATATAATGACAACAAAGCAGGCGACGGTTTAGCAAATATTAGAAGAAAGGAAATGATTTGTGCTGCTGATATTTTGGGAGTAAAATTGATTCATTTAGATTATCATGATCAGCTTAAGGCAGCTGAAGGCTTTGATGGACACGTTCCTCATGCTCAAAAGTTAATTATAGAATTAAAAAATATTATCGATAATGTTCAGCCTGACGCAATAATTACTTGGGGACCTGATGGTGTTACAACTCATATGGATCACAGATTAGTAGGCGCTTCAGTAACTCAAGTATTCGTATCACAAAAATGGAAAAATTCTATGAAATTATATTTCTTTGGTGTACCTAGTGATATGCTGGGTTCTCAAAAAGTTAAAACCTTGAGAGGCCAGGAAAGATCATTTTTAAATGTACAGATACCTTTCACTTGGGATCAATATGATAAAGCTTATCAATCTTTGTTATGCCACGAAAGTCAATACCCAGCTGAAGTTGTTATGAAAATGAAAGAGGATAGAAAATCATTTGGGAAAAGGATTTATTTAAGGCAATTTATGTCTTCAAAAAAGGTTAAAAACGGATTATTCTAAGTTTCCGACAATTTCAATTCCTTCATATTTTTGATTTTGATTATTTATTTCTTTTGAAGTAACCAGTGTATTCCATAGAAACACTTTTTTTAAAGACTTTGAATTTTCAATCAGTTCAAAAATTTCTTCATCAACCTTAGTGCTGTGCAGATTTAAAATTTCTAAATGATCTAGATTTAAAAGAGGTTTTAGCGCATCTGTTTTCAAATTATTTTTTTGAAGTGATAAACGTGTTAAATTTTTCATTTTGGATATAAACTTAATATGGCTATCCTTTAATCTGCTTTCCCCTAGGTTTAACCAAGTAATATATGTGGCATATTTCTCTAAAGTTAAAAGGTCTTTTTCTTGAATTTGAGAACCATTATAACGAATATCTAAAAGTGAATTTTCTGAAGAAAGTTTTTTACAGCTGAAATTGTGTTTATCTAGTTCATTGAATACCGATTCATCAATTGCCGGTAATTTTACTATTTCATACCATGGTTTTTTGCTTAAATCAATAGAGTAATTTTTAAAAAGTAATGATTGAATTTTAGAATCAGGTTTTACATCAGTAAGAGAAGTTTTTAAAGAAGCTCCTTGATTTATCCACCATTCCAATAATTTGATTTCATCATAAGTAAGCGGAGTTCCAGTTGGAGGCATAAACTGATTATTATCTTGAGATCTAGTTATTCTATTGAATACAAGACTTTTTTTAAGATTATTAGCCACAATCGAAGGACCACTTCTACCTCCCTTAAAAAGACTTGCTGTAGTGCTCATGTTAAGACCTCCTCTTGCAATATTATTATTATGACACGCGATACATTTTGATAAGAAAATAGGATGTATTAAGTCTTTATAAACTCCTATAGAATCTAGTGGCACCTCTTCAAATTTTTTTTGTTTTGTTTCAGAAATCAAAACTGTTTTAATTGGTTCAGGGGCATATTCAAATAAATAGCTTTCGCCATGTGTTAGATTGCCCCCGAGATGACCAACAACTATTAAAAATACTAAGATTAGAGCATTATTAAATTTCTTTAAAAACTTTGGTATGTTAAGAAATTGAAATATCCATCCCAATCCACTCAAAAAAACCAAAATAAATCCTGTTAACTTGTGTAAAAATAATTGTTCTTCTATATAATACCCATTTTGTGACAAAAGCCATCCCATAAGGGCTGAAAAAAAAGCACTTATAAAACTCAAAAACCAAATTATACGTAAAACCCGAGTGTAACTAAAATTATTTACTTGATTAAATGCACTTAGTATAATAGAAATTATTAAAAAACCGATAGGTAAGTGAACAAGTAAAGGGTGGAACCTGCCAAAAAAATTTGTTATTTCAAATAAATACATAAGATTATACTCTAGTCAATTTTAGTGGATAGGTTTTCCCAGAATTCCATTGTGGCACATAAATGTTTTCATCATTATCTACACACACATCATGTGGATTAAAAAAAGTTTTTTGATCGTATATTGGTGAGATTAAAGACGAACCATCATATTTTGGCTTATTTCCTCCTGGCATTGATACAACTGTATTATTTTTGTCTAAGATTGCCAACATTCCGTCATAAGTCCCCCAGTCTCTTGTAACAATTACGGCAAAATATAAATTACCATTTTTAAGTACAGGTCTACATATAAAACATGATGGTAAATTTATAGTTTCGATATATTTTCCATCTAAAGTAAAACGCTTAAAACAATTTGCAGTGCGTGAAGTAATCAGTAAGCTATTATTTCCGTCACGAGAATCTAAAGTTACTCCATGACAGCAATCAAAATGATTATTTTCTTTCCCCTTTCCACCAAAATGTTGAATATAATTCCCATTTGAATCATAGCGGATTATAAAATCAAGACCATATCCGTCAGCTACATAAATATCACCGTTAGGTGCGATGGCGGTTTCGGTTGGTTTAAACTGAGCTTTCTTCTTATAACTGCTAATCTCTTTTGGAGTGTCAAGCTCAAAGATTTTCCTCCCTTTTAATGTAGTTTTACAAACTTTATGTGTCTCAGGATCAGTAATGTATAAAAACTCTTCACCACCTTCATCATTTAGAGTAAGGCCATGTGCTCCAGGGAATTCTTTTCCCCAAGCATCTAATATTTTACCTCTACGGTCATATATCAAGATATTATTCTTGGGATGTGTAGTGGTCATGAAAATTCGATTTTTCTTATCTAAAACCATCTCATGGCAATCATTAACGGGATATTTAGAAGGGTCTTGGACACCCCAGTTTCTGTCAACTTTATATTTAAAGTCGCCATGCCCAACAATAGGATTTTTATAAATTACTTTTTTTGTAATCGGATAAATATTTTTAAATGGATTTATTATTATCCCTGCCGCTAATCCTGATTTTTTTAAAAACTGCCTCCTTGTTTTTTTCATAACTAACTTAGTATGTCTTTTACAAGATTACCGTGAACATCGGTTAATCGATAGCGTCTTCCCTGAAATTTAAATGTAAATTTTTCATGATCAATTCCCATTAAATGCATAAGGGTTGCTTGAAAATCATGAATATGAACCGGATTTTCAACAATATTATATCCGAATTCGTCAGTTTTACCATAGGTTATACCCTTTTTAATTCCAGCACCTGCCATAAAAATAGTAAAGCACGAAGGATGATGATCTCTTGCATAATTTGTTTCTGTTAATTGCCCTTGAGAATAATTTGTTCTTCCAAATTCCCCTCCCCATATAACAAGAGTGTCCTCTAAAAGGCCTCTTTGTTTTAAATCTTTAATCAGAGCAGCAGTAGGTTGATCAGTTTCTTTGCATTGAACTTTTATATTTTTTGGAAGATCTCCGTGGTGGTCCCATCCTTGATGATAGAGCTGTACAAAGCGAACATCTTTTTCAATTAATCTTCTTGCAAGTAAACAGTTTGCTGCAAAGGTTCCTGGTTTTCGGGAATCTTCACCATACATTTCGAAAATAGAATTTGGTTCATTAGAAATATCCATCACTTCAGGAACAGAAGTTTGCATCCTAAAAGCCATTTCATATTGACTAATTCTAGATAAAATTTCAGGGTCACCAATATCTGAATATCGATCTTTTTGCATTTTTGAAAGAAAATCCAATTGTTCCTTTCTTAAACCTTTTGTTACTCCAGGTGGGTTGTCTAAATATAATACTGGATTTTTTCCAGACCTGAATTGAACTCCTTGATGCTGTGATGGTAAAAATCCATTCCCCCATGATCTTGAGTAAAGAGGCTGTCCGTATTTATCCTTAGTAATTAAAACTACAAATCCAGGAAGATTTTTGTTATCACTTCCTAACCCGTAACTTAACCAGGAACCAATAGAAGGTCTTCCTGGAATCTGAGAACCTGTTTGAATGAAAGTCACTGCAGGATCGTGATTTATAGCCTCAGTATGCATAGATTTAATAAAACAAAGTTCATCGGATATTTTACTTATATGAGGCATCAAATCACTAATCCATGCTCCACTATTTCCGTGTTGTTTAAATTCAAATTGACTTCCTGCCAAAGGGAACGAATTTTGACCTGCAGTCATTCCAGTTAACCTTTGACCACCAAAAACACTTTCAGGAATTTCTTCACCATTCATTTTATTTAAAAGGGGCTTGTGATCAAATAAATCAAGTTGCGAAGGTGCTCCACTTTGGAAAAGGTAAATTACTCGTTTTACTTTGGGGACAAAATGAGGTAACCCTATATTGTTTGGTCTGTATGATTTAATTTTTTCTGATGCAAAAATATTTTCTGTATTTAGCATGCTAGCTAGACTAATTCCGCCTATACCAAGAGTAGTTTTTGTCAAAAAATCTCTTCTAGAGTAATTTGAATTATCGTGGTTGTGATTGCAATTCATAAATTAATATTTATAGTAAGATTCATTTAGATTTAGAAGAGTGTTGGCAACCATTGTCATTGCAGCAACTTGAGGCGCCTTTTTATTAAATTTTGTTTTTGAGGCTCCAATACTAATTACTTTGTAAGCTTCACCTTTATTTTTTTTGTAAAAACTAAGCTTATTTAAATAAAGCTCTTTTAATAGTTTAACTTCAGAGTCTTTAGGAAATCTTGAAGTTGCTAATCTAAAACCGTATATAATTTGGTCACTTAAGTCATTTTTTGATTGTGAAATAATTCGCTCAGCAAATACTCGGGAGGCCTCAAAAAATTGAGTGTCATTTAAAAGCACTAGTGATTGCAAGGGAGAAGATGTTTTTTCTCTTTTTATTGTACAAATTTCTCTTGATGTAGCATCAAAGGTTATTAATGAGGGTGGAGGAGAACCTCTTTTTATAAATGTGTACATTCCTCTTCTATATAAATCCTCTCCTTTAGACTCTTTATATTCTAAAAGTCTAAGAGAAAATGTATTTTTTTCTTTCCATAAGCCTTTTGGCTGGTAAGGTTTTACACTTGGACCACCGACTTTTTTTGATAACAACCCACTTAAAGCTAGTGCATTATCTCTTATCATTTCTGCTGGAAGGCGATGACTACTTGCTCTAGACAAGTATATATTGTTGGGATCAATTGAGTTTTTTTCTTTTCCAAAAAGAGACTTTTGTTTATAAGTCCTTGAGCTCACAATTATTTTAATTAAATCTCTTATATTCCAGTTTTTATCAATAAAATACAAAGAGAGCCAGTCTAATAATTCAGGATGTGATGGTAAACTACCTTGTACTCCAAAGTCAGTAGGTGTCGAAACCAAACCGTTTCCAAAAATAAGTTGCCAATAGCGGTTAACGGCCACTCTCGATGTTAGCGGATTATCATCTTGAAAAAGCCAACGGGCTAGGCCTAATCTATTTTTTTTGTACCCATCTTTCATCTTTGGGAGTATTTCAGGAGTATTTGTTTTAACAATTTTTGATGGTTCATTATAGTTACCTCGGTTGTATAAAAAAGTTTTTCTTGGCTTCGGCATTTCTTCCATTACCATAACCTCAACTACAGGTTCGATTTTTTCTCTCCAAGAGCTTAAATTCTTAAGTAATTCTTTTTTAAGACTTGTATATTTGGGATTGTTTTTTATCCAATACTCTTTTATTAATTCTTGTTCATATTTATCTTTTGTTTTAGAATGTTGATTATACAAAATTCTCATCTCCAAATCAGTGAGCTCCTTTTTATAAATTCGGATATCATCCATTTTACCCATGAAAAGACCATTATCACCAGTTGAACCCTCATATGTTTTACCTATTAATATTGGTCTTTTTTCAAGTTTTAATCCACTAGCTGTAACCGGTTTGATTGATTTAGAGAGGTTATCGATTTTAGTTATAAAATCAAAGGCTCTGCCATTTTTATATATCTTAACACCTTTAGCTTTTCCAGTACCATCATAGGAAAATGCAAGTTGATTCCATTCGTGAACTTTTATATTTTCCTTAGATCTTATGTGGATCATATTACCAGGGGCAATATTTATCAATCTTAAATTGACATAATTTTTGTCGTCAAGATAAAAATCCCAACCGCGCCACCAATTATTTTTTCCTCCTGTTGTGCCAAGAAGAAATTGCCTTGAATTTTCTTTTTTCTGATATGTTTGAGCCCACATTGAAATCGAAAATGGATCTGTCCATTCAAAACTAGGAATCTCATTTTCTATTCTTACACGATCATAATCACCGCTAAATTCTAATGCCTTTCTACTTACACCTTTAACCAATTTTGGTGACTTTCTAGCTTTAACATTTCTATTTTCATCAAGTATAAAGTAGTCTGGCTTTAATGAGGATTTTTCCGAGATAATATATTGTGAATTCTTTTTTGTTTTGACAGGATTGATTTTGTCAAAAGGATAATATCCAATAAGGTTTTTATCAATTTGATTTTTGGATGGAAGATCATTCACATATTTATATAAATCAGAAAGCTCCTTTTTTGTTAAATCAAGTTTAAATTTCGTTTTATTTACAATCTTATTTAATTCATCAAGATTTTCTTCTTGATCATCATTAGGAAGATAAAGCAATGGACCATAATTACCGTCGTCTCCAGTCATTCCTAATTCTCTAATGTTATTAAAAAATCCGCTTAGTTGATAGTAGTCCTTTTGCGAAATAGGATCAAATTTGTGGTCATGACATTTAGCACATGCCACCGTGAGTCCTAAAAAAGCTGTGCTGAATGTTTCTGTTCTATCAAAAACATAATGTAATCTCCACTCCTCATCAATAACTCCTCCTTCGGCAGTCATAGGTGAGTTTCTATTAAAAGCAGTAGCTAATTTTTGTTCTCTTGTTGCATTAGGCAGAAGGTCGCCAGCCAATTGAAGTGTGACGAATTGATCGTAAGGCATGTTATCCTCAAAAGCTTTGATTACCCAATCTCTCCATGGCCACATTGTTCTGAGACCATCGGCGTGCAGACCATGAGAATCTGCATAACGAGACAGATCTAGCCAATCAAGGGTTAATCTTTCAGCAAAGGCACTAGAACTCATCAAACGGTCTACTAATCTTTCATAACTCCCATTAAGAGTATCACTTAGAAATTTATTTATTTGCTTTATTGTAGGGGGTAATCCAGTAAGGTCGAAAGTTAATCTACGAACTAAGGTTTCTTTATCTGCAATCGGTTCAAAACCTAATTTTTTTTCTTTTAGCTTATCGTAAACAAATTGATCAATCTGATTAGAAAAAAACTGTTGAGATTCTTGTGAAGGAAATTTTCTTTCCGGTGGGAGAAATGCCCAATGGTCTTTCCATTCTGCACCCTGATCGATCCATTTTATGAGAATTGCTCTTTCTCTGTTTGACAAATTTAGATTTGATTCTGGAGGTGGCATCTGAATATCAGGATCATCACTTAAAATCCTGTGGATACTTTCACTCCTATAAATACTTCCCTTTACAAATGCATGGTTATTAGTTTGAAGCTTAGAGAATGCTACAGATTCTACATCCAGTCTAAGGCCTGCTTTCCTAGTTTTTGCGTCAGGACCGTGACAAGCATAACATCGATCTGAAAGAATTGGTTTTACATGATAATTGAAATCGATACTCTCAGGCAGACTCTCTATTTCTATAGCAACCTCTTTTGGAATATCAACGGAACACTTTGATAAAACAAAAACTAAAATCAAACAAAAAGATGTCCTTAATAACATTTTCAAATCTATATCCCAATCAAACTGATAAATTCTAAGATAAAAAATTTAATCGAAAAGAAAACTGTTAGAGTTCAAATTCTTGACCAATCCTAGCAACGTTGAAGCCTTGTTTAACAACCAATTTAGTGGAATCGCTATTTGGATCTAAAAGAGGATTTGTATGATTCATATGTATGAAATAAACTTTATTTTTAATTTCTTTAGTTTCATTTTCTAAATATTTTATTGTCTCACGAACTAATGGATGTGGTATTTCTGATATTGGCCTGTAGTTTACTTCTTCGGCATTAAAAAAAGTTGCGTCTAAAAAAGCAAGATCAACTTCTTTTAAAACAGAGATTAAATTTTTATTCCAAAGCGACCATTTATCAATGTCTGGAATAAATAGCACCTTTTTTTTGGGACCAATAATTTTGTATCCAACAGTTTCTGAAAATTCATCTCTGTGCGGTACCAAAATTGGTATAATTTTCACTTTATTAAGAACTTGAACAGTTTTATTTTCATGAAGTTTTTTTAGTAAAATATTTTTCTGATTTATTAGCTGACTCCAAGGCCCATTTTTGCTTAGAAAATTATACATTTTGGGCATTACATAAACTGGTATATTTTTACTCGACAAGGCCTCTTTTCCTAGATGAAGTAATCCAGAATAATGGCCCATGTGTGCATGGGTTATAAATATTCCACTAGCAGGGAAATTCATTAAATTCCATTGTGAAATTATATCAGGTGAAGCTTCAAATAAAAGACTTTTATCCGTTCCACTTTGATATAACTCTAGGGAGGTTACTTTCCTCTGTTTTTTTTCTTCTAAACTTAAATCTTTACAACAACTTTTTTCACAACCAATGTGAGGAGAACCTCCGTCTTGGACAGTCCCTAAAACCTTTAAGTATGTTTTATATTGATATTCCTGGCCATGACCTGAGACCATCATTAAATATATTATCGCTATTTTAAAAAAATTAGATATGTTTTTTTTGTAAGCCATAAAGTTGAGAAGACAATTATGTTATTAACTACAAATTAGCTATTTTAGAATAAAACATTATCCATTAAAAACTATTTTAAATGAAAAAATTATTACTCTTTACAGCTCTTTTTATTATAGCTTCCTGTGGAACCCAAAAAAAAGTTATAGTTGATCCTTATGTTGGCATATATGATGTAACAATATTTGATGTGCCTCAAGTTGGTGATTGGCCTTTAAAGTTGGTAATTAAAAAGGATGATAATGGATATGCTGCCGAACTTCAAACAAATTCTGAGGATCCAACTGCCTCTGAATATTTATGGGAAGTAACATCTACTTCCGTTGATGATAATATGGTTTATATAGATGCCACAATAGCCGCGTACAACTTAAATTTTGAATTAAGTATAGATGAGGATGATATTTCAGGCTCTATGATGGGAATGTTTGATGTTGAAGGTATAAGGGTTAAATAATTACAGATTAAAAAAATGCAATTGGGATTTAGCTAAAATCAATCATTTTTTTTCTTTTTAGACAAACCTCTTATACCACTATATAGCATCCACAAAACAACAGCAATAGCACCATAAACCAAAATATTTCTTATGAAATAACCCATAAAGTTATTTTATATGTCGTTCTTTTATTTCAATAATTAGAGCTATAACTAAGCAAAGACCAAGACTGCCAAAAAAAATGCCACCAACTCCCATGATTTTTTTTTTAAAAGTAAAAATTATTTGTAAAAGATTGCGCTTGGAAATTTAATAAACTTGAAATCTAAAAGATTTAACTATTTTTAATTAAACAGAAAACCTTGTAAAGTAAAACAGATGAAAAATTTGAATCGTAGAAATTTCATAAAAAAATCTAGCCTTACAGCAGCCTCCATTTACAGTGCGGTAAATTTAGCTTGCTATGACGAATATGAAAAAACATCTTCCGGGGGTAAATATATGGGAGATTTTTCAGCACCAAAACTAGAAACTGTCCGTATAGCAGTTATAGGTGTTGGAGCTCGGGGCTCAGGTCACATCGAACAATTTGCAGCGATAGAAGGCACAGAAATTGTTGGTATAGCAGATCTTTACGAAGATTTGGTAGATAAGTCAGTTTCATCTTGTAAAGAAATTGATTCCAAAAGACATCAAAATATAGCAAGGTATTTTGGGAGTGAAGATCAATGGGAAAAAATGCTTGTAGACATTAAGCCAGACGCAGTAATTATTGCTACTAACTGGAATAATCATGCAAAAATGGCAATTGAGTCTATGAAAAATGGGGCTCACGCATTTGTCGAGGTTCCTATAGGGGTTACAATTAAAGAAATGTGGGAAATAGTGAATACCTCAGAAAAAACACAAAAGCACTGCATGATGATGGAAAATGTTAATTATGGAAGAGAGGAACTTTTATATCTTAATTTATGCCGTAAAGGAATAATTGGCGATTTACTTCATGCAGAAGCAGCTTATATTCATGAGCTTCGTTTTCAAATGGAAGAACAACAGAGGGGAACCGGTTCTTGGCGAACGCATCATTATTCAAAAAGAAATGGGAATCTTTACCCCACACACGGATTAGGACCTGTTGCGCAATACATGAATCTTTCTAGAGGAGAAGATCAATTTAACACAATTGTTTCATTCTCTACTCCAGCCATTGGGAGGAAGTTATATGCTCAAAAAAATTATGCTAAAGGGCACAAGTGGAATAATCTAGATTATAAAGGTGGAGATTTAAATACATCAATTATTAAGACAAATTTAGGAAGAACTATAATGGTTCAGTGGGACGAAACAAGCCCCAGGCCTTATTCTAGACTTAATCTCATCCAAGGGACAAAAGGTACATTAGCGGGCTATCCAACTAGGGTTGCATTAGAGGGAGGTGTTCCTGGAGCAAATAAAGATCATCATACTTGGGCACAAGGCGATCAATTAGAAACTCTATATGCCAAATATGAACACCCTTTATTTAAAAGAATAGGTAATTTGAGAGAAAAAAATCATGTCGGTGACCATGGGGGTATGGATTTTATAATGCGATACCGTATTATAGAATGCTTAAGGGAAGGGATGCCCCTGGATCAAAATGTGTATGAGGGATGTTTTTGGAGTGCTGTTTCCCCTTTAAGTGAGGCCTCTGTGACTCAGGGAGGAATGCCTCAAAAATTTCCAGACTTTACAAGAGGGGCTTGGAGTAAAACAAATCCTTTAGCAATTGTATCCTAATTTTACACATAAGAGTGATAAAAGTTGAAGCACCCGCACGTATTTGTTTTTTTGGAGACCATCAAGACTATTTAAATTTGCCTGTAATTGCAGGAACCATTGACAGATTTATCCATATTGAAGGCAAGCCAATAAATAAAAAATCCTTTTTTTTAGAACTAATTGATATAAAAGAAGTTATAAATATTGATCTCAATAAAAGATACAATAAAATAAAAAATGGAGATTATTTTCTTTCTGCATTAGACATACTAAAAAGAGCAGGCTTTTTATTCAATCAGGGTTATAATATTAAAATATATGGTGAAATACCTATTAATGCTGGTATATCTAGTTCTTCAGCATTAGTGGTTGCATGGATACGTTTTTTAATTTCAATACAAGATCATAAACCTGAGATTACTGATCTGCAAATCGGTAAATGGGCTTACGAAGCAGAATCTGAATTTTTTAATCAACCAGGAGGATTGATGGATCAATACACCATATCCCAAAAGGGCCTGTTGTATATAGATACAAAAACAACTCAAATGGAGAGACTAAATCCTGATATTGGAAGTTTAGTGATTGCTGAATCTGGAATTGCTAAAAAAACCTTGAGCATTCTTCAAAATGCTAGAGCCTATGCCGAGGCATCGATTAATGCAGTAAAGAAAAAAGTTCCAGATTTTGATATTTTCAAAGCAGATGAAGCTGATTATCATGAGTATTTAGCATTTGTACCTGAAATATATCGGGATCATTGGTATGCAACTATTTTTAATCACATATTAACACAAAAGGCAAGAAAAATGCTAAAACTAGGTCCTTTGGATTTAGAGAAATTAGGAGCTTGGATGGATTCTCATCAAAAAATATTACAAGAAAGAATTCAAAATACACCTAAAAAAATGAAATTACAAATGCAAGCTGCAAGAAAGGCAGGAGCTTTAGGAACAAAAATTATTGGCTCAGGAGGAGGTGGGTGTATGGTAGCTATTGTATCTGAAAAATCAAAAGAAAATGTAATTAAAGCTTTTTTAAATAATGGAGCTAAAGCTGCCTATGAAATCAATTTAACAACCCCTATATGAAAAATATAATTATTATGGCTGGTGGAGCATCCTCTAGAATGAAACGTTCTCTATCTCAAAGTCAACTATCTGAAGATGAAAAGAATTTAGCAGTAAAAGTGCACAAGAGTTTAATCCCCCTTGGCAAATCCAAAAAACCATTACTTTTTTATTTATTATCTAATGCCGTTGCAGCAGGTATAACTAAAATTTATTTGGTTACAAGTCCAGAAAACGTGGCTTTTAAAAGATGGTTAGAAACTTGGCAAAAAAATAATTCTTTTGAAGGAATAAAAATCCAAATCGCAATACAATATCTCAAAAAAGGTTATGAAAAACCATTAGGTACAGCTGATGCGATTGAACAAACAGTAGATCAATATCCTGAGTTACTAAATACGACTTTTATTGTCTGCAATGGAGATAATTTGTATTCAAAAGAAGCCTTTCAACAGTTAATCAAACCGAGAAGTGCGCCGCATGCTTTAATTAGCTATGCTCGATCTGGATTGAAATTTGATGATGAACGTATTAAAAAATTTGCAGTGATGGATATAAATGATCTAGGATATTTGAATCGAATAATTGAAAAACCTAACTCTGAAACTGTTGAAAGATGTAGGGATGCCTCAGGAGAAATAAGAGTAAGTATGAATATGTTTAGTTTTTTTGGTCAGAAACTTTATCCATATTTGAAAAACTGTACTATTCACCCTATCCGAAAAGAAAAAGAACTTCCAGAAGCAATTAGATTAATGAATGAAGTGGATTCTAATCAAATTATTTGTTATTCTAGGAAAGAAAACATTTTGGATTTAACATCAGCTGAAGACATAGCTAGTTTTAACCTACTATAATCATATTCAGCCAAATAACATGATAAAAGTTTTAAAATGATTTTATGATAAAAAATTTTATTATTGTTTTTTCTATTTCTTTTATAATTAGTTGTAGTACTTCTCCTACGGTTTTAGATAAAGTATTAAACAAAAATATTGATGAGTTACAAAAAGTCTTAAAAAATAAAGAAAAACACGAGCTACAAATTCTTTTAACTCAAATTAAAAGAGATGATTCCGGTAAAGCTGCATTTAAAGAAAATACATTTCAACTTGATGAAGGCCGTTATTTTTATCCTGCAAGTACAGCTAAACTTCCAATAGCAATACTTTCACTTCAGAAATTAAATGAATTAAGATCAGATGGGCTTCAAATTTCTGGAGACACCCCTTTTTTTATAACTGACAAAAATGGGGAAATTTTGGTTAAAACGGATTCAACTCATTTTAAAGGAATTCTAACTATAAATCATCTAATAAAAAAGATTTTTTTAGTTAGCGACGATAATGCATATAATTATCTTTTCGATTTCTTAGGTACTGACTATATCAATAAAGAATTAGCTCAAAGAGGTTTAAGTAATACTTGGCTTTACCATAAATTTCTTTTTGGAGCAGATAATATTAACACTTGGGGATTTACTTTTTTGAATGAAAATCAAAAAATTATTTACCATCAGCCCTCCATAAGTGCTTTGGTTGATTTGAAAATAAATAATTTGGAGGGTAATTTGAAGGGAATTGGACATATAAAGTCCAAAAACATTGTCTTCGAACCAATGAATTTTGAAAGAAAAAATAGAATTTCGATACGTAACCTAGAGGGTATTCTTAAAAGAATAATTTTCCCTGAAGCTTTTACAGAAAAAGAACTTTTCAATTTGACTAAAGCGGATTATAAATTTTTAAGACATTGGATGAGCAGAACTACATTAGAAAGTAATGATCCTAATTATAATGATGGAAAACATTGGGATAGTTATTGTAAGTTTTTTATTTATGGAGATAAAAAAGGCGCAATGATACCTGAGATTAGAATATTTAATAAAGTTGGGCAAGCTTACGGTACGGTAACAGATGTTGCCTACATAAAAGATGAAAAAAATAAAATTGAATTCTTCCTCACGGCAACAATTTTAGTTAATGAGAATATGATTTATAACGACGATATCTATGAATATGACGAAATTGGAATCCCATTTTTAGCTGCTTTAGGTAGGGGTGTACATGAAGAAATGAAATCTACTTTTTATTAATCCTATTCAGTCAAAATAAAATAAGTTAAAACTATTAAAGCAATTAAAATTTTAATATTGATATTTTGTTTTGTTTCACCACTCTTAAAGGCAAGGATGGTCACACCTCGTCAACTAGCCTACTTCAAGTAAATTAATAAACCTAGTTTTTGATTAAACCTAGTTCTTTTAATCTTTGGTTTAAAAATTCGCCTGCTAAAATGTCATCATATTTCTTTAAATTTTTCTTATTGGAAGTATAAGGTAAGCAGTTCAATGGCATTTCTGGTATTGGATGCATAAAAAAGGGGACTGAATATCGGGAGCTACCCCAAAATTTCTTTGGAGGATTTACAACTCGATGCAGAGTAGAAGGGAAAAAATTATTTGTTAATCTTGAGAGCATGTCTCCAATATTAATTATCAATTCGTCTTTTTCTGCAACAGCTTCTATCCACTGATTTTTTCGATTTAAAACTTGTAAACCTCCACCTTGAGCACCCATTAATAACGTAATCAAGTTGATATCACTGTGTGCTGCAGCCCGTTCAGCTTCTTTTGGGTTTTCTTTGATTGGAGGATAATGTATTGCCCTTAAGATAGAATTTCCACCATCAACGAATTTGTCAAAATAAAATTCGTCTAGATTTAAAAAAATAGCTAAAGCTCGAAGTACTAATTTTGCAGTTCTCTCTAATTCCAAAAAGGCTAAATTGCCAACGTGATTAAAATTTTTTAATTCTTTAACTTTTATATTTTCTGCGTATTTTTTTTTGAGATATTTCTTTGTATTTAAATCCTGACCGAAATGCCAAAACTCCTTTAAATCACCAACTGACCTACCAGCTGCACTCTCTTTTCCAAATCCAGTATAACCTCTTTGACTTCCTCCATCTTTAATTTCATATGATGATTTGATTTCATCAGATAGATTAAAAAAATCACGAATTTCCTTATAAAGATTTTCTTGAAGTGAGCTGCTTAGGAAGTGACCTTTTAAGACAAGAAACCCAATTTCTTGAAATGCTATGCCAATTTTTTTGACAAATAATTTTTTCGTTTTTGAATTTTTAGAAGTGAAATCTTCTAAGTTTGCTTTAGGAATGTTGTTCATTTCAATAAAAAAAGCGGATCCATCGATCCGCTTTTGTAATAGATAAGGAAAGCTACAGCAGACCGCAATTGGGTACCTGCTGTCTCGAATTCCTTAAATGATTATAATAAGACATAGACACCTCCTTTCAAATTTGGTTAGACATCACTGTTGTCACAGCATAAACTACTCACATCAAATATAACTACCACTTTAATGGTTTTCAAATTATTTAACTATTTTTTTCAAGGTCAATCCCTGAACCAAAATTGTAAATAAAACAACTCCATAAGTAAGTATTAAAATAAGGTCTTTTCCTGCGCCAATGCTATTGGGTAAGTTTAATGCCAATGCTATACTTAGTCCCCCTCTGAGTCCTCCCCATGTTATGATAAGTGCAGTATTTTTTTCAAAACTTTTTTTAATAGAAAGAATTTTTATTGGAACAAATACCCCAATTCCCCTAGAAACAACAACTATCACAATCATAACAATAACAATAATTAGATAAGAGAAATCAAAATTTTGCAAAATAGGAATTACCTCTAATCCGATTAGGATAAATAATATTGCATTTAACGTTTCATCAAGAAGGTGCCAAAATTTATAAACGTAGTCACCCATAACTCTTTGTAGTCCCTCAGCCTTTTTGTCACCATCTATATTTTGATTAAGAAAAAGCCCCATAACCACGACACCTAATACAGCAGAAAAATGAAATATATGAGAAATTACAGGAACTAATAATACCATAGAAAGTGTAATCAAAACTTCCAATTCAACATGTTCATTTTCTATATATTTAACCAGTTTCAAGCCTAAAAATCCCATTATAGCACCGAGTAATACTCCTCCGATAACTTCTGTAGCAAATAATGACCCAACGCTTGCAAGGCTAATATTTTCTATACCTTCAGCCTTCATACTTAGAAGAGTCAAAAAAACAACTACTCCGATTCCGTCATTGAAAAGTGATTCTCCGGCAATTCTAGTTTCTGTTATTGAGGAGAGATTCATTTTTTTGACCATTGCTAAAACCGCTATGGGGTCTGTGGGAGCTATTAGAGCACCAAAAAGCAAACAGTCAACATAAGTTAAACCTAGATCAGATAGCCCAAAAAGTGATTGTTGTGTTAACCAAAAAAGACCTGTTCCAACTACAAAAGTTGAGAAAACAACACCAAAGCTTGCTAACAAAAGTATGGTTAACTTATCTTTTAAAAGTTCATGAACATTTACACTAATAGCACCAGCAAATAATAAAAAAGGCAACATCACGTCAATTAATAGAACGCTGAAGTCAAATTCTTCAGTTAATGAGGTTGCAAATTTTAATAAGTCAGGTTCAATTAAACCTGCAAATAAGACAACAGCAGATAAAACGATAGCCAAAACCATTAGACCTATTGTCTGGGGAAGCTTTAAAAGGCGAAGATTTATAATTGAAAAAATTGAGGCAAGTAACAATAATACAGTTGCAAGTTCTAGAAAATTCATTTGATTTAGTTTTTACTAAAGATAAAAAATTAACCTTTTAAATGGAGTTTAGCAATGTATTTTCCAATCATATCAAATTCAAGATTAACAAAACTTCCAATTTCAATTTGTTTAAAATTCGTATGCTCAAATGTGTAAGGTATTATAGCGACTGAAAATCGATTTTCTTCAGAGTTTACAACTGTAAGACTTACTCCATTAACTGTTATTGATCCTTTTTCAATAGTCATATTACCAGACTTCTTATTGTATTCAAATGTAAAAAACCAACTTCCGTCCAACGTCTCAGCGGAAATACATTTTGCAATTTGATCTACATGCCCCTGGACAATATGTCCATCTAATCTATCTCCAATTTTCAGAGAACGTTCAATGTTAACATAATCTCCAATTTGCAAAAAGCCAAGGTTAGTTTTATCTAAGGTTTCTTTGATAGCAGTAACAGAATAGTACTTCCCCTCACATTTTTCAACAGTAAGGCAGACACCGTTATGTGAAACACTCTGATCAATTTTTAATTCTTCTGCCAGGTTACATTCAAATTTTATTTGAAGATTTTCATCTAACTTATTGAGTGTTTTAACTTTCGCGAATGCTTCAATAATTCCTGTAAACATTGATATTTAATTACATTTGCATCAAAATTAAAATAAAAAACTAGCACACTTGTCTGAATCGCCAAAAATTAAAGTCGGAATTTCTGTAGGAGATCCTAATGGAATCGGATTTGAAATAATTTTAAAAACTTTTCGAGAAAAAAATCTTTTCAACAAATTTATTCCTATTGCTTTTGCACACCCTCAAAATTTTTTTGAGGAAAGAGAGAAGTACAAATTAGATACAAAGATTGTAGGGGTAAAAAATATTAGGGATGTACAGGAAAATTCCCTTAATGTTATTGATATTTGGGATCATCCTTTTCCAATTAATTATGGTAAAATTGAATCTACTGCAGGTAATTTTGCTTTTAGTTCATTAGAAGCTGCGACTAAGGGGTTAATAAAAAATAAAATAGATATTTTAGTTACAGCACCAATCAACAAAAAAAATATTCAATCGAATCGTTTTCAATTCAAAGGTCACACTGATTATTTGGATAAAGAAATTAAGGGTGAGAGTTTGATGTTTATGGTATCTGATCAAATAAAGCTTGCACTTGTAACTGATCACATCCCCTTAGCAAAAGTAAATGAATTTGCTACAGAAAAAACAATCACAAAAAAAATTAAAATTCTAGAACATAGCTTAAAAAGTGATTTTAATATTTCTGAACCAAAAATTGCAATTTTAGGTATTAATCCGCATGCAGGTGATTATGGAGTTATTGGGGAAGAAGAGGAGGATTTTTTAAGACCATTGGTAAAAGCTCAATACGATAATGGTATTAGAATCTATGGACCTTTTCCAGCGGATGGATTCTTTGGAAGTCTATCACACCAAAAATTTGATGCTGTACTTGCTATTTATCATGATCAAGGGCTGATTCCATTTAAAACATTATCATTTGGTGAAGGTGTCAATTTTACTGCAGGACTCGATAGAGTTAGAACATCTCCTGATCACGGTACTGCATATGATATTGCTGGCCAGGGAGAGGCGAATCATAATTCTTTTAAAAAAGCACTTCATACAGCAGGAGAAATTTTCTTGAATCGTAAAAAATTTAATGATCCTGTCAATCAAAACTAATTAATTAGAAATATTTAGGAGCAATTAATTTTTATTTTTAAAAATGCTCACAAAAAAACTTCCTAAAAGAGAGTGGACAAGACTGGATAATGCAGCTGGTATAGCTACCAAAGGGCTAGTAAAGTTTTCACGAGCAAGAACAACTCCTAGACCTGAGTTTTGCATTCCTACCTCTATAGATATCGTTTTGGCAACTTTTAAGTTTTTAAATGCAATCAAACTTATTAAAAAACCAATAATGAAGCCTGAAAGGTGGAGTAAAATCAATGAAACTAAAAGTTTGAATCCTGATTCCAAAATAACATCTTTTCCTTGCCCTACAATACTGCCTACAATAAGACATATTAATAAAACAGCTAAAGGTGGAGCATAATGTAAAACTTTTGAAACATAATTTGATAAGTACTTGTTTAAAATTATACCAATTGAAATAGGAATTAAAACTACCTTAAGAGTACTGTAAAATAGTCCCATTGCAGATATATCGAGATAACTTCCAGAAAGTTTAAGAGTTAAAAAGGGGGTCATAAAAATTGCAATCATCGTTGAGCAGGCAGTCATACACACTGAGAGAGCAACTTCAGCTTTAGACAAATATGAAATTACATTAGAAGCTGTTCCGCCAGGACAGCATGAAACTAAAATCATACCTACGGCAAAAAGAGGAGGTAAATCAAAAATCTTGGCAATTCCCCATCCTAAAAAAGGCATAATAAGAAACTGAAGTATTAACCCTGTAATTACCCAGTTAGGACTTTTTAGTACTTCAATAAAATCAGAACTTTTTAATGTAAGACCCATCCCAAGCATTATTCCTGCTAAACCAAGTGTTATTAATGATCCACTAAACCATGTTGTCAATGGAGGATGTAATAAACCCAAAAAAGCGAAAATTGAAACAATCCATGGGAATGCATTAGTAAATCGAGTCATAACCATTCAATTAAAAATAATAAATGTAGCACTTTGAAAGGGTTTAATCATTTTTAAAAAAGGCGATAAATTTTAGAATAAAAAGATTCTTTTTTATTTTTGCTCCTCTTTAATAACCATACCTGTTAAAATATTTAAAATAATTCGAATAAAATTGCATGAAAAATTCCATTTTATTTTCAAATTTAAAAAGCGACATACCAGCAAGTATAGTGGTATTTTTTGTCGCGCTGCCACTTTGTTTAGGGATTGCTTTAGCGAGTGGTGCCCCACTATTTTCTGGTCTAATTGCTGGAATAATAGGCGGAATAATTGTAGGTATTATAAGTGGTTCTCAAATAGGAGTAAGTGGTCCTGCTGCGGGACTTGCGGCTATCGTTTTTACTGCGATTGGAGATCTAGGGGGCTTTCAAAACTTTCTTCTAGCTGTAGTATTAGGTGGACTTATTCAATTTGTCTTCGGTATACTTAGAGCAGGAGTTATAGGTTATTATTTCCCTTCATCAGTTATAAGGGGAATGTTAACAGGTATAGGTATCATAATCATTATTAAACAAGTAAGACATTTTTTTGGTTATCAAAGTCCAGGAGAAGAATTTCCTGGAATTTTAGAGGCTTTAAATTATATAAATCCTGGAGCAACATTAATTGCTATTGTAAGTATGGGGATATTATTGCTTTGGTCAAATATTTTGAGTAAAAAAGGGAAGATTTTTCAACTAATCCAAGGACCACTAGTTGCCGTTATAGTTGGGATTATTTATGTAGTTTTCACAAAAGGGAATAATTATTGGGCGATTCAGTCAGAACTTTTGGTATCAGTTCCGGTTCCTGAGGATATGAATTCGTTTTTTGGTCAATTTAGTTTTCCAAACTTTCAAGGCATCACAAGAGTTGAAATTTGGATAACAGCATTTACAATAGCTCTGGTTGCAAGTCTAGAGACACTTTTATGTGTCGAGGCAACGGACAAATTAGATCCAGATAAACGAATAACACCTACGAATAGAGAGCTCATTGCTCAAGGGACGGGGAATTTTATTTCTGGTTTAATAGGAGGTTTACCGGTAACTCAAGTTATTGTGAGAAGTTCCGCAAATATTCAATCTGGAGGTAAAACAAAAATGTCTGCTATCATTCATGGATTTTTTTTGTTAATATCCATTCTTCTCATTCCTGCATTACTTAATCAAATTCCATTATCTGTACTAGCAGCTATACTTTTTATCGTGGGATATAAACTTGCAAAACCAAGCTTATTTGTTACAATGTATAGATTAGGGTGGAAACAACTTCTTCCATTTTTGATTACTATTATCGGGATCGTTTTCACTGATCTTTTGATAGGTATTGGTCTAGGTTTAATTCTAGGAATAGTAATTATATTAATTAATAGTTTCCAAAATTCACATTCAATTTCAACAGAGGGAAAAAGTAAAACTAGAATCACATTAGCAGAAGAGGTTACTTTTTTTAATAAGGCATCAATATTAAAGGAATTAAATAAATTACCAGAAGCGACATCCCTTGAAATAGACTTAAGAGGAGCAAAATTTATAGATAATGATATAATTGAAATTTTTGAAGATTTTTTAGCAAAACAAAAAAATAAGAACTTTGAATTTAAAATTATATCGGAAAAAGGCGAATACAAAAATCCAGAAAATCTTGCCGAATTATTTTAGTTTTAAAAAAAATTGAAATTATATTTAATTATTAATTGCACAATGAAAAGAACGATTAACTTAAATTATATAAAATGATTACTAGAGAACAGGTTTTAGAAGCTCAAAAATTATGGGGCGACGGTGTTGTAAAAATTGGATCTTTAAAACAAAGTAGAACTGAATGTGAAGAATATGCTAGCAATTTTCTTGATAATCGTTATGCTTTTGAACAAGGCGATGTTTTATTCAAGCCTACGAAATGTGAGTTAGAACAATTTAGGCCAACTAAATCAGAAGCATTGTCATATTTTATTGCTGGTGATGATAGAGCATGCCAGGAAGATAAAGGATTTGCAATAAATCCTTGGACAAATGTGAGATTTGAGAACACTGGCTTTATTTTAGAAGAAAACAGAGCTATCGCGATGGGGAATTATTTTTTCACAGATTTACAAGGTGTTGAAGCTAAAGTAGAGTATACATTTGGTTATAAATTGTCAAAAGGGGAACTAAAAATTGATTTACATCATTCTTCATTTCCATTTACAAATTAATAAGACTTTTTGAAATTAAATTTAACTTATCCCTTATTCATATTAAATTTGTGAATAAGGGATTTTGTTATTGAAACAAAGTTTAATAATTATGAAGATATACATCTATTTTATTTTTGTGAGTTTACTTTTCCTTTCATGTAATGAAAGCCATAAAAAAAATAGTTATCCAGAAACAAAAAAAATTCCAGTAACCGATATTTATTTTGATGAATCAGTAACTGACGATTATCGTTGGCTTGAAGATGATAACTCTGATGACACCAAAAATTGGGTAATTAATCAGAATAATAAAACTTTCAAATATTTAGATGAAATTCCTTTTAGAAATGATCTTAAGGTTCGGTTAGAAAAACTTTGGGATTATGAAAAAATATCAGCACCATTTAAAGAAGGACAATACACCTATTTTTACAAAAATGATGGTCTTCAAAATCAATCTATTCTTTACCGAGAAAACAATAAAAATAACACTGAGGTCTTTTTAGATCCAAATAGTTTTTCTAAAGATGGCACCACTTCTCTATCTACCTTAAGCTTCTCAAAAACAGGAGATTTAGTTGCATATTCTATAAGCGAAGGGGGAAGTGATTGGAGAAAAATTATAGTTATGAATGCCACTAATAAAAAAATTATTGGGGATACCTTAGTAGATGTTAAATTCAGCGGAATACAATGGAAACTTGATGAAGGTTTTTTCTATTCTAGTTATGATAAACCGAAAGGAAGTGAGCTTAGTGACATGACCGATCAGCACAAATTATATTATCATAAGTTAGGAACTAAACAATCTGAAGACATATTAGTTTATGGTGGAGAACAGGATCAAAAACACAGATATGTTGGAGCAAAAGTTTCTGATAATGGGAAGTACCTTTTTATTTCAGCCTCTAAAACAACTTCTGGCAATATCAGTTTTTTAAAGGACCTAAATTTGAATTTGAAAACTAGTCCCTTAATTAGAGTAGATGAAAACTATCAAACAGATAGTTATTTATTACACTCAGATGGGGAAAGTCTGTATATAGTGACTAACAGCAATGCACCAAATCAAAAGCTTATAGTGGTTAATGCTAGAAAGCCACATGAAAAATACTGGAAGGATTTTATACCTGAAGGGAAGTATGTTCTTTCACCAACTGCTGGAGGTGGATATTTTTTTGCTCGTTATATCGCTGATGTGATAACGAAAGTAATTCAATATGATATGGATGGAGTAAATATGGGAGAAATAGAATTACCAGGATTAGGAACAGCCTCTGGTTGGAGTGGAAAAAAAGATCAAGAAGTTTTATATTTCAGTTTCACAAACTACCATTCCCCTAGCCAAATATATTCTTATAATCCAAAAACAAAAACATCAAAAAAATACTGGGAGCCCCAAATTGATTTTGATTCAAATGATTATAAGTCAGAACAAATTTTTTATAAATCAGAAGATGGAACTAAAATTCCAATGATTATTACTTACAAAAAAGGTATAAAATTTGATGGCCAAAACCCTACCATTTTATATGGCTATGGAGGCTTCAATATAAGTATCCGGCCTTCTTTTAATATAGCAAATGCTGTTTGGTTAGAACAGGGAGGGATTTATGCTGTTCCAAACATCCGGGGTGGTGGAGAGTATGGGAAAGAATGGCATAAAGCAGGAACACAACAAAAAAAACAAAATGTATTTAATGACTTCATTGCAGCAGCAGAATTTCTAATAAAAAATAAATTTACCAATCCAGAGTTTCTTGCTATTAGGGGAGGTTCAAACGGGGGCTTACTTGTTGGAGCCACAATGACTCAAAGGCCTGAACTAATGAAGGTCGCATTACCTGCAGTAGGAGTTTTAGATATGTTACGTTATCACAAGTTTACTGCAGGTGCAGGCTGGGCATACGATTACGGGACTTCTGAAGATTCTAAGGAGATGTTTGATTATTTAAAAAGTTATTCTCCAGTTCATAATGTAAAAGAGGATACAAATTACCCTGCGACATTAATTACAACTGGGGATCATGATGACCGTGTGGTTCCTGCACACTCTTTTAAATTTGCAGCCCAGCTACAAAATAAACAAAATGGAGAAAATCCAGTTTTAATTCGGATAGAGACCAACGCTGGACATGGAGCTGGAACTCCTGTATCAAAAAGAATTGAGCAATATGCAGATATCTTTGGATTTACTCTTTTCAACATGGGATTTAAAATTTTACCTCAAAAGGTCAAAAATAAAGTAAAAGGGTAAAATTTAATTCACTATGATCCGTGAGGCAAAATCTAAGGATGCAAAAGCTATTGCTTCAATTTATAACCATTATATTTTAAATTCTGTAATAAGTTTTGAAGAAAAACCTGTAAATGAAAATATTATAATTGAGAGGATAAATTCTAATGAAAAAAATAAATGGTGGATTTATGAATCTGCAGATGAGTTATTAGGTTATGCATATTCTACTAAATGGAAATCTAGATCAGCATACCGCTATACGGTCGAAAGTAGTATTTATTTAAAGCCAAATAATTTTCGAAATGGAATAGGAACAGCACTTTACACAAAACTTTTAGAGTCATTAAAAAAAGAGGGATTTAGAAGGGTTCTAGCTGGAATCTCTTTGCCTAATCACTCGAGTGTTCTATTTCATGAGAATTTTGGATTTAAAAAAGTAGGACAACTTGAGTCTGTGGGATATAAGTTTAAAAAATGGATAGATATTGGGTATTGGGAGCTTAAAATTTAGAAATACTAATTCTCCATTTTAAAATCCTCCATAAATTTTGTCGTATACTTTCCACTCAAATAAGCTGGATCGCTCATTAATTTTAAATGAAATGGTATAGTTGTTTTTACTCCTTCTATAATAAATTCCTCTAGAGCACGCTTCATTTTATGTATTGCACCCTCTCTTGTTTGAGCTGTGGTGATTAGTTTAGCAATCATCGAGTCATAGTTAGGAGGAATCACATAACCACTATAAACATGAGTATCTAGTCTTACACCGTGACCTCCTGGGAAATGCATTGTACTTATCATTCCAGGACTAGGTCTAAAATCATTAAATGGATCCTCAGCATTGATTCTACATTCTATAGAATGAAGTTTAGGGAAGTAATTTTTACCTGAAATTTTTTCACCAGCTGCTACCTTAATTTGTTCACAAATAAGATCAAAATCTATTACTTGCTCAGTTATAGGATGTTCTACTTGAATCCTTGTATTCATTTCCATGAAGTAGAAGTTTTTATTTTTATCTACTAGAAATTCAATTGTACCTGCTCCTTCATATTTAATAAATTCAGTTGCTTTTACTGCTGCCTCTCCCATTTTATTTCTCAGTGTTGATGTCATAAATGGCGAAGGAGTTTCTTCAGTTAATTTTTGATGGCGCCGCTGTATTGAACAATCCCTTTCAGAAAGATGACAAGCTTTTCCACTTGAATCACCAACTACTTGAATTTCTATATGCCTAGGTTCTTCGATGAGTTTTTCCATGTACATTCCATCATTTCCAAAAGAAGCGGCAGCCTCTTGTCTTGAGCTATTCCAAGCTTTTTCAAGTTCATTTGGCTTCCATACAGCACGCATTCCTTTTCCACCACCTCCGGCTGTCGCTTTTAACATTACTGGATAGCCAATCTCAGATGCTATTTTTTCAGCTTCTTTAAAACTTCCTATTATCCCATTTGAACCTGGTATAGTTGGGACACCTGCCTCTTGCATAGTTTTTTTTGCTGAAGCTTTATCTCCCATTTTACTTATCATGGACGGAGAGGCACCAATAAATTTAATTTTATGCTCCTCACATATTTCTGAAAATTTTGCATTTTCAGATAAAAAACCATAACCAGGATGTATAGCATCTGCATTTGTAATTTCGGCTGCAGCAATAATATTTGACATTTTCAAGTAAGATTCGTTACTAGCAGCAGGACCAATGCAAACGGCTTCATCTGCAAATCTAACATGAAGGCTATCAGTATCTGCTTTTGAATAAACAGCTACTGTTTTTACACCCATTTCTTTGCAAGTACGGATAATTCTCATGGCTATTTCACCCCTGTTTGCAATTAGAATTTTATTGAACATTTTTAAGACTTAATGGGGTTTGATTAGAAATAAAGGTTGATCAAATTCTACTGGAGAAGCGTCATCCACAAGGATTTTGACAATTGTACCAGCTAATTCAGATTCAATTTCATTAAAAAGTTTCATTGCTTCAATAACACAAAGAACTTCACCTTCCTTAATAGTGTCTCCAACCTCAACAAATGGGGGTTTATCAGGGGCTGATTTCCTGTAAAAAGTACCAATTATAGGAGATTTTATTGTAATTAATCCGTCATCTTCAGATGAGGAATCATCTTTTTTATGGTCAGCACCTTTAGACTCACTTAAAGGGACTTCTGAAGATTGAGGGGTAACAGCTGATATTGACAATGGATTTACATTTTGTAAAATTCCATTAGGTTCTATATTATTTGATCTTCCTCCAGTTTTGATAGTTATTTTAATATCCTCCATCTCAAGCTTTACCTCTTGTGCTCCAGATTTGGCTACAAATTTTATTAGGTTTTGAATGTCTTTTATATCCATTTTTTATTTTATTTTAATTTAATATGCCCACGTAAGGTAAGCTGCACCCCATGTGAAGCCACCACCAAAGGCAGCAAAAACTAGCTTATCTCCTATATTTAATTTATTTTCATAATCATTTAACAATAGCGGTAGGGTTGCCGCAGTAGTATTCCCAAAATACTCAATGTTCATCATTACTTTATTTGGGTTTAAATCCAGACGCTGAGTCGTTGCATCAATAATTCTTTTATTTGCTTGATGAGGAACAAGATAGTCAATACTCTCTTTATCAAGTTGGTTTCTTTTCATAATTTCTTTTGTGACTTTGGACATTTCTGAGACTGCATACTTAAATACAGTTTTGCCATCTTGATGAATATTGTGCCACCCTTTTTCTAATGTGTCTTTCGAAGTAGGATGCAGTGAGCCGCCTGCTTTGATTCTTAATGACATTCTATCTGAACCATCACTTCTAAAGTATTCGTCTTCCCAACCATTTTTATTTAAACTGGGTTCAAATAAAACAGCCCCCCCTCCATCACCAAAAATTATACAAGTTGTACGATCTGTGTAATCAACAATTGAGGACATTTTATCAGCACCAATCAGTAATACTTTTTTATATTGACCAGAATTTACATATGCAGCTGCAACACTCATACCATAAAGAAAACCAGAACAAGCAGCATTTAAATCAAATGCAAAAGCATTCTTTGCCCCTATTGATGAGGCAACATAAGCTGCTGTTGCTGCTACATGTAAATCTGGAGTAACTGTCGCAACAATCACAAGATCAATAGTATTTGCGGTTGTTTTTTTTTTATTTAAAAGATCTTTAGCTGCTTTTATTGCCAAATAGGACGTAGCTTTATTTTCATCCAATAGGATTCTACGCTCTTTTATGCCAGTTCTACTTCGAATCCATTCGTCGCTGGTATCAACCATAGTTTCTAACTTATGATTAGAAAGGATTGTTTTAGGTGTGTATCCTCCAACAGCTGTTATTGCTGCTTTAAGGATTTTTTTCCCCTTTAGGTGCATTTAGTCGTCTGCTTTTATAGCGAAATTAAGGTGATGAAAATAGTTTTTTAATGCAATCAAAATAAAATAACATAAAAGGTTTTTTATGAATCAAGCTTATAATTAGGATCTATTAATGATTATGCAGTCTCAGTTTCAGTAGCATCAATAAGTACTTTACCCCTGTAATAAAGTTTACCTTCATGCCAATGAGCTCTATGATAAAGATGTGCTTCGCCAGTTTTCGAACATGTCGAAATCTGTTGGTCAGCAGCTTTATAATGAGTTCTTCTTTTATCTCTTCTTGTCTTGGAAATTTTTCTTTTTGGATGTGCCATGGTTTTAATTTTTATAATAAACTTTCTAACTTCTCCCAGCGTGGGTCTTTACTAATAGCAGGTTTTTTATTTTGTGGATCTAACTGTTCTAATTTGCTTAAAATTTCATTTTTTAATGTTCCATTTTTAATACCTGGATGTACTCTTTTTAAAGGTATAGATAAAACAACCATTTCATAAAAATATTGCGCAACATTAATCTGATAACTCCCTTCGGGAATAATTAAAATTTCATCTGGATCAGTTTCTCTAGTTGCACCGAATTTGACAATCATATCATAGTTGGATTTTACAATGTGGCTAAATAACTCGGTTGAAACGTCACATGATAAAATTACCTCGCCTTTGACATCAAAGTGTAACTCTAAGAGTGAAGGTTTTTTGTCCAAAACTAATTTACCTTCAAGTTTTGTTTTGTGAAAATCATCAAACCCAAAATGTTCAAAGAACTTATTGTCTATTGCAAATGAAAAGTTGTGTTTGCCTTGTTTTAATCCTACAAAAGGTAATGTGAATTCCTTTAATTCCATTTGCACTATTTAGCTGACAAATTTATTAATTTTTTTAACTAATCGCATTAAAATTTCTTTGTGTAATACAATAGTGAACTTAGACTATGTTTTTATGAATTAAATATTCAGCTATCTGAATTGTATTGGTTGCAGCTCCCTTTCTTAAATTATCTGAAACAATCCAGAGATTTAAACCATTTTCTATTGATTCATCTCTTCTTATACGACCAATAAAAACTTCATCTTTTCCTTTTGCATTAATTGGCATAGGATACAAATTTTTCTTTGGATCATCAATTACCTCCACTCCAATCGTTTCATTTAAAATTGTTCTTACTTTTTTTATATCATATTTTAATTCAAATTCAATATTTACTGACTCACTATGACCTCCTACTACTGGAATTCTTATTGCTGTTGCTGTAATTCCTATTGAAGAGTCTTCTAAAATTTTATGAGTTTCTTGAACTAATTTCATTTCTTCTTTAGTGTAGTCATTTTTAAGAAAAACATCACACTGTGGAAGTGCATTTTTGTGGATTTGATAAGGGTAGGCTTTCTCTCCTATCTTATCATACATTTCATTATCAAGTTGCTCAACCGCTTTTACTCCAGTACCTGTAATTGACTGATAAGTAGAAATAACCAAACGTTTGATTTTAAAAGCTTTGTGTAAAGGGGCTATTGCCATAACCATTTGAATAGTTGAACAGTTTGGATTAGCGATTATTTTATCAGTTGAAGTCAATTTGGATGCATTAATTTCTGGAATAACAAGTTTTATATCTTTTTTCATTCTCCAAGCTGACGAATTATCAATCACAGTTGTTCCATTTTCTGCAAATTTTGGAGCCCATTCCAAAGAAGTATCTCCACCAGCAGAAAACAAAGCTATATCTGGCTGAGTATTTAGTGCTTCCGCTAATCCGACAACCCTCAAATTTTCCCCTTTAAATAAAATAGTTTTTCCTATTGATTTTTCAGATGCAACTGGTATTAATTCACTGATTGGAATATTGCGTTCTGTTAAAACGTCTAACATAACTTTTCCTACCATACCTGTTACCCCTACAACAGCTATTCTCATTTATTAAATTTTGTTAAAATTACTACTTAATGCGTTTTAGACAACATCTGTGGACATTTATAACAAATATTATTGTTTTGTTATTTGATGAATATTTTTCTAATCATAAATTACTCTTTTTACTCTTGGACCTATAGCAGTTAGGAGTTCATAACTTATTGTATTAGCACTTTGTGCTAGATCTGAAACAGAGTTTTGATTTCCAAACATATAAACTTTGTCTCCTTCACTACATGAAATTTTGGTTACGTCAATCATGAACATGTCCATACAAATATTTCCAACAATAGGTGCAATTTTTCCATTAATTAAAACTTTCCCCTTATGATTTCCAAGTTGTCTATTTATTCCATCCGCATGACCTAGTGGAATTGTTGCAATCTTTTTTTCTTCATTGACTTTATATCCAAAGTCATAACCGACATATTCCCCTTTTTTGACAAGGTGGATTTGACTTATTGATGATATTAATTCAGCTATAGGCTTAAGTTGTTTGTCCCATTCTGAACGGTTTGCGAATCCATGAAGTGCTATACCACATCTTACAGCATCAAATTGAAACTCAGGAAAGTTAAATAATCCTGAGCTATTTAAAAGATGAAACTTTGGATTTTGTTCAGAAATCGCAATGTGTCTATTTCTAAGTTTTAAGAATGATTCAATTTGTTTTTTATTTAATTCTATTTCTCTATTAGCCTGAGACACGGCTAGATGGGAATATATACTTTTAAGTGTAAAAGTATCATCTTTAAGTTGTTTTACAATCCAGTCAAAATAACTTGGCTTAAAACCTAACCTATTAAGGCCAGTGTTATATTTAATATGGACAGGGAAATTTCTTAATTTCTTAAGGATCAATTTTTCATGAAATTTTTTTAATATGTTGACACTATATAAGCAGGCTTCTAATTTATTATCAATAATGTCATCAAGTCCTGAGGGTTGGGGATAAAAGACCATAATTCGGGACTTGATTCCATTTTTTCTTAAAATCTTTCCTTCATCTGAATAAGCTACTGCAAAGGTATTAACCCCTAATTTTTCCAGCCGTTTTGTAATTGCTGGTAATGCGCTTCCATAAGCTGAAGCTTTTACAACAGCTATAAGGTTAGTTCTAGTATTCAAATTTCCTTTAAGAAATTTATAGTTGTGCTCCAAATTTGATAAATAAATATTAAGCTGATTCAAGTCTTTTTTTTTGTGTGTTTATTTTTCTGAATCAATTTTTGAAATTCTACTCTTGAAAGAGGCATATAACTTTCTTTTTGTCCTAGATGAACCAATGATTTATCATTAGAAATTCTATAACTATGATTTGCTAAATTTCCACTTTCTGCACATATGGCATGAAGTTTAGTTACATATTCTGCAATTGCCATAAGATTAGGCATAGGGCCAAAGGGATCACCCTTGTAGTCCATATCTAAGCCCGCCACAATAACCCGAATACCCTCATTAGCTAAATCATTACATATTTTAACTATTCCATTATCAAAAAACTGAGCCTCATCAATCCCAATAACATCGTAATCTTTAGCTTTGATTTTTATATCAGAGGAATTTGATACAGATTTTGATTCAATTTGATTTCTATCGTGAGAAAAAACAAAATCCTTTTTAAAACGAGAATCAATAATTGGTTTAAAAACTTTAATTTTTTGTTTTGCGTATTTTGCACGATTTAATCTACGAATTAGCTCCTCAGTTTTACCAGAAAACATTGAGCCACAAATTATTTCAATCCAGCCAAATTGTTCATTAGTCATTAAGGTGTTTTCTAAAAACATTTTGTAATTTTCAAAATTAATCTAAGGTTTGTTATGAATCAATTATCCAAAGGTATTAATAAAGATGGCTTTAAACTATATATCAGATGACTGAAAAAATTAAAACTGCATTGGTTCAGTGGGCAACAAATATTATTAAAGATCAATCCAATTGGGATGATGAGAAAACACATGATGCCATTCAAAAAATTTATGAGCTTTCTATTTTTCAAAAAATGCTAATTGATCAGGAAGAAATTGATCAAAGCCTTTGGGAAAGGCATCAAAAAAAGCTTGATGAGGTAATAAGTTCTCTCACAGAAGATACGAATAAAGAAAAGACAAAAGATGATGATATGGAGGTAGCGCCAATGATGGAGACAATAAAAAATATGGTTACTGAAATGCCAGAACCCGAAACATATGAAAAGCTTTTTGAATCTGTCGGAACTCCACCAACTTTCATGTCAAAAAAGAATGATAGTATTAAAAACAAATTAGATACTGAAAAAGACATTTCAAATGACAAAAAAAATATTAATGACCAATTCTCAAAAAAACTAAGCGTTGATAATAATGAACGATTAGCCTTTATTAAGCATCTTTTTGATGGAGATAGAAATAATTACGAGCGTGTTCTTAATCAAACATTAACTTTAGGTTCTTGGTCAGAGGTATCTAATTTAATTAGCTCCAAAGTAAAAATTGAATATAATAATTGGAAAGGAAAAGAAGATATTGCAGATCGTTTTTTAACTGTTCTACAGAAAAGTTTTAAATCATGAGATATCCTAAATTGAAATTATAATAATATTAGCTTGCTTTATTTAATACCAACTCCTATTGGTAATTTAGAGGATATCACGTTAAGAGCTTTACGTTTGTTAAAGGAGGCAGACCTTATTTTAGCTGAAGATACCAGGGTCAGTTCGATACTTTTAAATCATTATGATATATCCAAACGTGTTGAAAGTTATCATCTCAAAAACGAGCATTATAAAACTTCAATAATTATAGATAAACTCAAAAAAGGAATAACGATTGCAATTATTTCTGATGCTGGCACACCAGCTATTTCAGACCCTGGATATTTGTTAGTTCGACATGCTTTAGAAGAAGGGATAAAAGTAAAATGCTTACCTGGTCCAACCGCATTAATACCGGCAATAGTTCAAAGTGGAATCCCATGTGATCGTTTTATTTTTGAAGGATTCCTGCCTCATAAAAAAGGACGAATTATTAGATTAAAAAATATGGCAAAAGAATCAAGAACACTTGTTCTTTACGAATCTCCACATAAACTCTTAAAGCTATTTGAACAGATGATTCCCTTTTTTGGGAGTGAACGTAGATTAGCAGTAATAAAAGAAATTTCAAAAATATACGAAGAGACATATAGTGGTACTTTAGAAGAAGTAAAGTCATTTTTTGAAGCGAACCATCCTAAAGGTGAATTTGTAATCGTTGTTGAAGGAATAAAAAAATAGATTTATGAAATGGGGGAAAATTCCTGAACCACAAATTGAAAATGTTAAAAAACTTTCTAATGTCCTAGGAGTTAGCGATATCGTTTCAAAACTTTTGATTCAAAGAGGTATTAATAATTTTGACAGCGCAAAGGACTATTTTCGTCCTGAGTGGAACCACCTCTATAATCCTTTTCTAATGAAAGACATGCAAATCGCTGTTGACCGAATAAAACAAGCTATCGATAAAAATGAAAAAGTAATGGTCTTGGGCGATTATGATGTAGACGGAACAACTTCTGTATCACTAATTATTTCATATTTAAATGATAAGATCACTGATTTAAAGCCATATATTCCGGATAGATATTCTGAAGGTTATGGAATTTCAGAAAGGGCTATTAACTATGCTAATTCTGAAGGTGTCAAATTAATTATAGCTCTTGATTGTGGAATAAAAGCTGTTGAAAAAGTAAAATATGCAAGTTCATTAGGGATTGATTTTATAATATGTGATCATCATATGCCTGAAGAAATATTACCTGATGCAGTAGCAGTTTTAGATCCCAAAAGAACAGATTGTAATTATCCATTCAAGGATCTTTGTGGATGTGGAATCGGTTTTAAATTAGTACAGGCAATTAATAATCACCTTGGACTTTCTGATAGTGAGTTAATTATTTATCTTGATCTGGTAGCAACTGCTATTGCAGCAGACTTGGTACCCCTAGTTGGTGAAAATAGAACATTGATGTTTTTGGGTTTGAAACAATTAAGAGAGAATCCTCGTCTTGGGTTTAAAATTTTTATTAAAGCCTTAACGAGACCAATAAATGTATCTGATCTAGCTTTTATTGTCGCACCAAGAATTAATGCTGCTGGCAGAATGGATCACGGTATTAACGCTGTAAAATTGATGACCAGTAAAGATCAAAAAGCAGTTCTTTCCATAGCTAGGACTATAGAGTTTTTTAATACAGAACGTAAAAGCACTGAAGAAAGAATAACAAATGAAGCTTTACAACAAATAAAGTTAGAAGATATTACAAAAAATTATTCTACAGTTGTTTACCACTCTTCTTGGCATAAGGGTGTTATTGGGATTGTTGCATCAAGATTAATTGAACATTATTACCGCCCGACTGTAGTTTTAACTAAGTCAGAAGATTTAATGGTTGGTTCTGTAAGATCTGTTCACGGATTTGATGTTTATGAAGCACTTGAAGCATGTAAACAGCATATTTTTCAATTTGGAGGGCACAAATATGCAGCGGGATTAACATTAAATACTGAACAACTTAATCCATTTAAAGAGGCTTTTGAAACTTATGTTAGTAAAAATTTATCACCTGAATTAAAAGAGCCAGAGATTAAATATGATTTAGAAGTTGAGTTCAGTGATCTAAATTCAAAATTATTACGAATTATAAATCAGATGAGACCATTTGGTCTCAAAAATATGAATCCTGTCTTTGCAACTCATAATTGCAGAGACAGTGGTTCAAGTCGTTTAGTGGGAACTGATAAAACACATTTACGATTAGATGTTTTAGACTCTAATCAAAAACATTTCCAAGGGATAGGATTCGGTTTGGGACATATGCTTAAAAAAGTAAAAGAGACAGACACATTTTCAATACTTTATACACTTGATGAAAATCACTATAATGGTATGGTAAATCTCCAGTTTAAACTTAGAGACATAAATTTTAATTAACAGGCCCTTTTTTAATTATTTCAATAAGTTTATTTGTTGAAGGGTCATGAGAATTTTTACTTTTACCTTCAATATCATCGAGTACTTTATTTGCTAATTGTTTTCCTAATTCAACCCCCCATTGATCATAACTATAAATATTCCAGATCACACCTTGAACATAAATTTTGTGCTCATACATTGCTATTAGCGAACCAAGAGATGCTGGAGTTAATTTGTCAATTAAAATTGTATTTGTGGGCTTGTTTCCCTCAAATATTTTGAATGGAGCTATTTTTTTTTGTTCTAAGGGATCCATATCCAAACGATTAAGTTCTTCTAGAACTTCAGTTTCATTTTTTCCATTCATAAGCGCTTCTGTTTGGGCAATAAAATTTGATAGTAATTTGTTTTGGTGGTCTTCATTACCATTAATTGATTTTCTAAAACATATAAAGTCAGTTGGTATAAGCTTAGTTCCCTGATGAATTAGTTGAAAAAAAGCATGTTGAGCATTTGTTCCCGAAGCACCCCAAATGATTGATCCAGTTTGATAATTTACTAAATTTCCATCACGGCCTACTATTTTACCATTACTCTCCATAAAGGCCTGTTGGAGGTATGCGGGTAAATTTCTGAGATATTGAGTATATGGAATGATAGCCTGACTTTCTGAACCCCAAAAATTATTATACCATATACTAATTAAACCAAGAATTACTGGTATATTTTTTTCAAAGGGATTATTTCTAAAATGATAATCCATTTTACCAGCACCTTCAAGAAGTTCCCTGAATTGATTGGGACCAATAGCCAAACAAATAATTAAACCAACTGAACTCCATAAAGAAAATCGACCACCAACCCAATCTTTCATTGGGAAAACATTATCGGAAGAAATTCCAAAAGAAACTGTTTTTTCAACATTACTTGATACTGCAACAAAGTTTTTTTCAATTGCACTTTGAGGAGCTTTTTTTAAAAACCAATTACGAATACTATTAGCATTAGTTATTGTTTCTTGTGTGCTGAAGCTTTTAGAAACTATTACAAAAAGGGTTGTCTCTGGATTTATTCCTTTCAATATCTCTTTGTGATGATCTCCTTCAATATTCGAAATAAAACGAATATCAAGATGATTTTTGTAATTAGCTAAAGCCTCAACTACCATTTTAGGACCAAGATCAGACCCCCCAATACCAATATTAATAACATGAGTAATCTTTTTTCCTGTGTATCCTCTCCACTGACCATTAATTATTTTTTCACAAAAAACATACATTTTTTGTTGCATCGCTCTTAATTCAGGAATTATATCTTTATCATCTAAAAAAATTGGACTATTATCTAAATTTCTTAGGGAAGTGTGCAAAACAGCTCTGTTTTCGGTAGTATTTATTTTCTCTCCTTTAAATTGAGCTTTAATTGCTTTTTCAAGCCCTGCCTCTTTAGCTAATTTAATAAGTAGATTAAACCCTTTTTTATCGATTCTATTTTTGGAAACATCAACGATAATATTCTCCCAATCCAACCATGTGTATTTTAGTCGATCGTGTTCTTTCTTAAAATGTTCTTTAATGCTTACTGCTGAAATTTGTTTTTGATAAGCTTTTAATGATTTATAAGAATCAAGTTTAGATAAAGGCTTATCAGGAAGAATTTTTGGCATATAGTTTAGATTTATTTTCTGCAATTTCACTCTTAGAGTTGTCATTAAACTTTATACAGTCTAATTTTGTTTTAATGGGGATAATATGTTTAGAATACTTTGCTATTAAGTCATTTGAAATAGGTTTCGCATCTGGTAGTTTTTGTTTAAACGGGTCTACTTGCCGTCCATTTTTCCAAAATCTGTAACAAACATGGGGACCCGAAGTATTGCCTGTCATACCAACCCAACCGATTATATCTCCCTGCTTGACAAATTGTCCAATTTTTGCTTTTCTTTTTTTCATATGCAAATATTGTGTTGTGTAAATATTGTTATGTTTTATTGTAACGTAGTTGCCATTTCCCCTTGAATATCTTGATTTTATAACAGTCCCATTTGCGGTAGCTAAAATCGGAGTACCAACCGAAGCGGCAAAATCAGTTCCCTTGTGAGGTCTAACCCTATTTCCATAATAGGATATTTTTCTTCGAAGGTTGTATCGCGATGTAATTCTGTTAAATTTAAGAGGACCTCTGAGAAAAGCTCTTCTTAAACTTTTCGCATTTTCATCAAAATAGTCGATTATTCCTTTTTTTGGATTTGTAACATATTCAAAAGCATACAGAGTTTTTCCCTTATGTTCAAAACAAGCAGCTTTTATACGATCAACGCCTATTGATATTGAATCGTCTACAAACTTTTCGGTATAAATCACTTTGAATTTGTCCCCTTTTTGTAAGCGAAAAAAATCTATAGTCCAGGCATAAATATCGGATAAATGATATGTAATTTCTTCATTAACTCCAATATTTTTCATTGTTTCGTATAAAGAGCTTTTTATCATTCCTGATACTTCAAATTCTATTTTCTTAATAGGTTTTTTAATTACATCTCCATATAAGCTATCTTTCAGATGGACAAGAGTGTAAGCTTTTGGATCAGGGTGGTAAACGAAATATTCAGGGGTTAATGTGCTGTCTTTTGAGAAAAATAAACTGTATGGTTTACCTGTGGCAAGCTTTCTAACATTTACTTTCCCTTTAATTTCTTTAAGAATTTTGTAAACTTCGGGATAGTCAATACCATTATCTTCTAAAATTTTTCCAAAAGTATCACCCCATTTGATTTTCTGTGTTTTAAAATTGTATTGATTCAAATCGATACCATATAATAAGTTAGGTACTTTTACCTCAGAAGGTATATTTAATTTATCACTCTGATTTTGTGGTATTTTTTTACAACTAAAAAAAACTAAAAATAAAATAAGCTTAAAAGCACGATACATCTTATTCATTTTGTATAAATTTCCTAACTTATTTTGTTTCTTTTTTAAGAATTAAGAAAAGTTATCCCGTTTTTTTTAAACTATTTTACAATGATTTTAAGCGGATGTTTTAAGTTTTTGAAGTTCTCTAGATCAGCTTTAATTGAACCAACTAGAATATCGGCTTTAATACGAACAGGAATACGATTCTTATCATCGGAAACCCACAAGGTAACACTTTCTTTTTCCTCAAAAACCCTTCCTGATTGAACTATTGGCCTGAACTTCATACATTTAATTTTCCCAAATTTTGTATTGATAATTTCTTTACCCAAATATTTTAACCTAAAAACATAATTTTCAAAATCAAAAAACATGTTTATCTCAAAACTTTCATTCACTTTTATTTCATCTTTCGGGTAAAAGTTTCTTAAATAATAAAAAGATGATATTAAATCTTGCACTCCATTTTTTATTTCAAGCTCGCTAACCTCTCCTATTTTTTTGTTATTTACAACAGCAGTTTTTTCTTGATGATTAAAATCAATTTCTATATTCTTTGTATAACCTCCTTCATTAATATTTCTTATAAACTTGTATGGTAGTCCAGTTTCTTCATCAAAATAACTTTCATAATAATCTTCTACTTTAAAAAACCAGCTTGCTAAACCTGTTGTTTCTCCAAATCCTTTAGCGTGATATACGGGGTGCTCATTAATTGTATCTCGTTCCAAAGATAGGGTTGCATAGCTAGCGTTGAATGGGCCATAGTGAAGTCTTAGTTGAAACCATTCACCTTCTTGGAATGATTGGTTTGTTTTTAATAATTCACTATTATTAATTTGACCCCATAGAATTTGGAAACTAAAAAAAACATATAAAAAGAGATTTTTTATCATCTCTCAAAGATAACAAATCAATAATTTGAGATTTAGTTGAATACAATTGAAAAAAATTTAATGCCTAATATTTTTTTAGTGTCTCAAATATTTTCTTCCCTTTTTTATTCCCTAAAATATCAATGATTTCCTTTTCTGATGCCGATTTTATCCGGGTAAATGTTTTTAGATCTCTTAAAAGTTTTAGACGTGAAGCTTCCCCTATACCTGGTATTTGATCTAATTTGGATTGTATACTATTTTTACTGCGCTTTTTTCTATGAAATACAATTCCAAATCGATGTGCTTCATCTCTTGCTCGCTGCAATATTTTTAGTGTTTCAGATTTTTTATCTAAATAAAGTGGAATTTTATCACCAGGGAAATATATTTCTTCAAGGCGCTTAGCAATTCCTAAAATTGAAATCTTACCTCTTAAACCTAAAAAATCGAGACTTTTTAATGCTGAAGAAAGTTGTCCCTTACCACCATCAATAACAATAAGTTGCGGAAGTGAAGCTTTTTCATTCAGTAGGCGTTTATATCTTCTCAAAATTACTTCTTCCATAGAAGCAAAGTCATCAGGACCTTCTACAGTTTTTATATTATAGTGACGATACTCTTTTTTACTTGGCTTACCTTTTTTAAAAACAACACATGCAGCCACAGGATTTGAACCTTGAATATTTGAATTATCGAAGCATTCGATGTGAAAGGGCTCCTCAGGCAACCTCAAATCAATTTTCATTTGATTCATTATTCTTTTGGTATGACTATCAGGATCCAACATTTTGATCTGTTTAAAGCGTTCAATTCTAAAGTATTTGGCATTTCTGAGTGATAAATCCACTAAGCTTTTTTTATCTCCTTGTTTAGGTACAATTAGATTTAATTCTTTTGTTAAGCTAACTTTTTCAGAAAGTAATATAGTTTTTGCATTACAGGAAAACTTTTGTCTTATTTCAATAATTCCAAGCTGTAATAGGGTTGAATTACTTTCCTGCAGTTTTTTTCTTATTTCTAGAGTGTAGGATCTTACGATAGCACCATATGATACTTGCAAAAAATTAACATATCCATAGTTTTCATCTGAAACAATAGAAAATACATCTACATTAGTAATTTTAGGGTTTACTATTGTTGATTTAGCTTGAAATTTCTTTAAACTTAGAATTTTTTCTTTTACTAATTGAGCTTCTTCATATTTCAAATTTTCGGACATTATTTTCATTTCCTTTTTGAAATGAGTTATACAGAAATTAAAATTTCCTTTTATTAATTCTTTTATGGAATTTTCATGCTTTTTAAATAATAAAATAGACGATTCTTCAGAGTTAATTTTTAGTAAATGATTTAATTCATGATTTAGAAATGGGTGAATTTCTTTAATCAACCTTAGAAGAATTTTTAAGTTTTTTACACTAGTAAAAGGGCCAAAATATTCACCATTTTTATTTTTTAAATTTCTTGTTATATAAATATTCGGTTTGGGAGTTTTTTCTAAGCAAATCCAAGGATAGGTTTTATCATCTTTGAGTAGAATATTATACCGAGGTTTATATTTTTTAATCAAATTATTTTCTAAAAGTAAAGCGTCCATTTCAGATTCTACAACAATGTTTTCTACTCTTTTAATTTTTTTTACAAGGACTTTTGTTTTATGATTTTCTAAATTTTTACTAAAGTAAGATGCAACTCGTTTTTTTAGGTTTTTTGCCTTACCTACGTATATTATATTTTCTTTAGAATCGAAAAACTGATATACCCCTGCAACTTGAGGTAAAGTTTTAAGCTGGATTTCAATAGAATCTAATTTCACAAAACGAAAATATTGATTTTCTTTGGGTATATATATATTAGTAATATTATTTCATGAATTCTGATTTAACAAAGTTAACTCTTCGGAGATCTTTTTTAAAAAAACGACATGCTCTTTCTGATCAAGAACATGAGGATATGAGTTTTGCAATTGCAAATAATTGTTTAAAACTACCAATATGGCATTTAGATTATTATCATCTATACCTCCCAATAAAAGCAAAGGCTGAAATAGATACTACTTTAATTTTAACTTTACTACAAGGAAAGGATAAACAGGTAATTTTGCCTAGAATTAAAGGTTCAGAATTGGAACATATCTTATTGACAGATATCACAAAACTTAAGACTAATACTTTAGGAATAGCAGAACCTGAAAAAGGAATAAAAATTTCTCCAGAACAAATTGATGTAATTTTTCTCCCATTGTTAGCTTGGGATAAAAGTGGAAATCGTTTGGGTTATGGGAAAGGATTTTATGATAATTTCTTATCTCTATGTAAAACAAATACTATAAAGGTCGGGCTTTCTTTTTTTGACCCTGTAGACAAGATTGTTGACATGCGTTCTGAAGATATTCGAATGGATTTTTGTGTTAATCCCGAAGGAATAAAAAAGTTTACTTTTTGATAAATTCAGCCAAAGATTTTTTTATTGAAAAAAATCAATATTGCAACCCCTGTGCTTATTGCAGTGTCAGCAATGTTAAATATGTATTGGAAAAATAAATAGTCCTTACCGCCTATATAGGGTAACCATGAGGGCCACGTCCATTCGACTAATGGAAATTGTAACATGTCAACAACATGGCCATAAAAAAGAGGAGCATATCCTTTTTCAGGGAAAAACTGTGCAATTTGACCGTTACTATCAGAGAACAAAACACCATAGAAAATGGAATCAATAATATTACCCAAAGCACCAGCAAATATAAATGACAAGGCCCAACAAAGTAAAACTCCACTTTGTTTTCTTATGGAATCCAATAACCAATAACCTAAGCCAGATATTGCAGCAATTCGGAAAATAGTTAAAATCAACTTTCCAGTATTTTCGTTAATAAATGGAATAAAATCATTGATTTTAGTACCCATAGCCATCCCTTTATTTTCTACAAAAATAATTTTAAAATATTCCCAGTCTAAAATTGGTGAAATACCGTATCCAGATAAGGGGAAGTTTAATTTGATATAAATTTTTGTAATTTGATCAAGTAACAGGATTAAAATTATGATTCCTGCTGCCCATGATTTATCGAAATATGTTTTGTTTGTATTCAGGGCCTTTCGTGGACTTATTTCTGCATATTTTTAGCCTCTATACTTAGCGTAGCGTGTGGAACTAAAAACAAGCGTTTTTTATTTATTAAATTACCAGTTACGCGACAAATACCATAAGTCTTATTTTCAATCCGAATTAGGGCATTTTTAAGGTCGCGGATAAACTTTTCTTGGCGAAGAGCAAGTTGAGTGTTTGCTTCTTTTGACATTGTTTCAGATCCTTCTTCAAAAGCTTTAAAAGTTGGTGCAGTATCCTCAGTGCCATTATTACCATCATTCATGTAAGAGCTTTTCAAAAGATCTAAGTCTGCTTTTGCTTTTTCAATCTTTTCCTCAATTAGGCTTCTAAATTCCTTAAGTTCAATATCTGTAAATCTTGTTTTCTTGCTCATGAGTTTACCTTTTTAATACGAATTTCAGTTTTAAAATTATCAAATTCTACAGGTGTTCCTTTCAAAATATTTGATTCAAATTTAAGAGTATTAGCTAATGTTTCACTTAAAATATAATTTATATTTTCTTTTATAGCTTTTTCCAGTTCAGATTCATTTTTCAGAATAATATCAATTCTGTCAGTGACCTCGAGTCCTTGATCCTTTCTGTGATTTTGAATTCTATTAACAAGTTCTCTTGCTAAACCTTCATTTTTCAGTTTTTGGGTTATGGTCATATCAAGAGCTATTGTCATGTCTGAATTTTTAGCCACTTCCCACCCTTCGATATCTTTGTAAAAGACATCAATATCACCTATATCTAAAATAATATTTTTTTTATTTACGAAAATATTTAATTCTTTTTTTTCTTCTAGAAGATTTATTTGGTGAGAATTAAGGTTTTTTATAGCATCTACAACTGATTTCATTTCTTTACCATATTTAGGGCCAATAATTTTAAAATTTGGACGGACATCCTTCACTAACATATCATTGGCGTTATCTAGCAGCTCAACTTCTTTTATGTTGATCTCACTTTTTAATTGTTCAATTGTATTTTGAATACGTTTTTTTTGTAATTCATTTTTTACAGGGATTATCATTTTCTGTAGCGGCTGACGTACTTTGATTTGCTGTTTTTTCCTTAAAGAAAGTCCTAAAGATGTAATTTCTCTAGCAATATTAGTTTGTGATTCTAACTCAGAATTTATAAAGCTTGGGTTTTGATTTGGAAATTCAGATAGGTGTACTGAGGTTTTTTTATTTCTTGTTAGATCTTGGTATAATCGATCCATAAAAAATGGAGCAACTGGTGCACCTAGCTGGGATACTATTAATAAACATTCGTAAAGAGTTTGATATGCAGCAATTTTATCTGGTCCATAATTGCCTTTCCAAAATCTTCTTCTGCTAAGACGAACATACCAATTACTTAATTTTTCCTGTACAAAATCAGAAATTGCTCTGCAGGCAATTGTCGCTTCATAATCCTGGTAAGCATCATCAACAACTTTAACTAGACTATTTAATTCTGATAAAATCCATTGGTCGAGTTCGGTTCTCTCAGTATTAGGAATAAGATCTTCATTTTTAAAACCAAATTGGTCAATATTAGCGTAAAGGCTAAAAAAAGAATAAGTGTTATATAAAGTCCCAAAAAACTTGCGCTGAACTTCAGCAATTCCTTCAATATCAAATTTTAAATTATCCCATGGATTTGCGTTTGAAATCATATACCAACGAGTTGCATCGGGACCAAATTTATCTAATGTTTCAAAAGGGTCAATGGCATTATTTAATCTCTTTGACATTTTTTGACCCTTTTTGTCAAGTACAAGACCATTTGAAACAACATTTTTAAAAGCCTTTTTATTAAAAATTAAAGTAGCTATAGCATGGAGTGTATAAAACCATCCTCTTGTTTGGTCAACACCCTCAGCGATATAGTCAGCAGGAAAATGTATCTCATTATCTATTAATTCTTTATTTTCAAAAGGATAATGCCACTGTGCATAGGGCATCGCACCAGAGTCAAACCATACATCAATTAGGTCTAACTCTCTAAACATAGGTTCACCTTTACTGCTAGACAGGATAATCTTATCAACTATGTTTTTGTGAAGGTCAATTTTTTCATAGTTATTATCTGAATAATCTCCAACTATAAAATCTTTAAAAGGATTTTCCTTCATAATACCAATTTTTAAAGAGATTTCAATAGCTTCACATAATTCTTTTAGTGACCCAATTACTTTTGTTTCTTTTCCGTCTGAACTTCTCCAAATTGGTAATGGAATACCCCAAAACCTGGATCGAGACAGATTCCAATCATTTGCATTGCTGAGCCAATTTCCAAATCTCCCTTCACCTGTAGCCTTTGGCTTCCAGTTTATCTCGTTGTTCAGAGCGGTCATATTTTCTCTCACTTCACTTATTTTGATGAACCAAGAGTCAAGAGGATAATATAGGATAGGTTTGTCAGTTCTCCAACAATTTGGATAAGGGTGAACATATTTTTCTACTTTAAAGGCTTTATTTTCTTTTTTTAGTTGTATTGCAATTTCAACATCTACAGAACGTTCAGGTGCTGTGCCATCTGGATAGTATTCATTTTTAACGAAGCGATTCCCTAGATGCCCAACTTCATTTCTAAATCTTCCTTGCATATCTACTAAAGGTACTTTATTATCATTTTCATCTAAGACTAAAAGGGGAGGTACTTCTGGATTTGCTTCCTTTGCTGCTTTGGCATCGTCTGCACCAAATGTAGGGGCAGTATGTACAATTCCTGTTCCCTCGTCAGTTGTAACAAAATCTCCTGAAATTATACGATATGCATTTTCGGAATTCTCAATTGGTACTGGGGATTCCGACCAAATTTTTTCATATCTAATTCCTAGGAGCTCAGAGCCCTTATGTTCGCTTTCTATTTTATAGGGTATTTTTTTATCACTAGGTTTATAGTTATCTACACTTGGAGATTCAATAAACTTTTCGCCAAATTGTTTTTTTATTAGATCTTTAGCAATAAGAACCCGTATGGGCTTGTATGTATATTGATTAAAAGTGCGAATAATCAAATAATCTATTTTCTTACCGATTGTAAGAGCTGTATTTGAGGGTAATGTCCATGGAGTAGTAGTCCAAGCAAGAATATAAAGGGCTATTTCATCTTTTATTTCTTCAGGAAGGCTTTCTGGAATAGTCTTAAACTGCGCAGTAACGGTTGTATCTGTAGTTTCTTGATAAGTTCCAGGTTGATTTAGTTCGTGTGAACTCAAACCTGTACCGGCCATCGGAGAAAATGGCTGAATAGAATAACCTTTATAAAGAAACCCTTTTTCATGAATTTGTTTAATTAACCACCAAACACTTTCCATATATTTGGATTTATAGGTAATGTAGGGTTCTCTCATATCGACCCAATAACCTATTCTTTCTGTAAGCGTATTCCAAATATCTGTATATTTCATTACTGCTTTTTTGCATGCTAGGTTGTAATCTTCAACCGAAATATTTTTTCCAATTGATTCTTTTGTGATACCTAATTCTTTTTCGACTCCAAGTTCAACTGGAAGTCCGTGAGTATCCCATCCTGCTTTCCTATCTACTTTAAATCCCTTTTGGGTTTTAAAGCGACAAAAAATATCCTTAATTGTACGGGCCATGACATGGTGAATACCAGGGAGACCATTTGCAGATGGGGGGCCTTCATAAAATATAAATTCTGGTTTACCCTCCTTGCTTTTTATACTTTTTAAAAAGGTTTTATTAACCTTCCAGTCTGCAAGTATTTCCTTGGCTATTTTGGGTAAATCTAGTTTATCGTACTCATTGAATTTCACCTATGAAATATTTTAGTTGCTTTTCAAAACCCTAAGAAAGAAAAGTAAATGTAATAATATAACAATTTGCAAAATTAATTAATTTAACTCGAAAATATGTCCCCATACCAAGGCCTTTTTTTGTTACAAGTGGTTTAGAATTTTAGATTTAAACCTAATCTTAAATTTCTACCTGGTGCAGATACACCTGATGCAAAACTTCTATAATGAACATCGAATATATTTTCCAGCCCAATTGTTATTTTTCCATTTTCATTCAAGCTAAATTGAGTTAAAAAAGACAGTTCAGACCATGCAGGTGTACCTGCATAAATTCCTTGAGACTCAGATATAATGGGAGTTTCTTCTAAACCGTCTTCACCACCTAGACTGTATTCTTCTGGGGTTTTGCTTCCGCTGTATTGGTATCTTAAACTTGCAAACCATTTCTCTTTTTCATAGTTGAGAAATAAATTAAGAAAAACTGGAGAAATCGATGGGAGAGGACCGTATTGATCATTCTTTAATGCATTAATAATATTAAAGTCTCCTTTTAATGAAATTTTATCCGTAAAAAATATATTACCATCTAATGATGTTCCTAACATATATCGATTACCTAAATTATTATTCGCTAAGGTGATTAACTCTTCACCGTTGTATAAAATAGTATTGTTGCTGCTTGTTGTTTGATCAGAAAAAATGGGGTAATTATTTCGTCCAATATGTCTAGAGATTAGTGTGGTAAAACCTTGAATTGAGATATAATTCTTTTCTTTATTTAAGTATTTAGTAAGTCCCAATTCAAAATTATAGGCATATTCAGGTAAAAGCATAGGATTTGGAACAATTAGATACCCCATGTTTTCTCTGATTTTTCCAACATCGTCAATATTAGGGTTTCTAAAACCGTTTGAAATTATTGCTTTCCATTTTGTTTTTATACTTGGTCTGTAAATAAGAGACAAAGTTTCTGTTAATGCCTCAGAATTTAATTTTACCGAGGATAATAATGCATTTATGTTATAATACTCTTTCCACTCTCCTTGTAAAGAAGTATCGGTTAATCTAAGTCCTGCATTTAAAGTCAATTGAGTATTAAGATCCCAGACCCAATTTATATATACAGCATAACTTCTATAAGAACTACCCTTACTAGGATAACGTGTGGTAAATGGAAGGGCTGGAGTAAAACCTGTTATGACATTTTCTTCAATAATTAGATCTTTTTTTGAGGCAAACGAATTAACATCATTATAAACGCCTTCAAATCCATATGCAAAAGCATGTTTTTTATCTATCTTAAATTCAAAATCTCCATTAACACTTAAAGAATTTACTTTTTCATTTTTAGTAATACGAGTCAAACTATTAAAGGT